>NZ_JAFCWG010000008.1:0-194939 GCF_049897445.1 Kocuria sp. LHG3120 | reverse complement strand
ACCCCGGCTGAAAATGTCGCCACCACCCCACGGAGGCAGGACGGCAACAACCAATCAACCGAATAAAACATCCGGTATCAACAAACATGGCACACTATTGAGTTCTCAAACAACAGACCGATCAGCCGTGTCTCGCTTGACACCTTGCTGCCGGAGTGCTCTGCAACCTTAGCCCTTCCGGTCGACCCCGGTCAATCTCAGGTGAACTCTTGGTTACCCGATCGTGACGGCGCCGCCTTCCGGCGAAGCTCACAATCTCCCACCCTAACACTCTTCCGTTCCCGTGCAACTCGCTGGCTGCTCGGTCGGGACCGTTCGGCGGGGGATGCCGCCCCGTGGATCTCCCGGAGGAGTTCCTCGCCGCGACGACTTGGACGAAGTTACTCGGTTTCCGCGGCCCGTGCAAACCGGCCTCCCGGACCCCCGCCGTCGCCCGCCGGCGGTTTCTCCTAGCGCCCCGCGTTCCGATCCCGGGACGGCGGAAGGGCCCGGATCCGAGGATCCGGGCCCTTCCCGTGACTCCGGCCGGCTCCCGCGGGAACGGCCGGGGCCGGCTCAGTGCTCGGCCGGCTTGAGGTACAGGACGGCGAGCGGCGGAACGGTCAGCTCGACCGAGGCGGGGTTGCCGTTGTGGGCGCCCTCGGTGGCGGTGACCTTGCCGAGGTTGCCCACGCCCGAACCGCCGAAGAGCTCGGAGTCCGTGTTGAGCGCCTCGACCCACTCCCCCGCCCACGGGAGGCCCAGCCGGAAGTTCTCGTGCGGGTTGCCGGCGAAGTTCGCCACGCACACGAGCGGATTGCCCTGCTCGTCCCAGCGCGTGAAGGAGAGCGTGTTGCGCCCGGCGTCGGCCGCGTCGATCCACTCGAAGCCGGCAGGGTTGTTGTCCCGCTCGTACAGCGCGGGGGTCTCCCGGTAGATCCCGTTGAGGGTGCGGACCAGCTCCTGGACGCCCTTGTGCGGCGGGGTCTCCGAGAGCCACCAGTCGAGGCCGTGCTCCTGGGACCACTCGGACTCCTGGGCGTACTCCGTGCCCATGAAGATCAGCTGCTTGCCGGGGTGGGCCCACATGAACGCCAGGTACGCGCGGACGTTGGCGAGCTGCTGCCACCGGTCGCCCGGCATCTTGCGCAGGAGCGAGCCCTTGCCGTAGACGACCTCGTCGTGGGAGATCGGGAGCAGGAAGTTCTCCGAGAACGCGTAGACCAGCGAGAACGTGAGCTTGTTGTGGTGGTAGTACCGGTTGACCGGGTCCTCCGCCATGTACTCGAGGGTGTCGTTCATCCACCCCATGTTCCACTTGAGCCCGAAGCCCAGCCCGTCGGCGTCGGTCGGCCGGGTCACGCCCGGGTAGGACGTCGACTCCTCGGCGATCATGACGATCCCCGGGGTGCGCTTGTACGCGGTGGCGTTGGCCTCCTTGAGGAACGCGATCGCCTCGAGGTTCTCGCGGCCGCCGAAGACGTTGGGCTCCCACTCCCCCTCGTTGCGCGAGTAGTCCAGGTAGAGCATGGACGCGACCGCGTCTACGCGCAGGCCGTCCACGTGGAACTCCTCGAGCCAGTAGGAGGCGTTGGCCACCAGGAAGTTCCGGACCTCGTTGCGGCCGTAGTCGGGGATCAGCGTCCCCCAGTCCTTGTGCTCGCCGCGGCGGGGGTCGGCGTGCTCGTACAGGGGCTCGCCGTCGAAGCGGGCCAGCGCCCACTCGTCCTTCGGGAAGTGGCCCGGGACCCAGTCCACGATCACGCCGATGCCGGCCTGGTGCAGCTTGTCCACGAGGTAGCGGAACTCGTCCGGGCTGCCGAAGCGGGAGGACGGGGCGTAGTAGGACGTCACCTGGTAGCCCCAGGACCCGCCGAACGGGTGCTCGGCCACGGGCATGAACTCCACGTGGGTGAAGCCCTGCCAGGTGAGGTACTCGACGAGCTCCTTCGCGAGGTCCTTGTAGCCGAGCCCCTTGCGCCACGAGCCGATGTGCAGCTCGTAGACGCTCATGGGCGCGTTGTGCGGATCGGTCGCCGCCCGGCGCGCCATCCAGGCGTCGTCCTGGAACTCGTAGTCGGACTCGAAGACGCGGGACGCGGTGGACGGCGGCACCTCGGTGCCGAAGGCCATGGGGTCCGCCTTCTCGCGCCAGCCGCCGTCCCGGCCGAGGATGCGGAACTTGTAGGTGGCGCCGGAACCCAGGCCCGGGACGAAGATCTCCCACACTCCCGAGGAGCCGAGGGAGCGCATGGCGTGCTCGCTGCCGTCCCAGCCGTTGAAGTCGCCGATGACCCGCACCGCCTGGGCGTTGGGCGCCCACACGGCGAAGGCCACGCCGGTGATGTCGCCCATCGCGGAGGGGTAGCGGCGCACGTGCGCGCCGAGGACGGTCCACAGCGTCTCGTGGCGGCCCTCGCCGATGAGGTGGAGGTCCAGCTCGCCGAGGGTCGGCCCGAAGCGGTACGGGTCGTCCAGCCGCTGTGGCTCCAGGTCCCGGTAGGTCACGTCCACGCGGTAGTCGGGGATCCGGCCCGGCTCGTGCGCGGGGACCACGCCCGTGAAGATGCCGCCCCACTCGTGCTCGAGCTCGAAGGTGCCGTCCTGCGTCACGACCGCGACCGCGGACGCGAACCGGCGCAGCGTGCGCACGGTGACGCTGCCGTCCGGGTTCAGGTGGGCGCCCAGGACGCCGTGCGGGTCGTGGTGGCGGCCCTCGGACACGGCGGCCAGCACGTGCTCGGCCACGTGCACCGGTCCCGCAGGGGCCACGTCGTGGCCGGCCGGGACGGCGCGGGACTTCTGGACGGGGTCGGATCGGTCCTGCGGAGTGCTGGCGCTCACTGCGTCCTCGATTTCCGTTCCCGCTGCCGCAGGGATGAGCCGCGCGGAGCGGGAGCTGTCGTCGTCGTGGTCGGTGCCGGGGGCGGGGTCCGCACCGGCGGTATCAGGGTTCACGCTACGCGACCGGAGGCTCTCCAGTGAACGGCGAACCGCCGCTGCCGGGACGTCCACCCAGTCGGGGCGGTTGCGCTGCTCGTAGACGACCTCGTACAGGGCCTTGTCCAGCCACAGCGCCTGGAACAGCGGGGAACCGCGGTCCACCGGGTGCCCGGCGCCCTGCTCGTAGCCCGCCAGGAACGCGTCGCCGGCGCGCCGGCCCCACGCCTCGGCGTCCGCCGCGCCGGCACGGGCGCCGAAGGCGGCGGCGTAGTCGAAGGAGCGCATCATGCCGACCACATCGCGCAGGGCGACGTCCGGCCGGGTGCGCTCCTCGATGGCGCGCAGGGGCTCCCCCTCGAAGTCGAGCACCTTGAACTGCCCGTCCTCGGTCTGCAGGACCTGGCCCAGGTGGTAGTCGCCGTGGATGCGCTGCAGCGGGGGCAGCTCCGGCACGTCACCGAGGGAGGTGATCAGCTGGTCGAGGGCGGCCGAGTGCTCCGAGAACAGGGAGCCGGTCTCCGTGCGGGCCCAGCGCAGGCGTCCGCCGAGATCGTTCAGGAGGCGGGCGCGGGCGGCGTCGTCGGGGACGTCCGCGCCGAACGCGCGGCCCAGGTCGCGGTGCACGCGCGCGGTGGTGCGGCCCAGTTCGCGGGCCTCCTCGGTGAAGTCCGTGCCCTGCTCCGCGGCCTCGACGGCCCGGCCCCACGCGTCGGCGGAGCCGGCGAGGAACTCGGTGGCCACGGCCAGCTGGCCCTGCACGGTGCTCAGCCCGGTGCGCCAGCGGGCGTCGAGCCACCCGAAGGTGCTCGGCACCGCGGGGCAGCCGAGCGCGGTGAGCTCGCGACCCACCTCCACGTCCGGGTTGTCGCCCTCCCCCAGCACGCGGAAGAACTTCACGATCACGGCGTCGGCGTCCGCCCGGCCCGCGGGCGGGGTGAGGATCACCGAGGAGTTCGACTGCTCGCTCGAGATCACGCGGACCTGCGCGGGCGTCTCGACCGCGTAGGGGACGCGCAGCACGTCGGCGTGCGCGCCCGTCACGGTCAGCCCCAGCGGGCCCGAGCTGAGCTGCTCCGCGCGCTGCATGAGCCCCAGGACCGGCCCGACGAACGCCGGGTCGCCGACCCCGTCGTAGACCCAGGGGCCGGCCACGGCGTCCTCCGCACCGGGCAGCGGCAGCCCGGTGCGGTGGGCCACGGCACGGCCGGCGCGGGCGGCCCGGTCCCGGAGGAAGCGCGCGGCCCGGCGCGGGGTGGCGGTCTCCTCCGCCGGGACGCCCGTCCCGGCGTCCTCGGCCGCGGCGGGCGCCAGCTCGCCGACGAGGAAGCGCTCGGCGCCCTCCAGGGGCGCGGCGCGGAAGCTCAGCGGCACCTGGAGCAGCTCGGTGCGCGCCCCCTCGGAGGCCTCGACCAGCAGGAGCCGGGCGCCGGCGCCCTCCTGGTCCGGGAGGGCCAGCTGGGCGACGACCCGCAGCTCCGTGCCCGCACCGCCGTCCGCGAAGGGGAACCACCGCTGCCGCGGCAGCCACCGGCGCAGGAGGTCGAGGAGCTCGTGGGGGTGCTGGTCGGTCATGGGATCGGGTCCTTCCGGGACGGGCGAGGAGGTGGCCGGACGCACGGACGCGCTCAGGACTTAGTGGCGGTGATGATCGGCATGGCCGTGGTCTGGGGGGACGTGCCGTCGTCGCGGGGAGCGGCCCGGAGGCGCAGCCAGAAGAAGTCCTGGCTGCCGAGGGTGATGCGGTACTCCCCGGCCTCGTCCACCTCGCCGAACAGGTCGCCGCCGAAGAGCTCGCGCAGCCCGCGGCCCGCGAACTGGGGGAGCCGGATCCGGGCGCACGCCGGGGTGTGCGCGAGGTTGAACAGGCACAGGACGGTCTCGCCGCGCCCGTCGTCGGCCTCCTCGTCGGGGAGCACGCGCAGGAACGCGAGCACGGAGTCGTGGTCCGTCTCCACGCCGACGTACGAGCCGAGGCCGAACGCCGGGTGCGCCTTGCGCACCGCGAGCATCTGGCGCATCCAGTGCAGCAGGGACGACGACGACGCCAGCTGCGCCTCAACGTTGACCTGGTTGTAGTGGTAGACCAGCGACTGCACCACGGGCAGGTACAGCTTGCCCGGGTCCGCCTTGGAGAACCCGGCGTTGCGGTCCGGGGTCCACTGCATGGGGGTGCGGGACGCGTCGCGGTCGTCGAGCCAGATGTTGTCGCCCATCCCGATCTCGTCCCCGTAGTACAGGAACGGGCTGCCCGGCAGGGACAGGAGCAGGGCGTGGATCAGCTCGATCTCGGCCCGCGAGTTGTCCAGCAGGGGGGCCAGGCGGCGGCGGATGCCCACGTTGGCGCGCATGCGCGAGTCGGGGGCGTACCAGCCGAGCATCGCCTGGCGCTCCTCGGTGGTCACCATCTCGAGGGTCAGCTCGTCGTGGTTGCGCAGGAACGTGCCCCACTGGGTGCCGCGCGGGATGTCCGGCGTCTCCCGCATGGTCTCCACGATCGGGGCGGCCTTCTGGTCCCGCAGCGCGTAGAAGATCCGCGGCATGATCGGGAAGTGGAAGCACATGTGGCACTCGGGGTCCTGCTCGCTCCCGAAGTACTCCACCACCTCGTGCGGCATCTGGTTCGCCTCGGCGATCACCACGCGCCCCGGGTACTGGTCGTCGATCATGCGCCGCAGCTCGACCAGGAAGTCGTGGGTGCCGGGGAGGTTCTCGCAGTTGGTCCCCTCCTCCTCGATCAGGTACGGGATCGCGTCGGCCCGGAAGCCGTCGATGCCCATGTCGAGCCAGAACTTCACCACGTCGTGGACGGCCTCCACCACGGCGGGGTTCTCGAAGTTGAGGTCCGGCTGGTGGGAGAAGAAACGGTGCCAGAAGAACTGCCGGCGGATCGGGTCGAACGTCCAGTTCGACTCCTCGGTGTCCACGAAGATGATCCGGGCGTCCTGGTACAGCTCGTCCGTGTCCGACCAGACGTAGAAGTCGCCGTAGGGCCCCTCGGGGTCCTCGCGGGAGGCCTGGAACCACGGGTGCTGGTCGCTCGTGTGGTTGAGCGGGAGGTCGATGATCACCCGCAGGCCGCGGGCGTGCGCCTCGGCCACGAGGCGCTTGAAGTCGCTGATCGTGCCGAACTCGTCGAGCACCGAGTAGTAGTCCGAGATGTCGTAGCCGCCGTCGCGCAGCGGGGACTCGAAGAACGGCGGCAGCCAGAGGCAGTCGATGCCGAGCCACTGCAGGTAGTCGAGCTTGTCGATCAGGCCGGAGAAGTCGCCGGAGCCGTCACCGTTGGCGTCGGAGAACGCCCGGACGAGCACCTCGTAGAACACCGCTTTGCGGAACCAGTCGGGGTCGTGGGAGATGCCGGGGGCGTTGAGCGAGTACGGCGAGATGCTCATGCGGGGGTGCCGCCTTTCGGACAGGTGGGTCGGAGGCCATCGGAGCTTGCGGAGGGGGCCCTCCCGGGGACGTCGCCCGGGAGGGCCCCGACGGGGTGCGGTCGAGCCCCTACTTGACGTTGCGGCGGACGTGCAGGACGTGCGCGGGGTCGTAGTGCGGGTCCAGGCGCACGTAGTTGTGCGTGCCCCACTTCCAGGAGTTCCCGCTGAGCAGGTCGTCCACCCAGAAGCTGCCGTCCTCGTTGAAGTCCGCGTCGTCCAGGTCCAGGGTCTCCAGGTCCAGCCACACGGTGCCCTCCCGGGTCGCGTGCGGGTCCACGTTCACGACCACGATCACCGTGTCCTTGTAGCTCGAGCCCCCGTGCCGGACGGTCTTCGTCCTCGAGTAGGCGACCAGGGCGTCGTCGGACGTGGACTGCACCGTCAGGTTCTGCAGGTCGCCGAACGCGGCGTGCCGGCGTCGGATCTCGTTGAGCCGCGTGAGGTACGGGGCGAGGGACTCGCCGCGCTCCTCGGCGCCGGCGAAGTCACGGGGCCGGTACTCGTACTTCTCGTTGTCGACGTACTCCTCGGCGCCGGCCCGGGCCACGTGCTCGTAGAGCTCGTAGCCGGCGTAGACGCCCCAGAGGGGCGAGCCGGTGGCGGCCAGGACGGCACGGATCTTGAAGGCCGCGGGCCCGCCGAACTGCAGGTACTCGGTGAGGATGTCGGGGGTGTTGACGAAGAAGTTCGGCCGGTACACCGCCGAGGTCTCGTGGCTGATCTCCTCGAGGTACTCCTCGATCTCCTTCTTGGTGTTGCGCCAGGTGAAGTACGAGTAGGACTGCTGGAAGCCGACCCGGGCGAGGCCCTGCATCATGGCCGGGCGGGTGAACGCCTCGGCCAGGAACACGACGTCGGGGTGCTTGGCGTTGACGGTGCCGATCAGCCACTCCCAGAACCACAGGGGCTTGGTGTGCGGGTTGTCGACCCGGAAGATCTTCACCCCGTGGGAGATCCACAGCTCCACGATCCGCAGCACCTCGAGGGACAGGCCCTCGGGGTCGTTGTCGAAGTTGATCGGGTAGATGTCCTGGTACTTCTTCGGCGGGTTCTCCGCGTACGCGATGGAGCCGTCGGCGCGGGTCGTGAACCACTCCGGGTGCGCGGTGACCCACGGGTGGTCCGGGGAGGCCTGCAGAGCGAGGTCCAGGGCCACCTCGAGGCCCAGGTCCCCGGCGCGGGCCACGAAGCCGTCGAAGTCCTCGAACGAGCCGAGGTCCGGGTGGATCGCGTCGTGCCCGCCTTCGGGGGCGCCGATGGCCCACGGGGACCCCGGGTCCTGCGGACCGGCCACCAGGGTGTTGTTCGGGCCCTTGCGGTGCGCCGTGCCGATCGGGTGGATCGGGGGCAGGTAGATGACGTCGAAGCCCATGGCCGCGACACGGTCGAGGCTCTCGGCGGCGGTCCGGAAGGTGCCGGAGGCCCACGTGCCGGACTCGGCGTCGAAGACGGCGCCCTCGGAGCGGGGGAAGAACTCGTACCAGGACCCGCGGCCGGCGGCGGCGCGCTCGACCTTCAGCGGGTAGCGGCGGCTCTCGGTCACGAGGTCCCGCAGCGGCCGCTCGGCGACCACGGCCAGGACCTCGGCGGAGGTGCCGGCCTCGAGCCGGTGCTCGGCGGGCAGCTCCCCGTTGCCGAGCGTGCGGGAGACCGCGCGGAACAGCTCGGCGTCGGAGTCCGGGCGGCCCGGCTCCGCGGCGGCGCGGTCGAAGAGCACGACGCCCTCGGCCATCATGAGGTCGACGTCCTGGCCGACCCCCACCTTGATCTCCGCGGCGTGGCGCCACGTCTCGAACAGGTCGCCCCAGCCCTCCACGGCGAAGGTCCAGGCGCCCTCGGACGACGGCGTCAGCCACGCCTCGTAGCGATCGGTGCCGGGAGTGGTGAGGCGCATCGGCACGCGCTCGGCCTCCGCGCCCTGCGGGTCGTAGAGCACCGCGGTCACGCCCAGGGCGTCGTGGCCCTCACGGAACACGGTGGCGCCCACGCGGATCGACTCGCCCGGCACGGCCTTCGCCGGGAAGCGGCCGTCCTCGACCACGGGGCTCACGCCGACGACCGGGATCCGGCCGTAGACCAGGTCCTCGCGGGAGAACGCCGAGCCGGCGGCCTTCCGGCGCGTGGTCGTCGACTTCCGCGGCGTGGTGGCCTTCTTGGCGGTGGCCGTCCTCGTGCCGGCGGCCTTGGCCGCGGGCGTCCCTGCGGCCGACTTCGCCGCGGCCGTCCTGGCCGTGGACGTCCGCTTGGCACGCGGCTTGGGCTCCGCCGCGGGGACGACGGCGATGCCGGGCTCGTCGGCCACGGGCGCCGTGACCTCGGGCTCCGGGGCCTTCCGGGCGGTGGACGCTCTGCGCCGCGCCGGCGCCTTCTTCGCGGGCTGCTCGGCCGGCGCCGCGGCGGCACCGGTCCCGGCACCGGGAAGGGCGGGCGTCGTCGTCGTCGAGGGGTCGGGGGCGGGCGCGCCGGCCGGGCTCGAGGCCGGGTCGGACGGGGGCGGCGTGTTGGCTTGGCTCACCTGGACCACGTTAGCGACAAACCCGGCGATCGTTAAGCCCGCTGTCGAACCGTGGGACGGTGTCGCCGTCCCGGTGTCACGGCCCCGGCGCGGCGGTCCGGCGCGCCGGGGGACGGATGGGCGGCGGCACCGCCGTCCGGCGCCGCCGCACCGGTAGTCTGACGGCGTGAAGGCAATCCGTAGATTCACCGTGCGCACCGTGCTGCCGGAGTCCATCGCCCCTCTGAGCCGACTCGCGAGGAACCTCCGCTGGTCCTGGCACCGGCCCACCGAACAGCTGTTCGCCGAGCTGAACCCGCAGGCCTGGGACGCGGTCCACGGGGACCCCGTCAAGCTCCTCGGCTCCCTCACCCGGGAGGAGATCCAGCAGATCGCCCAGGACCCGGCCACGGTGCGCCGGATCGAGGAGCTGGACGCCGATCTCGAGCGCTACCTCACCGACGACCTGTGGTACCAGAAGACGCAGGCGGAGGACGCCCCGCGGTCCATCGCCTACTTCTCCGCCGAGTACGGCGTCACCTCCGTGCTCCCCCAGTACTCGGGCGGGCTGGGGATCCTCGCCGGCGACCACCTCAAGAGCGCCTCGGACCTCGGCGTGCCGGTGGTGGGCGTCGGCCTGTTCTACCAGCACGGCTACTTCAAGCAGTCCCTGTCCCGCGACGCGTGGCAGCAGGAGTCCTACCCCGTCCTCGACCCGGACGGCATGCCCCTGACGCTGCTGCGGGAGGAGGACGGGAGCCCGGTCCGGATCACCCTGCCCCTGCCCAACGGCCGCTCCCTGTCCGCCCACATCTGGCGGGCCGACGTCGGCCGCGTCCCCCTGCTGCTGCTCGACTCCGACATCCCGGACAACGACGACCACGCCCGCAACGTCACGGACCGCCTCTACGGCGGCGGCGGCGACCACCGGCTCCAGCAGGAGCTGCTCCTCGGGATGGGCGGGATCCGGGCGCTGCGGGCCTTCTCCCGGCTGACCGGGGCGCCCGCCCCGGAGGTCTTCCACTGCAACGAGGGCCACGCCGGGTTCCTGGGCGTCGAGCGGATCGCGGAGCTCATGGACCCGGCGGACGGGACCGAGCCGATGACGTGGGACGAGGCCCTGACCGCGGTGCGCTCGGCCACCGTGTTCACGACCCACACCCCGGTGCCCGCGGGCATCGACCGGTTCGAGCAGGCGCAGATCGAGCACTTCCTCAACGCGGGTCTCGCCCCCTCCGTGCCCACGGCCAAGGTCCTGTCCCTGGGCGCCGAGGACTACGACGGCGGCGACCCCGCCAAGTTCAACATGGCGGTCATGGGCCTGCGCCTGGCGCAGCGGGCCAACGGGGTGGCCAAGCTGCACGGCGTGGTCTCCCGGGGCATGTTCCAGGGGCTGTGGCCGGGCTTCGACGTCGACGAGGTGCCGATCGGCTCGATCACCAACGGCGTGCACGTCATGACCTGGATCGACCCCCGCATGGCGGAGCTGGCCCTCGACCCGATGGGCTCGGACCTGAACCGGGCCGCGCGGTGGCGCCGGATCTACGGCGCCGACGACGCCGAGCTGTGGGCCGTCCGCCGGGAGCTGCGCACCCGCCTGGTGGAGGACGTCCGGGCCCGGCTGCGGGCGTCGTGGAAGAAGCGCGGTCTCGCGGACGCCGAGCTGGGCTGGACCGACTCGGTCCTCGACCCGGGCGTGCTCACGATCGGCTTCGCCCGCCGGGTGCCCACCTACAAGCGGCTCACGCTCATGCTGCGGGACCCGCAGCGGCTCAAGCGGATCCTGCTGGACCCGGAGCACCCCGTCCAGCTCGTGGTCGCCGGGAAGTCCCACCCTGCCGACGAGCAGGGCAAGCGCCTGATCCAGGACCTCGTGCGCTTCACGGACGACCCGGAGGTGCGCCACCGGATCGTGTTCCTCCCCAACTACGACATCGCGATGGCCCGGACCCTCTTCCCGGGCTGCGACGTGTGGCTGAACAACCCGCTGCGCCCGCTCGAGGCGTGCGGCACGTCCGGGATGAAGGCCGCCCTCAACGGCGGGCTGAACCTCTCGGTGCTCGACGGCTGGTGGGACGAGATGTACGACGGCCAGAACGGCTGGGCCATCCCGACCGCCGACGAGGGCGCGCACCCGGACGAGCGCGACGACATCGAGGCCGCCGCCCTCTACGAGCTCATCGAGAACCACGTGGCCCCGCGGTTCTACGGCGAGACGGCGGAGGGCTCGGACCCGAACACCGACGGCGTGCCCCACCAGTGGCTGGCCATGGTCAAGCACACCCTGGCGACGCTGGGCCCGCAGGTCTCCGCCAAGCGCATGCTCGAGGACTACGTGCAGCACCTCTACGTGCCGGCCGCCGTCTCGGGCCGCCGGGCGGCGCTGGACGGCCACGCGGCCGCCCGGGCGAAGTCCCGGTGGGTCGGGCGCGTGCGCCAGGCGTGGGGCCAGGTGGCGGTCGAGCACGTGGACGCCGAGGGCGTGGCCCAGGAGCCGCAGATCGGGGACGAGCTCACGGTGTGCGCCTACGTGTCCCTCGGCTCGCTGAGCCCGGAGGACGTGTGCGCGGAGATCGGGTACGGCCGGGTCTCGGAGACGGACCACATCCACGAGCGCAAGTACGCGGGGCTGAGCCCCGTCGGCGACCTCGGCGGGGGGCGGCACAAGTTCTGCGGCACGATCACCGTGGACCGCTCGGGCCCGTTCGGCTACACCGTCCGGGTGCTGCCCGCCCACCCCGAGCTCGCCGACAAGGCCGAGCTGGGACTGGTGACCAACGCCTGAGCCGCCGGCGCCGCGCGGCGCACAGGAGGGGCCGCACCCGTGATCCACGGGTGCGGCCCCTCTTGCGCGCGGGCCGCCGCAGCTCGGCGCACCGGAAAGCTCGGCGCACCGGAAAGCTCAGCGCACCGGGCCCCTCAGCGCACCCGGGTGCTCAGAGCACCCGGAAGAGCGTCACCGAGCCGGCGGGCACGCCCTGCGCCTGGCCCGCCCGGTAGCGCGTCCCGTAGCGTCCGTGCAGCACGGAGGCCGTGCTGTGCACCAGCGAGTAGACGCCGTCGGCCTTCGCGAGGGGGTGCCCCTGCTCGTCCGGCCGCAGGAGCTCCGCGAGGTTCGGGAAGGTGATCGCCATGTCGGCGCTCGCGCCGTTGATCACCATGAGCCCCGCCACCCGGCCGCCGCGGGAGCCGATCAGCACCTGGATGGTCCGGGCCCCGGGGGTCTGCCAGCCGGCGGCGGTCATGGCCGACCCGTCGGGGCCGAACCAGTGCATCATCACCTCGTCGGGGCGCGTCGGGAAGTGCGACGGCTGTCCGGCCAGGAACTCCCCGCGCACGCCGATCAGGGATCGGGTGGCCGCGAGCATGGCGCGGTCCGCCGGCGTGAGCCGCCAGTCCACCCAGGACAGCTCGTTGTCCTGGCAGTAGGCGTTGTTGTTGCCGCGCTGGGTGCGGCCGAACTCGTCCCCGGCCGTGATCATGGGCACGCCCTGGGAGAAGAGCAGGGTGGCCATGACGTTGCGCATGGTCTGGGCCCGGTCGGCCCGGATCCGCACGTCGCGCGCCGGGCCCTCCACCCCGTGGTTCCACGAGTGGTTGTCGTTGGTCCCGTCCCGGTTCTTCTCCAGGTTGTCCTGGTTGTGCTTGTTGTCGTAGGAGACGAGGTCCGCCAGGGTGAAGCCGTCGTGGGCGGTCACGAAGTTCACGGACGCCAGGGCGCTGCGCCCGGACGCGGCGAACATGTCCGAGGAGCCGGCGAGCGCCCCGGCGAGCCGGGCGGCGTTGCCCCCGTCCCCGCCCAGGCTCATGCTGCGCGGGCCGGTGAGCCAGAAGTCGCGGACGGTGTCCCGGAAGCGGTCGTTCCAGTCGGCCCACCCCTCGGGGAAGTGACCGGTCTGCCAGCCGCCCATGCCCACGTCCCAGGGCTCGGCGATGAGCTTCGTCCCGAACAGGGCGGGGTCCGCGCCGACGGCCACGAGGAAGGGGTGGTTGCGGGTGAAGCGGTGGCGCTCGTCCCGGGCCAGCTCGGGGGCGAGGTCGAAGCGGAAGCCGTCCACGTGGCAGCGCTCCACCCAGTAGCGCAGGGAGTCCAGCGCCATCTGCACCACCCGCGGGTTGCCGAAGTTCACGGAGTTGCCGCACCCCGTGACGTCCACGTAGCGGCCGTCCTCGCCGTGGCGGTAGTAGGCCTCGTCGCCGAGTCCCCGCCAGCAGTAGGCGGGCTCCTCCTGGCCGGCCTCCGCCGTGTGGTTGTAGACGACGTCGAGGTAGACCTCGAGCCCCGCGCGGTGCAGCTCCCGGACCATCGCCTTGAACTCGTCCAGCACGCCCTGCGGTCCCCGGGCGCGGGCGGCCTCGGTCGCGTAGCCGGCGTGCGGGGCGAAGAAGCCCAGGGTGTTGTAGCCCCAGTAGTTGCTCAGCCCGAGGGACGTGAGGTGCGGCTCGTCCAGGTGGGCGTGCACCGGCAGGAGCTCGACGGCCGTGACGCCCAGGGACGTGAGGTACCCGGTCATCGCGGGGTGCGCGAGCCCGGCGTACGTGCCCCGCAGCTCCTCCGGGACGTCCGGGTGCAGGGCGGTCAGGCCCTTGACGTGCGCCTCGTAGACGACGGTGTCCCGCCACGGGGTGGCCGGGCGGCGGTCCTCGTCCCAGTCGAAATCCTGCTGGACGACCACGGAGACGTAGCGGCCCCCGTAGGCGTCGGGGCCGGGATCGACGACGCCGGGCGGCGGGGCGACGCGGCGCAGCCCCTTGCCGTAGGGGTCGAGCAGGATCTGCTGGGCGGCCGGGTCCGGGGAGCGGTGGTGGGAGGCGACCGGCGAGTCGGCGGGCACGAACCCGTACTCCGTGCCGGCGGGCAGGGCCGGGGCCTCGTCCCGGTGCCGCAGGTAGTCGAAGCCCGTCTCCGAGAGCCGCTGCTGCTCGGCCGGCGGGATCGTCCCGTGGTGCACGCCGCCGGTGCGGCCGGTGAGCCGCCGCCGCTGCCAGCGGCCGCCGGGCAGCCGGAAGACGATGTCCAGGTCGGGGATCCCCGGGGCGTAGACCGCCACGTTCGCGCTGCCGTCGCGCTCGGGAGAGGGGTGGACCCCGAGGGGGTAGGGGTGGGAGACGTACGGCCGACCGGTGTCCTGCCGCCGGGGCTCAGGAACCAGCACGGCGTCGCGACACCTCGTACAGGGTGATGCCCACGGCCATCGAGGCGTTGAGCGACTCCATCGTGGAGTCGATGGGGATGGAGACGACCTGGTCGCAGTTCTCGGTGACCAGCCGGGACAGGCCCTTGCCCTCCGAGCCGACCACGATGACGAGCGGCTCGGTGGCCAGCTCGAGGCCGGGCAGCTCGACGTCGCCGCCGCCGTCGAGGCCGACCACGAAGTAGCCCATGGCCTTGAGCTCCTCGAGGGTGCGGTTGAGGTTGGCCGCCTTGGTGACGGGCACGCGGGCCGCGGCGCCGGCGCTGGTCTTCCAGGCGGAGGCCGTGACGCCCACGGACCGGCGCTCGGGCACGATCACGGCGTTGCCGGAGAACGCGGAGACGCTGCGGATGATGGCGCCGAGGTTGCGGGGGTCGGTGATCCCGTCGAGGGCGACCATCAGCGGGGGGCGGCGGATGTGCCGCTTCTCCCACTGGGTCATGAACTTCCGGGCCGCCTCCACGGCGTCCTGGTACTCGTAGGCCGGCACCTGCAGGGCCACGCCCTGGTGCACGGCGTCGCTGGTGAGCCGGTCGAGCTCGCCCTTGGAGGCCTCGAGGATCGTGATCCCGCGTTCGGCGCAGAGCTGCAGGATCTCGCGCACGCGGTCGTCGACGTCGATCTTGCTCGCCGCGTACAGGGCCTTGGCGGGGATGTCCGCGCGCAGCGCCTCGACCACGGAGTTCCGCCCGGTGACGAGGTCCTCCTGGACCTTGCCGCGGGTGCGGGCCGGGGAGCGGCCGCCCTGGCCCTGCCGCCGGTCGGCGGCCTTCTTCATCTTGTGCGCCTTGTGGTACGGGCGGTCCTCGGCCTTGGGGGTGGGGCCCCGGCCCTCGAGGGCCTTGCGTCCGTGGCCGCCGGTGCCGACCAGCGGGCCCTTCTTGTTCTTGCGGATCGCGCCGGGACGTTGCTTGGGGGTTGGCATGGGTTCCTCTGTTCGGTCGGTGTGGTGCGGCCCGGTCAGGCCACGGACCAGGTGGATCCGCCGGCGGCGTCGCGCACCGCGACGCCGGCGGCGGCGAGCTCGTCCCGGAGGGCGTCGGCCCGGGCCCAGTCCTTGGCGGCGCGGGCCTGGTCGCGCTGGGCCAGCAGCGAGCGCACGAGGGCGTCGAGGGCCGCGTGCTCGGCGGCGTTCCCGGCGGCGTCCCCGAGGTCCATGAGCGCGGTCAGGCCGAGGACGTCGGTCATGGCGCGCACCGCCCGGGCGGGCGCGGCGGCGTCCAGGCCGTCGGCGAGCGCGGAGTTGCCGGCGCGGACGGTCTCGTGCAGGACGGCGAGGGCCTGTGGCACGTTGAGGTCGTCGTCCATGGCGTCGCCGAAGGCGGGCGGCACGTCCCCGGCCGCCCCGTCGAGGTCGGCGCCGGCGTCCCGGGCCGCGCGCAGGAAGGACTCGACCCGTTCGACCGCGGCCGTGGCCTCGGCGAGGGAGGTGGGCCGGTAGTCCAGCACGGAGCGGTAGTGGGCCTGGCCGAGGTAGTAGCGCACGGCCAGCGGCCGGGCCTCGGCGAGCATCTCCGCCGGGGAGACGGTGTTGCCGATCGACTTGGACATCTTCTCGCCCGCGTAGGTGACCAGCCCGTTGTGCAGCCAGAGCGTCGCGAACCGCTGCCCGGCCGCCGCCGACTGGGCCAGCTCGTTCTCGTGGTGGGGGAAGCGCAGGTCCAGTCCGCCGCCGTGGATGTCGAAGTGCTCGCCGAGGTACTTCGCGGCCATGGCCGAGCACTCGAGGTGCCAGCCGGGCCGGCCGGCGCCCCAGGGCGAGTCCCAGCGGGCGGTCTCGGGCTCGCCCGCCTTGTGCCCCTTCCACAGGGCGAAGTCGCGGGGGTCCCGCTTGCCGCGGGGGTCGGCGTCGGGGGCGTCCTGCATGTCGTCGACCGACTGGTGGGTGAGCTCGCCGTAGCGCTCCCAGGAGCGGACGTCGAAGTAGACGTCCCCGGAGCCGTCCGGCGCCGGGTAGGCGTGCCCGGCGTCGACGAGGGTGCGGATCAGGGCGTGCATCTCGGGGACGTGGCCCGTGGCGCGCGGCTCGTAGGTGGGCCGGCCGACGCCGATGGCGTCGTAGGCGGCGTTGAACGCCTGCTCGAACCGGTAGGCCAGCGCCCACCACGGCTCGCGGGGGTGGTCGCCGGCGTAGTCGGGGGCGAAGGACGCGGCCGAGTTCGCGAGGATCTTGTCGTCGATGTCGGTGACGTTGCGCACGGTGGTGACCCGGTAGCCGCGGTGGGCGAGCCACCGGGCGAGCTGGTCGAAGACCAGGGCCGAGCGGACGTGGCCGATGTGCGGCATGCCCTGGACGGTGGCGCCGCAGTAGTACAGACGGGCCTCGCCGGGGTGGGCGGGCGCGAAGTCCCGCACGGTCGCGGTGGCGGTGTCGTAGAAGCGCAGAGTCACACGGCCCATCATAAGGGCGGGCGGTGGCGCCCCGGTCAGGCCCGGCGCGCGTCCGCGGGCACGACCAGCGCGGTGGCCACGGCCGCGAGGCCCTCGCCGCGGCCCGTGAGCCCGAGCCGGTCGGAGGTCGTGGCGCTGACCGTGACGGGCGCGCCGGCTGCGGCGGTGAGCACGGCCTCGGCCTCGGCCCGTCGCGGCGCGAACCGCGGCCGGTTCCCGATCAGCTGCACGGCCACGTTGCCGATCTCGAAGCCGGCCTCCCGCACGATGCGGGCCGCCTCAGTGAGGATCCGCACCCCGGACGCGCCCTCCAGCTCGGGGCGGTCCACGCCGAAGTTGGCGCCCAGGTCGCCCGTGCCGGAGGCCGAGAACAGGGCGTCGGCGGCGGCGTGGGCCACGACGTCCCCGTCCGAGTGCCCGGCGAGACCGCGCTCCCCCGGCCACTCGAGGCCCGCGACCCACAGCGGGGTGCCCTCGGGCCCGAAGGCGTGGACGTCGACGGCGATGCCGGTGCGGGGCAGGATCACGGGTCAGGGCTCCTCGGGGTCGAGCAGATCGGGGTGAGGGCCGGGGGTAGGAGCGGCGGTGACGGGCACCGCGGCGTCCGTGCCCGGTGCGCGGCCGCGCAGGACGGCCTCGGCCAGCACCAGGTCGAGCGGGCGGGTGATCTTGAAGGCGTGCTCGTGGCCGGGCACCGTCAGCACGGTGGCCCCCGGGGCGTGCGCCTCCACGAGGGAGGCGTCGTCGGTGACGGACCCGGGGTCCGTCCCGGCCTCCGCGGCGGCGCGGTGCACCGACCGGAGCAGGGCGAGGTCGAAGCCCTGCGGGGTCTGGACCGCGCGCAGCACCGTGCGGTCCACGGTGCCGAGCGACCGTCCGGCGTCGTCCACCCGGCGCATCGTGTCCGCCACAGGCAGCACGGGGACCACGGCGCGCTCCCCGGCGCGCAGCCGGTCCACGACGGTGCGGAAGACCTCGGGCGGGGTGAGGCAGCGGGCGGCGTCGTGGACGAGCACCGCGGTGGAGGCGGGCTCGGACCGCGCGAGCTCGGTCAGCGCCTCGCGCACGGACTCCGCGCGGGAGGCGCCGCCGGTCACGGGTCGCGCGCCGTGCGCCCGGGCGGTCGCGGAGAGCTCGACGTCCCCGGCCGGGACGGTCACCAGCACGGGCCCGGTCAGCCCGGCGCACCGGATGCCCCGCAGCGCGTGCTCCAGGAGGGGGCGGCCGTCGAGGGCCACCAGGGCCTTGGGGATGCCGTGCCCGAGTCGTGTGCCGGAGCCCGCCGCCACGACGACGACGGCGAACCCGCCCTCCGGGGAGGGCGGGTTCGCCGTGGTGGACCGTGGTGCGTTCCCGCTCACGGGTCGGTCAGGACGCCAGGATGTCGTCGAGGCGCTTCTCGGCCTCTTCCTCGTCGATCTTCTTGGCGAGCGCCAGCTCGGAGGTGAGGATCTGGCGGGCCTTCGTCAGCATCCGCTTCTCCCCCGCCGAGAGCCCGCGGTCGCGGTCGCGGCGCCAGAGGTCGCGCACGACCTCGGCGACCTTGAGCACGTCGCCGGAGGCGAGCTTCTCGAGGTTGGCCTTGTAGCGCCGGGACCAGTTGCTGGCCTCCTCGGTGTCCTTCGCCTGCAGGACCGAGATGACCTTCTTGAGCCCGTCCTCGTCGACGACGTCGCGCACGCCCACCAGGTCGACGTTCTCCGCGGGTACCTCGATCACCAGATCCCCCTGGGTCACCTTGAGCTTGAGATACATCTTCTCTTCGCCCTTGACGGTGCGGGTCTTGATCTCCTCGATGGTCGCCGCGCCGTGGTGCGGGTAGACAACCGTCTCGCCAACCTCAAAAACCATATGGAAATACCCCTTTCAGAACTTCCATTCTAACACGGTGTAGGATTCGCCGATCCGGGGCGGGCGGGGACCGGGGGCCCGTCGATGCGGACGATCCGTCGGCAAACGGATAAGCTGGTCGGGACATCGTCCTGAGCTCCCGAGGAGTACGCGCCGTGAAGATCGCCGCCCGCCAGAAGCTGCGTCGCGCAGGCCTGAGTGCCGCCGCCGCGGCCGCCCTGCTGACCACCGCCGGATGCGCCTACATCAACCCGCCGGCCACGACCATGGTGTACTCGGCCGCGGACGGCATCGTGGAGCAGGTCGGGGACGTCAAGCTGGCCAACGTGCTGATCGTGGCCACCGGCGCCGACCAGGAGGGTCGCGTGCTGGGCACCCTGGTGAACGACGGCGACCAGGACGTCACGCTGTCGATGGACGTCGACGGCGCCACCGCCGAGGTGCAGATCCCCGCCGGCGGCACCGTGGACCTCGACCAGGACGACCCGGTCGTGACCGTGGACCGTGCCGGCGCCGAGCCGGGTCTCATGGTCGAGACCGAGTTCACCGCCGGCGGCGAGTCCCTCACCGAGCGGGTCCCGGTCCTGGACCACACCTTCTCCCGCTACGCCGAGTTCATCCCCGGCGGCGCGCCGAGCACCCCGGCGAACCCCTCCAACACGCCCGTGCCCGTCGAGGAGATGGTGGGCCAGGAGAGCGGCCACTGACGACTCCCACCGGCGCGCACGAGCGGAAGGGCCCGGAACCCCTCGGGGTTCCGGGCCCTTCCGTCTGCCGGGGCGCCGGCTCAGCCCTCGAACTTGTAGCCGAGGCCCCGCACCGTCACGAGGTGCCGCGGGGCGGAGGGATCGGGCTCGATCTTGGCGCGCAGGCGCTTGACGTGGACGTCGAGGGTCTTGGTGTCCCCCACGTAGTCCGAGCCCCAGACCCGGTCGATGAGCTGCCCGCGGGTCAGCACGCGCCCGGCGTTGCGCAGCAGCATCTCCAGCAGCTCGAACTCCTTGAGCGGCATGGCCACCCGCTCCCCGTGCACGCTGACCACGTGCCGTTCGATGTCCATCCGCACGGGGCCGGCCTGCACGGTCGCCGAGACGAGCTCCTCGGGCTCCCCCTGCCGGCGCAGGACCGCGCGGATCCGGGCCACGAGCTCCCGGGACGAGTAGGGCTTGGTGACGTAGTCGTCGGCGCCGAGCTCGAGCCCGACCACCTTGTCGATCTCGGCGTCCTTGGCCGTGAGCATGATGATCGGCACGGAGGAGCGCTGCCGCACCTGGCGGCACACCTCGGTGCCGGACAGCCCGGGGAGCATGAGGTCCAGCAGCATCAGGTCGGCGCCGGACCGGTCGAACTCGGCCACGGCGTCCACGCCGTTGTCGACGACCGCCACCTCGAACCCCTCCTTCCCCAGCAGGTAGGAGAGCGGGTCGCTGAGGGACTCCTCGTCCTCGACGATCAGGATGCGGGTCACTGTCGGTCCTCCGTG
The DNA here is from genome assembly GCF_049897445.1 of Kocuria sp. LHG3120. Taxonomy (NCBI): domain Bacteria; kingdom Bacillati; phylum Actinomycetota; class Actinomycetes; order Micrococcales; family Micrococcaceae; genus Kocuria; species Kocuria sp. LHG3120. The sequence goes on along the minus strand of NZ_JAFCWG010000008.1, from coordinate 175,169 downwards.
CTCCCGGCGCGCGCCGCGGGGGCGGCGGGCCGTGGGGTCGATGCGTCTGGGCGGGGTGGTGCCTGCTGCGGCACCGGGCGGGCGGTCGCGCCGGGGGCCGGCTGCGCGGTCCCCCCGGGGTCGTCGGCGCCCTCGATCTGGGGGATGCTGAGGGTGAACGTGGAGCCGCGGCCCGGCTGCGACCACAGGGTGGCCTCGCCGCCGTGCTGGGACATGACGTGCTTGACGATGCTCAGTCCGAGCCCGGTGCCGCCCGTCCGGCGGGAGCGGGCCGCGTCCACGCGGTAGAAGCGCTCGAAGATCCGGTCCTGCTCGTCCTCGGGGATGCCCGGGCCCTGGTCGGTCACCGAGATCTGGGCCATCCCGTCCCGCTCCCGGACGCCGACGCCCACGCGGGTGCCCTCCGGGGAGTAGTGCACCGCGTTGTCGATGAGGTTGCGCAGCGCGGTGACGAGCAGGTCGGGGTCGCCGAACACGGGCCGGGTGACGCGCCCGCCCACCGCGATCTCGATGCCCTTGTTCTCGGCCGGGAACCGGTTGCGGTCCACGGCGTCGGCGATCACCTGGTTGAGGTCCACGGGCCGGCCCTCGGTGACCACGTCCGCGCCCTGCAGGCGGGAGAGCTCGATGATGTCCTGGACGAGGGCGGTCAGCCGGGCGGACTCCTTGTGCAGGCGCTGGGCGAAGCGGCGCACGGCCTCCTCGTCCTCGGCCGCGTCCTCGATCGCCTCGGCGAGCAGCCCGATCGCCCCCACGGGGGTCTTCAGCTCGTGCGAGACGTTGGCGACGAAGTCGTTGCGGATCGACTGCGCCCGGACGATCTCCGTCTGGTCGTCGGCGAGCAGCAGGATGTACTCCTCCGCGATGGGTGCCACCCGGACGTCGAGCACCACCGCGCCCGTCTGGAACGGTCCGCGGGACAGCTCGACCCGCCGCTCCTCAATCACGCCGCTGCGCCGGGCCCGGCGGATCATCTCGAGCATCTGCTCGTGCACCACGGTGTGCCCGCGGACCAGTCCGAAGGCGTAGGCGGCCGGGGAGGCGCGCACCACGCCGTCGACCCCGTCCACCACCACGTAGGCGCGGCCGATCACCGCGAGCACGTCCGCGGTGCCGTCGGGCAGCGTGGGCTCCTGGACGTCGGCGCGGGCGCGGCGGCCCCGTCCGCTCACCCGGAGGGCGATCAGTCCGCTCACCCCGAGGGCGAAGCCGAGCAGACCCGCGGCGACGGCGATGGCAGTTGGACTCACGGAACCAGCTTAGGCACTCGGGGGCGCGGGGACCCCGTGCCGGGCGTCACGAGCTACAGGTTCAACCAACGTTCATCCTAAGATGAGCGAAAGTTCACTCCTGGCTGTGACGGTGGCGGCGGGTGTGCTCGCACCCGGCCCCCATGTCATCCGTCCCGCTCCGCGCCGCACCCCGGCCGCGGCTGCCGCGGACGCCGCCGAATCTCGAAAGGACGCATCCGTGCGCAAGGTTTTCCAGGCAGAACTCCACCAGGTCGGCGAGGAGCTCATCCAGATCGCGACCCTGGTGCGCGAGGCCCTCGCCCGCGCCAAGGACGCGCTCCTCGACGCGGACATCCAGCTCGCCGAGGAGGTCATCTCCAACGACGCCCGGATCGACTTCCTGCAGAACGACCTCGACGAGCGCTCGATCGACATCCTCGCGCTGCAGAGCCCCGTGGCCTCGGACCTGCGGATGATCGTGGGCGCGCTGCGGATGAGCGCCTCCCTGGAGCGTGCCGGCGACCTCGCCCGGCACCTGGCCCAGGCGGTGCGCATCCGCTATCCCGAGCCGGTCATCCCCGAGCCGCTCGTGGAGACGTTCACCCGGATGTTCGACCTCGACCTGCAGATCCTGGACCGGGTCATCCAGGTGCTCCAGACCCGGGACCTCTCCCTCGCCGACGACATCTACTCGCTCAAGGGCGAGGTCAACCAGCTGCACCAGTCCGTCTTCGACGCGCTCGCCGCGCCGAGCTGGGACTCGTCGGTGCCCACCGCCGTGGACGTCACCCTGTGCTCCCGGTACCTCGAGCGCATCGGGGACCACGGGGTCTCGGTGACCCGCAAGGTCTCCTACCTGGTGACCGGGGACTGGGTCCCGGCGAGCTCCGACCGCCCCACCGGCCACGGCCACGTGGGCCGCGACGGGGGCGAGTGAGCCCCCGCCCGGGCGCCGGCCGAGCCGCGCCCGGGCACAGGACAGGGGCCGGGTCCACCAGCACGGTGGACCCGGCCCCTGTCCGTGGGCGGGAGCCTTCCGGGACTACTTCTTGCCCTGGTTGGCGACCGCCTGGATCGAGCTCGCGGCGGCCTCGGGGTCGAGGTACTCGCCGCCGGCCACGAGCGGGCGGAGGTTCTCGTCGAGCTCGTAGTAGAGCGGGATGCCCGTGGGGATGTTCAGCGCCGCGATGTCCTCGTCCGAGATGCCGTCGAGGTGCTTCACCAGGGCGCGCAGGGAGTTGCCGTGGGCCGCGACGATGACGGTCCGGCCGGCCTGCAGATCGGGGACGATCTCCTGCTCCCAGTACGGCATGAAGCGGTCCAGGACGTCCTTGAGGCACTCGGTGCGGGGCGCGTCCGGCACGTCCGCGTAGCGGGGGTCGCCGGCCTGCGAGAACTCGGACGAGTCCTCCAGCTCGGGCGGCGGGACGTCGTAGGAGCGGCGCCAGGTCATGAACTGCTCGTCGCCGTACTCGTCGCGGACCTGGGTCTTGTCCTTGCCCTGCAGCGCACCGTAGTGGCGCTCGTTGAGCCGCCACGACCGCTTCACGGGGATCCAGTGCCGGTCCGCCCGGTCCAGCGCGAGGTGGGCGGTGGTGATGGCCCGGCGCAGGAGCGAGGTGTGCAGGACGTCCGGGGCGATCCCCTTCTCGACGAGCAGCTCACCGCCGCGGACGGCCTCCTCCCGCCCCTTCTCGGTCAGGTCCACGTCCACCCACCCGGTGAACAGGTTCTTCTCGTTCCAGTCGGACTGTCCGTGCCGGAGCAGGACGAGCTTGTGCGGTGCTGATTCGGTAGCCATGGGGCCATTCTTCCACCCGGGCGGCGGCGCGGGACAAGCCGGCGTCACGGGCGCCCCGTGTCGCGGGGCCGGGCGCCGCGCGCCCGGCGGTCACCAGTTGTTGGGGCCCTTGGACTCCAGGCCCACGGCCGGGCGGACGTCGGCCAGGTAGACCCCCACGGCCGTGCCCGCGATGAGCAGGACGAACAGGCTGGGCCGCAGCAGCATCAGCGTGAAGACCGTGAACGCGAGGGAGCCGCCCGTGAGCGCGAGCCAGAAGCCCTTCGTGCGCTTGAAGGCGCGCTGGAACTGCACCGGCGCCTTGGTCAGGCAGTCCACGAAGGCCCACACGGCCAGACCGGCGACGACCAGTGCCAGCGCGATGTCGATGAAGCGCACGAGTAAGAAGACCCAGGGAATGTCCACGCCGCCCAGCCTACCGGTCGATCCCGCACAGGACGCGGTCGAGGTCCTCCCAGAGGTCCTCGACGTTCTCGATGCCCACCGACAGGCGCAGCAGCGTCTCCGGGACGCTGGGCGGCTCCTCGTGGTGCCGCCGCCGCCGCTCGATCAGCGACTCCACCCCGCCGAGCGAGGTCGCGGGGGTCCACACGCGCAGGGCGTCCACGGCCGCCTCGACGGCGGCGACGTCCCCCGCGGGCACGATCGCCACGATCGAGCCGAAGCCGTCCATCTGCGCGGCGGCACGCTCGTGCCCGGGGTCTCCGGGCAGGCCCGGGTAGCGGACCTCGCGCACGGCCGGGTGCTGCTGGAGGCGGCGGGCGAGCTCCCCGGCGGTGGCCGCGGAGCGTTCGACCCGCACCGCCAGGGTGCGCATCCCCCGCAGCGCGAGCCACGCCTCGAACGGGCCCGGGACCGCGCCGTGCAGGGAGCGGTGCCCCTTCAGCCGGGTCCGCAGGGCAGGGTCGGAGGTGACGGCGGCCCCCAGGACGACGTCGGAGTGCCCCGCCAGGTACTTGGTCACGGAGTGCACCACGATGTCGGCGCCGTGCTCGAGCGGTCGCTGCAGCAGCGGGGTGGCGAAGGTGTTGTCCACGCACGTGAGCACGCCGCGCTCGCGGGCCGCCGCGAGCAGCGCGGGGAGGTCGGCGACCTCCAGCATGGGGTTGGTGGGGCTCTCGAGCCAGAGCAGGTCGGCGGCGTCGAGCGCGGCCACCACGTCCTCGGTGTCCGTGACGTCCACGGTCCGCACGGTGAGCAGCCCGCGGGACTCGAGGTCCGCGGCCAGGGCCAGGGAGCCCTGGTAGCTGTGCCGGGGCAGCACCAGGCGGCCGCCCGCCGGGACGAGCGAGAGCACCGACGCGACGGCGGCCAGTCCCGAGGCGTAGGCCAGTGCGGGGAGCTCCGCCCGCTCGAGCCGCGCCAGCACGTCCTCGAGGTCCTCCCACGTGGGGTTGCTGAACCGCCCGTAGGTGCGGTCCTCGGCGTCGAGCCCGGCGGAGCCCCGGTAGGTGGAGGTGAGGACGATGGACGGGCCGACCGGCGCGTCGTGCTCCGGTGCGGGCCGCCCGCCCGCGACCAGCACGGTGTCCGGGCGGAGGTCGGTGGAGCCGTGGGCGGGCGGGGTCTCGGGGCGCGCAGTCATGGTTCCAGGCTATCGGCCCGCGGCGTCCCCAGCCGCGCGCGCACCGGCGGCGCTGTCCGCGCGGGTGGATAGGCTGGGACCGTGACCTCCCGACCGGCCCCCGCCCCGCCGCCCGCCTCCGCCGCGGCGCCCTCCCCCGCGCCGTCCGGGCGCGGGCTCTTCGTGGTGTTCGAGGGCGGGGACGGCGCCGGGAAGTCCACCCAGGTCGGCCTGCTCGTGGACGCCCTGCGCGCCGAGGGGCACGACACCCTGCGCACCCGGGAGCCCGGGGGGACCCCGCTGGGCGAGAGGGTGCGCGAGCTCGTGCTGGACCCGGCGCACGGGCCCGTCGACGCCCGCGCCGAGGCCCTGCTCTTCGCCGCGGCCCGCGCCGCCCACGTCGCCCAGCTCATCCGCCCCGCGCTCGCTGCCGGCCGGACCGTGGTCTGCGACCGCTTCGCCGACTCCTCCGCCGCCTACCAGGGCGCCGGGCGCGGCCTCGGCCTGGACCGCGTCGCGGAGCTCAACGCGTGGGCCACGGCCGGGCTCGTCCCGGACCTCACCGTGCTGCTCGACGTCCCGGCCGGCACGGGACGGACCCGCCGGGAGGCCCGGGACGGCACCGCGGGCGACCGCCTGGAGACAGAGCCCGACGCCTTCCACGACGCGAACCGGGCGGCGTTCCTCGAGCTCGCCGGCCGGGCTCCGGAGCGCTACCTGGTGCTCGACGCCACCCGGCCGGCAGGGGAGCTCTCGGCCGCCGTGCGCGAGCGCCTCACCGGGCTCGCCCGCTCCGCCCGGGCCGCGGAGGTGAGCGCGTGAGCGTGTGGGACCAGCTGCTGGGCCAGGACGCCGTGGTGGCGCAGCTGCGGCGCGCCGCCCAGGAGGACCGGCCCACCCACGCCTGGCTGTTCACCGGTCCGCCCGGCTCGGGGCGCTCCAACGCGGCGCTCGCGTTCGCCGCGGCCCTGCTGTGCGAGCAGGAGGAGCCCGTCGAGCGCGGGTGCGGGCAGTGCCACGCGTGCCGCACGGTCCTGGCCAGCTCGCACGCGGACCTCACCCACTTCGTCACGGAGAACCCGCAGATCACCATCGAGGAGGCCCGCGAGCTCGTGGTCCGCGCCCAGGACCGGCCCTCGGTGGGCCGCTGGCGCGTCATGGTGGTCGAGGACGCCGACCGCATGGCGGAGCGCACCTCGAACGTGATGCTCAAGGCCATCGAGGAGCCCCCGCCCAACACCATCTGGCTGCTGTGCGCCCCGAGCCCGATGGACGTGCTCGTGACCATCCGCTCCCGCTGCCGCCCGGCCACGCTGAAGGTGCCCGCCGTGGCGGACGTGGCCGAGCTGCTGATCCGCCGGCACGGGGTGCCCCGGCAGCGCGCGGAGGAGAGCGCCCGGCTGGCGCAGTCCCACGTGGGGATCGCGAAGCGGCTCGCCCTCTACGACGACGCCCGCACCCGGCGGCAGGAGGTCGTGTCCATGCCGCTGAAGCTGTCCGGGGTGCCGGACGCCGTGCGCGCCGCGGACCGGCTGCACAAGATCGCCGTGGAGGAGTCCCAGGCGGACGCCGAGTCCCGCAACGAGGCGGAGCGCAAGCAGCTGCTCGTGGCCCTGGGCGCGCCGGAGTCCGGACGGGTGCCGCCGGCCATCCGCGGAGCCCTCAACCGGCTCGAGGCCGACCAGAAGCGCCGGTCCCGGCGGATCCAGACGGACACCCTCGACCGCTTCCTCATCGACCTCACCACCTTCTACCGCGACGTCCTGACCCTCCAGCTGCGCACGGGCTCCGCCCTGGTCAACGAGCACCTGGCCCAGCAGCTGCAGGACCACGCGTCCAACTCGACCCCCGAGCGGACGCTGCACCGCATCGACGTGATCAGCCGGACCCGGGACCGGATCCGCACCAACGTCAGCGCGCAGCTGGCCTTCGAAGCCATGGCCGTCTCCCTGCTCTGACCCCGCCCCCGACCCCCATCCCCCCACCCCCTCGAGGAGCCCCATGACCCGCCGTGCCGCCCCCTCGCGCCGCGCCCTCCTGCCCGTCACGGCCGCGCTGGCCGCGACCGGCCTGCTCCTGAGCGGCTGCTCGTCCCTGGGGGCCGGCGCCACGGGCGAGCCGACCTCCGGGGGCGCCACCGGCGCCGTCGTCGAGGGCACCCCCGAGGAGCTCCAGCGCTACTACACGCAGACCGTCGCCTGGGAGGACTGCACGTTCGAGGTAAAGACCAACGGCGCGCAGGACGACCTCCAGTGCGCCGACGTCGAGGTGCCCCTCGACTACGCCGACCCCGGCGGGGCGACCACCACCGTGGTGATGTCCCGCCTGCCCGCAGGCGGGGACGCCCGCGGCAGCCTGCTCCTCAACCCCGGCGGGCCCGGCGCCTCCGGGGTGGACGCGATGCTCTACGCGCAGTACACGGTCACCGGCGACGTGCGCGAGGCCTACGACGTGGTGGGCTTCGACCCGCGCGGGGTGAGCCGCTCCGAGGGCATCGAGTGCCTCGACGACGCGGAGCTGGACGCGTGGCGCGCCGAGCCGATGTTCGACCCCGAGGAGCAGCCGGTCGAGCAGATCCAGGAGGAGTACGAACAGCTCGGCGCCGCGTGCGTGCAGGACTCCGGCGAGCTCGTGGCGCAGATGGACACCGTGAGCGCCGCCCGGGACATGGACGTGCTCCGGGCCGTGCTCGGCGACGAGCGGACGACCTACCTGGGCTTCTCCTACGGCACCCACCTCGGCGCGGTGTACGCCGACCTGTTCCCCGACCGGGTCGGCCGGCTCGTGCTCGACGGCGGCGTGGACCCCACCCTGAGCGACATGGAGGCCACCGCCGACCAGGCCGAGGGCTTCGAGGACAACCTGCGCCACTGGGTGCAGCAGTGCCAGTTCGAGATCCGGGACTGCGTGGTGGCCGACGTCTCCACGGACGAGGCGATGACCCGGATCCAGGAGCTCATCGCCTCCGTCGAGGAGGAGACCGTGACCGCCGCCGACGGCCGGCGGGTCACCGCCACCAACGTGGTCGAGGGCATCCTGGGGCCCCTCTACGCGACCACCGGCTACGAGACGCTCAACGAGTCCCTGGGCGCCGCCTTCGACGGCGACTTCTCCGCGCTGCTCGCCCAGTCGGACGCCACGCACGGGCGCGACGCCGAGGGCCGGTACACGAGCAACACCACCATGGCGTTCACGGCCGTGAACTGCCTCGACCGGCCCGACGGGACGGTCACGGCGGAGCAGATGGCTCAGCACCAGGAGGAGCTCGAGCGGGTCGCCCCGACCTTCGGCCCGTACCTGGGCTACGGCGACGCAGCGTGCCAGGGATGGCCGGTCGACCCGGCGGGCCTGCCGGAGCCGCTCGACGCCGCCGGCGCCGATCCCGTCCTCGTGGTGGGCACCACCCACGACCCCGCGACCCCCTACCACTGGTCCGAGGCCCTCGTGGAGCAGCTCGACAGCGCCCGGCTGCTGACCTACGACAGCTACGGCCACACCGCCTACACGGCCGGCAACCGCTGCGTGCAGGACGCCGTGGACGCCTACCTGCTGGAGGGCGAGCTCCCCGCGGAGGGGACGACCTGCTCCTGATCCGCCGCGACCCGGGCGACCGGTGCCGGCACGGTGGGCGTCAGCGCGCGCCGGGCACCGGCGTGCGGACGAGTCCGGGGAGGTCCCGGACCGAGTCGACCACCACGTGGGCGCCGGCCGCGCGCAGGGACGCGGCGTCGTGGGCGCCCGTGCGGACGCCGACGACCGCGGCGGAGCCGGCCCGCAGGCCGGCCTGCACGTCCGCCGCGGTGTCCCCCACCACCATGACCCGGCGGACGTCGCCGAGGTCGAGCGCCAGCACGGCGGTGAGCACCATGTCCGGCCAGGGTCGTCCGCGCCCCGCGTCCGAGGGACACAGGCTGAGATCCGCGAGACCCGTCCAGCCGAGCTGCTCGAGGAGCGTGTTCAGGCTGTGCCGGTTGTAGCCGGTGGCCAGGCAGACCCGCAGGCCCGCCTCGCGCAGCGCCGTGACGGCCTGCTCCGCGCCCTCCACGGGAATGACCCCCTCGGTGGCCAGCAGCTCGTCGAGGTGGCGCTCGAAGTCCCGGACCGCCTGCCGTGCCCGGTGGGGGTCGCTCGCGAACAGCTGCTCGAGCACTCCCGCCTTCGACTGGCCCAGCGTGTCCCGGACGTGGTGGAGCATCTGCCGGAACCGCTCCGAGCCGGGGTCGACGCCGAGACCGGTCACGGTGCGCTCGAAGGCCCGCTCCATGATCCCGTTGTCGTGGAACACGGTCCCGGACATGTCCAGGAAGGCCAGTTCGAGATCCGGCGCGATGCCGCCGTCCGGTGTGCGCACTGGGCTGCTCCTGTTCCGGGCGGACCGCAGCGGCCGGCCCCGTCGTCGTGTCCGTCCATGCTGCGCCCCGGCCCTGCGGGCCGGTAAGGCCGGGGAGCCGAAGAGCCGGTGAACTCCCGGGGAACGCGCGCACCGCGCCCGGCCCCGCCGATTGGGGACGCCCCCGTGCTCTCTGCTACAGTTTCACCTGCACTGAGGCCGTCCCGGACGGCCGCGTGCACGCCTCCTTAGCTCAGTCGGTAGAGCGTTTCACTCGTAATGAAAAGGTCGTCGGTTCGATTCCGACAGGAGGCTCCCACCGGAAGAAGGCTCCGGACCCCCTGGGTCCGGAGCCTTCGTCGTCCCGCCCCGCGCCCGTCCACCGGGCCACCTGCCCCCGCCCCTCGAACCCCGCGACGGGCGGTGCGCACCGGCCGTCACAGTCGCGTCCCCCCTGGTCACAGTGGTGTTCGGCGGGTGGGGTCCGCCGTACGCTGAGGCAACCGGGCGCGATCGGCCGCCACGGACCACTTGGGCGGTGCACCATGCAACTCCGTTCGCGACAGCGCCTCGGCCTGCTCGTCCTCGCCGGAGCGGCCCTGGTGACGTCCGCTTGCGGCCCCTCCCCCGGTCCTCCGCCGGAGACGGCTCCTCCCCCGGACACGGCCTCCCCGGCCTCGCCCGCACCGGGTGAGCCCCGGGTGTCCCGCATCCTGACCTGGCTCCGCATGGGGCCCACCGGGGAGGGCACCCCGCTGTGGTACGACCCCCTGAAGGACGGGGACTGCGGCGACGAGCAGCTGCTCGCGTCCCGGGCCCAGCCCGTCCCGCGCGCCGGCGCCCTCCTGTGCGAGGCCGCCACGACCAACGACCCCGAGCTGTGGCGGCAGGGCGAGGACGCCCTGGCTGCCGTCCCGGCGCCCGCCGGCTGCTGGGAGGAGGAGACCGTGGCGGGCCTGCGGCGGCTGGTCGAGTTCCACCGCCGGGCCCCGGAGGCGGTCCCGGAGCTGCAGGTCCCCGACGGCACGGCCTGCCCCCTCGTGCTGGAGGGCCTCCTCTCGCCGCTGGCCCCCGGTGTCGAGGGCCTGGAGATCCCCGTGTCCACCTGCGGCGGCGCACCGGTCTTCCTGCAGGGCAACCTCGAGTGGGTGCCGCCGGAGGGCATCCGCGCGGTGTCGGTGGGCGCCGCGGTCGTGCCGGTGCAGCAGGGCAATGGAAGCCTGTTCTTCCGCGCCCCGCCGTCGGACGTCGCCGGCCCCGTCCCGGTGACCGTCTCGGACGCGGACTGGCCGGTCGGCGGGCAGGGCTACCTGGTGTACCAGGTGCCGGCCGCCGCCTGTCCCGACCCCCCGCCGGCGCCCGCGCCCACCGCTCCACCCACACTCTAGGAGCCACGGTGGCGGAGCAGGAGCCGGACGGGTCCCCGCTCTGGGGGCGGCTCTTCCAGGCGGTCTCGAAGCTGGGCGTGGGGGTGAGCCTGCTGACGGCCCTGCTGGTCTACTTCGGCTGGGTCCGCGCCGGCGCCCAGGCCCGGGAGATGGGCCTGGACGCGAACCTCTTCGGCTACACCACCCAGGACTACCTGCTCCTGAGCATCGGCTCGCTGTACGTCCAGCTCCTCTGGATCGCCGTGGCCGTGCTCGGCGGGATCTGGCTGGACCGCCGGCTGCGCGAGCGCGTGGAGGCCCGTGCCCGCCGGTCCGGGAGCGCCCCGGTGGCGCGGTGGGCGCGCCGGGGGACGTGGTTCTTCATCGGGCTGGCGGTCGCGGTGCGGCTCCTGGGCGGCGCCGTGCCGGAGGAGGAGGCCTGGGTGATCCCCTTCGCCATGGCGCTGTGCGTCCTCGCCGCCGCCTGGGCCGCCGGTCTGCGGCGGCGCGTCACCGCCCGTGATGAGCGGCCCACCGCGCCCGAGCGGCCGCTCCTGCGGAGCTTCGCGCTGCTGTCCGTGGTCGCGCTCCTGGTGTTCTGGGGCACGTCGTCGGTGGCCGAGGCCATGGGACGGGCCCTGGCCCACGACCTCGAGGAGGAGCTGGAGACGATGCCGCGGACGGTCGTCTACAGCGAGAAGCCCCTGCACATCGGCCTGCCCGGGGTCCGTGCGGAGGAGCTGGGCGGACCCGACGACCCGCTCCACCGCTACGACGAGCTACGGCTCCTGACGCTGCGGGGCGGCCGGTACTTCCTCCTGCCCGAGCAGTGGACGGTCGCCGGCAGCACGGTCCTGGTGCTGCCCGACGACAACTCGGTCCGCCTGGAGTACAGCCGCTGATCCGTCCTGCTCCGCCCGGCCGGGGTCCTCCGCCCCCGCCGGTCCGGCCATGGGGAGGGTCAGGGTGAAGACCGTCCCCTCCCCCGGGGCGCTCTCGCAGCGGATGGTGCCGCCGTGGCGCTCGACGATCTCGTGCACGACCGCCAGGCCCAGGCCCAGGCCCGGGATGGCGCTCATCCGGGCGTTGCTGCTGCGGAAGAACCGGCCGAACACGTGCTCGGCGTCCTCCGGGCGCATCCCCATGCCGCGGTCCGCCACCTGCACCTGCACGGTCGTCCCGGTCCGGACCACCCGGACCGTCACCGGCCCGCCGTCCGGGGAGTACTTGATGGCGTTCGAGAGCAGGTTGTCGAGCACCTGCCCCAGGCGCACGGGGTCGCAGGCCAGCACGAGGCGGGACGGGGCCTCCACCCGCAGGTCCACCCCCGCCTCGACGGCCCGGAGCCCGGCCGCCGCGACGGACTGCTGGACCACCTGGACGAGGTCGGCCTCCGCCGGCTGCAGCGCCAGGACGGGGCCCGCGGTGCGGAGGAGGTCCTCGACCAGCACGAGCAGCTGGTCGGCGTTGCGCTCGACGACCTCCAGCCCGGAGCGGACGTGCCCGGGGAGCCGCTCGTCCATGGCCAGGAGCTCGGTGTAGCCGCGGATGGACGTCAGGGGCGTGCGCAGCTCGTGGGAGACGCCGGCCACGAAGTCGTCCTTGGCCTGCAGCGCCGCCACCAGCTCGGTCACGTCGTTGAACGACAGGACGGAGCCCTCGGTCCCGCCGTCCTCGTCCCGGAGCACGCGGGCGGACACGGAGAGCACCCGCTGCAGGGGCGGCTCCCCCGCCCAGACCAGGGCGTCGGAGAAGGACTCGCCGCGGATCGCGCGGCGGGCGGGACGCCGGTCCACGGGCAGCGGCGTCCCGTCCCCGTCCGCGTAGACCCGCAGGTCCGCCTCGGCGCCGTCCCGCACCCCCTCGGGCAGCGAGAGCTCGTGGATCCGGTGCTGTCGGCGGTTCATGAGGATGTCGTGGCCGTGCTCGTCGATCGCCAGCACGCCCACGTCCACCGTGTCCAGGACGGTGTTCAGCAGCCGTTCCCGCCGCGCGGTCACGCCCAGCAGCCGGCGCAGCTCGGCGTCCTTGGCCTCGAGCTCGGCGTTCTGACGCTCCATGCTGTTCGACAGCACCTGGACGGTGAGGCCGATGCCCAGCAGCATGACCGGGATCAGCAGCGGGGCCGTCAGCAGCTGCGCGCTCACCGTCCGGGGCGGGACCAGGAGCGGGACCCACACCATCGCGAGGGTCAGGACGAACCCCAGCGGGGCGGACGCCCGGGGCAGCCGCCCGGAGCCGGTGAGCCAGATGACGGGGAACGCGGCCATGATGCCCACCCCGGTCACCGTGCTCAGCGTGCCCTCCCGCAGCAGCGTGATGGGGACGAAGTCCAGGACCGGGACGACCAGGAACGCCCCGTAGGGCAGCCGGTGCCACGGCACCAGCACGCACAGGGCCGTCAGCGCGACCGTGAGCGCCAGTGCCAGCTGCACCCGCAGGTCGTCCCGCAGCGGCTCGTGGACCACCCAGATCCCGGCGACGAGGACGACGGTCGTGACGAACAGCGGCATCTGGCTGAGGAGCACGCGCCGGCGCATCGACAGCTCGTGGAAGCTGATCCGGTCGAGGGAGAGGACGGTGAGCAAGCGGTCCACGGGAGAACTCTTCCGACTGGGTGCGTCACCCTCGGGGGGTCGGGATGACAATTGCAAAGAATAGCGGCTTAATGAGTCCATGACCCCCTCCCCCCAGGGTCGCCGTGCCGTCGTGATCGAAGACCACGACGACATCCGCAACCTCCTCGCCCAGACCATCGGCATGCGCGGCTTCACCGTGACGACCGCCGCGACCGGCCTCGAGGGCATCGAGGCCGTGCGCCGCGACGGCGCCGACCTCATCACCCTGGACCTCAGCCTCCCGGACCTCGACGGGCTGGAGGTCTGCCGGCGGGTCCGGCAGTTCTCCGACGCCTACCTGCTCATGGTCACGGCCCGCCCGGGCGAGATCGACCGGCTGGAGGGCCTCGAGCGCGGGGCGGACGACTACATCAGCAAGCCGTTCAGCCCCCGGGAGCTGCAGGCCAGGATCGAGGCGATGTTCCGCCGGCCGCGCGCCCGGGCGGAGCAGGCGGACGCCGAGGAGCTGCGCCGCGCGGCCGAGGTCCAGCGCAGCCTGCTGCCCGCCGCCGCCCCGTCCGTGCCCGGCTACGACGTGGCCGGGGCGTGCCGGCCGTCCCGCAGCGTGGGCGGGGACTTCTTCGACTGGTACACGACCGAGGGCGGGCTCCAGGTCTCCCTGGCCGACGCCATGGGCAAGGGCATGGGGGCCGCGCTCATCGCCGCCACCGTGCGCGCCGTGCTGCGCTCCGCGGCCGGGCAGCCGGACATGGAGCGGGCCTTCCGCGACACCTGCCGGCACCTCGAGCACGACCTCGCCCACTCCGACTCCTTCGTCACGCTCTTCCACGCCCGCCTGGACACGGCCGACGGGGTCGTGGAGTACGTCGACGCGGGCCACGGGCTGGGACTGCACGTGCGCGCGGGCGGGATCGACCGGCTGCGCCCGGGCGGTCCCCCGGTGGGGGCGGTGCCCGGGACACAGTGGGTGCCCGGCCGGATCGTGCTCGCGCCCGGCGACGCCCTCGTCGTCGTCAGCGACGGCCTCCTCGACGCGTACGAGGACGTCGACGACGCCGTGCGCGCGGTCGCGGACGTGGTCGCCCGCCACGAGGACGCCCCGTCCGCCTGCACCGCGGTCCTCGACCTCGCCGGCGAGGAGACCCGCACCGACGACGTCACCGCCGTGGTCGTCCGCCGCCGGTCCGCCCCGTGAACCGCTTCCTCGTCCGGCTCCTGGTCGTCCTGACCCTCCTGCTGGGCGTCAACTACATCGCCTGGCGCTGGCTCGAGTCGCTGAACTGGTCGGCGTGGTGGATCGCCGTTCCCCTGGTGCTCGCCGAGACGTACAGCCTGATCGACGTCTCGCTGTTCGGGCTCACCGTCTGGCGGCTCCGGCGGCGCGGGGAGGCCGGCGCCCCGCCCGCGGGCGCCACCGTGGACGTGTTCATCACGACCTACGACGAGCCCCTCGACCTCGTGATGGGCACCGCCCTGGCGGCGCAGGCCATCCGGCACCCGCACAGCACGTGGATCCTCGACGACGGGGCCCGCCCCGAGCTCGAGGCGCTCGCCGCCGAGCACGGGCTGGGCTACCTGACGCGAAGCGAGGACTGGACCGACCGGCCGCGCCACGCCAAGGCCGGCAACCTCAACAACGCCCTGATGCTCACCCAGGGCGAGTTCCTGCTGATCCTCGACGCCGACCAGGTCCCGGCCCCGGAGATCCTGGACCGGACCCTGGGCTGGTTCAACGACCGCAGGGTGGCGCTCGTGCAGACGCCGCAGTGGTTCGTCAACGTGCCGGACCACGATCCGCTCGGCAGCCAGGCCCCCCTGTTCTACGGCCCCATCCAGCAGGGCAAGGACGGCTGGAACGCCGCCTTCTTCTGCGGCTCCAACGCGATCCTGCGCCGCGAGGCGCTCATGCAGCTCGGCCTCTCCGGCTACGTCCAGGAGGTCGAGCAGGACGTGAAGGAGTCCCTCGCCCGCACCCGGGCCGCCCTGCGCAGGGCGCGACGGTCCCCGGAGGCCGCGAACCCCGTCGTCGCGGGCATGCTCGACGACGTCGAGGCCGCCACCGCGCGGGCCCGCGCCGAGCTGAAGGCCGGCGCCCCCCTGACCGAGCTGACCTACCGCCTGCAGCGCGAGGTGGACGCGGCGGCCCGGCGCACCGTCACGCAGGACTTCTCCCAGATCGAGGCGGACCTCGCCTCGATCGCCGCCCTGGACCTGCCCCCCGAGGACGGCATGGTGTGGCCGGACGAGCTCGCCTCCGCCGTGGACCGGATGTCCCGCCGCGACCTGTCCCCCCTGGCCGCCGTGGAACCGGTCCGGGAGGTGCTCGAGGCGGTCTCCGTGGACCGGCCCGGCGAGGCCCAGCCGGTGATGCCGCTGGCGACGATCTCCGTCACCGAGGACATGGCCACCGCGATGCGCCTGCACGGCCTGGGCTGGCGCAGCGTCTACCACCACGAGGTCCTCGCCCACGGCCTGGCCCCCGAGGACCTGAAGACCATGCTCACCCAGCGCCTGCGCTGGGCGCAGGGCACGGTGCAGGTGCTGCTCCGGGAGAACCCGCTGCTGCAGCGCCGGCTGGGGTGGGGCCAGCGGCTCATGTACTTCGCCACGATGTGGAGCTACCTGTCCGGCTTCGCGGCCGTCGTCTACTTCGCCGCGCCCATCGTGTACCTGGTGCTGGGCATCCTCCCCGTCACGAGCCTCAGCTGGGACTTCTTCGTCCGCTTCATCCCCTTCATGGTGGTGAACCAGCTGCTGTTCCTCGTGGTGGGCCGGGGCATCCCCACCTGGCGCGGCCAGCAGTACAGCCTGGCCCTGTTCCCCATCTGGATCAGGGCGTGCACCACGGCCGCCCGCAACGTCTGGTTCGGCCGCCCCCTCGGCTTCGCCGTCACGCCCAAGGTGCGGCAGGACGCCGGCCCGGCCTGGCACCTCATCCGCCCGCAGCTGGTGGTGATGGGGCTGCTGGCCGCGGCCCTCCTGGTGGGGACCGCCCGGCTGGCGGTGGGGCTGAACGAACCGGTGGGAACCCTGGTCAACGTGGCCTGGGTCGCCTTCGACCTGGTGGTGCTGAGCGTGCTCGTCACCGCCGCGAGATACACGGGCTTCGAGCCCGAGGAGAGGAGTGCCGATGCAGTTCACGATTGAGCAGAAGCCGAGGTTCGCCCACATCACGGGCACCGGACGGCTCAACATGGTGGGGGCGCCCAAGCTCCGGGAGGTCGTGGCGAAGGTCGTCGACGAGGGCAGCAACCACGTGGTGGTCGACCTCGGCGGCACCGAGTTCATGGACTCGTCCGGTCTGGGCGCCCTCATCGGGTGCCTCAAGCTGGCCCGCCAGGCCGGCGGCGACCTGCGGATCGCGAACGTCCGCCCCCAGGTCCGCATGGTCCTCGAGCTCACCAGCATGCACCGCGTCCTGACCCCCTACGACACCGCCGACGCGGCCTTCGCCGATGACTGAGCCCACGGCCCGCCGCTCGCGCCGGGGCCCGGCCACCGCCCTGACGGTGGACACCCTGCACGAGGACCTGGACGCGCTGTGGGGGGAGGCCGCGTTCGTGCCCGAGACCGACCGGATGGCCTTCACGCTCGCGGTCGTGGAGGCGGCCGGCAACGTGGTGGTGCACGCGGTGCCCGCGGCGGAGGACCCGATCGAGCTGTCCGTGGACCTGGTCGCGGACCCCCACCGGCTGGAGGCGAGGATCTACGAGATCGGCGCCGCACCGGCGCAGGTCGACCTCACGGGGGCCATGGCGCAGGAGCACCGCGAGTCCGGCCGCGGGCTCGCCCTGATCCAGGCCCTGGTCAGCCGGGTGGTGTTCGAGCGGCACGGGGACACGAACGTCTGGAAGCTGTGCCGGGAGTGCGGCCGGGACGAGGTGTAGCGCCCCCGGGGAGGCGCTGGACCCGCGTCCGGCCGGGGCGGACGTCCCCTGATTTGCGGATGTAAACTGTCCGCCGTGGTGCCTAGACTTTGGTCCAGGACAACACGTCAGGGGGCTCACGTTGTCACCGAGAACACTCGTTCAGGGGCCGGTCGGGCGCCCCGCCGCAGGGGGACGTCAGCGGCGGGACGCACGCCGGGCACGCCGAGAGAAGTCGTCATGATCGCCGCGATCATTCCCGCCCACGACGAGGCGGCCCGCGTCGAGCACGCGGTCGTCTCCCTCCACCGCCAGACCCGTCCGCCGGAGCGCATCCTCGTCATGTCGGACGACTCCACCGACGCCACCGTCGAGGTCGCCCTGCACGCCGGCGCCGAGGTCCTGCTCACCGTCGACAACCGGCACCACCGTGCCGGGGCGCTCAACCAGGCCCTGGACACCGTCCGGATGGAGCCGGACGACCTGGTGCTGGTCCTCGACCCCGGCGTCCGGTTGCCGCCGGGCTTCCTGGCCCGCGCCCTGGCCGCCCTCCGGGACCGCAACGTGGGCGCCGTCTCCGCCCGGTCCACCGCAGTCGGGGGCCCGGCCGCGCTGATCCGCTGGCAGGCGCTCGAGGACGTCCACCGGTCGTTCGGCCGCTACTGCGACGAGGGCGCCGTGACCGGCCAGACGCGTCTCGCCCTCGACCTGGAGGCCGTCGGCTGGCGCCTCTGCCCGCCGCTGGAGGCCGAGGAGGACGGGACCGTCCCGGTCGAGCACCTCGCGCCCGTCCCGGCGGAGCACGCCGCCCCCGTCCCGGTCGAGCACCTCGCGCCCGTCCCGGTCGAGGTCCTCCGCGCGGAGCCGGCGGCCGCGTGATCCGCCGCCCGGCCCACCGGGACGCTCAGTCGCGGGCGGCGCGGCCCACGAGGACGGCCGCCGCGCCCGCGAGGACCGTGGTGGTCAGGCACCCGATCGGCAGGGGCAGGCAGCAGCCGCCCACCGTGACGTTCGTGCCGCGGCGCGTCCGGGTGGAGTACCCGGGGAAGGGGAGCATCCGGAAGCCGGAGCGGCGCCCGTACCCCCCGCCCCGGCGGCCGGGCAGGTCGTAGCCCGGGCCGAAGCGGCCAGGGCCTCCGCGGTCGGGCCGGCCGAGGGGCGAGCGGGACCAGCGGGCGTCGAACTCGCCGTCGGCCGCGCGGTAGTCGAATCCGGAGGGGTTCATGCCGCCCATCAAACCATCAGCAGGCTGTCGGGTCCACCCCGTCACCGCCGGGAACGGGCTTCAGCCGCGCCGCAGCAGCTCCTCGGCGCGCTCCACGTGCTCCCGCACCGCCTCGGCCCGGCGGACGACCGCGTCCAGCCGGTGGGCCGAGGACTCCTCGTCGGCCCGCACGAACCGGGCCATGGTGAGGGCCTCCGCCGCCTGGGCCATCGCGTTGCCGGCCCGGGAGAGCTCGCGGTGGACGTCGTTGAGGTAGCCGCCCGGGGAGGCCGGGATGTCGTGGCTGCTGCTCGGCGCCGTGCGCTGCGCCGCCGCGCACACGGCCCGCACCTCCGGCAGCAGATCGGCGAGCGCGTTGGCGGTGGGCACCACGGACTGCGCGAGCGTCTTGTCCGGGAGGCTCTCGAGGATCTGGTGGAAGCGGTCCAGACCCCGGCGGAACCGGTCGTGGGCGCGGCGCCACACGCCCAGACCGAGCTCGGCCTCGTCACGGCGAGCGGCGCGGTAGTCGCGCAGGAATGCCACGGGCGGTCCTTTCGAGTGGAGACAGTCCATCCTACGGCGGCCCGGCCCGCCCTCCGTGCGCACGGAGGGCGGGCCGGGGCGGGCCGGCGGCGGGCCGGGACCGGGCCGTCCGCGGCCGCACCGAGGGGTGCGCTCAGGGGACGAGCAGGACCTTGCCGATGTGCGTGCCGGAGTCGAAGTACTCGTGGGCCCGCGCGACCTCGTCCAAGGGGAACGTGCGGTCCACGACCGGGCGGACGGCGCCGGACTCGACGTGGGGCCACACGTGCTCCCGCACGGCGGCCATGATGCGGGTCTTCTCCGCCACGGGCCGCGGGCGCAGCGTGGTGCCGATCACGGCGGCCCGCTTGGCCATGAGCTTCCCGAGGTCCAGCTCCCCCGTGCGCCCGCCCTGGGTGGCGATGACCGCGATCCGGCCGTTGGTGGCCAGCGCGTCCAGGTTGCGCCCCAGATAGGAGCCGCCCACGACGTCGAGCACGATGTCGGCGCCGTGCCCGTCCGTGAGCTCCCGCACGCGCGCCACGAAGTCCTCCTGCCGGTAGTCGATCGCCTCGGCGCCGAGCCGCCGTGCGGCGTCGGCCTTGTCCGGGCTGCCGACCGTGGTGAGCACGCGCAGGCCGAGGGCCCGGCACATCTGGAGGGCGTTGGTGCCGATCCCGCCGGTGCCGCCGTGCACCAGGACCGTCTCGCCCTCGCGGGCGGCGGCGGCCATGAAGACGTTGGAGAACACCGTGGCGCACACCTCCGGCAGGCCGGCGGCGGCGACGAGGTCCACCCCGGCGGGCGCGGGCAGGACCTGGCCGGCCGGGACGACGACCTCCTCGGCGTAGCCCCCGGAGTCCAGGAGGGCGACGACCTCGTCGCCGGGGGCGAACCCGGCGCCGGCGGGCACCTCGGGGCCGAGCTCCTGCACCGTGCCCGAGACCTCGAGGCCGAAGACGGTCGACGCCCCGGGCGGGACCGGGTACCTGCCCAGCCGCTGCATGACGTCCGCCCGGTTGATCCCGGCGGCCCGGACCCGGATCCGCACCCCGTCGGGCGTGAGCTCCGGGGCGGGGATCTCGGCGACGGCGAGGACCTCCGGTCCGCCGGGGGTGGTCTCGAGCACTGCGCGCATGGTGGGGCCTTCCGGTCGGGGGCGACGGTCGCTCCCATTGTGTCGCGGGGCGGGCACCCGGTCACCCGGCGTCGGCCCGTGGCGAACAGGGGGACGCCGGCGCCGCCCTCAGCGGATCGAGGCGTAGGCGTCGAGGGCGCGTCCGCGGCTGGCCGGCAGGTCCACGACCGGCTCGGGGTAGCCCACCGACGGGCCGAGCAGACCGGGCTCGTGCGGGTCCACGCCCTCGTCGCCGGCCAGCTCGGGGATCCAGCGGCGGATGTAGCGGGCCTCGGGGTCGAACTTCCGGCCCTGGGTGAGCGGGTTGAAGATCCGGAAGAACGGGCTCGCGTCCGCGCCGGAGCCCGCGACCCACTGCCAGTTCCCGGGCCCGCTCGCCGGCTCGGCGTCCACGAGCGTCTCCCAGAACCACTGCTCCCCCACCCGCCAGTCGACCAGCAGGTTCTTGGTGAGCAGGGACCCGGCGACCATCCGGACCCGGTTGTGCATCCACCCCGTGGCCCGCAGCTGCCGCATGCCCGCGTCCACGAGCGGGAAGCCGGTGCGCCCCTCCTGCCAGGCCCGGACGTCGCCGGCGGCCTCCGCCGGGTCCCGCCACGGGAACGCGTCGAAGGCCGGGCGGACGTGGCGCACGTGCAGGTCCGGCACCTGGTGGAGCAGGTGCCAGTTGAACTCCCGCCAGCCCAGCTCGGCCAGGAACTTCTCCAGCCCCGGGCTGCTCCCCTGCTCGGACCGGTGCCGGACGGCCGCGTCCCAGACCGCGAACGGGCTGATCTCGCCCCACCGCAGGTGCGGGGAGAGCCGGCTGGTGCCGTCCCGGTCCGGCCGGTCGTGGCCCTCGGCGTAGTCCTCGACGCGGTCCAGGAAGTCGTCCAGCCGCTCCCACGCGGCCGCCTCCCCGGGTGTCCACACCGCGGCCAGCCCGGCCGCGCGCTCCGGGGACGGCACCAGGTCCCAGTCGTCCTGGTCCTCGGTGCCGGCGGCCGCCGCCACCTCCGCGGCGGCCCCCCGGCCCGGCCCGGGCACGGGGAGCGGCTGCCGGATCTCCAGCGCCCGGAGCGCCTTCCAGAAGGGGGTGAACACCTTGTACGGGCCGCCGGCACCGGTGCGCAGGGTCCACGGCTCGTGCAGCAGCGCGGCCTGGAACGAGTGCGCCTCCACCCCGTGCTCGGCGCACCACTGCTTCACCCCGGCGTCCACGGCGAGCTCGGGCCCGCCGTAGCGGCGGTTCCACGTGATGCCGCCCGCCCCCGTGCGCTCGAGGACCTCGGGGAGCACGGCCCCGGCGGGACCGCGGCGCAGCACCAGGGGGATGCCCAGCTCCCGGAGCGACTCCCGCAGGGACCGCAGCGACCCGTCCAGCCACCACTTCGCGGCCGCGCCGAGGGGCCGGACCCCCTCGGACTCCTGGTCCAGGACGCAGAGGGCGACCACCGCGCCGCGCCGGCACGCGGCGTCGAGGGCGGGGTGGTCCGTGACGCGCAGATCGTCCCGGAACCACACGATCGTCGTCGTCCCGCGGTCGGGGCTCTCGGGTGCGTCCACGCGCTCACCCTACCGGTGCTTTGGCGGCGTTCCGGACGCCGTGGAAGAATGGGCTGCGCGCTCCGCCGCCCCCGCCGGGGACCGGACGGGCGCGGGGAAGGTTGTCCGAGCGGCCTAAGGAGCCGGTCTTGAAAACCGGTGTGCGGTGACCCCGTACCAAGGGTTCAAATCCCTTACCTTCCGCCTCCGCACGAGGCCCCCACCGCGAACCGGCCGGTGGGGGCCTCGGCCCGTCCCGGGGCCGGAGAAATGTCGCGGTGTCGTGGTCCGCCGTTCACCTCTGCGTGCTGAAATGGGGACAACGCACCGCCGCATCCCCCGGAGGACCCCCATGGCGCCCCAGAAGCACCGTCCTGCCCTGCTCGCCGCGCTCGCCGCCGGCGCCGTGGTCGCCTCGACCGGTCTGGTCCTCCCCGCGGCGTCCGCCCAGGGGACGGCGCCCCCGCCGGCACCGGGCGCGGGGGCGGCGGCGGCCGGGGAGACGGCCGTCGAGCTGCTCTACTTCAACGACTACCACGGCCGGCTCTCCTCCGACCCCCTCCTTTTCGCGGGCGCGATCGAGCAGCTGCGCGCGGAGAACGAGGACGGCACGCTGCTGCTGTCCGGCGGGGACAACGTGGGCGCCTCCGAGTACGTCTCGGCCGTGCAGCAGGACGACCCCACGCTCGACGTGCTCGACGCGCTCGAGCTCGACGCCTCCGCCGTGGGCAACCACGAGTTCGACCGGGGCGCGGACGACCTGACCGGCCGCATCACCGAGCGCGCCGGCTTCCCCTACCTGGCGGCCAACGTCACCGGCCCGGACGGCGAGCTCGTCACCGAGGCGTCCGCGACGTTCGACGTCGAGGGCGTGCGCGTGGGCGTGGTCGGCGCCGTCACCCAGCAGACCGCCACGCTCGTCTCGCCCGGCGCGATCGAGGGCATCACCTTCGGCGACCCCGTCGAGGCCGTCAACGCCGAGGCCGAGCGGCTCGAGGCGGACGGGGCCGACGTCGTGGTGGCCGTCTACCACGAGGGCGCCGCCGACGCGGCCGACGCCCTCGGCGACCGGCTGGTGACCGGCACCAGCGCGACCGTGGACGTGGTGCTCAACGGGCACACCCACCAGGTCTACGACGAGGGCGTCGACGTGGACGGCGACGGCGACCTCGACCGCGCGGTCCTGCAGGCCGGCTCGTACGGCGGCAGCCTCGGGCGGATCTCCCTGAGCTACGACGAGGCCGCCGACGACGTCGACCTCACCACCGGCGTGCTGGCCGTCGACGAGGTCGTCACCGCGACCGAGGAGGAGCTGGTCGCCCGGTATCCGCGCGTCGCGGAGGTCGCCGGGATCGTCGCGGACGCCGAGGCGGTGGCCCTGGAGCGGGGCAGCACCCCGGTCGGCGAGATCACCGGGGACATCACCACCGCCTACGGTCTGCGGGACGGCGTGCAGGCCCGCGACGACCGCGGCGCCGAGTCGAGCCTCGGCAACCTGGTCGCCGAATCCATCCGCGACAGCCTGGACGAGTCGGACGGCGTGCAGATCGGCCTCATCAACCCCGGCGGCCTGCGCGCCGACCTCCTCTGGGCGGACGACCCCGGCCAGGTCATCGACGGCGAGCGCGACGGCGTGGTGACGGAGTCCGAGGCCAACCAGGTGCTGCCCTTCGCCAACAACCTCACCACCGTGACCCTCACCGGCGAGCAGTTCGAGCGGGTCCTCGAACAGCAGTGGCAGCCCGAGGGATCGTCCCGGCCGTACCTGCAGCTGGGGCTGTCCGAGAACGTGTCCTACACCTTCGACGCCGCCCGCCCGGCCGGGGACCGGATCACCTCGATCACGGTCGACGGGCAGCCCGTCGACCCGGCCGCCGAGTACGTGATCGGCTCGGTGTCCTTCCTGGTGGAGGGCGGCGACAACTTCACCGCCCTGACCGAGGGCACCGACGTCACCGACACCGGCCGGATCGACCGCGACGCCTGGATGGAGTACCTCGCCGCCAACAGCCCGCTGTCCCCCGAGTTCGACCGCCGGTCCGTGGCGCTGACCGGGGCCGCCGCGGACGGCTGCACCGTGACCTTCGACGTCTCTTCCCTGGACATGACCTCCCTGGGCGCACCGGAGAACACCTCGCTGAGCGTGCGCGCGGGCGACCCGGACGGCACTGAACTCGGCACGGCACCGGTCACCGACGGCACGACCTCGGTCAGCCTCGACACGACCGGCCTGGCCGACGACGCCGCCGTGTGGCTGGTCGCCGAGCCGTCCGGCACGCAGGTCCGCGTGCCGGAGGCTGTCCTGGACCTGCTCACCGACTGCGCCACCGAGCCGGAGCCCACCGACAGGCCGACCGAGCCGCAGAAACCCGGCACGGGCCACTCCGGCGAGCACCCCGGCCAGGGCGAGCCCGGCCGCGGCGACTGGAAGCACGGCTCCGAGCGGGCCCACCAGGTCCTCAGCCGTCTCTTCGGCTGAGCCCCGATCGTTCTCTCCCCTTCTCCCCCTGCCCCCACTGAAGGAACTCCCCACCGTGAACATGCTGTTCTCCCTGCCCCTGAGCGGGGCTCTGGCCGCGGCCCTGCTCGCCGCGCCGCTGACCGTGCCCGTGCACGCCGCCCCGGACGGGGCGAACGTGGTCATCAACGAGGCCTACACCAACGGCGGCTCGGCCAACGCCGTCTACACCCACAAGTTCGTCGAGCTCTACAACCCCACGGTCCAGCCGGTGGACCTCACCGGCTGGACCCTGCAGTACCGCTCCGCGTCCGGCACCGGAACCGTCACCAGCACGGTGGCGCTGTCCGGGACCATCGCCCCGGGCGGCTACTTCCTGGTCCAGGGCGGGTCCAACGCGGGCAGCGGTGCCGCGTTGCCCGCCCCCGACCTCGCCACCTCGTTCAACCCGGCGGGCGTCTCCGGGACGATCGTGCTCTCCGACGGCGAGCAGCCCCTGGCCGCCCCCACTGGCTCGGTGACCGGTACCGACGGGCTCGTGGACCTGCTCGGCTACGGCACCTCCAACACCTACGAGACCGCGCCCGCCACGGGCCCGTCGGCGAATGCGGACCCGAAGTCCATGACCCGCGCCGACGGCGTGGACACCGACGACAACTCCGCCGACTTCACCGCCACGACCGCGGTGACCCCGCAGAACTCCGGTGGCAGCGGGGGCGAGCCCGCCCCCGAACCGGTCCCCGAGCCGAGCCCGGAGCCCGCCGCCCCGCCGGTGGAGCTGGCGATCCGGGACATCCAGGGCACCGACGACGTCTCCCCCCGGGCCGGACAGGCCGTGACCACCCGCGGCGTGGTCACCGCCGTCTACGCCACCGGCGGGCTCAACGGCTGGTACCTCCAGACCCCTGGCACCGGTGGCGACCTGGACACCGCCGCCCACGATGCCTCCGACGGCGTCTTCGTGTACTCACCCTCGGCCGTGGCGAACGTGGAGCTCGGCCAGTACGTCGAGGTCACCGGGACGGTCGCCGAGTACCACGGACAGACCCAGATCAGCGTGCACCCGGAGGGGGTCACGGTCCTCGACGAGGCCGCCGAGGCGGTCGAGCCCGCCGCCGTCGGCTGGCCCGCCGGCGAGGCCGAGCGCGAGGACCTTGAGGGCATGCTCCTGGACCCGGCCGGTGAGTTCGTGATCACCGACAACCACGACCTCAACCGCTACGGGGAGATCGGGCTGGCCGCGGACACCACGCCGCTCGTGCAGCCCACCGCCGTGGGCGCGCCCGGCTCGCCGGAGGCCGCCGCCCAGGCCGCGGACAACGAGGCCCGGGGCGTACTGCTCGACGACGGCGCCACGACCAACTACGGCAACTTCGCCAACGCCTCGGTCCCCCTCCCCTACCTCTCTCCCACGACCCCGATGCGGATCGGCGCGCCCGTGGACTTCGTGGCGCCGGTGGTGCTCGGCTACTCGTTCGAGGAGTGGCGCCTCCAGCCCACGACCCGGGTGACCGGGGACAACGCCCAGGGCGCCCCCGTGGTCGCCGAGAACACCCGCACCGCCGCCCCCGAGGACGTCGGCGGGGACGTGCAGCTGGCCACGTTCAACGTGCTGAACTACTTCACCACCACCGGCGACGAGCTGACCGGCTGCACCTACTACACGGACCGCGCCGGGGACCCGGTCTCGGTGCGCGGAGGCTGCGACGCCCGCGGGGCGGCCGAACAGGAGGACCTTCAGCGCCAGCAGGCCAAGATCGTCGCCGCGATCAACGCCCTGGACGCCGAGGTCGTCTCCCTGGAGGAGATCGAGAACTCCGCGAAGTTCGGCAAGGACCGGGACCAGGCCCTGTCCGACCTGGTCGAGGCCCTCAACACCGCCGCCGGTACCGAGCTCTGGGCGTACGTGCCGTCACCGGCCGAGCGTCCGGCCGTCGAGGACGAGGACGTCATCCGCACCGCGTTCATCTACCAGCCGGCCGCGCTCGGGACCGTGGGCGAGTCCGTGATCCTGGGCGACGAGGAGAACTTCGACAACGCCCGCGAGCCGCTGGCCCAGACGTTCCGCCCCGCCGGCGGGGACGCGGGCGAGGACTTCACGGTGGTCGTCAACCACTTCAAGTCCAAGGGCTCCGCCCCCTCCACCGGCCCCAACGCCGACGCCGGGGACGGCGCCGGGGCCTGGAACGCCGACCGCACCGCCCAGGCCCAGGCCCTGGTGGCCTTCGCCGAGGAGCTCAAGACCACCCAGGGCACCGACCGGGTGTTCCTCACCGGTGACTTCAACTCCTACGACCAGGAGGACCCGATGCGGGTCCTGCACGAGGCCGGCTACACGGACCTGGCCCCGGCGGGCGAGCACTCCTACGCCTACGGCGGGATGGTCGGCTCCCTCGACCACGTCCTGGCGTCCCCCGCCGCGGCCGGGACCGTGACGGGCTCGGATATCTGGGAGATCAACGCCCACGAGTCGGTGGGCCTGGAGTACAGCCGGCACAACCACAACGTGGTCGACCTCTACGCGGCCGACCCGTACCGCGCCTCGGACCACAACCCGGAGATCGTCGGCCTGGCCCCCGCCGGCGCCGGGCCCGCCGGCCCGCAGAAGCGTGGCAGGGGCAACTCCGGCGAGCACCCCGGCAAGGGCCTCCGGGAGCACGCCGACGACCGGGCCCGCGAGGTCCTGCACCGCCGCCTCGGCTGACCCGGCCGCGGCGCGCCGGCCGGCCCCGGTGCCCCCGGGGTCAGTCGCGTGCCGGGGCCGGGCCCAGCACCGCCGCGGCGATGCGGTCGGCGTCCGCCAGGGTCCGGGCACCCAGCTCCGCGGACGCCCCGGCCTCCGCGGCGATCGCCACGCCCCACTGGACGGCCGAGAGCTGCAGGCCGAGCACGAGGACGCCGGGCTCCACGCCGCCGTCGACGCGCACGGCCCGGTACGGGGCCCGGGTGACGTCCAGCCCGGTGCCGGGCACGGTCGCGACGCCGTCCCGGGTCTCCATGGCCCGGACCCGCACCAGGCCCTCCCGGTGCATCGCGGACAGCAGCGGGGAGATGTTGCGCCGGACGTCGTTGGGCGGGGACATGGCCTCCACGAGGTGCTCGGCGCGGAAGGGCTCGTCCTTGACCCAGGGGGAGCTCGCCATGAACCGGCCCTCCTCCTCGTCCACGAGGAACTGCGGGTCCGGGCCCAGGAAGCGCACCACGCCGGCGCGGGCCAGCGCCGCCAGCTGCTGGTTCCGCAGCACCGGCGGCCCGGAGGCGAGGCCCTCCACGAAGGGCTCGAACGTGCGCCGCAGCTCGTCGGTCCAGGAGGCGTCGCTGATCCCGAGGTCCGCCAGCACGGCCTTGAGCACGGTGCGCGCGGCGTTGAGCGAGGCGACGGCCATCTGCAGCGGGTCGTCCTCGCCGGCCAGCGCGCCGTGCACGTCCCGGTCCAGGTGGTGGACCAGGGCCGCCGCGTACTCGTCGTGGGAGCCGAAGCTGAGCCCCTCGAAGGGGCGGGCCAGCCGGAGGGCGTTGAGCTGCCGTCCCGGGACCACCGCGGACGCGATGAGCCGCTCGGCCCGGGAGGTCCAGGGCCCCTCGGGATGGTCGTCGCCGGTGCCGAGCACGGCGTCGAAGCGCGCCAGGAACTCCTGCGGATCGGTCTCGAAGGCGTCCGGGGCGGTCCGCGCCAGGACGGAGTAGTAGTTCCACTGGGCGTCCTTGCGGATCAGCGGATAGAGGTTCGTCTCGAAGGACAGCGGACCCTCCGCCCGCGCCGCGAGCGCCCGCACGGCGTCGAGGGTGAAGAACCGGGTGACGAGGGAGCCGGCGTAGTAGCCCTCGAGCACCGCCTTGGAGCGGTACGGGGCGCCGCGGCGGGAGCCGGCCACGATCACGGGCTCCCGCCCCGAGGGGTGGTAGACGTAGCGCTCCCCGTCCTGGGTGTAGATTCCGCCGCGGCCCTCGGTGACCTGGGCCAGGACGTCGCAGAAGTTCAGGCCCATGCCGCGCACCAGCACGGTGCGCCCGGCGGGCAGGTCGTCCCAGTGCACGTCGGCGGGCACGGCGGGCGGCCAGTAGGTCAGCCCGAGCTCGGCGGCGCCGTCCACGAGCTCCCGCTGGTCGGGGCGCAGGTCGGCGTCGAGGTGGCCCAGGGCGAGCACCACGGCGTCCGCCGGGAGGTTCTGCCCGCCGCTGATCTCCACGTCGTAGCGGTGCCGGGCGTGCTCCCGCACGTGCACGCCCACGGCCTCGGCCCGGTGCACGGCGAGCTGCACGGTGGCGGGGAGGGCGTCCTGCAGCGTGCGGAAGATCCAGGAGAGGTAGACCCCGTACATCCGCCGGGACGGATAGGACTGGGGCGTCATCCGGGTCAGGTGCGCGGCGTCGTCGGGGTCCACGGCGATGGTCCCCGCCACGGCGGCGAGCCGCCAGTGCTCGAAGCTCATGTTCCGCAGCGGCTCGAGCGGGTCCACCGGCAGCACGCCGTCGTCGGCGATCACCGTGGGGAACACCGAGGGCGTGTTCATGAGGTACAGCGGGGACTGGTTCGTCCGCCACACGTGCCCCGGACCGGGCGGGAAGGGGTCGACGACGTCGATGCGCACCCGGGCGCCCGAGGCCGCGGCGCGGGCCGCGAGCCGCTCCACGACCGACAGCCCGCGCGGGCCCGCCCCGATCACCGTGACCCGTCGTTCGGAACCTGGCCTGCCCGTTGCGCTCATGGCCCTCAGGATATCGACCCGCCCGCCGGGCCACGGGCACGGGGCTGCGCCTACGATGGCGGACATGACCGAGACCGCGCAGACCGCCGCCCGCCCGACCGCCGAGCAGCCGCACGACGAGAACCTGTGGCTGGAGGAGATCACGGGGGACGCGCCCCTGGAGTGGGTCGCCGGGCAGAACGCCCGCACCCTGGCGGCGCTCGAGAGCCCGCGGCTGCGCCGCCTCGAGGCCGAAGTGCTCGCGGTCATGGACTCGACCGAGCGGATCCCCATGGTCGCCAAGCACGGGCCGCACTACTACAACTTCTGGCGCGACGCCGAGCACCCCCGCGGCGTCTTCCGCCGCACCACGTGGGAGTCCTGGCTCGGCGGGGACACCGAGTGGGAGGTCCTGCTCGACGTCGACGCGCTGGCCGCCGTGGAGGGCGTCGACTGGGTCTGGGGCGGGGCCCGGCTGCTGCGCCCGCAGTACACCGGCGGGCAGCACCGGCTGGCGCTGCTCAGCCTCTCCCCCGACGGCGGCGACGCGAAGCGGGTGCGCGAGTTCGACCTCGACGAGCGCCGGTTCGTGCCCGGCGGCTTCGACGTCCCCACGGCGAAGTCCACCGTGACGTGGGTGGACGCCGACTCCCTGCACGTGGGCACCGACTTCGGCCCCGGCTCGATGACCACCTCCTCCTACCCCCGCACCGTGCGCGTCCTGCGCCGCGGGCAGGACCTCGCCGAGGCCCGGCAAGTGTTCGAGGTGGCCGAGGACCACGTGCAGGCGGTGCTCGTGCGGGACCACACCCCGGGCTTCGTCCGGGACGTGGCCGTGGACGTGGTCGACTTCTTCGCCTCCCGGACCTACCTGGTGCGGGACGAGGAGCTCGTGCACGTCGACGTCCCCGACTCGGTGACGGTGGACCTGCACCGTCAGTGGCTGCTGCTGCGCCCGCAGGAGGAGCTCGAGCTGGACGGGACCGTGCACCCGGCCGGGTCCCTGCTCGTGGCCGAGCTCGAGGCGTTCCTGGCCGGGGACCGCTCCGTGACCGCCGTGTTCGTCCCGGACGCGCGCACGTCGCTGCAGTCCTGGTCCTGGACGGCCGACCGGCTGATCCTCAACCTGCTGCGGGACGTCTCCTCGGTGGTCCGCGTCGCCGAGCCGGGCCCCTGGACCTCGTCCGAGCTGCCCGGGGCGCCGGCCCTGCACAGCGTGGACGCCTACGCCGTCGACGACGAGGACCCGGAGGCGGGCAACGACTACTGGCTCGTGGCGACCGGCTTCCTCACCCCGACCACCGTGTCCCGCGGCACCCTCCCGGCCCGCGGCGGGGTGACGGCCCCGCCGCGGGTGGCGAGGACCGCCCCCGCGTTCTTCGACACGACCGGGCTCTCGGTCGAGCAGCACTTCGCGGTCTCGGCGGACGGCACCCGGGTGCCCTACTTCCAGGTGGGCCCCGCCGACCCGGTCCTCGACGGGCGGAACCCGACGCTGCTCTCCGGCTACGGCGGCTTCGAGGTCTCCCGGACCCCCGCCTACTCCGGGGCCCTCGGGCGGTCCTGGCTGACCCGCACCGACGACGCCGGGCGGTCCGGGGTCTACGTCCTCGCCAACATCCGCGGCGGCGGCGAGTACGGCCCCGCGTGGCACCGGGCCGCCCTGCAGGGGAACCGGCACCGGGCGTACGAGGACTTCGCGGCCGTCGCCGCGGACCTGCAGAACCGCGGGGTGTGCACCCGGGGAACGCTCGCGTGCTCGGGCGGCTCCAACGGCGGGCTGCTCGTGGGCAACATGCTCACCGGGCACCCCGAATTGTTCGGGGCGATCTCCTGCGGGGTGCCGCTGCTGGACATGCGCCGCTACACGAAGCTGTCCGCGGGCTACTCCTGGATCGCGGAGTACGGCGACCCGGACGACCCGGAGCAGTGGGAGTCCGTCCGCACGTTCTCGCCGTACCACCTGCTGGAGGAGGGGCGGGACTACCCGGACGTCCTGTTCTGGACCGCCACGAGCGACGACCGCGTGGGCCCCGTCCAGGCGCGCAAGGCCGCCGCGCGGATGCTCGGCATGGGCTACGAGAACGTGTGGTTCTACGAGGCCACCGAGGGCGGGCACGCGGGCGCGGGCGACAACAAGCAGGCCGCCCGCCTGCACGCGCTGTCCCACGAGTTCCTCTGGACGGCGCTGCACCGGGGCTGAGCCCCGGCGCGGGTCAGCGGCGCTCGCGGTCCGGGACGGCCCAGCCCATCAGGAGGGACACCACCCCGATGATCAGGGTGGCGAGCACCGCCGTCCAGAGGAAGGAGTCGATCTCGAGCCGCAGCGGCGTGAAGGAGCTCAGCCAGGACGTCAGCCACAGCATCGCCGCGTTGACCACGATGGCGAACAGGCCCAGCGTGAGGCAGGTGATCGGCAGGGACAGGATCGTCAGCACGGGCCGCACGACCGCGTTCACGGCGCCGAAGACCAGGCCGACGAACAGGTAGGCCAGGACCGACGCCGTGGTCTCGCCCCCGACGGCCGAGACGACGGACGGGTCCGCCGCGATGCCCATCCCGGGCAGGATCCAGGCGGCCACCCAGATGGCGAGCGCGTTGACGAGGACACGGAGCAGGAAGGACATGGCCCCATCCTGTCAGGAACGGCGGGTGACGGCGGCCCAGCCCACCAGCGCGGCCGCGCCGCACAGCGCCAGGCCCAGGGTGAGGGCGATCCGCCCCGCGTCCACGGCGGGCCGCCACGTGACGCTGTCCCCCCGGACCACGTACACCCCGGCCGGCTCGGCGTGCACGCCGTAGCCCACGCCCGATCCGCTGCCCGAGCTGTCCTTCTCCTCGCCCGAGCCCCCGCCACCGCCGCCCCAGCCCCTGACGCGGGCCACGGGCACGACCGTGGTGCCGTGCACCTCGTACGCCTCGCCGAAGACCCGGCGCACCGTCACGGCGTCGACGGCCTCCTCGAGGACGGAGCGGTCCGTGAGCCCGGCGCGCCAGGCGGGGGCGGGGCGGGGCGCACCGGGTGCGGCGGGCGTGGTCTGCGGACGGTCCTGCTCCGGCATGGTGGCCTCCTGGGCTCGGGCGCCGGCGGCGCGCTGAGCCCCAGTCTAGGAAGCCGCCGGCCCCCGGTCACGGGGCGACCGCAGATGACGGGCCCGGGTGCGGGCCCGGGTGCGGGCCCGGGTGCGGGCCCGGAACGCGAAACACCCCGGACCGCGGGTCCGGGGTGTTTCCGACGTCCTGGGACGTCACGAGCGCGGAGACGGGGGGATTTGAACCCCCGGTCGAGTTTAACCCCGACCCTTCATTAGCAGTGAAGTCCATTCGGCCGCTCTGGCACGTCTCCATCCGTGGCCCACCACGCGGGTGGGCAACACGGGCCAGCTTAAGGGAGGACCGGGCACGGGGTCAAAGCTGGGGTGGCTCAGCCGGCGATCTGCTGGTAGATGCGCCCGAACCGGGTGCCGACGGCACCGCGGGAGAACCGCTCCCGCACGGTCTCCGCGATCCGGGCCGGATCCGCGTCCCGGAAACGGTCCCACCCCCGCAGGACCGCGTCGGCCAGGGCCTCCGGGTCCCAGCTGTCGACGAGCACCGAATTCTCGTCCGTGCAGTAGTCGTCGAAGCCGCCGCTGAGCGGCACGACCGCCGGGCGACCCGCCGCGAGGGACTCGGCGACCGCCGTGAAGAAGTTCTCCTGCGAACTGGGCAGGAAGAACACGTGGGCGCGGGACATCTCCTCGAAGACCCGGGACGGCTCCACCGCTCCGGTGAACTCGACGCGGTCCGCGATGCCCAGCTCCCGGGCCCGGCGCCGGGCGCTGTCGAGGAGTGGGCCCGAGCCGACCATGGTGTAGCGGACGTCCGCGCCCCGCTCGACGATCCGGGCGACCGTCTCCAGCGCGAGCAGGGGCTGTTTGCGCTCGATGAAAGCCCCCACGCCGACGAGCCGGACCGGGGGCGACGGCGGGAACGGGAGCACCGGACGGGGGTTGTCCACTACGCAGGGCACCACGTGCGTGGCTCCCGGGCGGGCGAAGCGGGCCATCTCCTCCGCGAGCTCCCGCGTCACCCCGGTCACGGCATGGGGCAGCCGCAGGGCGTGGCGGGACCACGCGAGGCGCTCCCACAGGGGGCCCACGCTGGCCGGGGCGACGACGCCGTTCCAGTGCTCGGTGTGCACCCAGGGGCGGCGGCGCAGCAACCAGGAGGGGGCGGCGATCAGGACGGCGGAGAAAGCCATGGTGTGGAGGACGTCCGCGCCGCGCAGGCCCCGGCGGATCGTGCGGGCGACCCGGACGTAGCTCAGGGGGTCCGTGAAGTCGAGCCACACCCGGGTGACGGGCACACCCTCGTAGACCTCTCGGACGTCCGTCCGGCGGGTCCGCCCGATGACGACGTGCACAGCCGCGACCTCGTGTCCGGTCTCCTGCAGGGACCAGCAGTGCTCCAGGACGAACGGGGTGCGGCTGGGCACGTCCCGGTCCGGGAACCAGGCGGTGACCACGAGAGAACGCATGAAATGAAGACCTTCCGACGGAGTGGTGCCCGAGTGGGCTCGGCCCAACTCTAACGGCCGGGGCTAGACTCGGCCCCGATGAACTCCCGTGCCCATCGGAGGACCGCATGACGGCCCGCCTCCGCGCCATCCTCTTCCCCCCGCCCAACCACGAGAACACCGACAACCCGCTGGGCTCGGCGTTCGCACTGACCGTCCTGGCGGTCTTCGTGCAGGGGCTCACCCGGCTCGGCTACAGCATCCTGGTGGCCCGGCTGCTCGGTCAGGAGGCCCTGAGCGACGTCAACACGGTGATCTCCCTCGCCTCGCTGCTCGTCCTGCTGTGGCCGCAGGCCGGAGGCACGACGGTCTCCAAGTTCACGGCCATGGCACGGTCGCGGCAGAACCCCGTGGAACAGGCCGCGGTCGGTGCGTTCGCCGCGCGCGGTGTCGCGGCGGCGACGGCCGGACTCGCCGCCGTCGCCGCCGCCTGGGCGGCCTTCAGTCTGCATCTGCCGTGGTACTACGCGCTGTCCGCGGGGATGCTGCTCATCGCGCTGTCCGCGTACAACTTCGTGCGGGGCGTGCGCACCGGCAACAACCAGTTCGTGACGACGACAGCGTGGGACGCCCTCAGCTCGTTCGTCAGCCTGACGTCGTTGACCCTCGTCCTGCTCGCCGGTTGGACCCCGTGGCTGCTCGCGCCCCTGATTCTCGGCTACCTGCTCTACTCCCTGCCGGCGTGGCCGCGGCGTTCCGGCACGGTGCCGCCCCCGGAGCTGCGGCGGGAGATGCTGGTCTTCACCGCCTGGACCTCGGTGCACCTGCTCACCTCCACGGGCCTGCTCCAGCTCTCCGTGATCATCGGCCGCACCATCGACAGCACCGGGGTTCACGGGCTGTACGTCGCCGCCGTGGCCCTGGCGACACCGGCGAGCATGCTCTCCGCGTCCATGCTCACGGCCCTGTCGCCCAGCATCGCCCGGATGTACGGCGCCGGGGACCGCGAGGGTTTCCGGGCCCAGGTGGACCGGATCATGCGGATCATGGTCGCGGTCTTCCTGCCGGTCTTCGCGGTGGGCATCTTCTGGGCCGACGCGCTCATGCTCCTCGTCTACGGAGCCGACTACGCCGCGGGGGGCTCCCTGCTCGTGCTCCTGTTCGCC
Organism: Kocuria sp. LHG3120; assembly: GCF_049897445.1. Lineage (NCBI taxonomy): Bacteria > Bacillati > Actinomycetota > Actinomycetes > Micrococcales > Micrococcaceae > Kocuria > Kocuria sp. LHG3120. The sequence continues at coordinate 141,229 of NZ_JAFCWG010000008.1, read as the reverse complement.
GCGGTCTCGTGCACGAGCTTCAACGCCGCCACCTCCCGCCTGAGCGGCACGGTCGCCTGGGGCGTGAAGGTGCTGGCCCTCGCCAACGGTGCGGGCCTCACCGTGGGCGTCACCACGATCTACGCGCTGGCCCCGACGCTCGGCGTGACTGCCGCAGCCGTCGGCTATCTGGCCGGCGCCGCGCTCGCCGCCGCCGTGCCGCTCGTGGTCGTCTGGCGCCTGGACGCCATGCCCTGGACGGGACTGGTCGTCCGCATCCTCATCGGTTACGCGCTCGTCCTCGGCGGGCTGGCCATCCTGCCCGAGGAGCCCGTCTGGTGGCAGTCCGCGGCGGTGACGGCAGGGTTCCTCGGCGTCTGGGCGGGACTGTCATGGCGCGATGCCGGCCCGCCCCTGCGGGCTCTCGCCGCGCGCGTGCGACGGGGCTGAACCGGAGGGGCACCGCGCCCGGGCCTGCCGTCGACCGCAGGCCGGCACAGAGCCCGCGCGGCCCTGGGCTCTCAGGCGAGCAGTGAGCCGGCCATGAACCGGAGGGACCCGTCCCGGTGGAGGGTGCGGGAGAGCCTGCGCGGGAACAGCGTGGCCGGGCGTCCGAACCGGCGGCGCGCGGCGGCGGCGCTCCCGACGCGCTCGGCGTCGGTGGTGCCGGTCAGGAGCAGGTCCAGCAGGTCCCGGTCGGCCCGGGCCACCGCCTCTTCGGCGCCGGGGGCGGAGTCCAGCAACGCACGGGCGGCCCGCGCGGCGCCGTCGGCGTCCTCCGTGGTCCAGCGGCCGGCGCGGTCACCCACGTGGCCGAACAGGTGCACGCGCAGCACCTTGACCACGAAGGAGCGGCGCAGCGGAAGGGGCAACCCCCGGAACCACTCCGACGCCGCGAGGTCCACGAAGGCGGCCATTTCGCGCTCGAGCGGCCGCGGTTGAGCCGTCACCCGGTCGCCGGCGTCGCTCCAGACGATGTAGCCCGGGCGTCCGCGCGCGTAGTCGATCCGGCCTCCGTCGACGTAGAGGCGCAGGGCGAACTCCTGGTCCTCCGCGGTGACGTGCTCGCCGTCGAAGGCCAGCCCGAGGGCCCGGGCCGTCTCCGTGCGGACCAGACCGAAAGCGCTCGTGCGGTAGAGCACGCGGTCCCGGAGCACGTCGAGGTCCCTGGTCCGGCGGGGTCGGGTGACGGGGGTCCGGACGTGCCCGCCCCCGCTGCGCGTCAGCCACGGGACCACGGCGGCCGATCCGTGCGCCTCGGCCATCGTCAGCCAGCGGGCGAGCGCCCCCGGGTCGAGGGTGTCGTCGCTGTCGAGGAAGCTGACGTAGCGGGCGTCGGTGGCGGCCAGCGCCAGATTGCGGGGGCCGGCGGCGCTGCTGCGGCCGTCCTCGCACTCCAGCACGGTGACGAGGTCGCGGTGCTCCACGGCGACGTCCGCCAGTACGGCCCCCGGCTCGATGTTGTGGCACACCACCGTGATCCGGACACCGTCCTCGGCCCCGACGGGCAGTCCGCCGGCGACCACGGAGGCGACCGCCCGGCCCACGGGGCGGCGGGTGCTGTGCACGGGGATGATGACGTCGATGAGCGGCACGGGAGCGGAGGACACGCAGGCCAGCGTACAAGACCGCGCCGGGCGGCCCGCCCGGCGCGGTCCGCGCCTCAGCCCTGGGAGGCCAGGACGAACGGCAGCACGGGCCCGGAGCCCGCCCGGCGCAGCGCGCGGGCGGCCACGGCGAGCGTCCAGCGGCTGTCCACGAGGTCGTCGACCAGCAGCACCGGGCGCCCCCCGAGCCGGTCCAGCCCTTCCGCGAGCTCGGGGGGCACCCGGAACTTCTCCCACAGGGCCGCGAGGCGGTACGCGCTGTTGCCGCCGTGCCCGCCGGACGGGAAGCCCTCGGGGACCTCGAGCTCCCCCAGATAGGGCAGGTGCCCGACCTCGGCCATGCCCTCCGCCAGGGAGCGCACGAGCCGGGGGCGCGAGCGGGACGGGATCGAGACGACGGCCGCGGGCCGGTCCGACCAGCGCCACTCGGCGAGCACCTGGACGCACGCCCGGCCGAGGGCGGGGTCCACCGGTCCGTCGACCGGCGCGCCCTCCTCGTCGGTGCGGAACACCTCGCGCAGCCGGTTGCCCCAGCCGAGGTCCGTGAGCCGGGCGAGCGCCCGGCCCTCGGCGCAGCGCTCCTCCTCGGGGATCCGGCCCTTGACCTCCACGCCGAGACGCGGCATCCCGGTGGGCCACTGGGCGCGCGGCTCCACCACGACGCCCACGCGGGTCAGGGCGGCGCCCGCGGAGTCGGTGGCGGACTCGTCGACGGTCGTGGGGTACCAGGGGCCGGCGCAGCTGTCGCAGCGTCCGCAGGGCTCGGCCGTGGCGTCGTCGAGCTGCCGGGCGAGGAACTCCATGCGGCACCCGGTGGTGCGCTCGTACTCGAGCATGGCGTTCTGCTCGGCCACCCGTGCCGCGGCGATCCGGCCGTAGCGCTCGGCGTCGTAGCGCCACGGCACGCCCGTGCTCTGCCAGCCACCTTGCACGCGCTCCACCGCGCCCTCGACGGCGAGCACCTTCAGGAGCAGCTCGAGCGGGCTGCGCCGGACGTCCACGCGGGACTCCAGCACGGCCACGGACAGGGCGCCGCCCGCGGCCCCCAGCTCGTCCAGGACGGCGGCGGCCTTCTGCTCGGTGGGCATCGACGAGGTGGCGAAGTACTCCCAGATCCGGCGGTCCTCGGTGCCCGGCAGCAGCAGGACGTCCGCGTTGTCCGTGGCGCGGCCCGCACGGCCCACCTGCTGGTAGTAGGCCACGGGCGAGGACGGCGCCCCCAGGTGCACCACGAAGCCGAGGTCCGGCTTGTCGAAGCCCATCCCGAGCGCGGAGGTGGCCACGAGGGCCTTGACCCTGTTCTCCTTGAGGGCGGCCTCGAGCTCCTCGCGCTCGCCCTGGTCGGTGCGCCCGGTGTAGGCGCGCACGGGGATCCCGGCGTCGGCGAGCGCCTGGGCGGTGTCCTCGGCGGCCCCCACGGTCAGCGCGTAGATGATCCCGCTGCCCGGGAGGGACCCGACGTGCTCGAGCAGCCAGGCGAGGCGGGCCGTGGCCGAGGGCAGGTCCAGCACGCCGAGGCGCAGGGACGCCCGGGAGAGCGGGCCGCGGAGGGTGAAGACCTCCCCCGTGCTGCTGCCGCCGGGCCGCACGCCCAGCTGCTCCTCGACGTCGGCGACCACGCGCTCGTTCGCGGTGGCGGTCGTGGCCAGGACGGGGACCTGCTCCGGGAGCCGGGCGATGAGGTCGCGGATGCGCCGGTAGTCGGGGCGGAAGTCGTGGCCCCAGTCGGAGATGCAGTGCGCCTCGTCCACCACGAGCAGCCCGAGCCGGGCGACCAGCTGCGGCAGCTGCTGCTCGCGGAACACGGGGTTGTTGAGCCGCTCCGGGGAGACCAGCAGGACGTCGAGCTCGTCGGCCTCCAGCTGCGCGGCGATCTGCCCCCACTCGGTGGCGTTGGCGGAGTTGATGGCCGCCGCCCGGACCCCGGCGCGGGCGGCGGCGGAGACCTGGTCCCGCATGAGGGCCAGCAGCGGGGAGACGATCAGGGTGGGCCCGCGGCCCCGGGCCCGCAGGAGCAGGGCGGAGAGGAAGTAGACCGCGGACTTGCCCCAGCCGGTCCGCTGCACCACCAGGGCCCGCCGGCCGCGCCCCACGAGGGCCTCGACCGCCTCGAACTGCCCGGGGTGGAAGGCGGCGTCCGGCCGGCCGGTGAGCGCGCGCAGCAGGTGGAGCGCGTCCTCGTGCAGGGCCGGGTCCGGCGCGGTGTCGTGGTCGGCGATGTCGTGGGCCGGGGAAGTCGTCATGGCCCCAGTCTTCCAGGGCCCCCCGACGCCGCCCGACCGGAGGGCGGGGCGTGCAGTGGCGACGGGGCCCGGACAGAGCGATGCGCCCGCTGCCCATCCGTCGAACGGATGGCCCCCGCAGCGGGCGCATCGACCGGCCTGGCGGCCGGTGGCGAGCAGAGACTCGCCTGGCGGGAGTACCGCCCCCCAGCGGTGCTCCCATTCGGTTCACCCCCCGATGAACCGGTTGCACCGGCACCCCCCGATGCCTGCGTGCACGCGGCCCATCCCCCGATGAACCGCAGTCGATCCGCCCCCCGGCGGATCGGTTGGTTCCGCCCCATCGGGTGAACCAATTGGCACCATGGTGGCAGGGTTTCTGTGACCTGTCACGGACCGTGAAGTCACATTCGATCCGGGGGACACTCAAGCAGATTCATCTATTTGCACTAGTCAACAGAGGGTTCTGTGGCGGCTTTTCGCTACCGGTGGGTATTCGGGGGGCGGCGGGCGTGGCACGAAGTGGGGACATCCGGGGCCCTCGGCGTCCCCCGTTGGGCGCACGCAGGGCGCCGTGCGCGGCGTCACATTGCGGGCGCTCAGCCGCGCAGCCCTGGGAAGTCGGCCTCCGTGTACTCGACGCCGTACCCGTCGGCCCCGGGCGTCGCGGGGCCGGAGCGGTCCGCGGCCTCCTCCCGCTCGCGCAGCACCACCCGGCGGATCTTGCCGGAGATCGTCTTGGGCAGGTCCGTGAACTCCACCCGGCGCACCCGCTTGTAGGGGGCGAGGTTCTCCCGGGCGAAGCGCAGGATCTCCCCGGCGAGCTCCCGGGTGGGCTCCGCGCCGGCGGCGAGCACCAGGTAGGCCTTCGGCACCGCGTGCCGGACCGGGTCCGGCGCCGGGACCACGGCGGCCTCGGCCACCGCGGGGTGCTCGATGAGCACGGACTCCAGCTCGAACGGGGAGATTCGGTAGTCGGAGGCCTTGAACACGTCGTCGGTGCGGCCCACGTACGTGTAGACGCCGTGCTCGTCGCGGCGGGCGATGTCGCGCGTGTGGTACCAGCCGTCCTTGACGACCTCGGCCGTGCGCTCGGGCTCGTCGATGTAGCCGGCCATGATCCCGGGCGGGTCGTCGTCGACCTTCAGGCAGATCTCCCCCTCCTCGGCGGGTGCGCCCGTCTGCGGGTCGAAGAGGTCGACGACGAAGCCCGGCAGGGGCCGGCCCATGGCCCCCGGCACCACCGGCTGCCCGGGGGTGTTGGCGATCTGCAGCGTGGTCTCCGTCTGCCCGTAGCCGTCCCGGATGGTCACGCCCCAGGCGTCCTGCACCCGGCGGATCACCTCGGGGTTGAGCGGCTCGCCGGCGGAGACGGCGGACGTCGGCGGGTCCTGCACGCGGTGCAGGTCCGCCTGGATGAGCATCCGCCACACCGTGGGCGGCGCGCAGAAGCTCGTCACCCCGGCCCGGCCCATCTGCTCCAGGAGACCCGCCGCGTCGAAGCGGGACTGGTTGTGGATGAAAACGGTGGCCTCCGCGATCCACGGGGCGAAGAAGTTGGACCACGAGTGCTTGCCCCATCCCGGCGAGGCGATGTTCAGGTGGACGTCCCCGGGGCGCAGGCCCATCCAGTAGACCGTGGACAGGTGCCCGAAGGAGTAGGAGGCGTGGGTGTGCTCCACGAGCTTGGCCTGGGACGTGGTGCCGGAGGTGAAGTACAGCAGCAGGGGGTCGCGGGAGCGCGTGACGCCCTCCGGGACGAAGACGGCGTCCGCGTCCGCGGCCTGCTCGTACGGGTGCACGGGACGGCCGGGCAGCTGTGCGCGCGCCGCCTCCACCTCCGCGGCGGCACCGACGACGACGAGCTCGTAGTCGCCGTCGACGCCCGCGAACTTGGGGGCGTTGGCGGCGTCCGTGACGACCCACGAGACCTTGCCGCGCTGCACCCGGTCCAGCAGGTCGGCCGGCGGCATCATCACGGCGGTCGGGATCAGGGGCGCGCCCAGCTTCATGCCGGCGAGCTGGGTCTCCCACAGCTCGAGCTGGTTGCCGAGCATGAGCAGCACGCGGTCGCCGCGCCGCACCCCCAGGCCCCGCAGCCAGTTCGCGGTGCGCGCCGAGGACCCGGCGAGCTCCCGGAAGGTCCGCCGGAGCTCCGTGCCGTCCTCCTCGACGATCCACAGCGCGTCCCGGGCCCCGCGCTCCGGGTCCCGGGCGACGTGGTCGAACCAGTCCAGGGCGTAGTTGAAGTGCTCCATCCGGGGCCAGCGGAACTCCTCGCGGGCCCGGTCGTAGTCCTCGCGCAGCGCCAGGACGCGGTCCCGTGCCGCCTCGTACTGCTCGGAGACGCCGGGGGCGGCGTCGGACGTCGCACTGGTGGGGACCGGCTCGGCCATCGGGGACCTCCATGGTTGTCGCTGCGGGCCGGACGGAACCGTCCGGCGGGCCATCCCGTGCAGTCTAGTGCGGCGCCCCTCCCCCGTCCCGGGGGCGGGCCCGGTGCCGGCTCTGGAAGGATGGGGGCCGCACCCCCGCCCGGAAGGAGCCCGTCCCGCCATGCTGTCCCCGGCACCCGACGTCCCGGTCCGCGCCGGCGTCCGCGAGTGGGCCGCCCTCGTGGTCCTGATGCTGCCGGTGCTGCTGATCTCGGTGGACAACACGGTGCTGAACTTCGCGCTGCCGGAGATCTCCCGCGAGCTGCGCCCCACCGGCACGCAGCTGCTGTGGATGGTGGACGCCTATCCGCTGGTGCTCGCCGGGCTGCTCGTGCCCATGGGCGCCCTCGGGGACCGGGTGGGCCGCCGCCGGCTGCTGCTGGTGGGCAGCACGGGCTTCGCGGCGGTGTCCGCACTCGCCGCGTTCGCCCCGACCGGGGAGGCCCTCGTCGCCGCGCGGGCGCTGCTGGGACTCTTCGGCTCGATGCTGATGCCCGCGACCCTGTCCCTGCTGCGCAACATCTTCCACGACCCGACGCAGCGGCGGGCGGCCATCGCGGTGTGGGCCACGGGCTTCTCGGCGGGCGGGATCCTGGGGCCGGTCGTGGGCGGGTTCCTGCTCCAGCACTTCTGGTGGGGCTCCGTGTTCCTCCTCGCGGTCCCGGTGCTGCTGCCGCTCCTGGTCCTGGCGCCGGTGCTGGTGCCGGAGTCCCGCAACCCGGCCCCGGGCCCGGTGGACGTGCCCAGCGCCGCGCTGATCATGACCGCCATGGTGGCGCTGGTCCACGGCATCAAGGACCTCGGCGGCCACGGCCCGTCCGCCGGCGTGCTGGCCGCCGCGGTGCTGGCCGTGACCGCCGGGACGCTGTTCGTGCGCCGCCAGCTGCGCAGCCCGGTGCCGATGCTGGACCTGCGGCTGTTCCGCCACGCCCCGTTCACCGGCGGGCTGCTCAACAACCTGGTGGCCTCGACCACCTTCATCGGCTTCCTGTTCTTCGTCTCCCAGTACCTGCAGCTGGTGGAGGGCCTGCCGCCCCTGGAGGCGGGCCTCGCACTGCTGCCGGGGGCCGTGGTCACGATCGTCTCGGGGCTGCTGGTGGTGCACGTGGTCGGCGTCGTGCCCCCCGCGCTCGTGCTCGGCGGCGGGCTGCTGGTCATGGCCTCGGGCTTCCTGCTCGTCCTGCTCGGGGACCTCTCCGGCGGGGCCGTGCTCGTGGTGGCCCTCGTGGTCATCGGGCTGGGCTCCGGCGCGGCCCAGACGATCGCGGGGGACCTGATCCTCACCGAGGTGGCCCCCGAGCAGGCCGGCGCCGCCTCCGCGATCTCGGAGACCGCCTACGAGCTGGGGGCCGGGCTGGGCGTGGCCGTCCTGGGCACGGCCGTGACCGCGACCTACGCCGCCCGGGTGGCGGTGCCGCCGGGTCTGGACCCCGGGCAGGCCGCCACCGCGTCCGAGACCCTCGGCGGGGCGGTCGACGTCGCCGCGGCCCTCGGCCCGGACGCGTCCGGGGAGCTGCTGGCCTCGTCCGTGGCGGCCTTCGAGGCCGGTGTGCACCTGTCGGCCGGGATCGGCGCGGCCCTGCTGGCCGGGACCGCCGTGGCCGTGGGCCTGCTGCTGCGCCGGGTCCCTCGGCTCCGGCGCCGGTAGCGGATCCGCTCAGTCGGCCGAGCGCAGCCTGACGTGCTGCTCCACCCGGGCGAGGTCCCGGGGGTGGGGTTCGCTCTCGCGGAAGCGGGCGAGCAGGACGTCGACGTGCTCGCGCGCCTGCCGCCGCACGGACGGGTGGACGCTGGCCGCCTCGATCCGGGCGGCGAGGTCCACGAGGGCCAGCAGGACGCTGACGTGCCCGGTGGCGTGCGGGCCGATCTGGTCGAACGGCATGTCCACGATCTCCTCGACCCCCACCGTCCCGTAGCGCAGCCGGTGCACGCCGTCGACCACCACCGTGTTCCCCGGCAGGGGGCGGGCCACAGCGGCGACGATCCCGGACGCGACCTCCTCGACGGCGTTGACCGCGGTGTAGGGGTCGTTGGTGCTCGGGGAGAGGGCGCGCACGGCGAGCTCCACGACCTGCTGCTCCGCGAAGCGGACGTCCTGGAGCGCCGAGCGCGAGTCGCCCACCCGCACGCAGCGCCGCAGCCGGTCCGCCAGCTCCCCGGCCCGGTGCGCGGGCCACACCCGGACCAGCGGCTCCTCCGCCAGGACGTGGTCGCCCACCCGCGACACGAGCTCGAGGACGACGTCACCGGCCGCGGCGTGGTCCCGGAGCCGCTCGTAGTCGACGCCGACGACGTAGCCCACGCTGCCCGCACGGACCTCTCCCCCGCCGCTGCGGCGCCCCGCGGTCCGGACCAGCTCCTCCGGCGTCTCCTCCGGGTGCCACCGCTCGATCACGTCCAGCAGGCGCCGGCGCGCGCCGTGGACGAGGGTGTCCACCTGCACGGAGTCCGCGATGTGGTGGATGAAGTAGACGATCAGGGCGACGTCCGCGACCGCCAGCAGCACGCCGAGGTTGACCGCCAGGTGCGGGACGAACGGCTGGGCGAGGTCGTCGGAGGCCGAGCGGATCGTGCGCAGGACCAGCAGCGCGTAGATGAAGGTGGACACGAGCACGCCCAGCACCACCTGGTTGCCGCGGTCCGCCATGAAGTTGCGCACCAGCCGGGGCCCGTACGTGGAGCTGGCCGTGGCGATCACCGAGATGGTGATGGAGAAGGCGGTGGCGGCCACGCCCAGCATCGATCCGCCGATCGCGGAGAGCATCGACCGGGACCCGTCGATGCCGACGGCGTAGACCCACGCGATCCACGGGGAGTCCAGGTCCTCGGGCAGCCACCGGTCGACGGCCACCACGGACTGGGCCAGGACGACGGCGGCGAGAACGCACACGGCGGGCACGAACCAGAACCTGTCGAACACCCGGCGCCACGAGCCGGAGAGCTTGTCCATGCGCCCACCCTAGACCTGCCCCTCCCGGCGGTGGCGGTAGGCTGGGCGCCCGGACCCGCGCACCCGCGGACGCGCCACCTCCCTGACGCCCCACCTGACCGCCCTCGAGGAGACCTCCCCATGCTCAACGCTTCGCGACCGCGCCGACGGAACAGGACCGGCCGTGCGCTGCGGGCCGGCGCGGCCCCGGCCCTGGTCCTGGCCCTGGCGGCGCTGACCGGGTGCGGCTCGGACTACCCCCTCGGCGAGGAGCAGCGCCGCGCCGCGGAAGAGGGCGGCTCGGACCTGTCCGGGATCCTCACCGGGGTGGGCTCCTCGGCGCAGAACGCCGCCATGCTGACGTGGCGGAGCGGCTTCGAGTCGATGCACCCGGACGCGCAGGTGCAGTACCTCTCCGCGGGTTCCGGGGCGGGGCGCAGCGCGCTCGTGGGGGGCGGCACCGACTTCGCCGGCTCGGACGCCTACCTGGACGAGGAGGAGCAGGCCGAGGTCCGGGACTTCTGCGGCCCCGGTGGCGCCCTGAACATCCCCGTCTACATCTCCCCGATCAGCGTGGCCTTCAACCTCCCCGGCATCCAGGAGCTCGACCTCGACGCCGCGACCATCGCGGGCATCTTCCGCCACGAGATCACCCGGTGGGACGACCCGGCCATCGCCGCCCAGAACTCCGGCGTGGAGCTGCCCGACCTGCCGATCACGCCCATCGCCCGCGCGGACGACTCGGGGACGACCGAGAACTTCACCGACTACCTGCACTCGGTGGTCCCCGAGGTGTGGACGGACGAGGAGGACGGCGGCTGGCCGGCGGGGCTGCCCACGGAGCGCTCCCAGGGCAACGCCGGGGTGGTGAGCCTCACGGCCGAGACCGAGGGCGCCGTCACCTACGCGGACGACTCCCTCGTGGACGACTCCCTCGGCAAGGCCCGGGTGAAGGTGGGCTCCGAGTACGTGGCCGTGTCCGGCGAGGCGGCCGGCACCGCGGTCGGCGAGGCCTCCCGGGTGGAGGGCACCGGCCGGCACGACATCGCCCTCGAGCTGGACCGCGAGCCGGACGCGCCCGGGGCCTATCCGGTGGTCCTCGTCTCCTACCACATCTACTGCAGCAGCTACGGGGACCCGGAGGTCCTCGAGCTGGCCAAGGAGTTCGGGCACTACGTGGTCAGCGAGGAGGGCCAGCAGGCCTCCTCGGAGGCCGTCAAGAGCGCCCCGCTGCCGGAGAACCTGACCGCCGAGGCGCAGGCCGCCCTCGACTCGATCACCCTCCGCTGACCGGCCGGGACGGGAGCACGGACGTGGGCGAGGTCCTCGACGTCGCCGTGGTGGGCGCCGGGCAGGCCGGACTGGCCGTGGGCTACCACCTCCGGCGCACCGGCCTGTCCTTCGCGCTCCTCGACGAGCAGGAGGCGCCGGGCGGGGCGTGGCGGCACGTCTGGCCGTCGCTGCGGCTGTTCTCCCCCGCCGCGTACTCGTCCCTGCCCGGGCACCCGATGCCGGACACGGCCGGGGCGGCCCCGGACGCCGCGCACGTGGTCGACTACCTGTCCCGGTACGAGGAGCGCTACGGGCTGCCCGTCCGGCGACCGGTCCGGGTGCGGGCCGTGCACCGTGACGGGGCGGGGTTCCGCCTGGCGACGGACGACGGCGAGCTGCGGGCGCGCGCCGTCGTGAGCGCCACCGGCACGTGGTCGCAGCCGTTCCGGCCTGCCCTCCCCGGGCAGCGGGAGTACCGCGGCGAGCAGGTGCACAGCGCCCACTACGAGGGGCCGGCGCGGTACCGCGGCCGCCGCGTGCTCGTGGTCGGCGGGGCGAACTCGGGGGCGCAGATCGCCGCCGAGCTCGCCGAGGTGTGCGAGCTGACGTGGTGCACCAGCGCCCCGCCCCGCTACCTCCCCGACGAGGTCGACGGGCGCGAGCTGTTCCGCGTGGCCACGCTGCGCGCCCAGGCCCTCGCCGCGGGCCGGCCGGATCCCGGCGGGGTGGCGAGCCTCGGCGACGTGGTGGCCGTTCCCTCCGTGCGCCGCGCCCGCGACGCCGGGGTGCTCGACCCCCGGCCGATGTTCACGCGCTTCACCGCGCACGGCGTGGTCATGACGGACGGCCGGGAGCAGCCCGTGGACGCCGTCGTGTGGTGCACCGGGTTCCGCCCGGCCCTCCGGCACCTGCGGCCCCTGCACCTGCGGGAGGACGACGGGCGGATCCGCACCGAGGGAACGGCCTCCACCCGGGTGCCCGGCCTGTACCTCGTGGGGTACGGGGACTGGACGGGCCCGGGATCGGCAACCCTCGTCGGTGTCGGCCGCTCGGCGCGGGACACGGTCGCGGCGGTGCGGAAGCGGCTCGCCGGCGGCCGGGACCAGCGCGCGGCCGCCCCCTAGACCGGGCCGTCGGGTCCAAGGTCCTCCGGTCGCCGGTCGCGCCGGACGAAGCGGACCACCCGGACGGCGATCACCCCGGCCCAGAGCAGCAGCAGCACGAACACGAAGGCGCTGAACACCCCGTCCTCCGAGGACCAGGTGAGCAGCTGGCCCGCGAGCAGCAGCACCGCGGTCGCGGAGAGCAGGATCAGCGCGGTGCGCTCGCTGCTTCGCTCGGACATGGCGGCTCCTGCCGGTCGGCGTCCTGGTCCCCGGATCCTCGCACATCCCGGACGGGTGCGTCCTGCGGGGCTCCGGTCCGGGAACGTCATCCGCCGCCCTTCCCCCGACACGGCGGGCCGTCGGGCTACCGTGGAGAGGTCCCCGACAGAGAGGCTCCCCCGATGCGCCGCACCGTTCCCGCCGTGGCCCTGCTCGCGCTGACGCTGACCGGGTGCGACGACCGGCCGGAGGAGGTGGCGAGCACCCCCGGCGCCTCCCCCACCTCCTTCATTCCTCCTCCCCCGGTCACCGCCACGCCGACCCCGACGCCCGACGGCCTGCCCACGGATCCGGGCACCGGGTCCGCGGCTCCGGCCCCGGACCCGCCCGGCCCCGAGTCGGTCCCCACCCCCTCCGAGCAGCTCGACGGGCCGTAGCACGGCCCGGGCGGGAGGACGCCGGCGTCCGGCCGGACAAAAGTGCAGGGGATGCCGACGGATGTCCACACCTCGATCCCTCGGCGACACGCGCGGGCCACGGGTACCCCCGGGCTCTCACATGCATAAACATGGGCATACCCCCTCTCCCTGGAAGGTTCCCCCATGTACGAGAACACCGCTCTCGTTCCCCGCCCCCGCTGGGCCACCCATCAGGAGCTGACCGACCCCGAGACGGTCACCAACTCGCGGGAGCTGCCCGCCCGGTCCCTCGCCGGCCCGTCGGCGGTCGCGCTCCTGGAGACCTGGGAGGTCATCACCACCGCGGACGGCTCCTACGCCCACCGTGACGGGCTCGTCCTGCACATCGGCCACGAGGCGTGGACCGTGGAGCAGGCCAGGGCCCTGCACGACCGCATCGGCGAGGCCCTCGCCCTGCTCGACCGGTAGCACCACCGGCGCCGCCGGGCGCCCCCCGCGCACCGGGTCGCCCGCCGCGGGGGAGCAGAGAACCCCACCGGCCCCGGGCGCACCGGGAGCGATGGGGTTCTGTCGTGGGTGGGCCCCGTGGGGCTCGAACCCACGACCCATGGATTAAAAGTCCACTGCTCTACCAGCTGAGCTAGAGGCCCGTGCTCCACCGGCGAGCGCGGGGCGGCCGGTCCGGAGCGGGCACCACTCTACCGCACGGTCCCCCCGGGAGCCGGACGCCTAGAGTGGTGGGCAGTCCCGTGCCACCCATGCCGATTCGACCGGAGGACCGACCGTGCCGCACCCGAGCACCGAGGAAGAAGCACGCACGGAGACGGAGCTCTTCGGTCCGTCGGCCGTCACCGAGTACCTCGAGCAGGTGGTGGAGCAGCTGCGGGACGTCCGCGGCGGCGAGCCCAGCTCCTCCATCCCCGCCCTGGCCCAGGCCGACACCGAGCGCTTCGGCGTCGTCATCGCCACCGCGGACGGCCACGTGTACGAGGCCGGCAGCACCCGGGACGAGTTCAGCATCCAGTCGATCTCCAAGGCGTTCACCTACGCGCTCGCCGTGTCCGACCTCGGGGCGGAGGCGGTGCACGCGAAGATGGACGTGGAGCCGAGCGGGGACGCCTACAACGAGATCTCCCTCCAGCCCGGCACGGGGCGCCCCGCCAACCCGATGATCAACGCCGGTGCGATCGCCTCCACGTGGCTCGTCCCCGACAGCGACCGCGACCTGCGCCGGGACCGGATCCGCGAGGCCTACTCGCGGTGCGCGGGCCGGGACCTGGCGATCAGTCCCGAGGTCCTCGCCCAGGAGCACGCCGCCGGGGACCGCAACCGCGCCCTCGGCTACCTCCTGGCCTCCGCCGGGATCATCGAGGGGGACCCGACCCAGGCCCTCGAGGACTACTTCGCCCAGTGCTCGGTGCTGATCACGTGCCGCGACCTCGCCCTGATGGGCGCGACCCTCGCCAACGGCGGCACCAACCCGCTGACCGGGGACGAGGTCTTCGACGTCGACACGGTCTCCCGGGTGCTGTCCGTGATGAGCTCCTGCGGCATGTACGACGACGCCGGCGAGTGGATGGTCCGGGTGGGCCTGCCCGCGAAGTCAGGGGTGGGCGGCGGCATCATCGCCGTCCTGCCCGGGGAGCTGGCCGTGGCGACCTTCTCCCCTGCGCTGGACCGGCACGGCAACAGCGTGCGCGGGGTGCTCGCCTGCGAGCGGCTCTCCCAGGACCTCGACCTGCACTTCACCCACACCGCCCGCGTGGCCCGCTCCACGGTGCGCGCCAGCTACCCGATCGACCAGTCCCCCTCCCTGGTCCGCCGCAACGCCGAGGCCGAGGCGGTGCTGGCCGACCACGGCAAGGACGCCGTCGTCGTGGAGCTCCAGGGCGACCTGCTGTTCACGGGCACGGAGACCGCGATCCGCACCGTCCGTGACGTCGCCTACGAGGCCTCGTACGTGGTGGTGGACATGCGCCGGGTGGACGTGATCGCGGAGTACGCGATGCCGCTCCTGGCCAAGACCCGGGCCGAGCTGCAGGCGGCGGGCCGCACCGTGGTGGCGGTGGCCACGGACCCGGGCTTCGCCGGCTCCTTCGGGGGCGAACCGCCGCTCGAGGTGTTCCCCAGCCGGGCCGCGGCCATCAAGTGGGTCGAGGACCGGCTGCTCGAGGAGCACGGCGGCCCGGAGTGCACCCCGTCCCGGGTGAAGCCCGTGGAGTCCGAGCTGTTCTCCCGGCTGGACCCCGAGGACGCCCGGGACCTCCGCGCCCGGACCGTCGAGCGGACGTGGGCGGCCGGGGAGAACATCCTGCGCACGGGGCAGAACTTCGCCGGCATCCACCTCATCGTCAGCGGCAGCGTGTCGATGTCCCTGCGCACGCCCACCGGCGAGCGGATCGAGCTGCAGGTCCTCGGCCCGGGGATGAGCTTCGGGGAGCTGGCCCTCGGCACCGGGAACAAGCAGCACGCGACCCTGAGCGCCGTCACCGACGTCACCGCGCGGGTGCTGCTCCCGCAGGCTCTCGCGGAGCTCGAGCAGGAGGAGCCCGCCCTGGGGCTGCGGCTGTGGAAGGCGCTGGCCCGGGACGGCTTCGAGCAGACCGACCAGCAGTGGCGGGACGCGGCGGTGCACGCCTCGACCAGCGACTGGTGAGCGCTCCGTGGCCCGCCGCGGGCCACGGCCGTACGCTGGACGCATGAGCGACGCGCCCCGCCACCACAAGCCGGTGAAGTTCTCCCCGGAGCAGTTCGAAGCGCACGAGGGCGGCCCCGACCCGGCCCGCGTGTCCGAGGCGGCCCACCTCGCCGCCCACGCCCTGGTCTCCCGCGGGCGCGCCAGCGACGATCCCGAGATCAGCCGGCGGCTCATCGAGCTGACCGACGAGCAGGGCCTGGAGGGGATCGCCGAGATGTGGGCCGAGGCCCCGGCGGTGTCCCTGCCCGGGGCCCTCTGGCGGCTCTACGCCCTGCGGGCGGGGGTGCGCAAGGACCCGGTGCGGATGGGCCGCTACTTCACGGCGGGACGGGGCACCGCGCAGGTCTCGCACGTGGTGGCCGGCGTCGCGGAGCCCCCCGGGGCGGACGAGATCACCTCGATGGCGGACGCGATCCTCTCCGGCGCGTTCAACGGGGAGTTCGACGTCGCCCTGGACCGGTTCGCGGCCTTCTGCCGCGTGATCGCCCTCGGCCGGATCCGGCTGGCGGACACCGGGCAGATGCCGGTCGTGGACCCGGACGCGGCCCGGGCGCCGAGCACCGTGGCCCTCACCCAGCGGCTCGAGCGGACCGCGGAGGAGCTCGAGGCCGCGGCGCACCAGTGGCGCCGCGGCCACCTCGACTGAGCCCCGCCGTCCGGGCGTGCGGAGGTCCCGCCGTGCGGGAGCCCACAGCCGCAGGACTTGGCCCCACGAGCACGTCGACTACCATGGAACCCAGGTGCCGGGCCGCGGCAGCCCCGGGCTCCATCACATAGCCGCCACGAGCGGCCTTCCGCCGAGAGGCGCTCCCGGTCCGGCACCGCCCCCTCCTCCTTCCGGGACCACGGGCCGCCCGACGGCCCCATGTACAGTGGGATCCGCCGTGCTCCGCGGCGCAGGTCACGACGCCCAGGACGGTCAACACATGGCGCTTCGCATCTTCCCGGAGGACGAGCTGGTCCTGGACCTGCTGGCCGACATGTCGGGACAGGTGACGGAGACCGTGCGGCTCCTGTCCGAGCTGATGGGCTCCCCCGAGACGGACACCGCGACCCTCGACGCGATCCGCGAGTGCGAGGCCCGCTCCACCGACCTGTACTTCTCCGTGATGACCACGGTGCGCTCCACGTTCGTGATCCCCATCCCCCGGCAGGACGTCTACATCCTGGGCCACTGGCTCAACAAGGCCGCGGAGGAGCTGCTGGCGGTCGCGGAGGCGCACGTCGCCTACGCCCTCAGCCGGCCGCCCTCCTACGCCACGGACCAGCTCGGGGTGATCGAGCGGATGTCCGAGCTGACCACCCGGGCGATGCGCGACCTCGGCAGCCTCCAGGGCCTGGACGACTACTGGTACGAGATGCTCCGGTTGGGCAAGCAGTCCGAGCGCATCTACCAGCTGCACATGGGCCACCTGCTCGAGAACCACAAGGCGATCCCCGCGATGCGGCGCGAGCGCGCCGTCCGGCGCTTCGCCGGGGCCGCCCGGGCCCTGGTGCGGGTCTCGACCGAGGTGGGCCGCATCGTCGTGGCGGAGTCCTGAGCCCGTGCTGACGGCCCTGACCGTCCTCGGGATCGCCCTGGCCGTGACCCACACCGTCGTCAACGGTTTCCACGACGCCCCCAACGCCCTCGCCCTGCCGGTGCGCTTCCGCGCGCTCACGCCCCGGGTGGGCCTGGTGTTCACCGCCCTCGTCAACGTCGCCGGCGTGTGGGCCGCCGCGTACCTGCTCGCGGACTGGGTCATCACGGGCGTCCCCGTGCCGCACAGCGTGGTGGGCTCCGCGACGATCGTCTGCGCCCTGGTGACCACGATCGGCTGGAACCTGCTCACGTGGCGGTGGGGCATGCCCAGCTCCTCGACCACGGCACTGGCCGGAGGGCTGCTCGGCGCCCTGCTGGGCGCCCGCGCCGTGGGGCTCCCGGCGGTGGACCCGCTCACGGCCACGGCCTTCTACCAGGTCGTCGTGCCCCTGGTGCTGGCGCCGCTGGTCGCCTACGCCGCGGCCTGGGTGCTCGTGGTCCCCCTGCTGCACCTGCTGCGGCACTCGGAGCCGGACGCCACCACGTTCCGCTCCCGGCTCGTCCTGGCCATCGGGGCGGCGGCCGTCTCCTTCGGGCACGGCATCCACCACGGCCGCCGAGCCGTCTGGGTCCTCGCCACGCTGCTGCTGTGCGCCGGCCTCCAGGACCCGCTGGCGGGCGGGGCCGGCCCCTGGCTGTTCCTGCTCGTGGCGACCGGACTGGCCGTGGGCACCCTGTTCGGGGCCTGGCGGATCGCCTACACCCTGTCCTCCCGGATGATCACGATCGACCCGTTCCGCGGCGCGGTGGCCCAGGGCGTGGCCGGGTCCCTGCTGTTCCTGGGCGGGACGCTGATCCCCGTGCCGATGTCCACGTCCCAGACCACGGCCGCCGCGATCCTGGGCGCGGGACGGCAGCAGCGCTTCCACACGGTCAACGTCCGGGTGGTGCGGCGGGTCCTGCTGGTGTGGGTCCTCACCGTCCCGGCCTGCGGCGTGCTCTCCGGGACGCTCCTGCTCGCCCTCTCACCGCTGCTCTAGACGCCGCAGCGGCGCCGCCGCGGGCCCCGGGCCGCCGGCCCCGGAGCATTGCCTGCCGGGGCGGGCGCACCGACGACGACGGGCGCCGGTCGCCTCCGCAGAGGTGACCGGCGCCCGTCGTCGTCGGTGCCGGGGCGGCTCAGCCGAAGCGGCCGGAGACGTAGTCCTCCGTCTGCTTCTCCCGGGGGTTGCTGAAGATCTCGGAGGTGGGGCCGTACTCGATGAGCTTGCCCGGCTTGCCGGTGCCCTGGATGTTGAAGAACGCGGTCCGGTCCGAGATCCGCGCGGCCTGCTGCATGTTGTGGGTCACGATCACCACGGTGTAGTCCTGCTTGAGCTCGTTGATCAGGTCCTCGATCGCGAGCGTGGAGATCGGGTCCAGGGCGGAGGCCGGCTCGTCCATGAGGATCACGTCCGGCTTGACCGCGATCGCCCGGGCGATGCACAGGCGCTGCTGCTGGCCGCCGGAGAGGCTCGAGCCGGGCTTGTCGAGGCGGTCCTTGACCTCGTTCCACAGGTTGGCGCCCTGCAGGGAGCTCTCCACGAGCGCGTCGGCGTCACCGCGCGAGATCCGCTTGCTGTTGAGCTTCACGCCCGCGAGCACGTTGTCGCGGATGGACATGGTGGGGAACGGGTTGGGGCGCTGGAAGACCATCCCGATCATGGAGCGCACCACCACGGGGTCCACGCCGGGGCCGTAGAGGTCCTCCCCGTCGAGGAGCACCTGGCCCTCGGCGCGGGCGCCGGGAATGACCTCGTGCATGCGGTTGAGGGTGCGCAGGAAGGTCGACTTGCCGCAGCCGGACGGGCCGATGAACGCGGTCACCGACCGGGCGTCGATCCCCATGCCGACGTCCTCGACGGCCAGGAAGTCGCCGTAGTAGACATTGAGGTGGTCGACGTCGATTCGCTTGGACATGTGTGTTCCTTGCTTCTTTCTCGCAGGGGTGCGTGCGGGATCGGGGTGCGGGGCGCGTCAGCGGC
Source organism: Kocuria sp. LHG3120 (assembly GCF_049897445.1). Lineage (NCBI taxonomy): Bacteria > Bacillati > Actinomycetota > Actinomycetes > Micrococcales > Micrococcaceae > Kocuria > Kocuria sp. LHG3120. The sequence goes on along the minus strand of NZ_JAFCWG010000008.1, from coordinate 122,797 downwards.
CGGCGACCTTGGGGGCGAACGCCCTCGCGACCAGTCGGGCGACGAGGTTGAGCAGCATCACGATCAGGATCAGCAGCAGCGCCGCGGCCCACGCCCGCTGCTGCGAGGGGTCCGGGCTCGTCGGGGACGTGGGCGTCATGATCTGGTAGTAGATGAACGTGGGCAGCGTGGTCATCCACCCGGAGAACGAGTTCCAGTTGATGGCGGTCGCGAACCCGGCGGTGACGAGCAGCGGAGCGGTCTCCCCGATGACCCGGGCGATCGCCAGGGTCACGCCGGAGGCGATCCCGGAGATCGCCGTGGGGATGACCACCTTGAGGATCGTCCGCCACTTGCGCACGCCCAGGGCGTAGGCGGCCTCGCGGAGCTCGTTGGGGACGATCTTCAGCATCTCCTCGGTGTTCTTCACGACCGTGGGGATCATCAGCACGGTCAGCGCGACCGCCGCGACGAAGCCGAAGCGGGTGGACGGGCCGAACAGGAGGCCGAAGAGGGCCGCGGCGAACAGGCCGGCCACGATGGAAGGGATGCCCGTCATGACGTCCACGAAGAACGTGATGCCCCGCCCCAGCCAGCCGCCCCGCGAGTACTCCACGAGGTAGATGGCCGTCAGCAGGCCGATCGGGACCGACAGCAGGGTGGCCCAGAAGGTGATGGACACGGTGCCCACGATCGCGTGGTACGCACCGCCCAGCACCGGGCCGTCCCCGGCGGCCGCGGCGTTGTCCGTGGCGCCGGTGACACCGTTCATGGACGTCAGCAGCAGGTTGGAGGTCAGCCCGGGGAGCCCGTTGGCGAGCACCGTCCAGATCACGGAGATCAGCGGGATCACCGCGAGGACGAAGGCCGTGTAGACGAGGTAGGTCATCAGGGAGTCCGCGCCCTTGCGCCCGCCCTCGATCATCGAGACGACGATCGGCGCGGCGACCAGGAAGACCGCGGCGGCGAGAACGGCCCAGAGGGCCGTGGAGAAGCCCAGGAGCGCCGCGAGGGCGGCGCCCACCACCACGGCGCCGGCACCGATCACGGGCACCAGCCACTTCGGCTTCTGGTTGCGGGTGAGCATCGACCGGCGGGGCGAGGACGGGCGCACGGGCGTGGGACTGCGGAAGGCGGTGGAGGACATCAGTTGGCTCCCGAGAATTCCTTGTAGCGGGCGACGATGGCGCGGGCGATCATGTTCACGACCAGGGTGATCACGAAGAGGATCAGTCCGGCGGCGATGAGCTCGGACAGCCGCAGGCCGTAGGCCTCCGGGAAGTTGAGGGCGATCTCCGCCGCGATGGTCTGGTTGCCGGACTGAACGAGGGACGCGGTGAGCGGTCCGCTCGAGAGCACCAGGGCCACCGCCATGGTCTCACCCAGCGCGCGCCCCAGGGCGAGCATCACCGCGGAGATGATGCCGGGGCGGGCGAAGGGCAGCACCGTCATCCGGATCATCTCCCACCGGGTGGCGCCGAGGGCCAGCGCCGCCTCCTCGTGGAGCTTCGGGGTCTGCACGAACAGCTCCCGGGACATCGCCGTGATGATCGGCAGGATCATGATGGCCAGCACGATCCCGGCCGTGAGCATGGTCTTGCCGGTCTGGGACGCGGGGCCGCCGAAGATCGGGACGAACCCGAGGTTGGTCGAGAGCCAGTCGTAGAAGGGCACCACCGAGGAGGCCAGGACCGTGGTGCCCCAGGCTCCGTAGATCACCGACGGGATCGCCGCCAGCAGGTCGATGACGTAGCCCACGGGCTTGGCGATCCGTGCCGGCGCGTAGTGCGAGATGTACAGGGCCACCAGCACGCCGATCGGGGTGGCGATCACCAGGGCGATCACGGCCGCGATCACCGTGCCGATGACCATCGGCCAGATGTAGGACCAGAAGCCGGCCCCGCCGGAGATCTCCTCGGCCGGGGCCTGGAAGGTGGGCAGCGCCTGCAGGAACAGGAACAGCGCCACGGCCGCCAGGACGGCGAGGATCAGCACGCCGGCCCCGAGGCTGAGCCCGGAGAAGATCGAGTCGCCCGCCTTGCCGCCGGCGGCGGTCTTCCTGGTGGTGACGGTGGTGGACATGTCGGGTGCCCCTTCGATTGCCTGACACGGATGGCGCCGGGACGGGGTGGTGCCCCGGCGCGTGGGTCCGGTGACGCGCCTCACGGGGAAGGCGCCTCACACACGAATGTCCCGTTCGGCGCGGGCACGGGCGGAAGGGCCCGGGCCCGCACCGAACGGGACCAGCAGAACTGGATCAGCCGGCGACCGTGATCTGGTCGATCGCCTCCTGCGCGGCGGTGCGCAGGCTCTCGGACATGGGAGCGGAACCGGCGGCCTCGGACGCCGCCTGCTGCCCCTCCTCGCTGATGACGTACTCGCCGAACGCCTTCGCGAGGTCAGCGGTCTCCTGGGAATCGTACTGCGGGCAGAAGATCTCGTAGGACACGAGCACGATCGGGTAGGTCCCGGACTCGGTGGTGTCGCGCTCCAGGTCCATCGCCATGTCGTACTCGGCGCGGCCCTCGACCGGGGAGGAGTTCTCGACGGCGGCGGAGGCGGCCTCCGGGGAGTAGTTCACATACTCCTCGCCGACGCCCACGGCCACGGTGCCGAGGTCGCCCACGGCGGAGGCGTCCGCGTAGGTGATGGCGCCCTCGGTGGCGGTGGTGGACTGGACCACTCCGGCGGTGCCCTTGTTGTTCTCCGCGGCCCACTGGGACGGCCAGTTGCCGGAGACCTCCTCGGTCCACACCCCGGGGGCGGCCGCGGCCAGGTACTCCTGGAAGTTCTCGGTGGTGCCGGACTCGTCGTTGCGGTGCACCACGGTGATCGGGGTCTCCGGCAGCTCCGCGTCGGGGTTCTGCTCGGCGATCGCGGGGTCGTTCCACTCGGTGATCTCGCCGGTGAAGACCTGGGCGATGGTCTCGCCGTCCATGTTCACGGTGTCGACGCCGGGCAGGTTGAAGGCCACCGCGATCGGGGAGATGTAGGCCGGGACGTGGAAGCCGCCGTCGGGGCCGCAGACCTCCTTCGACGCCTCGTACTCCTCGTCGTCGAGGTAGGCGTCGGAGCCCGCGAAGTCCGCCCCGCCGGCGGTGAAGGCCTCGCGGCCGGCACCCGAGCCGTCCGGGGAGTACTGCACCGTGGCCTCGGGGTTGGCCTCCTGGAAGCCGTTCTGCCACGCGGTCATGGCGGCCTGCTGCGAGGACGCGCCGATACCCGTCAGCGTGCCGGAGACGCCGGCGCCGGCGGCCGAGGTCTCGGTGGAGCCGGAGCCTTCGCCCGTGGCGTTGTCCGAACCGCACGCGGTGAGCGCCAGCGAGCCGATGGCGAGAACGGCTGCGGAACGGCCGAGGTGGGAAACCTTCACTTGAGTAGCCCCTTCAGATCACAGTGGTGCCCCGTCGAGGGGCCGTCGTTCGATGTGGCGCCGGCAGAGTTCCGGGCCGGTGCGAGAGGTGGATCTGCGGGCGGGCCGCGGACCTCTCACCGAGAGACGCTAGGGAGCGCAGGTGGCCAGATTGGCCCGTGAAGGTGAACGGAGGGTGAACACCGCCCCCCGCAGCCGTGCCGTCGTTGCACATCTCACACCGCGCCCGCCCGATCCCGGCCCGGTGCGGGGGCTCCGGCCCCCCGCACCGGCGGTCCCGTGCTGCTCGCCTAGGATGGCCCCATGCAGCCAGGCAACCGTGCGCGAGCCGCGGCCCGCGCGGTGCGCAGCCGCACCCGGATCGGTGTGACGCGGGTCCGGACGGGGCTGCTCCAGAGCTTCCAGATCACGGTCGCCAGCGTCGGCGCCTACGTGATCGCGGAGCAGCTGCTGGGCCACTCCGGGCCCATCTTCGCGGCCACCGCGGCCCTCGTGGCCCTGGGCTTCGCGAAGGACGGGCTGCGCTACCGGCGGGTCCTCGAGGTCTCGATCGGCTGCACCCTCGGCATCGCCGTGGGGGACACGCTGATCCACGTCCTGGGCACGGGCGTCTGGCAGGCCGGCGTGGTCCTGATGACCTCGATCCTGCTCGCCCGCTTCCTGGACAACGGCACGCTGTTCACCACCCAGATGGGGCTGCAGTCGGTGCTCGTGGTCCTGCTGCCGCCGTCCCAGGACGGGGTCTTCGCGCGGTCCACGGACGCGGTCGTGGGCGGGCTGTGCGCCCTGGCCATGGCCTACTTCGTGCCCACGGACCCGCGGAGCCAGCCGCGCCAGGGCCTGCGGGCGCTCGTCGACGAGTTCTCCGGGGTGCTCCGGGAGGCGAGCCGGGCCATGGAGGACTACGACGCCACCGCCGCCTGGCACGCCCTCGTGCGTGCCCGGCAGACCCAGCCGCTGGTGGACTCGGTGACGTCCGGACTGAAGTCGGCCCTCGAGATCGCCACGGCCTCGCCGCTCTACCGCGGCCGCCGCGCGGAGGTCGAGGGGATCGCCCACTCCATCCGCTACCTGGACCTCGCCGTGCGCAACGCCCGGGTGCTCACCCGCCGCCTCGCCTCCGTGCTCAACCACGTGACGCTCTCCGACGAGGCCGTGGCCGCCATGAGCGCCGCCCTCGAGGACCTCGCGGACGCCGTCGTCACCCTGGGCAACGCGCTCGCGGTGGCCTCCCCCGGCTCCCGGGAGAGCTACCTTCGCCAGGCCCGCAACGAGCTGGCGAACGTGGCCGGGCGCCTGCACCCCGGGCAGATGGGGGTGCGCACCATGGAGGGCGAGACCCTGGTGCTGGACATGCGCCCGATGGTCGTGGACCTGCTGGAGGCGGCCGGGATGACGCACGACGAGGCGCGGGACCAGCTCCCCCGGCTCGAGGGCTGGGACCGCGCCTGAGCCGGGACGGTCTCGGCCCCGAGGCCCCTCAGCCGGCGGTCTCGCCGGGCAGGAGCTCCGCGATCAGCTGCTGGATCCGGGCCCTGATCTCGTCCCGGATGGGGCGCACGGACTCCACGCCCTTCCCCGCTGGGTCCGCCAGCGCCCAGTCCTCGTACCGCTTGCCCGGGTAGAACGGGCACGCGTCCCCGCAGCCCATGGTGATGACCACGTCGGAGTCCTGCACGGCCTCGTCGGTGAGGACCTTGGGGGTCTCGGCGCTCATGTCGATGCCCTCCTCGGCCATCGCCGCCACGGCGGCCGGGTTCACGGAGTCCGCCGGCGCGGAGCCGGCCGAGCGCACCTCGATGCGCCCCCGGGAGAGGTGGCTGAGGTAGGCGGCGGCCATCTGCGAGCGCCCGGCGTTGTGCACGCACACGAACAGGACGCTGGGCCGGTCCGTGCGCTCCGCGGTCAGCTCGTCCAGCAGCCGCCGGACCCGGGTGTCGATGTCGTCGCGGACCAGGCGCATCCGCTCCGCGCCCTCGATGCCGCGGACGGAGGGCTCGTCGGTGTGCCAGGTCTCGATCGTTCCGGTCATCCCCTCGACCGGCTCGACCCTCGCCTCATCGCCCAGTACGACCACCCGGTCGACCCGGCGCAGCAGCTCGGGGTCGATGGGCTTCGGCGTTCCGGAGGACATGTCCGCACCGACCTCGGCGACCACCTCGGCGGACAGGGTGTTGATCTTGCTGCCGGGCTTCGTGCCGGCGGAGTGGACCTCTACCGCCCCACGGGCGTGGTGTTCCATGAGGGCGGCGGCCATCTGGGACTTGCCGCCGTTCTTGGCGCACACGAACAGGACGGAAGGCTGGGTGGTCTCGCTCAACGGTTGCTCCTGGATCTGGGGGTCAGCGGGTGGGGACGGTGGCATCGCCGGGGAAGAGCTTCCGGCCCACCCACAGGGACACGTAGACCAGCGCGACGAGCACGGGCACCTCGATGAGGGGGCCGACCACGCCCGCCAGGGCCTGTCCGGAGGTGACTCCGAAGGTGCCGATGGCCACGGCGATGGCGAGCTCGAAGTTGTTGCCGGCGGCGGTGAACGCCACGGTGGTGGACTTCGCGTAGTTCAGTCCCAGCGCCCGGGAGGCCAGCAGGGCCACCCCGAACATGAGGAAGAAGTAGACGACCAGGGGCAGGGCGATCCGGGCCACGTCCCAGGGGTTGGAGGTGATGGCGTCACCCTGCAGGGCGAAGAGCAGCACGATGGTGAACAGCAGCCCGTACAGGGCCCAGGGACCGAGCTTGGGCAGGAACGTGGTCTCGTACCACTCCCGGCCCCTGGCCTTCTCGCCCAGGGTGCGGGTGAGGAACCCGGCGACCAGCGGGATCCCGAGGAACACCAGGACGCTCAGCACGATCGACCACACCGAGAACTCGGCCGAGGTGGTGGCCAGGCCCAGCCAGGCCGGGAGGACCTGGAGGTAGAACCAGCCCAGGGCGCCGAAGGCGATGACCTGGAACACGGAGTTGACCGCCACCAGCACGGCGGCGGCCTCCCGGTCCCCGCAGGCGAGGTCGTTCCAGATCAGCACCATCGCGATGCAGCGGGCCAGGCCCACGATGATCAGCCCCGTGCGGTACTCGGGCAGGTCAGGCAGGAAGATCCAGGCCAGGGCGAACATCAGCGCCGGCCCGACGATCCAGTTCAGCACCAGGGACGCCCCCATCAGGCGCTTGTCGCCGGCCACGCGGTGGGTCTCGTCGTAGCGGACCTTGGCCAGCACCGGGTACATCATCACCAGCAGCCCGATCGCGATGGGCAGCGACACCTCGCCGATCCGCACGGCCTCCAGGGCGGTGTTCAAGCCCGGGACGAAGCGACCGAGCAGCAGGCCGGCGACCATGGCCGCGATGATCCAGGCGGGCAGCCAGCGGTCGAGGAAGGACAGGTCCTTCATCACCCCGTGGGAGGCAGCGGAGGCGGTGGTGGTGCTCATGGGCGGGCGAACCTCTTCACATCGACGGGCATCTATCCCGCACAGTACGGGTCACATCGACGCCCGTCAATGTAGGATGGGGGGATGACTCCCGCTCCGGACCTCGACAGCACGGCCGACGCCGGGACCGCCGACCGGTGCGCCCCCGGCGCGCCGGCCACGGAGTGCTGCTCGCTCTCGGGCGGGCCCATGGGTCACGACGACGCCCGGCGCGTGGCGGGCCTGCTCAAGGCCCTGGCCGACCCCACCCGGCTGCGCCTGCTCTCCCACGTGGCCGCCCAGGGCTGCGACACCGTGTGCGTCTGCAGCCTCACGGACGACCTCGGCATCAGCCAGCCCACGGTCAGCCACCACATGAAGAAGCTGGTCGAGGCCGGCCTGCTCACCCGCGAGCAGCGCGGCAAGTGGGCGCACTACTCCGTGGTGCCCGGGGCGTTCGCGGAGCTGCGCGCCTTCCTCGACCTGCGCTGAGCCGGCCGCGGCGCTTGGGCCGTCCGAGGCGGCGGCTAGCCTGGACGCCATGAGCACCCGCACCCGCCGCAACTCCCCCGCCTACCGCTGCACCGAGTGCGGCTGGAGCACCGCCAAGTGGGTGGGCCGCTGCGGGGAGTGCCAGGCGTGGGGCACGGTCGAGGAGATCGGCGAGCACAAGGCCCGCACCACGGCCGCCCGGTCGATCGCCGAGCCCGCCCGTCCCATCGCCCAGGTGGACGCCACGGTGGCGGCCTCCGCGCCCACCGGGGTGCCCGAGCTGGACCGGGTCCTCGGCGGCGGACTGGTCCCCGGCGCGGTCGTGCTGATGGCGGGCGAGCCCGGGGTCGGGAAGTCGACGCTGCTGCTCGACGTCGCCGCCCGCTTCGCGGAGGGCGCGGGCGAGGGCACCCGCGACGTCCTCTACGTCACCGGCGAGGAGTCCGCGGCGCAGGTGAAGCTGCGCGCGGACCGGATCGACGCCGTGGCGCCCACCCTGTACCTCACCGCCGAGACGGACCTGGCCACGGCGCTGGGCCACATCGAGAAGATCTCCCCCCGCCTGCTCGTGGTCGACTCCGTGCAGACGCTGGCCAGCGCCGAGGTCGAGGGCTCCGCGGGCGGGGTGACGCAGGTCCGGGAGGTCGCCGCCTCCCTGATCGCCGCGGCCAAGAAGCGGAACATGACCACGCTGCTCGTGGGGCACGTGACCAAGGACGGCTCCATCGCCGGGCCGCGGCTGCTCGAGCACCTGGTGGACGTCGTGTGCCAGTTCGAGGGCGAGAAGCACTCCCGGATCCGGCTGCTGCGGGCGGTCAAGAACCGCTACGGCCCCACGGACGAGGTCGGCTGCTTCGACCTCACCGAGACCGGGATCACGAGCGTGGAGGACCCCTCGGGCCTGTTCGTCTCCCGCACGGCCCTGCCCGTCTCCGGCACATGCCTCACGGTGACCCTGGAGGGCCGCCGGCCCCTGCTCGCCGAGGTGCAGGCGCTGCTGGACCGCTCCTCCACCGCCCAGCCCCGGCGGGCCACCGCCGGCCTGGACTCCCAGCGGGTCGCCATGCTGCTCGCCGTGCTGCAGCGGCGGGCCGGCGTGAACCTGGCCGGGCTGGACTGCTACGTCTCCACGGTCGGCGGGGTGAAGCTCACGGAGCCGTCCACCGACCTCGCCGTAGCCATGGCGCTGGCCTCGGCCGCGCAGGACCGGCCCCTGCCGCAGCGCCTGGTGTGCTTCGGGGAGGTGGGCCTGGCCGGCGAGGTGCGGCCCGTCCCGGGCATCGGGCGCCGCATCCAGGAGGTCGCCCGGCTGGGCTTCACCCACGCGGTCGTGCCCGCGAGCCCCACCGGCCCGGGCCCCGTCCCGGCGGGGTTCACCGTCCGGGAGGTGACCACCATCAGCGACGCCATGGAGCTGCTCTTCCCCCGGTCCGCCGCCGCGCCCGCCCGGAACCGGCAGACCGCCGCGGCCGTATGATGTGACCGTGGCGAAGACCCCTGAGAACGCACTGCGCAAGACGCTGGCCCGCATCGCACCCGGCACCGAACTGCGCACCGGTCTCGAGCGGATCCTGCGCGGGCGCACAGGCGGGCTGCTCGTGCTCGGCTTCGACCGCTCCGTCGAGGCCATCTGCTCCGGCGGCTTCGACATCGACACCGACTTCACCGCGCCCAGGCTGCGGGAGCTGGCCAAGATGGACGGCGCCATCATCTGCGACCGGGACGCCACCCGCATCCTGAAGGCCGGGGTGCAGCTGGTCCCCGACGCCTCGATCGGCACCACGGAGTCCGGCACCCGGCACCGCTCCGCGGAGCGCACCGCCAAGGAGACCGGGGTGCCGGTGATCTCCGTGAGCCAGTCCATGAGCGTCATCACGATCTACGTGGGCGAGACCCGGTACGCCATCGAGGGCTCCCAGTCGATCATGGCCCGCGCCAACCAGGCCCTGCAGACCCTCGAGCACTACAGCCACCGGATGGAGCAGGTGCTCGGCAACCTCTCCTCGCTCGAGATCGAGGCGTCCGTGACGGTGCGGGACGTGGCCCTGACGCTCCAACGCATGGAGATGGTCCGGCGGATCTCCTCCGAGATCGGCTGGTACGTGCTCGAGCTCGGCGTGGACGGGCGGCTCATCGCGCTGCAGCTCGAGGAGCTCACCGCGGGCACCGGCCCGGGGCCGGACGTGGTGCTGCGCGACTACCTGCCCGACGGCACCCCCGCGGAGGGCATCGAGGAGGGACTGGGGCGGCTCGCCGAGCTCACGCCCACGGAGCTCATCGACCTGCAGCGGATCGCGGTGTCGGTGGGTCTCGTCGAGCCGCAGGGCAGCCTCGAGACCGACCTGCACCCGCACGGCTACCGGCTGCTGGAGGGCATCAAGTCGATGCCCCGGGCGGTCGCCAACCGGCTGGTGCGCCAGTTCGACGGCCTGCAGTCCCTGATGGCCGCCAACCTGGAGGACCTCAAGGCGGTCGAGGGCATCGGCGAGCAGCGGGCCCGCACGGTGCGCGAGTCCCTCTCCCGGATGGCCGAGACCAGCCTGCTCGAACGCTTCATGTGAGCCGCGCGCGGCGCGCTCACTCCAGGACGAACGGCACCGGCTCCGCGGTGCGCTCCCCGAGGGACGTCACGAGACGGTAGTACCCGGCCTGGGCCTCGCCCCCCGCCTCCGCGCAGCCCTCGGCGGTGCGCAGGCGGTTCCACGTCAGCCGGGCAACCTTCTCCTGTCCGGGCTCGACCGTCACCTCCGCGTCCTCGGAGCCGGCCTGGCAGTGCCTGCTGTCGAAGACGGTGTCCGCCCCCGAGGTCACCTCGTAGACCATCCGGGACGTGCCCGCGTTGACGCGGCAGGGGTCCTCCCCGGTGTTCTCCAGGGTCAGCTCGAGGACCGGCTCGACGTCCTCCGGGTAGCTCTCCCGGTCCGTCGACGCCCGCACGGCGAGGTCGGGGCCGCACTCCTCGACCGGACCCTCCGTGGCGGGCGCGGACGCGGACCCGGACGCGGACCCGGACGCCGACGCGCTCTCGTCCGGCCGCGGCGTGAAGTCCGCGAAGGGCTCCTCCGAGGCCGCGGCGGCCGAGGCGGTGGCGGCCTCCGGCGCCGGGACGTCCTCCGTCTCCCCGGAGCCGAGCATGCCCGCGACCGCGGAGACCAGTCCCACCGCCACGAGCACCAGCAGCACGCCCGCCGCGAGGGCCGCCACGAGCCGGCGGCGCCGGTACACCTCGGGGCTCAAGCGCCGGGATCCGGGGTCGCGGGGAGCTCGTCCGTCGTCGTCGTGACCGTTCCCCGACCGTCCGTGGGGGGTGCTCCCGGAACCCTTCTGCGCCATGCTCCCAGGCTACAGTGGACTGCGATGAGCTCCCCGCACACTGCCCCGACCGCCGCCGCGGAGCCCGCTCCGCCGGGCCTGCACCGGGCCGTGACCGACTGGTTCGACGACGCCGCCCGGGACCTGCCGTGGCGGGACCCGTCCTGCTCCCCGTGGGGGGTCATGGTCAGCGAGTTCATGCTCCAGCAGACGCCCGTGGTGCGCGTGCTGCCCGTGTGGCGGGCGTGGATGCAGCGCTGGCCGCGGCCCGCGGACCTCGCGGCGGAGAGCACCGGGGAGGCCGTGCGCGCCTGGGGCCGGCTCGGCTATCCGCGGCGGGCCCTGCGGCTGCACGCGGCCGCCGTCGAGATCACCGAGCACCACGGGGGCCGGGTGCCGGCCGCGCACGAGCTGCTGCTGGCCCTGCCCGGAGTGGGCGCCTACACGGCCGCCGCGATCGCGGTCTTCGCCTTCGGCGACCGGCAGACCGTGGTGGACACGAACATCCGCCGCGTGCACGCCCGGGTGGTCACGGGGCGGGCCCTGCCCTCGCGGTCGCTGACCGCCGCCGAGCTCCGGCTCGCGGAGGAGCTGATGCCCGCCGACGACGCCCTGGCCGTGCGCTGGAACCAGGCCGTGATGGAGCTCGGCGCCCTCGTCTGCACGGCCCGCTCCCCCCGCTGCGAGCAGTGCCCGGTGCGGGACGCGTGCGCGTGGGTCGCCGCGGGCCGGCCCGAGCCCGTCGAGGCGCCCCGCGGCCAGGCCTGGCACGGCACGGACCGCCAGGTCCGCGGGGCGATCATGGCCGTGCTGCGGGCCGGGTCCGCGCCGGTGCCGGCAGTCTCCCTCACGGGTCCCGTGGACGTCGCCACGGGCGCGGGACTGGCGCCGGAGGCCCTGCGGGCCCTGGACGCCCTGCACGGGCTGGGCGCCCCGGAGGAGCAGCGCCGGCGCGCCCTGGACGGGCTGCTGCGGGACGGGCTGGCCGCCGCGGGACCGTCCGGGGTCAGTCTTCCGGGCTGAGCTGGAGCAGCATCCGGGTGTTGCCGAGGGTATTGGGCTTCACCCGGGCGAGGTCCAGGTACTCGGCGACGCCCTCGTCGTGCGAGCGCAGCAGCTCGGCGAACACGTCGGGGTGCACCTGGTTCTGGTTGGGCATGACCGCGAAGCCGTGCCGGCTGAAGAAGTCGACCTCGAAGGTCAGGCAGAACACGCGCGAGACCCCCACGGCGCGGGCCCGCTCGATCAGCCCGGCCAGCAGGGTGCGTCCCACCCCGCGGCCCCGCCACTCGTCGGAGGTCGCCAGGGTGCGGACCTCGCCCAGGTCCTCCCACATCACGTGCAGGGCGCCGCAGCCGACGAGACCGGCCTGCTCGTCCCCGACCGCCTCCACCACCAGGAACTCCTGGATGCCCTCGTAGTAGGCGACCGTGTCCTTGTTGATCAGCACCCCGGCGCGCGCCAGGGGGGCCACGAGGTCCTTGATGGCGGGGACGTCGGAGGTGCGGGCGGGTCGCAGGCGCAGGTCGGTCACGACCCCCAGTGTACGCTTGCGAACTCCGCCGGCCCGCCGGAGCCTCCCTCCGTGACCGTCCCCACTTGGGCGGACGCCGAGGGGCCCGCCGCGCGGTTGCGCGACGGGCCCCTCGGCGGACACCGGGCCGGCTCAGCCCTCGGAGCGGTTCTCACCGTCGCCGCGGGCGACGTCGACGTCCTCGAGGCCGCCCATCGGGTCGACCATGCCGTCGCCGGTGAGGTCGGACATCGGGGTGGAGGAGAAGGTCAGCTTCTCCGCGTCCCCCTCGCCCTCGGTGTCCACGAAGATCTTCTCCCCGGTGCTGATCTCCCCGAAGAGGATCTTCTCGGACAGCTGGTCCTCGATCTCCCGCTGCATGGTGCGGCGCAGCGGGCGGGCGCCCATGGACGGGTCGTAGCCCTTGCGGCTGACCCACCGCTTCGCGGCGTCGGAGAGCTCGATCGACATGCCCTGGTCGCGCAGCCGCTCCTGCAGCCGGGCCACGAACAGGTCCACGATCTGCACGATCTCGTTCTCGGTGAGCTGCGGGAAGACGATGATCTCGTCCACGCGGTTGAGGAACTCGGGCCGGAAGTGCTCCTTGAGCTCGTCCTGCACCTTCGCCTGCATGCGCTCGTAGTTGGACGCGGGGTCCACGCCGGTCTGGAAGCCGACCGGGACGGCACGGGAGATGTCCTTGGTGCCCAAGTTCGTGGTCATGATGATCACGGTGTTCTTGAAGTCCACCACCCGGCCCTGCGAGTCGGTCAGGCGACCGTCCTCGAGGATCTGCAGCAGCGAGTTGAACAGGTCCTGGTGCGCCTTCTCGACCTCGTCGAAGAGCACCACCGAGAACGGCTTGCGGCGCACCTTCTCGGTGAGCTGGCCGCCCTCCTCGTAGCCCACGTAGCCCGGAGGGGCGCCGAAGAGCCGGGAGACGGTGTGCTTCTCCTGGTACTCGGACATGTCCAGGGTGATGAGGGCGTCCTCGTCCCCGAACAGGAACTCCGCCAGCGCCTTCGCGAGCTCGGTCTTGCCGACGCCCGTGGGCCCGGCGAAGATGAACGACCCGCCCGGGCGCTTGGGGTCCTTCAGGCCCGCCCGGGTGCGGCGCATCGACCGGGAGAGCGCCTTGATGGCGTCGTCCTGGCCGATGATGCGCTTGTGCAGCTCGTCCTCCATGTGCAGGAGACGGCCCGTCTCCTCCTCGGTGAGCTTGTAGACGGGCACTCCCGTGGAGGCGGAGAGGACGTCGGAGATGACCTCGGGGGTCACCTCGGCGAGCTCGTCGCCGCCCTCGCGCCAGGCACGGTCCTTGTCGTCCCGCTCCGCGATGAGCTTCTGCTCCGTGTCGCGCAGCGAGGCGGCCTTCTCGTAGTCCTGACCGTCGATCGCGGCCTCCTTGAGCCGCTTGACCTCGACGATGCGGTCGTCGAGCTCCTTGATCTCCGGCGGGGCGGTCATCCGCTTGATGCGCAGGCGCGCACCGGCCTCGTCGATCAGGTCGATCGCCTTGTCCGGCAGGAACCGGTCGGAGACGTACCGGGCGGCCAGGTGCACCGCCGCCTCGAGGGCGTCGTCCGAGATCGAGACGCGGTGGTGCGCCTCGTACTTGTCGCGCAGGCCCTTGAGGATCTCCACGGCGTGCGCCTCGGAGGGCTCGTCCACCTGGATCGGCTGGAAGCGGCGCTCGAGAGCCGCGTCCTTCTCGATGTGCTTGCGGTACTCGTCGAGGGTCGTGGCGCCGATCGTCTGCAGCTCGCCCCGGGCCAGCATGGGCTTGAGGATCGAGGCGGCGTCGATCGCGCCCTCGGCCGCGCCGGCGCCCACGAGGGTGTGGATCTCGTCGATGAACAGGATGATGTCCCCGCGGGTGCGGATCTCCTTGAGCACCTTCTTGAGCCGCTCCTCGAAGTCGCCGCGGTAGCGGGAGCCCGCCACCAGGGACCCGAGGTCCAGGGTGTAGAGGTGCTTGTCCTTGAGCGTCTCCGGGACGTCGCCGCGCACGATGGCCTGGGCCAGGCCCTCGACCACCGCGGTCTTGCCCACGCCGGGCTCGCCGATCAGCACCGGGTTGTTCTTGGTGCGCCGGGAGAGGATCTGCATGACCCGCTCCATCTCGCGGAACCGCCCGATGACGGGGTCCAGCTTGCCCTCGCGGGCGGCCGCGGTGAGGTTGCGGCCGAACTGGTCCAGCACGGCCGAGCCCGCGGGCGTGCCCTCGGACTGGCCGGCCGAGCGCACGCCGGCGCCCTCCTTCTCGGGGGTGCCCCCGCCCTGGTAGCCGGAGATCAGCTCCAGCACGGTGGAGCGCACCTTCTGGGGCTCCGCGCCGAGCTTGGTCAGCACCTGCGCCGCCACGCCCTCGCCCGCGCGGATGATGCCCAGCAGGATGTGCTCGGTGCCGATGTAGTTGTGGCCGAGCTGGAGGGCCTCGCGCAGCGAGAGCTCGAGGACCTTCTTGGCCCGGGGGGTGAAGGGGATGTGCCCGGACGGGGCCTGCTGGCCCGGTCCGATGATGTCCTGGACCTGCTCGCGGGCGCCGGTGAGGGTGATGCCCATCGAGTCGAGCGCCTTGGCGGCCACTCCCTCGCCCTCGTGGATCAGCCCGAGCAGCAGGTGCTCGGTGCCGATGTAGTTGTGGTTGAGCATCCTGGCCTCTTCCTGGGCCAGCACCACGACCCGGCGGGCGCGGTCGGTGAAGCGTTCGAACATGGATACTCCTCAGTCGATGTCTGCACCCGATGCTACGCACCCGAGGGGGTGATCGGGGTGCTGTTCGCCACCGGCGAGAAGACCGGACGGCCGGGGCGCGGGCCGTCCCCGGAACAGCCCGGGGGAAATGCCGGTGTTCGCGTCCGCACCGGCAAAGGCGCAGGTCATCAAAAGAATGCCGGGGCATTTCGTGCCCGGGCCCCGCGGCGGCCGATAGGGGCACGGGCCCGGCGGAAGGAAAAGGGAAAGGAGGGACCGGCGGACCGGCCCCTCCTCTATTCCGCCGGACGCGGAACGCGCGCTCTTATTTGTGGGCGTCGTAGTACGCCTTCTGCACGTCCTGGTGAATACGGCCGCGGTCGGAGACCGGGTGGCCGTTCTCTCGGGCCCACTGCCGGATGGCGGCGGTGTCCGGATTGGACTTGCCGGTGGGCCGGGCCTGCTTGGACGTCTGCTTGCCCTGCTGGGCGCGCCGGGCCTTGGCGATGAAGGGCCGCACGGCGTCGCGCAGCTTGGCGGCGTTCTCCTCGGAGAGGTCGATCTCGTACTGCGCGCCGTCGAGGCCGAAGCGCACGGTCTCCTCCGCGGGCCCGCCGTCGAGGTCGTCCTCGAGAATGATCTGCACGGTCTGTGCCATAACTGGAACTCTCCTCCGCCTTTCGGCGCTCGTCTCTGCCCGGCCGCGCCGAGAGCGGCGCTTCCTGAGGCGGTGCTGATTCCCCCGTGTGATACCGGATGATCCTGATCGTGAATTCCGGAGAACTCCGACGGACCCGAACACCCGGCGTCGTCGAGTTTATCCTACAATTACCGGGCGGAATTCAACAGCACGAAAAGGCGGACAAACAGGGCGCCAATTCGAATTCATTCGAAAGACGGTGCGGCGGGGGCCGGGAGCTCAGCGCTCCGTCCGGCGGCCGCGGCGCGGGGAGTGGCCGAACGGCAGGTCCTCGCCGTCGCGCTGCTTGAGCTCCTCGTACCAGCGCTCGGCGTCCTCCTGCGAGCGGGACTCGACGGCGCGCTCCGTGCGGTCGCCGCGGAAGATCCAGCGGAGGATGAACCAGAAGATGATGCCGATGCTGATCGAGGGCAGCAGGACAGCGATGTATTCCATGGGTGCGATTCTCCCGGGGAGATCTGGGCGGAGGCTGGGGACGGCGAGGGGCCGCGGCACGGCCGCGGCCCGGGCTCAGTCCTGCTCGGGCTTCATGAGGGGGAACAGGATGGTCTCCCGGATCCCCAGGTCGGTGAAGAGCATGATGAGCCGGTCCAGGCCCAGGCCCAGGCCGCCCATGGGCGGGGCGCCGTGCTCGAGGGCGCGCAGGAAGTCCTCGTCCAGCCGCATGGCCTCGTCGTCGCCGGCCGCGGCCCGGTGGGACTGCTCGGTGAGCCGCTCGCGCTGGACCACGGGGTCGATCAGCTCGGAGAACGCCGTGCCGCGCTCCATCCCCCCGATGATCAGGTCCCACGCCTCGATCAGGCCGTGCTCGGAGCGGTGCTGGCGGGCGAGCGGCTGCGCCGAGGGCGGGTAGTCGCACACGAAGGTCGGCTGGACCAGGGTGGGCTCCACGATCTCGCCGAACAGCTCGAGCACGTACTTCTCCGCGTCCCACATCGGGCCGACGGGGACCTCGTGCTCCTCGGCGATCCGGTGCAGGGTCTCCACGGGGGTCTCCGGGGTGATCCGCTGCCCCACGGCCTCGGAGAGGGCGGGGTAGACGGACAGCCAGCGCCAGTCCCCGCGCAGGTCGATCGTGCCCTTGTCCGTCTCGATGGTGTCGACGCCCAGGGCGTCGGCGCACGCGAGGATGATCTCCTTGATCCGCTCGGCCATCGTGAACTGGTCGGCGTAGGCCTCGTAGGCCTCCAGGGTGGTGAACTCGGGGCTGTGCGAGGAGTCGACGCCCTCGTTGCGGAAGACCCGCCCGATCTCGAAGACCCGCTCGATCCCGCCGACCACGGCGCGCTTGAGGTAGAGCTCCGTGGCGATGCGCAGGGTCATGTCCTGGTCGAACGCGTTGAGGTGCGTCTCGAACGGCCGGGCCGTGGCCCCGCCGTGCACGAGCTGCAGGATCGGCGTCTCGATCTCCACGTAGCCGCGCTCCACCAGGACGTTGCGCACCGTCTGGATGATCCGCGCCCGCTGCACGACGACGTCGCGGGCCTCGGGCCGGACGATGAGGTCGAGGTAGCGCCGGCGCACCCGGGTCTCCTCGCTGAGCTCGTTGTGCAGCGTGGGCAGAGGCCGGAGCGCCTTGGACGCCATGGTCCAGGCGTCGGCCATCACGGAGAGCTCGCCGCGGCGGGAGGCGATCACCTCGCCGTGCACGGCGACGAAGTCGCCGAGGTCCACGAGGGACTTCCACTCGCCCAGGGACTCCTCCCCCACCTTCGCCAGGGAGAGCATCACCTGCAGGCGGGTGCCGTCCCCCTCCTGGAGGGTGGCGAAGCACAGCTTGCCGGTGTTGCGCACGAAGACCACGCGCCCGGCCACGCCGACGAACTGCCCGGTCTCCTCGCCGGGCTCGAGGTGGCCGTGGGCCTCCCGCACCTCGGCGAGGGTGTGCGTGCGCTCCACGCCCACGGGGTAGGCCTCCCGGCCCGACTCGAGGAGCCGGGCGCGCTTGGCGAGGCGGAACTGCATCTGGTCCGAGAGCTCGGCCTGCTCGGCCTCTGCCTGGGCGGTCGGGGAGGTGTTCTGCGCGTTGGTCACAGTTGTCCAGGATAACGGGGAGGGTCAAATCCCGGCCGGGGCCCTCACAGCACGAGGTTGTCGATCAGCCGGGTGCCGCCCACGTGGGCGGCCACGAGGGCAAGGGCGCCGGGCGCCGGCTCGACCGGCGCCAGGGTGCGGGGGTCGACGACGACGAGGTAGTCGAGCCGGACCCCGTCCTCGGCGGCGATCCGCCGCCGGGCGGCCTCGAGCTCCAGCTCCCCGGCGGCGAGCGCCCGCAGGGTGCGCGGGAGCACGAGCGCGGAGCGGCGCTGCGCGGCGTCGAGGTAGCGGTTGCGGGAGGACAGGGCCAGCCCGTCCTCGTCGCGCACGATGGGCACGGGCCGGACGGTGACGGGCAGGTCGAAGTCGGCGACCATCCGGCGCACGAGGAGCAGCTGCTGGGCGTCCTTCTCCCCGAAGTACGCCCGGAACGCGGCCGGCCCGGGCGGGGCGGTGATGTTGAGCAGCTTGTTGACCACGGTCAGGGCGCCGTCGAAGTGGCCGGGGCGGCTCGCGCCGTCGAGCACGGCGCCGAGCCGGCCGGAGGTGACGCGCACGAGGGGCTCCCCGTCCGGGTACATCTCCGCCGTCGACGGGGCGAAGACGAGGTCGGCGCCGAACCGGCCGAGCAGCTCGACGTCGGCCTCGAGGGTGCGCGGATAGCGCTCGAAGTCCTCGTCGGGGCCGAACTGCAGCGGGTTCACGAAGACCGAGACCGCGACCACGGTGTTCTCCTGCCGGGCGAGGCGCACCAGGTGGCCGTGCCCCTCGTGCAGGGCGCCCATGGTGGGCACGAGGCCCAGGGACGCCCGCTCACCGGGCGCCCCGTCCCGGGCCGCGCCGAGCCGGTCGGCCAGCGCGGCCCGGAACTCCTCGATGCCCCGGCAGACGCGGGGGACGCCGGTGGGGGCGCCGGTGGGGTCGCTCACAGGGTGTCCTCTCCGTCGGTGCCGCGGGTGCCGTCGGTGCCGTCGGTGTCCCGGGTGAGCTCGAGGGCGGCGAGCACGGCGTCGTAGCGCGGGCGGTCGAGCAGGCCGCGGTCCAGGGCACGGCGGGCGGTGACGCGGGCGAGGTCCAGGTAGGCGAGCAGGACGTCGTCGCTCCCGTGGCCGTGGGCGTACTCGTCGAGGGCGTCCCGGTGGGCGGCCACGGTCCCGGCGTCGCCGCGGGCCACGGGTCCTGTGAGCGCGGACTCCCCCGCGGCCAGGGCGTTGTCCAAGGTCGCGCGCAGCAGGGGCCCCACCATCCGGTCGGGGCGCTCGACGCCGATGTCGCGGAGCACCTGCATGGACTGTCCGGCGACGGTCATCAGGTGGTTGGCGCCGTGGGCGAGGGCCGCGTGGTAGAGCGGGCGGTCGGCCTCCGCGACGACCACCGGCTCGGCGCCCATCTCGACCACCAGCGCCTGGGCGATGGGCAGCACCGGTCCCGGGGCCGTGATCCCGAACGAACAGTCGCTCAGCCGGGCAAGGTCCAGGCTCATGCCCGTGAAGGTCATGGCCGGGTGGATCGCGAGCGGGATCGCCCCGAGCCGGCGGGCCGGGTCCAGGACGCGGGTGCCCCAGCGGCCCGCGGTGTGCACCACGAGCTGCCCGGCCTGCCACAGCCCGGCGTCGGCGAGGCCCTGCACGAGCCCGGGCAGCTCGTCGTCGGGCACGGCGAGCAGCACGAGCTCGGCGCGCTCGAGCACGGACGGGACCTCAAGGACGGGCACGCCGGGCAGGAGGGCCTCGGCGCGGTCCCGGCTGGCCTCGGAGACGGCGTTGACGCCGACGACGGCGTGGCCGGCGGCGCGCAGCGCGGCGCCCAGGACGGCGCCCACCTTCCCGGCGCTGACGACCCCGACCCCGAGGCGTCCCGGGCGGTCGGACGGGTGGCTCATGGTCTCTCCTGGCGGGGGGTGTGGGGGTGGCTCGGGCCGTCGGCCAGTCTACGGGCCCCGGCCGCGTGCACCGCCTGGGCCGCGGCGAGCGCCCGGGCGTCCCCGGCGTCGAGATGCGGGACCATGACGCTCACGGGCCCCGGCGTGGAGTGCAGCTGGACGTCGGCGAGCCCCAGGGCCCGCTCGAGCGGGCCCTGGCTCACGGCCACCGACTGGGTCTTCTCGTGCGGCAGCACGGCGGTGCGCCGGCTCAGCCGCCCGGACCGGACCGCGAGGACGTCCTCGGTCGCGGCGAAGCCGGTCCGGCGGTGCACGAGGGGGTCGAGCCACCGGGCCCGGCGCGGAGAGGTGGTGAACCGGCCCTGCGCGCCCAGGCCGTGCAGGCCCTCCCGCAGCAGCGCGGCGAGGTCACCGTCCCGGGCGCCGGGCAGCGCGAGGTGCAGGACCTGGTGCACCTGGGGCAGGGTGCCGACGGGCAGCAGGGTCGAGCGCATGGCGTCGCCCTCCCCCGCCGCGGGCCCGTAGCCGGCCACGTTGACCCGCACCCGGTACCAGCCGAAGGGCCGCCAGAGCAGCGGCTGGTCCACGCCCACCGCCTGGATCCGCCCCGCCGGGACGGTCTGGGAGCGGACGCTGAACAGGCCGTAGCGCACGCGCATGCCCTCGGGGACGCGCAGCAGCCGGAAGTGGTAGCCCTGCTCGACCCGGCGGTAGGAGACCGCACCGAAGCTGATCAGCCCGGGCAGCCAGGCGGCGAGCATCGCCGGGGCGGCACGGGCGTCCACCAGCAGGGCGGCCGGTGCGGCGGCCAGCAGCACGGCCAGGGCGACCGACGAGCCCGAGGCGAGCACGGAGCCGATCAGCCGCGGCACCGGCACGCCGAGCACCGGGCGCTCCTGGTCCCCGGTGACCGCCCAGGGGGCCGGTCGCCGCGCGGGCAGGCCGGGCGCCGCACCGGGTGCCGGGGCGGCGGGGTCCTGGCCCGGGGCGGCCAGGCCGAGCCGGCCCAGCAGCTCCCCGCGCAGCACGCGCGCCTGGGGGTGGGTGAGGTAGGACAGGGACACCGCGGACTGCCCGGCGTCGGCCACCTCGAACTTCAGCTCCGCCAGCCCCAGCAGCCGGGGCAGGAACGGGCGGTGGATGTCGATGGCCTGCACCCGGTCCAGCCGCGCCTGGCGCTCCTGCCGGAAGAGCACCCCGGAGCGGATCCGCACGTGCTCCGGGGTCACCTGGTAGCGGGTGAACCACCAGGAGACCAGCACGGCCGCGGCGAACACGAGGAGCACGACCGCCACGAGCCCGGCCAGCACCCACCAGAAGACGGCGCCCATCCGGGCCGGGTCGAAGTCCTGGGGCGGCACGGCGTCCCCGCGGCCGAGGAAGGCGTTGAGGAAGTCGTCGAGGAGGATGTTGACGAAGGCGCCCGCGATCACGACCATCGCGAGCCACCCCTTGACCACCGGGGTCAGCGGGTGGACACGGTGCCACTGCGGGGCCGGCGCGGGGGCGGGGGCAGCGCTCACAGGCCCGCCAGGAGGGCCTCGCCGCGCGCGGTGAGCCGCTCGCGCAGCCGGGACGCCTCGGCGTGCTCCACCCCCGGGATCTCGGCGTGGCTGCCCACGGCGGCGGTGTGCAGCTTCACGGTGGCCAGGCCGAAGCTGCGCTGCAGCGGGGAGACCGACACGTCCACGTACTGCATCCGGCCGTAGGGGATCACCGTGACCCGCTGGTAGAGCAGGCCGCGCCGCACGAGCAGGTCCTCGCCGCGCTCGGCGTAGCCGATCGCCCGGACCCGCCGCGGGGCCAGGAGCACGGAGAGCAGCCCGGCCGCCAGGACGGCCGCGGGCGGCAGCAGCAGCAGGCCCAGGGGGGCGCCGGACCACACGCCCGTGGCCGCCAGCACCGCCGGCCAGCCGAGGGCGGCGAGCCAGAAGAGGGTGCTGAGGAGGGTGGAGAGCACCACCACGGAGAGGTGCTTGGGCGAGACCCGGGTCCAGGCCAGGCCCTCGGGGTCGATCGCGGGGTTGCTCAGGGGCACCCGGTCACCGGGCGTCCCCGCCACGGGGCCGCCGACGGGCCCGTGGGCGGATCTCTCGGGCATAACCACCTTCTCCCTCGGGAAGCTCCTTCTGCCGCCCCCTACGGTACTCGGCGCCCTCCTCCGCGTCGGGATCGTCCGGCGGCAGCTTGCAGAAGCCCTCCACGATCCAGCCCACCACCACGAGCACGAGCCCGGCCCCGGCGTGCACCAGGCTGGCCCACAGCGGGCCCTGCTCGGAGCGCACGGTCACCAGCGCGAGCTGCTCGACGGCCACGGCGGCGTGCCAGCCGGTCAGCATCGCCCCCGCCCAGGCCACCGCCTGCGCGCCGGCCGCGGTGCGGGCGGCCACGAGCGGGTCGAAACGCTCCGGGCGCGCTCCGTCCTGGTGCCGCTTGACCCGCACGCCCAGCACCAGCAGGGCCGCGGCCACGGCGGCGAGGGCCGCGAGCGAGGCCCACGGCAGGATCAGCAGCGGCCCGCCCGCGCCCGTGGACAGCCGGTTGGCGGTCCAGCCGACGGCACCGGCGGCGGCGGCGCACATCAGCAGCGCCGGGACCGTGAGCACGTGCACGGCGGCTCCCCCTCAGTCCCCGTCCCCGCCGGGAGCGGGGTCCTCGGGCAGCAGGGGGATCGTGTCCGGCCCCAGGCCGCCGAGGTCCTCCGCCCGGCGGGCCAGCTCGGCGACGCTGCGCCCCTCGAGCGTCGCGCCGGGGTCCATGAGGGCCCAGGGCACGAGCACGAACGCGCGGGTGCCGGCGCGCAGGTGGGGCACGGTGAGGTCCGGCTCGTCCAGGCGCAGGTCCCCGTAGACCACGATGTCGACGTCGAGGGTGCGCGGGCCCCAGCGCTGCGTCCGGGTCCGGTGGTGGCGCTCCTCCACCTCCTGGCACGCCCGCAGCAGCCCGAAGGGGCTCAGCTCGGTCTCCACCTCGACGACCGCGTTCAGGTAGTCCCCCTGGCCGGCCGGTCCGCCGACCGGCCGGGAGCGCACGATGGGCGAGGCGCGGACCAGCGTGATCCGCGGGTGGGCGGCCAGCTCGAGGGCGGCGCCGCGGAGGGTGGCCTCCCGGTCGCCGAGGTTGGCGCCGAGGGCGAGGACGGCCCGGGTGCCCACCTCAGCGCTCCCGGTAGATCGTGACGGAGACGTCGGAGAACGTCACCTCGATGGGCGCCTTGGGCTTGTGCACGGTGACCTCCACCGCGTCGAGCGGGAAGCGGGCGAGCAGCCGCCGGGCGACCTGGTCGGCGAGGGTCTCGAGCAGGTTGACGCTGGGGCCGATGACGATGTCCCGCACCTCCTCGGCGACCTCGCCGTAGTGGGCGGTCAGGGCGACGTCGTCCGAGGCCCCCGCCGCGGCCAGGTCCAGGTACATGACGAGGTCCACGAAGAAGGGCTGGCCGCTGCGCTTCTCCTGGTCGAAGACGCCGTGGTAGCCCACCGCGCCGATGCCCAGGAGGTTGATCCGGTCCCGGCGGTCGGGGGCCCTGGTGGTGGACACCGGGACGTGCTGGCGGCCGGCCCGGTCCCCGGCGCGCATCCGGGCGGCGTCCGCGTCCTCGCGCGGCACGCGGTTCACCGGTCCGCTCCGGAGGACGCCGGCAGCACGCCGGCGTCGGCGGCGGGGCGCAGCAGGGCCGGCTCCACGCCGCGCCAGGCGTGCGCGGCGGCCACGGCGTCGGCGCTCGGGCGCACGGCGTGGACGCGCACGCACCACGCGCCCGCGTGGGCGGACAGCGCGCTGATCGCGGCCGTCGCCGCGTCCCGCCCGGCCGCGGGGCGCGGTGCGCCGTCCTGCTCGAGCAGGGTGCCGAGGAAACGCTTGCGGGACGCCGCCACGAGCACCTTGTGGCCGGTGGCCGTGAAGCGCGGCAGCGCCCGGAGCAGCTCCCAGTTCTGCGCCCCGCGCTTGTCGAAGCCCAGCCCGGGGTCCAGGACCAGCTTCTCGGGGGCCAGGCCGGCGGCCAGGCAGCGCTCCGTCAGCGCCTCGAGCTCCCCGAGCACCTCCCCGGCCACGTCGTGGTAGACGGCCCGGGAGTCCTGCACGTCGGGCAGGCCGCGGGCGTGCATGAGGACGTAGGGGGCCTGCCGCTCGGCGACCAGGTCGATCATGTCCTGGCTCGCGCGCAGCCCCGAGACGTCGTTGACGATGTGCGCCCCGGCGTCCAGGACGGCCTCGGCGGTCCCGGCGTGGAGGGTGTCGACGCTGAGCACCGCGCCCGCGGCGGCGAGGGCCTCGACCACGGGCAGGATCCGGCGCCGCTCCTCGGCGGGGTCGATCCGCTCGGAGCCGGGCCGGGTGGACTCGCCCCCGACGTCGACGATGTCGGCGCCCTCGGCGAGCATGCGCAGCCCGTGCGCGATCGCGGCCTCGTGCCCGGCGTGCTCGCCGCCGTCGCTGAAGGAGTCGGGGGTGACGTTGAGGATGCCCATGACCAGCGTGCGCCCGATGGGCAGGTTCTCGAAGGAGCCCCAGCCGGAGGGCCGGTGCGCGGGGTCGGTGCGGAGGGGGGTCGTCATGTGCTCAGCGCCCCAGGATGAGGCTCATCGCCTCGGCGCGGGTGGCGGGCTCGCGCAGCTGTCCGCGCACGGCCGAGGTGACGGTCTTGGCGCCCGGCTTGCGCACCCCGCGCATGGACATGCACAGGTGCTCGCACTCGAGCACCACGATCACCCCGGCCGGCTGGAGGTGCTCCACGATCGCCTCCACCACCTGGGTGGTCAGCCGCTCCTGGACCTGGGGCCGGCGGGCGAAGAGGTCCACGAGGCGGGCGAGCTTGCTCAGGCCGGTGACCATCCCGTCGTGGCCGGGGATGTAGCCCACGTGGGCGTGCCCGTGGAACGGGACGAGGTGGTGCTCGCAGGTCGAGTAGAAGGGGATGTCCTTGACGAGGACCATCTCGGAGTGGCCGATGTCGAAGTTCGTCCCGAGGATCTCGGCGGGGTCCTGGTGCAGGCCCGCGAACATCTCCGCGTACGCCCGCGCCACGCGCCCCGGGGTGCCCTGCAGGCCGTCCCGGTCCGGGTCCTCGCCGATCGCCAGCAGCAGCTCGCGCACGGCCGCCGCGACGCGCGGCTGGTCGACCGCCCCGGCGCCGGCCTCCAGCGCGGGGGCGGGGTCGGGGTACGGCGGGTCGAACGCCTCCGCGCGCAGGTCGTGCGCGCTCGTCTGCTTCGTGCGGGCCTCGTGGGGCAACGCGCCCTCCTTCGGGATCTGCCGGTGCGGCGGGGTCTGCCGGACGGGACGGGAGTCGGCGGACGCGACCGGCTGTCGCTCCATCCTAGGCCCGACTCAGTCCGTGCCGGCCCCCGGGGCGCGCTCCGCGGAGGGTCCGGTGGTGCTCGAGGAGCCCGCCCCCTCCCCCGGGGGCACCGAGTGCCCGCGCTCCGGGACCTCGAGGGGGTGCTCCGGCTTCGCGGCGGCCGCCTGGTCCTGCGGGGCCAGGGTCGCGGGGTCCTGGGCGTGCAGCCGCCGGGCCTCCTCGCGCTCGGCCTGCGTGACCACGGGCGGGTCCTCGGAGAGCGGCCGGGTGTCCTTGGACAGCCACACGGGCCGCAGGTCCCGCTTGCGGATGTCGTGGAAGAGGTCCGCGATCTGCGCCTCGTTGAGCGTCTCCTTCTCGAGCAGCTCGAGGGCGAGCCGGTCGAGGACGGGACGGTTGTCCATGAGGATCGCGTGCGCCTCGTCGTGGGCCTGGTCCAGCAGGGCCCGCACCTCCTCGTCGACGATCGCGGCGGTGCGCTCGGAGTACTCCCGGCCCGAGCCGGCGGCGTCCCGGCCGAGGAACGGCTCGGAGCTGTCCCCGCCCAGCTTGATCGAGCCCACACGGGCGCTCATGCCGTACTGGGTGACCATCTTGCGGGCCGTGTCGGTGGCCTTCTGGATGTCGTTGGACGCGCCGGTGGACGGGTCCCGGAACACGATCTCCTCCGCCGCGCGCCCGCCCATGGCGTAGGCCATCTGGTCGAGCAGCTCGTTGCGGGTGGTCGAGTACTTGTCGTCCATGGGCATGACCATGGTGTAGCCCAGGGCCCGGCCGCGGGGCAGGATGGTGATCTTCGTGACCGGGTCCGTGTTGCGCAGGGCCGCGGCCACGAGCGCGTGCCCGCCCTCGTGGTAGGCGGTGACCTTGCGCTCGAGCTCCTTCATGATCCGGCTGCGCTTCTGCGGACCGGCGATGACCCGGTCGATCGCCTCGTCCACGGCGCGGTCGTCGATGAGCTGGGCGTGGGAGCGGGCCGTCAGCAGCGCGGCCTCGTTCATCACGTTGGCGAGCTCGGCGCCCGTGAAGCCGGGGGTGCGCTTGGCCACGGCGGCGAGGTCCACGTTGTCCGCGAGCGGCTTGCCCTGCGAGTGCACCCGGAGGATCTGCAGGCGGCCCTTCATGTCGGGGGCCTCCACGCCGATCTGGCGGTCGAAGCGGCCCGGGCGCAGCAGCGCCGGGTCCAGGACGTCGGGGCGGTTGGTCGCGGCGATCAGGATGACGTTGGTGGTGGCGTCGAAGCCGTCCATCTCGACGAGCAGCTGGTTGAGGGTCTGCTCGCGCTCATCGTTGCCGCCGCCCATGCCCGCGCCGCGCTGGCGGCCCACGGCGTCGATCTCGTCCACGAAGATGATGGCCGGCGCGTTCTCCTTGGCCTGCTGGAACAGGTCTCGGACCCGGGAGGCGCCCACGCCCACGAACATCTCGACGAAGTCGGAGCCGGAGATCGAGAAGAAGGGCACGCCGGCCTCGCCGGCCACCGCCCGCGCGAGCAGGGTCTTGCCGGTGCCGGGAGGGCCGTAGAGCAGCACGCCCTTGGGCACCTTCGCGCCGAGGGCGGTGAAGCGCTCCCGCTCCACCAGGAACTGCTTGATCTCGTCGAGCTCCTGCACGGCCTCGTCCGCGCCGGCGACGTCGGCGAAGGTCACCGTGGGGTTGTCCTTGTCGAACATCTTGGCCCGCGAGCGGCCGAAGCGCATGACCTGGGACCCGCCCCCCTGCATCCGGGAGAACACGAACCAGAAGATGGCGAGGATGATCAGGAACGGCAGCATGAAGCCGAGGAGGCTGGTGAACCAGTTCGACTCGACGGGCTGGTCCGTGAACCCCTGGAGGTCCGCCGCGTTCATCGCGTCGACGACCTCTTCCCCGCGCGGGGTGACGTAGTAGAACTCCACGCTGCGCCCGAGGTCGCGGCCGTCGAGGGAGAGGTCCTCCTCCAACTGGAGCTCGACCTTCTGCTGGCCGTCGTAGATCTTCGCCTCGGCGACCTGGCCCTCGCGGAGCAGCTGCAGGCCGACGTTGGTGTCCACGCGCCCGGAGGAGCCCGTGGTGAGCGTGCCCACCAGGGGGAAGAGGATCAGAGCGGCCAGCAGGACCCAGAACCAGGGTCCTCTGAAGAAGTTGTTGGGTTTTTTCGCCGTGGCCAAGCCGCTGATCCTCCCGTGGATGGTTGTCCGGGCCCCCTCGAGCCCGTGCCCGCCCAGGGCCGGAGGTCCAGGGGACGCAGACCTACAATGTACAGCCCGGACTCGGGGTCGGGCCCCGGACGGGCCGGGAGTTCCCTGTCAGCGGACACCCGGCCCGGGAACCGCCGCGGCGCACGCCCGCCCGGGGCGCCGGCTCACTCGTAGACGTGCGGCGCCAGGGTCGCGATGCAGTCGAGGTTGCGGTACTTCTCGGCGTAGTCGAGCCCGTAGCCCACCACGAACTCGTTGGGAATGTCCCAGCCCACGTACTTGACGTCGATGGAGGTCTTCGCGGCCTCGGGCTTGCGCAGCAGGGCGCAGATCTCCACCGAGGCCGTGCCGCGGGACTCGAGGTTGGCGCGCAGCCAGGACAGGGTCAGGCCCGAGTCGATGATGTCCTCCACGATGAGCACGTCCCGCCCCGTGAGGTCCGTGTCCAGGTCCTTCAGGATGCGGACCACGCCCGAGGACTTGGTCCCGGAGCCGTAGGAGGACACGGCCATCCAGTCCATGGGGTACTGGCCCTGGAGCGCCCGGCACAGGTCGGCCATGACCATCACCGCACCCTTGAGCACGCCCACGAGCAGGACGTCCCGGCCCCGGTAGTCGGCGTCCACGGCGGCCGCCAGCTCGGCGATCCTCGTGTCGATGTCTTCCTTGCTGTACAGGACCTCGGTGAGATCCCCCTGGACGTCCTCAGCCTTCACGGCGCTCCTCGGGTGATGCGGATGCGGGTCGGGTGGCGCTCGCGGGCCGCGGGCGGACGAGCTCCAGGTGCCCCGGGCCACGGGTGCCCGCCGTCGGGCGGCGGCGCCACACCGACACCTTACCCGCCATCTGCACGGGCCCCGCGGCCCCGTGCCCGGCGGCGAACTCGTCCAGCGCGCCGAGCCGCTCGTAGGCCGGGGTCTGTCCGCCGGCGGCGACCACGGCCGCCGATAGGGCGCGGCGGCGCAGCGCGGGGTGCGCGGCCCGCACCGTGGCGAGGTCGAGGGCCAGGGAGCCGGGCAGCTCCGGGGCGGCGGCGCGGGCGCGCTCGAGCAGCTCCCCCGCGGCGCCGTCGAGGTAGTCCGCGTCGGGGCCGAGGATCGCGGCGGACCGGGCCAGGGCACGGGCCAGACCGGGGCCGAGCTCGTCCTCCAGCAGCGGGAGCACGCGGTGGCGGACCCGGGAGCGCATCAGGGTGGTGTCCTGGTTCGTGGGGTCGTGCCAGGGCTCGAGCTGCTCGGCGGCGCAGATCTCCAGGGTCTGCGCGCGGGAGAGGTCGAGGAACGGGCGGAGGTAGGTGACGCCGTCGAGCTCGCGCACGGGGGGCATCCCGGCCAGCGAGCGGGTGCCGGAGCCGCGGGCGAGGCCCAGCAGGACGGACTCCGCCTGGTCGTCCAGGGTGTGCCCGAGCAGCACGGCGTCGGCGCCCGTGCGCCCCACGACCTCCGCGATGCCCGCGTAGCGGGCGGTGCGGGCCGCCATCTCGGGGCCGCCCGCGTCCCGGCGCACGGTCACGGCCGTGACGACGACGGGCGCCAGCCCGGTCTGCTCAAGCGTGCGGGCGGCGCGGGCCGCGACCGCCGCGGAGTCCTCCTGGAGGCCGTGGTCGACCACCACGGCGCCCACGCGCAGCGTGCCGCGCCGGGCGAAGTGGGCCGCGGCGGCGGCCAGCGCGAGGGAGTCGGGGCCGCCGCTGCAGGCCACCAGCACGAGCGGGGGCTCCGCGGAGGTCCGGGGGACGTGCTGCCGGACGGAGTCGAGCACATGGCGCCGCCCCGCGGCGACGTCCGGGGACAGTCGGCCGCGGCGGGCGAACTGGGTCACCGGCGGGCGTCCTCGCGGTCGCTCGCGGCCTGCTGGTTCTGCGACTCCCGCACGGCCAGGCGCACGACCTTGGCGAGGGTCGGGGCGGTCTCGCCGAGCAGGTCCAGGGCGGCCTCGAGCTCCTGCCGCGGGACCACGTGGGCGAGGGCCGCCACGGCGTTGGTCTCGCTGTGGATGCCGGCCTGGATCTGCGTGGTCGACAGCACGGGCTGCGAGGCCTCGACCGCGGCGAGGACCTCCTCGATGTCCGGGGTGCCGATGCGCTGCTCCAGCATCACCAGGCGCTCGTAGACCGCCGGGTTGCCGATCTTGATCCGGCGGCCGCTGTTGAGCTGCGACAGCATGGGGGCGGAGAGGCCGAGGACCTCGGCCAGTCGCCGCTGCGTGATGCCGTAGGCCTGGACGACCGTGCCGAAGCGCTCCGACAGGGGCTGGCCGTACAGCTTGACCTGCTGTTCGATATTCTCTGTGCTCACGTAAAGATTTTGTCACACAAAGGTGATCCGACCTACCGCGTGTCGCGCCGTGACCGAGGTCTCCGAGGCGGGACGCCCCACCCCTAATGTGTATGAATCTGCATGTCAAACGGGGGTGCGTGGTGTCTACCACATTCCCGGCGGCTCCGGGGCGGGGAGGGGCCGGCGCGGCGGTGCGCCCGGGCCCAGCACGCGCTCGATCCAGCGCTCCGGGGCGTGGATCTCGGCCTCCGTGGGCAGGTGCTCCGGGGCCTCCCAGATCCGGTTGAACGACTCCAGCCCCACGGTCCCCACCACGGTCGTGACGAACCGCTGGCCGTCGCTGTACTGGCGCATCTTCGCGTCCATCCCGAGCAGGCGCCGGACGAAGCGGTCGAGGCTGCCCTGGAGCTCGGAGCGCCGCTCGAAGCGCCGCCGGATCGTCTTCACGGAGGGCACCACGGAGGCGTCCACCCCGTCCATCACGAAGTTCGCGTGCCCCTCGAGCAGGCTCATCACGGCGGTGAGGTGGGAGAGCACCTCCCGCTCCCGCCGCCCCATGAGCAGGCCCACCACGCCGAGGGAGGCCCGGGGCTCCTCCGCCCCCGCGCCGCGCCCGGGCAGGGCGCGGACCGCCTCCGTGAGCCGCGCCCCGAGGGTCTCGGCGTGCCCCATGAGGGAGTCGGCGAGCTCGTTGATCTGCTCGATCATGTGCTCGCGCAGCCACGGGGCCGCGGCGAACTGGACGCGGTGGGTCTGCTCGTGCAGGCAGACCCACAGCCGGAAGTCCTCCGGCTCGACGTTGAGCTCCCGCTCGACCGTGAGGATGTTGGGCGCGACGAGCATCAGCCGTCCGCCGGGGTGCCGCTGCGCGGCCACGGCGGAGACCAGCCCGGCGTACGGGTCGTACTGGCCCAGGACCTTCGCGGAGAGGAACCCGAGCACCGCCGCCATCTCCATGGCGGTGGCCGTGCCGCCGAGGGCGGTGGCGGCCGCGCCGAACTGCTCCGGGCGGCGCCGGCGCAGGGCCTCGACCGCCGGCTCCATGAGCACCTCGAAGGCCTGGGCGTTGGCCTTCGACCACCCGGCGCGGTCCACGACCAGCACGGTGGAGTCCCGCAGGTCCCGCGCCGCCTCGAGCCCGGTGATCCGGTGGACGTGGTCCACGGACGCCTCGGCGTGGCGGCGCATGGAGGCCACCGCCGCCTGCATGGCCCGGGCGGACATCCTCGGCCCCGGCGGCGTGAGCCGGGCGGCGGCTGAGGCCGCGAGGTCCCACCGGACGATCCCGGGCGCGTCCGTCTCCGGCGGTCGTTGTGCTGCGCTCATGGCCTCATGCAACCACACGCGCCTGGGAGCGCCCGGCGCGGGCCGTCACAGGAGGGCCAGGGCCGCCACCGCGCGGTCCACGGCGTCCCGGGCGGCGGCGGGGTCGGCGACCTCGTTGAGCACCACGGAGAACGTCAGCAGCCGCCCCCCGTCCGTGCTGACGTGCCCGCTGAGGGCGACCACGGAGTTCAGCGTGCCCGTCTTCGCCCGCGCCAGGCCTCGCCCGGGGCGCTCGGCGTCGTCGTCGAACCGGCCGGCGAGGGTCCCGCTGCCGCCGGCCACCGGGAGCGCCCGGGCGCCGGGGGTCAGCACCCCCGTGGGGTCGGTGACCATGGCCCGCACGACCTGCTCGAGCGCGCGGGCGGGGATGCGGTTGCGCAGGGACATCCCGGACGCGTCGGAGAGCACGGCGCCCGGCGCCGGGACGCCGTGCGCCTCGAGCGCCGCGGCCGCGGCGGCACGGCCGCCGGCGATGCTCGCGGGCCGGTCCGCGGCCCGGGCCGCGAGCCGCGAGAGGACCTCGGCGAGGTGGTTGTCGGAGTCCTGCAGCATGAGCTCGGCCTGCTCGGCGAGGGTCGCGGACTCGACGGCGGCCAGCTCGGCCGCACCCTCGGGCGCCCGGTCGGGCGCGACCGCGGGGACGGAGGGCGCCCCGCCCCCGGGGAGCCGGGCCGCGAGCTCGGCCGCGAAGACCTCGGCGACGTCCTGCGCCGCGTCCACGGGCCGCTCCGCCGACGGGCCCTCCCCCGCGGGCACGCGGTGGGACCAGAACGCCATGGGCGCCACCGGCCCGATCTGCCCCGCCGCGACGTCCCCCGAGGCCCAGTCCTCGTTGACGTCCGGTCCGGCGAACAGGCTCGCGTCCCACCGCACGGCGGTGGGCCCGGCCGCCCCGCGCTCGGCGAGCGCCTCGGCCGTCTCCTGCGCCAGGGTCCGGATCCCGGCCCGGCCCAGCACGGCGTCCGGGTCGGAGCCGCCCGGGCTCAGCAGGGTGTCCCCGCCGGCCACCAGCACCACCGTGCCCGGCTCCGGCCCCTCGACCACCGTGGTGCGCAGGCGCCGGCCGGGATCGGCGTGGGTGAGCAGGGACAGCGCCGTGACGAGCTTCTGGTTGGAGGCCGGGACCAGGGGCGCGTCCGCGTCCCGCTCGAGCAGCGGCTCCCCGGTGAGGGCGTCGGCCACGAGGACGGAGCGCCGTCCGGCGGTGCCGGCGAGCACGGGCTCCACCGCCGCGGCCACCTCGGCGGCGCCGGGCACGGGGGCGGCCGGGTCGGGGGGAACGGCCCCGGCGGGGGCGGGCGCCTCCGCGGGGAGGACGCGGGCCGCCGGGAGGTCGTCCCCGCCCAGGCCCAGCGCGGGGGCCCAGTGGGGGTGCAGCCAGCCCGCCACGCCCACGCAGCCGGCGGCGAGCAGCGCCGTCAGGGCGCGGTGACCGGGGCCCGGACGGGCCCGCGGCCGCCGTCGCCCGGCGGGGGGACCGTGGCGTCGGGGACTGCTCATGCCCCCATTGTGGCCCGGTCCGCGGCGCCGCGGCGGCTCCGGCGCCGGCCCCGGAGCGGCGCCGCGGCGGGCCGGGCGCGGCCCCGTGGCGGGCCGGACGGTTACCGCCGCCCGCGGGGCCGCCGCTATCGTGGGTCTCGGATCTGCCCCACCCCGCCCAGGGTGGTGCGGCCGCGCTCGGCCGCTGTCAGCCCTTTCCGGCCCTTCCGGGCCCATCCAGCACGAGGAGAAGCACCATGGAGTTGGACGTCACCATCGAGATCCCCCGGGGATCGCGCGTCAAGTACGAGATCGACCACGAGACCGGCCGCCTCCGCCTGGACCGCGTCCTGTTCACGTCGATGCAGTACCCCGCGCACTACGGCTACTTCGAGGACAGCCTGGGCGAGGACGGCGACCCCCTGGACGCCCTCGTGCTCCTGGACTTCGAGATCGTCCCGGGCGTGCTCGTGGAGTCGCGCCCCATCGCCGTGTTCAACATGAACGACGAGGCCGGCGGGGACGCGAAGATCCTGTGCGTGTCCACGGACAAGCGCTACGACCACATCCAGGGTCTCGACGACATCGACGAGTACAAGCTCAAGGAGATCCAGCACTTCTTCGAGCGCTACAAGGACCTCGAGCCCAACAAGTGGGTCAAGGGCGAGGGCTGGGAGGGCCGGGAGACCGCCGAGCGCCTCGTCGAGGAGGCCCGCGAGCGCTTCGAGCAGTCCCACTACGACTCGGCCGCCGAGGCCGAGGAGAAGGCCCCGTCCACCGACTGAGCGGACGGGCACGCGCGGGGGCCGGGGACCGGAGGGTCCCCGGCCCCCGCGCGTCCGGGGCCCCGGGCCCGACCCGGGTCGGCGCGTGACGTGCGCCCTACAGGGATTCCATGAATTTCGTTATATTGGGATCGGCCGGCTCAGCCGGCCCGACGGCCCCAGGATGCATCCCCCCATCGGCATCCGGGCCGCCGACCGGGATCGAGGTCGCCGGAGCGCACCCGCGAGGTGCCCGGTGGCGGCGGGGGTCCCCCCACCCGCGCCGCATCCCATCGATCTCTCCCGGTCCATCCCGGCGGGCCGGTCACCGGCCCCCGGGAGTCGGCCGGCAGGTCCGAGGACCTGCCGGCCGATCCCCGTCCTGCGCTGCCGGTCCCGCCCTCCTTGTGACGTCCGGTCCCTGTGGTTCGATGGACGCGGACCCGGGACGGACCCGGCGCCGTCGGAAGGATGCGCATGTTCCTGCTGGGCCCCGAGGCGGACCTCGTCTTCTCCGCGAGCGACCTGGTGCGCGCGGCCGAGTGCCCCTACGCGAGCCTGTGCGTCCTGGACGAGAAGCTGGGGCGGGCGCCGCGCCGGGCCCCGGAGCGGGACGCGATGCTCGCCCGCACGGCCGAGCTGGGCGACGCCCACGAGCACCGGGTCCTGGCCGCGCACCTGGCGGCGTTCGGCCCGTGGGACGCGGCGACCGGACGGGGGGTGCACGAGGTCGAGCCGGCCCGGCGGATGGACCGGGACGAGCTGACCGCCAAGCACGCCGAGTCCCTGGACGCCCTGCGCGCGGGCGCCGACGTGGTCTTCCAGGCCTCCTTCTTCGACGGTGCCTTCCACGGCCGCGCCGACTTCCTCGTCCGCCGCCCGGACGGCGCATACGCGGTGCACGACACCAAGCTCGCCCGGCACGCCAAGGTCACCGCCCTGCTCCAGCTCGCCGCCTACGCCGACCAGCTCGAGCGGGCCGGGGTGGACGTGGCCCCCGAGGTCACCCTGGTCCTCGGCGACCAGCGGGAGGCGGTCTTCCCCGTCTCCGAGCACCTGGCGGTCTACCGCGAGCGCCGGGAGCGGTTCGTCGCGGCCGCCGCCGCGCACCGGGCGCGGACCGGGCCCGTGGACTGGCAGGACGACGACGTCGCCCGCTGCGGCCGGTGCGAGCACTGCGCCCGGGCCGTCGCCGAGCACCGGGACCTGCTGCTGACGGCGGGGCTGTCCGTGCGGGTGCGCCGCACGCTGCGCGACCGGCACGGCGTGCGCACCGTCGACGAGCTCGCGCTGCTGGAGGACCGGCGGCTCCCCGCCGCGCTGCGGCGGCTGCGGGACCAGGCTGCCATGCAGACCGGCCGGGGCGGGGAGGACGGCTCGGTCGAGTACCGGAAGGACGGGGGGACCCGCCGGGTCGCCTACCGGGTCACCGCCACGGACCCCGTGCGGCGGCTGCCCGCCCCGGACGCCGGGGACGTGTTCTTCGACTTCGAGGGCGACCCGCTGTGGCAGGACCCGGGGGACCCGACGTCCTGGGGGCTCGAGTACCTGTTCGGCGTCGTGGAGCAGCCCCCGGAGCCCGGCGCCGCCCCCGTCTTCCGGCCGTTCTGGGCGCACTCCCGGGCCCAGGAGCGGGACGCGCTCCGGGCGTTCCTCGACTACGTGGCCGAACGGCGCCGGCGCTTCCCCGGCATGCACGTCTACCACTACGCCAACTACGAGAAGGCGGCCCTGCGCCGGCTCTCGCTCGTGCACGCGGTGGGCGAGGACGCCGTGGACGAGCTGCTGCGCGAGAACGTGCTGGTGGACCTCTACGACACGGTGCGGGGAAGCCTGCGGCTGTCGGAGAGCTCGTACTCCATCAAGAAGCTGGAGCCGCTCTACATGGGCGAGCACCTGCGCACCGGGGACGTCGTGGACGCCGGTGCGTCGGTGGTCGCCTACGCCGACTGGTGCACGGCCCGGGCGGCCGGGCGGGAGGAGGACGCGGCGCGGCTGCTGGCCGGGATCGCCGACTACAACGCCTACGACTGCCTCTCGACCCTGCGGCTGCGGGACTGGCTGCTGGGCCTCGCCGGGATCTCCCCGGACCCGGCGGACCACCCGCCGCGCCCCGCCCAGGAGCGGCTCGAGCTGCCCGAGGAGCTGCCGGACGCCGGGATGACCGGTGCCGAGCAGCGCCTGCACGAGCACCTGGACGACCCGTCCGCGCGGGACGTCCTGACCGAGGAGCAGCGCACGGCCGTCGCGATGGTCGCCTCCGCCACCGGCTACCACCGGCGCGAGCGCAAGCAGTACTGGTGGTCCCACTTCGACCGCCTCGAGGGCCCCGTGGAGGACTGGGAGGACACCCGCGACGTGTTCGTGGTCCGGCGCGCGGAGGTCCTGGAGGACTGGGCGAAGGACCCGGGCAAGCGCAGCAGCGCCGCACCCACCCGGCTCCTGCGCCTCGCGGGCCGGTTCGGCGAGGGCTCCACCCCCAGACCCGGCACCGCCGGGCTGTTCCTGATGTACGGGGCCCCCGTGCCCGCGCACCTGGCCGAGGACGCCGCCCCGCGCGGCAGCGGCCGCGCCGGGGACTGGACCGCCGCCCTCGAGCACGTCGAGGAGCACGAGGACGGCACGGCGGTGCTCACCGTGCGCGAACGGCTCAAGAAGCCGCGGGACGCCCCGGCCCCCGAGCCCTGGGCGGAGCTGCCGATCGCGCTGGGCCCGGCCCAGCCGATCGCCACCCGCTCCCTCGAGGAGTCCCTGCAGACCCTCGCCGCCCGCACGGCCGACGCCCTGCCGGAGCTCCCGCGGCAGCCCGGCCTCGAGCTGCTGCAGCGCCGGGCGCCGCGGCCCGCGGACGGCAGCCCCCTGCCCCGCCCGCACGACGGCCCCGACGGCACGATCGACGCCGTGGTGCGTGCCCTGCGCTCGCTCGACCGCAGCTTCCTCGCCGTCCAGGGGCCCCCGGGCAGCGGCAAGACGTTCCTCGGCTCCCACGTGATCGGCCGGCTCGTGGAGGCCGGCTGGCGGATCGGCGTGGTGGCGCAGTCCCACGCCGTCGTCGAGAACCTCCTCACCGGGGTGCTCGAGAAGGGCGGGGTCGCCCCCGAGCGCGTCGGCAAGAAGCCGCCCTCGGGCCGGCCCGCGGACCGGGAGACGCCGTGGCGCGACGTCCCGGGGAAGGACTTCGCCGCGTTCCTGGCGGACGGCGGCGCCGTGGTGGGCGGCACCGCGTGGGACTTCTCCAACGCCAAGCACCTCGAGGACGAGGCCCTGGACCTGCTCGTGGTCGACGAGGCCGGGCAGTACTCGCTGGCCAACACCCTGGCCGTGTCCCGGGCCGCGCGGCGCCTGCTGCTGCTGGGCGACCCGCAGCAGCTGCCGCAGGTCTCGCAGGGCACCCACCCCCTGCCCGTGGACGAGTCGGCGCTGGGCTGGCTCTCCCACGGCTCGCCCACCCTGCCCGCCGAGCACGGCTACTTCCTGGACCGCACCTGGCGGATGCACCCGGCCCTGTGCGAACCGGTCTCCGAGCTCTCCTACGCCGGGCGGCTCGGGTCCGCCCCGGCCGCGGGCCGCCGAGAGCTCACCGGCGTGGCCCCGGGCCTGCGCACCTGCTACGTCGAGCACACCGGCAACCGCACGGCCTCCCCCGAGGAGGCCCGGCGCGTCGTGGAGCTGGTGCACGAGTTCGCCGGGACGCCGTGGCGCTCCGGTCCGGGGGCACCCCCCGTGCCGCTGGCGCCCGAGGACGTGCTCGTGGTGGCCGCGTACAACGCCCAGGTCGATTTGATCGGCCGCGAGCTCGCCGCCGCGGGCCTGCGGGACGAGGACGGCGGCGGGGTCCGGGTGGGCACCGTCGACCGGTTCCAGGGCCAGGAGGCCCCCGTCGTGATCGTGTCGATGGCCGCCTCCGCGGCCGACGGCCCCCGAGGGATGGAGTTCCTGCTCTCCCCCAACCGGCTCAACGTGGCGGTCTCCCGGGGGCAGTGGTGCGCCGTGGTGGTGCGCTCCCCCGCCCTGACGGACTACCTGCCCGCCACCCCGGAGGCGCTGCAGGTGCTCGGCCGCTTCACGCGGCTGTGCCGCCGCGGACGGCCCGCGGGGCTGCCGTGAGCACCGAGCGCGTGCCCTACGTCCTGCACTTCGAGTCCAGGACGGTGGTGCTCGGCGAGCCGGCCCACCTGGAGGAGCTGGACGCCCTGCTGCGGCGCGCCGACGTCCGGACCCGCCCCACCTACTGGCACGGCATGCACCAGGACGATCCCGGGGCGGCGCTCAACAGCGTGGGCACCGACCTCACCGCGGAGCAGTTCTGGGACCGCGTGGACGCCGGGGCGTTCGCCGCCGCCCGGTGGCCCGTGGACCTCGACGGCCCGCTCTACCTCCCGGCGCCGCCCGCGTGGCTGCAGCAGGCCCGGGCGTGGGAGTACGACCCCCTGGCGCCGGCCCTGGGCGCGGCGGCACCGGGCGGGTGGCTGCGGGTCCCGGGCTGGGCCGGGACCGAGAACAACGACGCCGGGGCGGCCGTGGGACTGCTCCAGCTGACCGACCCGGACTCCTTCTGGGTGCTCGGCTCCGACGCCGACCTGGCGGAGGTCGCCGCCACGGCCAAGGAGCTGGCCTCGTTCCGGCAGGGCTTCGACCGGCTCACCGCCTACTTCGGCCCCGACGACCGCATCGGCTGCCTGCGCCTGCCCGTGGTGTGCCGGGAGCCCCTCGAGGACGAGCTCATCGTGCAGGGGGTCGACATCGAGCCGCGGTTCTGGGAGTGAGTCCCCGCCGCGCCCCCGCTCCCCCGCGGCCCCCGTGCCCGATACTGGGACCGTGTACGTCGTGACCCTGGACCAGCGCCGCCGCGAGGCGGGCGACCTCGTGCCGGGCCTCCTGCGCCGCCTCGCGGACCTCGAGACCGTGGTGCCGTTCCAGCGCGCCCGGGCGCACGCGGTGCAGGGCATCACCGCCGATCCCGGCGCCGCGGTCGCGGCCGCGCTCGCCGGTCTGCGCGGATCGGCCTGGAGCGTGGGGGTCGGGGTGGGGCCGGTCCGGCTGGAGACGGCGACCGACCCGGAGGGCCGGACGGGCCTGCGCGCCGACGGCCCCGGGACGGCGCACGCGCGCGCCGCCGCCGAGGCCGCCGCGGGCCGGGTGCCGGTGCGCGTGGTCGCCGAGGACGCGCCCGCCGCGGCGCAGGCGCAGGCCGTGCTGCGGCTGCTGGGCCGGATCGTGGCGGAGCGCAGCGACGCGGAGTGGCGCGTGGTCGACCTGCTCGTGCCGGGGGCCCGCGGCCAGCAGAAGGCCGTGGCCGCCGAGCTCGGCATCTCCCCGCAGGCGGTCTCCAAGGCGGTGGCCCGCTCCCTGTGGCAGGAGGAGCAGGACGCCCGGCCCGCGGCGGCCCGGCTGCTGGGCCTGTGCGAGCCGGCCCGGGGCGGCCCGGCGGGCGGGGCTCAGGGCTCGACGATGAACCCCTCGGAGATCATCCACTCGTAGGCGACGTCGGCCGGGTCCCGCCCCTCGACGTCCACCTGCCGGTTGAGCTCCTGCATCACGTCGTCGGTGAGCGCCGCGGCGATCGGCTCCAGGACCTGCTCGAGCGCGGGGAACTCGTCCAGCAGCTCCGTGCTGAAGACGGGGGCGGCGTTGTAGGCGGGGAAGAACTGCCGGTCGTCCTCGAGCACGGTCAGGTCCAGGGCCGGGATGCGGCCGTCCGTGGAGAAGACCTCCCCGAAGTTGCACTCCCCGTCGTCGGTCGCCGAGTAGATCGCGCCGGTGTCGTAGATGCCGATGTTGCCCTCGGGCACCTCGCTGCCGCGGTCCAGGTCGTAGTGGGCCAGCAGGGGGGTCATCCCGTCGCTGCGGGAGTTGAACTCCGACTCCACGCAGAACGTCCGCTCGGCCACCGGCAGGTCCGCGATGTCCGAGACGGTCGCCAGGTCGTTGGCCTCGGCGTACTCGGAGCGCACGGCCATGGCGTAGGTGTTGTTGAGGGCCGCCGGGGCGCCCCAGGTCAGCCCGTTGCCGAGGTCCTCCTCGTACACGGCCCGCCACTGCGCCTGCTGGTCCGGGATGCCCTCCGCCCGGCCGAGGTAGGTCAGCCAGGCCGTGCCGGTGTACTCGAAGGTGAGATCGGCGTCCCCGGAGAGCATGAGCTCGCGCACCGGCTGGGACCCGGGCACGTTGGTGATGTCCTCGGTCTCGAAGCCGGCGGCCTGCACCGCGAGCACCCCGATCTTGCCGAGGATCAGCTGCTCGGTGAAGTTCTTGGACGTCACCCGCACCTCGGTCCCCTCCGCGCCCTCGACGGGCCGGATGGAGCCGGGCGCGGCGTCGGGCACGTAGGCCGTGGACGGCTCGAGCCCGCAGCCGGTCAGCAGCAGGCCGGCGCAGGAGAGCAGCAGGGCGCCGCCGGCGGCGCGGGAGGTTCTCATCGCAGTCCCTTCGGCCGCGCGACGTGCTCCACGACACGGCCGACCCAGTCGATGGCGAGGGCGAGCAGCGCCACGAGGATCGAGCCGGCGATCAGCACCCGCACGAGGTTGAGGTTGACCCCGGTGGTGATCAGCAGCCCGAGCCCGCCGCCGTTGATGAACGTGGCGAGGGTCGCGGTGCCGACCACCAGGATCAGGGCGGTGCGCACGCCGGCCAGCATGACGGGCACGGCCAGGGGCAGCTCGACCCGGAACAGGACGGCGGCGGCGCTCATCCCCATCCCCCGCCCGGCCTCGACGAGGCTGCGGTCCACCCCGTCGAGGCCCACCATGGTGTTCTTCAGGACGGGCAGGATCGCGTAGACGATCAGGGCGACCACGGCCGCCCGGAAGCCGAAGCCGAACCAGAAGGCGAACAGGACGACGAGCCCCACCGCCGGGGCGGCCTGGCCGATGTTCGCCAGCGCGATGACCGGGCCCGTGAGGAAGCGCAGCGGTCTGCGGGTCAGGAGGATGCCGACCGGGATCGCGATGAGCAGGACCACCACCGTGGCCACGACCGTCAGCTGCAGGTGCTCCAGGGTCAGGGCCCACAGCGATGCGGGGCTCAGGGTCACGGCCTCCGTCTCGGTGAGCTCCGCCGTGGTCAGCCAGAGCACGAGCAGGCCCAGCGCCGCGAGGATCGCCACGGGCTGCAGGAGCAGGCCCTTCCAGGTGCGCTGGTCCGGGTCGGCCGTGGCCGGGCGTGACACCGGGTCGTCGGCGGGCTCCGGCTCCGCGGCGGCGGGGCGCTCGGTCTGCGCGCTCATCGGTCCCCGCCTCCCGGGCTCGCGCTGACGGCGGGCATCTCGCCCGTGTTGTGGCCGAGGGGCGCGTCCTCCGCGGCCACGGTCCGGCGGGCCTCGGTGATCGCGGCCATGACGGTCTCGACGTAGATGACGCCCTCGAACCGGTCCCGCGGCCCCACCACGAGCGCGGCCCCCGTGCTGGAGACGAGCATCGTGTCCAGCGCGTCGTTGAGCGTGGCGCCCGTGCCGACCAGGGGCAGGCGGTCGTTGCGCTCCCCGGGGACGGTCCCGAAGCGCTCGAGCTGACGGCGGGAGGGCCAGGACAGCGGCCGGCCGCGGTCGTCGACCACGACGACGTCCCGGGTGCCCGCCTCGTCGACCCGCCCGAGCACCGCCCGGACGTCCTCGCCGGGGCGGGTGGTCACGGCGGGGACGAGGTCGACCTCCCGGACTCGGGTGAGTGTGAGCTGCTTGAGCCCCGCGCCCGAGCCGATGAAGTCCTCCACGAACTCGTCCGCCGGTTCCGCCAGGACGCGCTCCGGGGCGTCGTACTGGACGATCCGGGCGCCCTCGTCGAAGACCGCGATCCAGTCGCCGAGCTTGACCGCCTCGTCGAAGTCGTGGGTCACGCACACGATGGTCTTCTGCAGCTCGTGCTGGATGTTGATGAGCTCGTCCTGGAGCCGCTGGCGGGTGATGGGGTCCACGGCCCCGAACGGCTCGTCCATGAGCAGCACGGGCGGGTCCGCGGCCAGGGCGCGGGCCACCCCGACGCGCTGCTGCTGACCCCCGGAGAGCTCTCTCGGGTACCGGTCGCGGTAGACGGCCGGGTCGAGGGAGACGAGCTCGAGCAGCTCGTCCACGCGGGCGGCGATGCGCTGCTTGTCCCAGCCGAGCATCTTCGGGACCATGCCGATGTTGGTGGCCACGCTCATGTGCGGGAACAGCCCGCCGGCCTGGATCACGTAGCCGATGCCGCGGCGCAGCTCGTCGCCGTTCATCGAGGTCACGTCTTGGCCGTCGATGACGATCCGGCCCTCGGTGGGTTCGATGAGCCGGTTGATCATCTTCAGCGTGGTGGTCTTGCCGCAGCCTGAGGGGCCCACGAGCATGACGATGCTGCCCGCGGGGATCTCGAGCGTCAGGCCGTCGACCGCGGCCTTGGCCTGCCCGGGGTAGCGCTTGGAGACGTTCTCCAGCAGGATCCGGGCCCCGGTGACGGAGGAGTCTGTGCGGGGGGTGGTCATGGAGTCAGACACGGATACCTCGCGATGTGGTGAGCCGGCCGAGCAGCACGAGCAGCCCGTCCAGGATGAGTGCGACGACGATGACGGCCACGACGCCGGTGACGACCGACGCGAAGGAGTTGGCGCCCCCGAGCCGCGACAGGCCCGAGAAGATGAAGCCGCCCAGGCCGGGGCCGAGCACGTAGGCGGCGATGGCGGCCACGCCCATCACCATCTGCGCCGAGACCCGCATGCCGGCCTGGATGACCGGCCACGCCATCGGCAGTTCCACGCGCAGGAAGGTCGCCGCCCTGCTCATGCCGAGCCCGCGCGCCGCCTCAACGGTGGCCTGCGGGACCCCGGCGAGCCCCACGAGCGCGTTGCGCAGGACGGGGAGGACGGCGAAGAAGGTGACGACGACGACGGCGGGGGCCACCCCGAACCCCAGCGGGGCGATCAGCAGGCCGATGAGCGCGAAGGACGGGATGGTCAGCCCCACGGCCGAGACGTTGTTGGCCACGGTCGTGAGCCGGGGCGAGCGGTAGCACAGCGCCGCGAGGGCCACCGCCAGGACCGTGGCCAGGACCAGGCACTGGACCACCAGGGAGAAGTGCTGCCAGCTGGCGAAGAGGATCTGTTCCCACCGGTCGGAGACGTACTCGATCACGGCACACCCTTCGGTCGTCGTCGATGACGTGGTCACCCGGCCTGGCAAGAAGGCTAGCACTCCGTTCTCATGGAGATGGCCCGGATCACACCTGCCCGAGCCCCGCCGGGGCTGTTGTCGGGCGGCGCGCCCGTTGGCAGACTCGGGGCATGACAGAGCCCCGGGACAGGTACGACGTGGTGGTGATCGGCGGTGGTCCGGTCGGCGAGAACGCGGCCGACCGCGTGGTGCGGGGCGGGCTGAGCGCCGCGCTCGTCGAGGCGGAGCTCGTGGGCGGGGAGTGCTCCTACTGGGCGTGCACGCCCTCGAAGGCGCTGCTGCGCCCGGGCGCGGCCCTCGAGGCCGCCCGCGGAGTGGCCGGGGCGGCCGAGGCCGTCACCGGCCCGCCGGACGCGGCGGCGGTGCTGCGCCGCCGGGACGGGTTCGCGGCGCACTGGGACGACACCGGCCAGGCGGAGTGGCTGGCCGGGGCCGGCGTGGACCTGGTCCGGGGCCGGGGCGCGCTGGCCGGGCCCCGGCGGGTCCGGGTCACCGCCGAGGACGGCGGCGTCCGGGTGCTCGAGGCCCGGCACGCCGTGGTGCTGGCCACGGGCTCGC
Organism: Kocuria sp. LHG3120; assembly: GCF_049897445.1. Lineage (NCBI taxonomy): Bacteria > Bacillati > Actinomycetota > Actinomycetes > Micrococcales > Micrococcaceae > Kocuria > Kocuria sp. LHG3120. The sequence goes on along the minus strand of NZ_JAFCWG010000008.1, from coordinate 80,372 downwards.
GGCCGGTCGTGCCCCCGGTCCCGGGTCTCGGGGACGTGCCGTTCTGGGGCACGCGCGACGCCACCGCCGCCCAGGAGGTCCCCGGGTCCCTGGCGGTGCTCGGCGGGGGCGTGGCCGGCACGGAGCTCGCGCAGGCCTTCGCCCGCCTGGGCTCCCGGGTCACGGTGGTCGCCCGCAGCCGGCTGCTGAGCGCCTTCCCGTCCACCGCCGCGCGGCTGGTCGCCGAGGCCCTCGACGCCGAGGGCGTCACGGTCGTCGAGGGGCGGGCCACGGAGCGGGTCCGGTCCGCCGGCGGCGGTGTCGAGCTCGACCTCGAGGGCGGCGGGACCGTGTCCGCGGAGCAGCTGCTGGTGAGCACGGGGCGGCGGCCCGCGCTCGCGGACCTGGGCCTCGAGGAGCTCGGCCTGGACCCCTCCGCGCTGCGGGTCGACGGCTCGGGCCTCGTGGCGGGTGCGGAGGGCGGCTGGCTCTACGCCGCCGGGGACGCGGCGGGCGGGCCCCTGCTGACCCACCAGGGGAAGTACCAGGCGCGCGCCGTCGCGGACGCGGTCGTGGCGCGCGCGGCCGGCCGACTGGGGGCGTCCGCGCCCCCGTGGTCCCCGTACGCGTCCACGGCCGACGGGTGCGCCGTCCCGCAGGTGGTCTTCACCGACCCCGCGGTGGCCTCCGTGGGCCGCTCCGCCGAGCAGGCCCGCACGGACGGCCTCGAGGTGGACGTCGTGGAGCACGCCATCGACGTGGCCGGGGCGCTCCTGCACCGCGACGACTACCGGGGCTGGGCCCAGCTCGTGGTCGACCGCCGGCGCCGGACCCTCGTGGGCGCGACCTTCGCCGGCCCGGACGTGACGGAGCTGCTGCACGCGGCGACCGTCGCCGTGGTCGGCGAGGTGCCGCTGGAGCGGCTCTGGCACGCGGTGCCCGTCTTCCCCACCATCAGCGAGGTCTGGCTGCGGCTGCTCGAGGAGTACGGGCTCTGAGCCGCCGGGCTCAGAGCAGGGAGCGCAGGATCCGGGCGACGCCGTCCTCGTAGACCGTGTGCGTCACCTCGTGGCACGCGGCCGCGACCTCGTCCGGGGACTGGCCCATGGCCACGCCGCGGGCGGCCCAGTCGAGCATCTCGATGTCGTTGCGGCCGTCGCCGACGGCGACCGTGTGGGACGGGTCCACGCCGAGCCGGCGGCGGATCTGCTCCAGGGCGCTGGCCTTGGAGACGCCGTTGGCGGCGATGTCGAGCCAGGCGCTCCAGCCCACGGAGTACGTGACGCCGTGCAGCCCGGCCTCGTCGATCGCCCGGGCGAACTCCTCCGGGGTGTGCTCCGTGCTGTACACCACCATGCGCACGGCCTTCATCCGCGCCAGCTGGTGCAGGTCCACGCCGATCGCCTCGATGCCGAAGGACGCGTCCTGGAAGCGCTCCGTGGAGTAGAAGGACCCGTCCTCGGTCTCGAGGGCGAACTTCGCGGTGGGCAGGCGCTGCTCGAGGGCCTCGAGGGCCTGGCCGGGGTCGAAGGAGACGCACTCGAGCACCCGGTGGTACGCCGGCAGCTCCGGGTCCAGCTCGAGCGTCATGCCGCCGTTGGAGCACACGGCGTAGCCGCGCTCCTGGCCGAGGAGCTCCACCACGGGCAGGGTCGCCCCCTTGGAGCGCCCGGTGGAGATCACCACGTGGTGGCCGGCCGCGAGCACGGCCTGGGCCGCCTCGCGCACCGGGCGGGACATGTGGCCGTCGTGGTCGACGAGCGTGCCGTCGACGTCGAGGGCCACCAGGTACTGGACGCCCGCCTCCTTCTTCCAGCCGTTCGAGCGGGGAGGCTGGACCTTGAGGGGGATCCGGACGTCGGCGGCGGAGCGCGCGGGCGCGGTGGTGCCGCCGGCCGTGTCGCTGAGGTCCTCCGAGTGCTCGACCTTCAGCGGGACGGTGGAGTTGATGCCGACGAGTTCGTGCTGGTCCTCGGTGCCAGCGGTCTTTTCTTTTGTCATGCGGGACATGGTGCCACATCACACCGACAGGATGGCCGAGATGTCGATGTGAGATGAACGGGAGCCGAACGCCTCCCGGCGGCTCAGCGCCGGACGGGGATGGTCTCCTGGCCGCGCAGGTAGGGCCGCAGCGCCTCGGGGACGCGCACCGACCCGTCGGCCTGCTGGTGGGTCTCGAGGATGGCGGCCAGCCAGCGGGTGGTCGCCAGCGTCCCGTTGAGGGTGGCCACCGTGCGGGTGCCGCCCTTGCGGACCTTGCCGGCGGCGTCCGTGGTCTCGGGCAGCCGCTCCCGGATGTTGAGCCGCCGCGCCTGGTAGGTGGTGCAGTTCGACGTGGAGGTCAGCTCCCGGTACTTGCCCTGGGTGGGGACCCAGGCCTCGCAGTCGAACTTGCGGGCCGCGGAGGTGCCGAGGTCCCCGGCGGCGGTGTCGATCACCCGGTAGGCGAGCTCGCACTTGGCGAGCATCTCCTCCTCCCACGCGAGCAGCCGCGCGTGCTCCGCCTCCGCGTCCTCCGGGGAGCAGTAGACGAACATCTCGAGCTTGTTGAACTGGTGCACGCGGATGATGCCCCGGGTGTCCCTGCCCCCGGAGCCGGCCTCGCGGCGGTAGCAGGAGGACCAGCCGGCGTAGCGCAGCGGGCCGTCGGAGAGGTCGAGGATCTCGTCGGCGTGGTAGCCCGCCAGGGGGACCTCGGAGGTGCCCACGAGGTACAGCTCGTCCTTGCCGACGTGGTAGATCTCGTCGGAGTGGGCGACGTCGAAGCCCGTGCCGCTCATGATCTCGGGGCGCACGAGGTTCGGGGTGGTCATGGGGACGAAGCCGTTGTCCAGCGCCTGGTCCTGGCCCATGAGCAGCAGGGCGGTCTCGAGCCGGGCGACGTCGCGCTTGAGGAAGTAGAACCGGGCGCCGGAGACCTTGGACCCCCGCTCCATGTCGATGCCGTCCACGAGCTCGCCGATCTCCAGGTGGTCCCTGGGCTCGACGCCCTCCGCGGCGAAGTCGCGGGGCTCCCCGACGGTCCGGAGCAGGACGAAGTCGTCCTCCCCGCCCGTGGGGACGCCGCCGAGGACGAGGTTGTCGACGACCGCTACGAGCTCGTCCTGACCGGCACGGGCGGCCTCCGCGGCCGCCTGCGCCTCCTTGACCCGGGCGGCCAGCTCCTTGACCTCGGCGAGCAGCGCCTGCTTCTGCTCGCCCTGGGCCCGGGCCACCTGCTTGCCGAAGGCGTTCTGCTCGGCCCGCAGGGACTCGTACTCGGTGATCAGCCGGCGGCGCTCGACGTCCGCCTCCAGGATCCGGTCGATCAGGGTGTCGTCCGCCCCGCGGGCACGCTGCGAGGCGCGGAAGACGTCGGGGTTCTCACGGAGCTGGTTGATGTCGATCACCCTGACAGGGTACCCAAGTCCTCCGGACGCGACGGGGGTTAGGGTGGAGGCCCGTCGCGATCCGCCCGGCGCCGCGGGCCCGCGGCCCCGTGCCGCGGCGCCACCGCCCCACCGCACGGCGCCACCGGTCCCCGGCGCCGCAGAACCGAGGAGTCCTTCCGTGACCGCCACTCCCGTGGCCCCCAAACGGGTCGCCGTCGTCATCAACCCCATCAAGGCCGACGCGGACGTCGCCCGCGACGCCGTGATCATCGGGTGCCGCAAGGGCGGGTTCCCCGACCCCGTGTTCTACGAGACCGCGGAGGACGACCCGGGCTCCTCGATGACCCGCGAGGCGCTCGAGCAGGGCGCCGACCTCGTCATCGCCGCCGGCGGCGACGGCACCGTCCGGGCCGTGGCGGAGGCGCTGGTCGGCCACGACACCCCGCTGGGCCTCATCCCGCTGGGCACCGGCAACCTCCTGGCCCGCAACCTGGGCGCCGACCTGGGCGATCCCCACCGCAACGTGGACATCGCGCTCTTCGGCGCGGAGCGGGCCATCGACATGGCCACGTTCCGCGTGGAGCTCGAGGACGGGACCGTGGGGGACCACGCGTTCTGCGTCATGGGCGGGGCGGGCTTCGACGCCCAGATCATGACGGACACCCGGGACGAGCTGAAGAAGCTGGTCGGCTGGGCGGCCTACGGGGAGGCCGGGGTCCGGCACCTGATCGCGCCCCCGCGGTGGGCCCGCTTCCGGATCGACGACGGCGAGTGGCAGAGCCGCCGCGTCCGCTCCGTGATGGCCGCCAACTGCGGGATCCTCACCGCGGGCCTGATCCTGGTGCCGCAGGCGAAGATCAACGACGGCCTGCTGGACCTCGTGGTGATGTCCCCGCGCAGCACGCTGGAGTGGGCGCTGATGGCCGCCAAGGTCGTGTTCCGGCAGCGGCGCGACCTGCCCGTGATCGAGTTCTTCGCCGCGAAGAAGGTGCGCGTGGAGTTCCACGAGCCCATCGAGTCCCAGATGGACGGGGACGGCACCGGGCTGATCAACGGGTTCGAGTCCGAGATCCTCCCGGGCGCGCTCTCCGTGCGGGTTCCGCCCTCCCAGGGCGACTGACCCGCACGGGCGCCCGGGCCCCGCGGGTCAGTCGGCGGGATCGGGCCGGCGGCTCAGGCCCGCCACGAACGCGGCCACGAGGGCGAGCACGGCCAGTCCCACGGCCACGAGCGGGCCCTGCCCGCGGTCCGTGACCGAGGCGACCGGCTCCGGGACGACCCGGGAGGCCGGCACGAGGTCGAGGGCGTCGGCGGTCCGGGGGTCCCCGACGACGGGGCTCGGGCCGATCTCGACGCGGACCACCTGACTCGGCTCGGGCGGCGCGGCCGCCGCGGCCGGCGGAGCGGCGAGCGCGCAGGCCAGGAGGGCCGGGGCGGCGGCGAGGGCGAGGCGGCGGACGGCGGGAGCAGGCATGGTGGCACCTCCGGTCGGGCTCGGTCCCGACCCGGGGGGTCGATCGACACCGGCTGAAGATCGCGGGCACGGACGCGCCCGCACTCCCCATGGTGCATGTATTCGCAATTGCTAACAAGCGGGGGTGCGGTGCGCGTCCTCGCGTTACGCGCCGCCCGGTGCGCCTTGCGCCGGCGGGTTCTCCGGGGTCCGGCGGTCGCTGTCCTGCAGGGCTGCGACCCAGGCCGCCGCCTCGCGGAAGGCGTCGTCGGAGTGGTGCGGGGCCACGGTCGCCACCTTGTGGTCGGCCCGCGGATAGGAGCCGAGGAAGCGCGTGCTGGGACAGACGCGGCGCAAACCCTCGACGGCGTCCGCCACCCGGGCGTCGAGGATGTGACCGTCGACGTCCACGCTGAAGAAGTACTCCCCGAGGAAGTTGCCCGTGGGCCGCGACTCGATCCGCGAGAGGTTGACCCCCCGGGTCGCGAACTGCTCGAGGATCTCCATGAGGGCCCCGGCGCGGTCCTCCCACAGGGGAATGACGAGCGTGGTGCGGTCCGCGCCCGTGCGCGGCGGCAGGGGCACCCCGGGCCGGGCCACGAGCACGAACCGGGTGACGGCGGCCCTGTTGTCCCCGATGTCCTCCGCCAGCACCTCGAGCTCGGGGTGCTGCTCGACGACCACGGGCGAGCAGACCGCGGCGTCGAAGCCCGCCCGGGACGCCGGCCCCTCGCGCCCCGCCCCGCCGGGGAGCAGCGCGAGCGCCGCGGCGGCCGTGGAGGACGCCGGGACGTAGTCCACGCCCGGCAGCCGCTCGTCCATCCAGCCCCGCACCTGGGCCCAGGCGTGGGAGTGCGTGGAGACCGTGCGGACGTCGGCGAGCGCCGTGCCCGGCGGGGCCACGAGGACGAAGCTGATGGGCACCAGCGCCTCACGGACGATGCGCAGCTCGCTGCCGGTGGCCACCGCGTCGAGGGTCGCGGTCACGCCGCCCTCCACGGAGTTCTCGATGGGCACCATGGCGGCGTCGACCTCGCCGGAGCGGACGGCCGCGAGCGCCACGGGCACGGAGGACACGGGGAGGCGCTCCGCCTCACGGGCGCCCGCCACGCTCAGCAGCGCGGCCTCGGTGAAGGTGCCGGCGGGGCCCAGGTAGGCGTACCTCAACGGACGTTCGGGGTCTCGCCCGTCTCGGACACCATGGGCTTCTCGGCGTCCATCCACGCCCCCATGCCGCCCAGGACGTTGATGGGGTCGAAGCCGTACTGCTGGAGGTACGCCGTGGCCTTGAGGGACCGGCCGCCGGAGCGGCAGATCACGTACACGTCCTCGTCCACCGGCACCTCGCCGTAGCGCTCCGGGAGCTGCCGGAGCGGGATGTGCTGGGCACCGGCGATGTGCCCGGCCTCCCACTCCTCGTCCTCGCGCACGTCCAGGACGCGTGCGCCCTCGGGGATCTCCTCCACCGAGGCGCTCGGCAGGCTGTCCAGGTTGTCCATGGTCCGGGTCCTCTCGTCGGGAACGGGCTGTCCCGGACCAGCCTAGTCCGCGGGCACGGGTGCCGGTGCGCCCGCCCCGAGCCAGGCGGCCAGCTCCTGCCGCTCCGCCGCGGAGGGATGGAAGCCCGCCAGGACCGCCTGCTCCAGCACGCTGGCGAGCACCGCCCGGCCGACGGCGGACGCGTCGGGCGGCGGCGCGGCGCACAGATCGGCCCCGCCGTTGCGGGCCCCCCGGATGGCGTAGAGCATTGCCTGGCGGGACACCTGGACACCCAGTTCGCCGGCCCGGTCCCGGGTCCACCGGGAGGCCTCGGACAGGGTGAACTCACCGCGCCGCGCATACTCGGCGAGCACCCGGGACACGATCGTCCACTGGGCCCGGCAGAGCCGCGGCATCTTCGCGACGTCGCAGAAGCGGGTGACGGCCGCCGGCAGCGGCGGCCGGACTGGAGCCGGCGGCGCCGCGGGTGCCGGCTCCGGCGCCCGGTGCCTCGTGCGGTGCCAGAAGTGCAGGTTCGAGAACTCGACCTCCGGCAGGTCGACCAGCTCCACGGCCCGGCGGAAGGAGCCGCTGCCGAACCACCGGGTGCGGGTGACGACCTCTCCCATGTCCGCGTGGATCCGACCTGCCAGGCGGGAGAGGCTGACGGGCTCCTCGGAGGACTCGTAGTCACTGCGCACGACCGCGCAGAACTCGTGCCACGCCCCCGGGTCCTCCGAGGGGCCCGCGATCGGCGCGGCGCCCGGGGAGAAGCACCCTCCGGGGGCCGGCACCCCGTCCCCGGAGCCGGGCACGGGCTCCTCCGCCGGCGCAGGCGCCATGAGGTCGAAGAGGTCCTGCTCGTCGAGGTACTGGTCCGCGAGCGCCTCGTAGGCCACCGCCGTGGCCCCGGTCGCAATGATGCAGGTCCTGCGGTCCTGGGCCCTGAGGACCTGGAGCAGCGGCGTGAAATCGGCGTCGCTCGAGGCCAGGACGAACTCGTCGTAGTGGGCGTGGTGCTGCAATGCGGTCATCACGTCGATCACGATCCGGATGTCTGCCCCGTTCTTCGCGCCCCGGGTGAGACTGGGGCAGTCGACGACCTCGACGCCGGCCTGCGTGAAGAAGGGGCGGAACGTCGAGAAGTACAGCCTCTGCCCCGGGTTCAGCGGATGCGCGACGCTCCCGGACGGGTTCATGTAGCACCGCAGCACCAGCCAGCGCCGGGTACTGTCGGCGCCCTCCCCGCCGCTCGCCGCGGCCAGCCGGTGGATCCACACGGACGGCCGCTCGGCCAGCGCCATGGCCGCCGTCGGATCACTGCCGAGCAGACCGCCGAAGAAGTTGTCGAAATCGATGAACAGGGCGGCCCGGCGCTGGGTCATGGCATCCTCAGGGAAGCGGCGAACAGATTCTCTTTCGCAAAGATACGGTGCCGAGCGAGCTGCGGGCGGCCGGGGGCTTCCAGGCGGCACACAGGGACGAAACAATCCCTGTATAAATTGTGCCCTCGCCGCCGGGAGTGCCGTGCGGCGGGTCCGATCAGGCACCTCGTCCGGGTGTCCTCGACAGAAGGAAGAACTCCCATGAGCACCAGCGAACCCCGCAGCGCGGGGCCCGACGCCCCGGACCGCGAGGACCACGGCTTCAAGAAGGTCCTGGGCCGCCTCGACGCGATCGCCCTCGGCTTCGGCGCGATGATCGGCTTCGGCTGGGTCATCCTCACCGGCGACTGGCTGGCCGAGGCCGGGACCATGGGCTCCGTGCTGGCCCTCGTCACCGGCGGGCTCATCATGGCCGTCGTCGGACTCGTCTACGGCGAGCTCGTCGCCGCCATGCCGTACGCGGGCGGGGAGCACAACTACCTCCTGCGCGGCATGGGCGCCCGGTGGGCCTTCGTCGGGTCCTGGGCCATCACCGGCGGCTACATCACCATCGTGGCCTTCGAGGCCGTGGCGGTCCCCCGCACCCTGCAGTACATCTTCCCGGGCCTGAGCCAGATCCCGCTGTGGACCGTGGCAGGCTTCGAGGTGAACCTGACCTGGGCGCTGGTGGGGTCGCTGACCGCCGTCATCATCACCGCGATCAACATCCGCGGCGTGAAGCACGCCTCCATGGTGCAGATCTTCGTGATCCTCTTCCTGCTGATCGTGGGACTCATGATGATCTTCGGGGCGTTCACCCGCGGCTCGGTCGACACCATGGAGCCGTTCTTCACGAGCGGCACGGCCGGCTTCTTCCTCGTGCTCGTCACCGTCCCGTTCCTGTTCGTCGGCTTCGACGTCATCCCCCAGGTCTCCGAGGAGATGCACCTGCCGGCCAAGCAGCTGGGCGGGACCATCATCGTCTCCGTCCTGCTCGCCGCGGCCTGGTACGTCATGGTCGTGCTCACCACGTCCTCGGCGATGTCCGGCGCGGACATCGCCGGCGCGGACATCGCGGTCGCGGACGCCATGGGAGCCATGTTCTCCAGCACGGCCGTGGCCAACCTGCTCATCGCCGGCGGCCTCGCCGGCATCCTGACGTCCTGGAACTCGCTCCTCATGGGGGCGTCCCGCCTGCTCTGGGCGCTCGGCAACTCCCGGATGGTGCCGCAGTGGTTCGGCCGCCTCCACCCGAAGTACGGCACCCCGGCCAACGCCCTGCTCTTCGTGGGCGCCCTCTCCTTCGTGGCCCCGTTCTTCGGCGCCGAGATGCTGGGCTGGCTCGTGGACTCCGGCTCCCCGTCCATCGTGATCGCCTACGCCCTGGTCTCCGTGGTCTTCGTGATCCTGCGCCGGAGCGAGCCCGGCATGGAACGCCCGTTCCGGATCGGCGGCCACGGCCACGGCGGAACGGCGATCGGCGTGCTCTCGGTCGTGCTGTGCCTCGCCCTGATCAGCCTGTACCTGCCCGGGATGCCCGCCTTCCTCAGCGCGCCCGCCTGGACCATCTTCGGGCTGTGGTGGCTGCTCGGGCTCGTGTTCCTGCTGCGCATCCCCACCGGGATCCGGCCGGGCGCCGACGCCGAGCACCGGCTCGTCGCCGAGGTCGAGCGCCGCAGGCAGCGGAGCTGAGACGGCCGACGCGCCGGGACCCGGCGCGCCGGGCGGTCCCCGGCGCGCCTAGAAGGACAGCGAGGACTGCGGAAGAGGAGGACTGCCCATGGTCACGGTCGCCCAGGTGCTCGGCCTGCCCGGGCTCGGGCTGGAGCCCGTCGTCGAGGCGGCCACCGACCTGCCGGTGAGCTGGGTGGTGACCAGCGAGCTCGCCGACCCCACCCCGTACCTCGAGGGCGGAGAGGTCCTCCTGCTGACGGGCCTCCACACCTCCGCCCGGGCGCACTCCTGGACGGAGTACGTCCGCCGGCTCACGGACCGGGGCGTGGTGGCGCTGGGCCTGGGCGTTGGCGGACGGCTGTCCTACCTCCGCGTGCCCGACGCGCTCGCCGCGGCGTGCCGGGACGCCGGGCTGACCCTGTTCCGGGTCCCCGAGCGCACGCCCTTCCTGGGCATCATCCGCGCCGCGGCCGAGATGCGGGCGGCGGAGGCGCGCACCGCCCTCGAGGCGATGCTCTCCGAGCAGCGGCGCCTGACCCGGGCCGCGGTGGGGCGGAACGGCCCGGCCCGGGTGGTCCGCACGCTGGTGTCGGTGCTCGGCGGCGGGTGGGCGGGCGTCTGCGCGGCGGACGCCCGGATCGTGGAGCGCTCCGGCCCCGGGCTGCCCGAGCTGCCCGCGGGCCGGACGCTCCCCGAGCTCCTCGACCGGCTGCGCCCGGCCGGGCTGCGCGGGTCCCTGAGCGAGTCCGGCCCGGCCGGCGCGGTGGTCGTCCACCCCCTCGGGGTGGACGGCGCCCCCCAGAGCTACCTCGTGGTGGTCCTGCCCGGCCCGGTCGACCCCGTCCGGACCGGCGTGATCGCCACCGCCGTGGCCCTGCTCTCGCTGCACGCGGAGCGCGCGGCGGAGCAGGCGCTGTTCCGCCGCCGGGTCCGTGCGGGGGCCCTCGCCCTCCTGCTCAACGGCGAGGTGCGCTCGGCGGACGCCCTGCTGGGGGTGGCGGACGACACGACGTGGTCGACGGCGCCCCGGGTGCGGGTGGCCCGCCTGCGCGGCGGCGCCGAGGAGCTGCGGGACGGCGTGCGACGCCTCGAGGCGCAGGCCGCCCACGGCGCGAGACCGGTGCTCGTCGGGGCGCCGGCCACGGAGCCCGGCGGCGAGCAGACCGTCGCGGTGCTGCTGGAGGACCTCCCGGAGCGGCTCGCCGAGGTGCGTGCCGCCGCCGAGGCCTCCGGGCTGCGGGCCGGCATCGGCGGCCCGGCGGCCGTGCACGAGACGGACGCGAGCGACCGGGAGGCCCGCGAGGCGCTGGAGCGCACCACGGACCGCCAGCGCGTCGGCACGTGGGACGACCTCGTGGCGGGCGGCGTCGCCGGGCTCCTCCCGCCCGAGACCGCCCGGGCCTGGGCGCGGCAGCTGCTCGGCCCCGTCGACGGGGCCGGGCGGCTGTCCCTGCTGCGCACGTTCCTCGCCCACAACGGCAACCGGAGCGGGACGGCCGAGGCCCTGGGGATCCACCGCAACACCCTGCAGCAGCGGCTGCAGGAAATCGAGGAGGCGCTCGGCCGGTCCGTGGACGACCCGCAGCTGCGCGCGGAGCTGTGGATCGCCCTGCGGCTGTCCGACCGGCCCGACCGAGCGACGCCGTAGCCCGCCGTCGTTCCTCTGTGCACTGTGCACGACGACGTCACGAAGATTCAGCATCCTGCTGGGTCGCCCCGGCGCTAGCCTGGAGCAGTCGGGGGACCGTGGCGGCCCCTCGGCGCCGGCTCCGCCCCGGCTCGGCGTCACCCGGTGACGACGTCCCCGCGGGGGAGCCCGTCCGGAGTCCTACGATGGACGGGCGGGCCCAGTGCTGTCGCCCGCCCGTCCGACGAACCCCCTGACGCAGCGCAGCGCCACCGGTGCCCGGTGGCCCGGCGCGCGTCGAGAAGAGAGGCTGATACATGAGCACCACGGACAAGGCCCCCGCGGCCACCGGCATGAAGGACCGCATCGAGGCGGTCCTCGCCAAGACCCCCACGGGACTGCTGATCAACGGTCAGTGGCGCGACGCCTCGGACGGGGGGACCTTCGAGGTGGAGAACCCGGCCACCGGCGAGGTCATCGCAACCATGGCCTCGGCCACCCGCGAGGACTCCCAGGCCGCGATGGACGCCGCCGCCGACGCCCAGGAGTCCTGGGCACGCACCCCCGCCAGGGAGCGCTCGGAGATCCTGCGGCGCGCGTTCGACCTCGTCCAGGAGCGCGCCGAGGACCTCGCCCTGCTGATGACCCTGGAGATGGGCAAGCCGCTGGCCGAGGCCGCCGGTGAGGTCAAGTACGGCGGGGAGTTCCTGCGCTGGTTCGCCGAGGAGGCCGTGCGCGACTACGGCCGCTACCTCGACACCCCCGAGGGCAACCTGCGGATGCTGGTCACCCACAAGCCCGTGGGCCCGTGCCTGCTGATCACCCCGTGGAACTTCCCCCTGGCGATGGCCACCCGCAAGGTCGCCCCGGCCGTGGCCGCCGGCTGCACCATGGTGCTCAAGCCCGCCCGACTGACCCCGCTCACCTCCCAGTACTTCGCCCAGCTCATGCTCGACGCCGGGCTGCCCGCCGGGGTGCTCAACGTCGTCTCCTCCAAGTCCGCCGCGGCGGTCTCCGAGCCGATCATGGCCGACCCGCGCCTGCGCAAGGTCTCCTTCACCGGCTCCACCCCGGTGGGCAAGCAGCTGATGAAGCTGGCCACCGACAACGTGCTGCGCACATCCATGGAGCTCGGCGGCAACGGGCCGCTGATCGTCTTCGAGGACGCCGACATCGACAAGGCCGTGGCCGGCGCCATGGCCGCGAAGATGCGCAACATGGGCGAGGCCTGCACGGCCGCCAACCGGCTGCTGGTGCACGAGTCGGTCGTGGACGAGTTCGTCGAGAAGATGGCCGCGAAGATGGCCGCGCTCACCGTGGGCAACGGCGTGGACGACGGCGTGAGCGTGGGCCCGATGGTCGAGGCCAAGGCCCGGGACTCCGTCGAGGAGTTCGTCACCGACGCCGTCGAGCGCGGGGCGAAGGTCGTCGTCGGCGGGGCGCGCGTGGACGGGCCCGGCTACTTCTTCCAGCCCACCCTGCTGCGCGACGTCCCCGTCGACGCCCGCGCGGTGACCGAGGAGATCTTCGGCCCCGTGGCCCCGGTCGTCACCTTCAAGGACGAGGACGAGGCCGTGGCCCTGGCGAACTCCACCGAGTACGGCCTGGCCTCCTACGTGTTCACCGAGAACATCTCCCGCGGCCTGCGCATCGGCGACCGCATCGAGTTCGGCCTCATGGGCCTCAACGTCGGGGTGATCTCCAACGCGGCCGCCCCGTTCGGCGGCGTCAAGCAGTCCGGCCTGGGCCGCGAGGGCGGGGCCGAGGGCCTCCACGAGTACACCACCACCCAGTACATCGGCGTGGAGAACCCCTGGGCCAACGTCCCGAACCCCGGCACCGGCACCCCCGCCTGAGGTCCTGACCCGCGTTCCCGCACCGGGACGGCGGTCGTCGCAGGCAGCTGCGGCGGCCGCCGTCCCGTGCCGGGGCACTCCCGCCCGGCGCCCCCGACCGTTCCGTCCCGTCCTCACCGTCCCGTCCTCACCGTCCCGTCCCCACCGAAAGGAGATCTCGTCGTGACCGAGATCCAGTACCGGCTCGAGCAGGTCCGTCGCCTCGACGGCGCCCTCCCGGGCCCCAAGTCCCGCGAGCTGTCCGAGCGGCGCGCCGCGGCCGTCGCCTCCGGAGTCGCCTCCTCCGTGCCCGCCTACGCCGCGGACGTGGACGGCGGGATCGTGCTCGACGTCGACGGCAACCAGCTCGTCGACCTCGGGTCCGGCATCGCCGTGACCAGCGTGGGCGCCTCCGCCCCCGCCGTGGTCGCCAAGGTGCAGGAGGCCGTGGCGCACTTCACCCACACCTGCTTCATGGTCACCCCGTACGAGGGCTACGTGGCCGTCGCGGAGAAGCTCGCCGAGCTCTCCCCCGGCGACCACCCGAAGAAGGCCGCGCTGTTCAACTCGGGCTCCGAGGCCGTCGAGAACGCCGTGAAGATCTCCCGCGTGCACACCGGCCGCCAGGCCGTGGTCGTGTTCGACCACGCCTACCACGGGCGCACGAACATGACCCTCGCGATGACCGCCAAGGTGATGCCCTACAAGCAGGGCTTCGGCCCGTTCGCCGGCGAGGTCTACCGCGTGCCCGTGTCCTACCCGTTCCGGGACCCGGAGGGCATGACCGGCGCCGAGGCCGCCCGCCGCGCGCTGCTCCAGGTGGAGAAGCAGGTCGGCGCCGAGAACGTGGCCGCCGTCGTGATCGAGCCCATCCAGGGCGAGGGCGGGTTCATCGTGCCGGCCGACGGCTTCCTGCCCGCGCTGTCCGAGTGGTGCACCGACAACGGCGCCGTGTTCGTCGTCGACGAGGTCCAGTCCGGCATCGCGCGCACCGGCGAGTGGTTCGCCGTGGACCACGAGGGCGTCGTCCCCGACCTGATCACCGTGGCCAAGGGCGTGGCCGGCGGCATGCCGCTGTCCGGCGTGGTCGGCCGCGCCGAGATCATGGACTCCGTCCACGCGGGCGGCCTCGGCGGCACCTACGGCGGCAACCCCGTGGCCTGCGCCGCCGCCCTCGGCGCGCTGCAGACCATCGAGGAGTGGGACCTCGTGGCCCGCGCCCGCCGGATCGAGGAGATCATCCGCGAGGAGCTGGCCCCGGTGGCCGAGGAGACCGGCACCGTGGGCGAGATCCGCGGCCGCGGGGCCATGATGGCGCTGGAGTTCGTCCGGCCCGGCGGCACGGAGCCCGACGCCGACGCCGCCAAGGCGATCGCCGCGGAGTGCCTCGCGCAGGGCGTCATCATCCTGACCTGCGGGACCTTCGGCAACATCGTGCGCCTGCTGCCCCCGCTCGTCATCGGCGAGGAGCTGCTGCGCGACGGCCTGCAGGTGCTCGCCCAAGCCGTCCGCAACGCGGCGGCCTAGGCCAGCTCGAGGAGTCTCGTTCAGCACCACCCTCACGCCGAGGGGTCTCGTTCGCACGGTCAGTCAGTCACATTCCGTCCGGACGAGCCCCCTCGGCGCGGCGGGCGGCCGGTCGCGACCCCTCGCCCCGCGCACCCCGGCTCGGCCCCGTCACCGGCGGTGCGCGACCCCCATGGCCTCCCACACCAGGGCGACCGCCACCGGCACCCGGCCCCGCGTCGTCGTCGTGTGCCGGTGCAGGTCGTGAGCGCAGATCCGGAGCTCCCGCCACCCCGCCGACTCCGTGGCCCGCAACCGCCTGATGTCCAGCACTCGCTGCTCCGCCCGGTCGTGGTGGGCACCCTCGTACTGCAGGCTCAGCCGGTGGCTCTCCAGGGCGAGGTCGGGCTGCGCCAGCAGCGTCCCGTCCGGCCCCAGCAGCGGATGGTCGAGCACCAGGCCCCGGATCCCGTGGTCCTCGAGCAGCAGCCGCAGCCGTGTCTCGCCGGGCGAGTCCGACCCCACCCGCATCCGCTCGACCGCGGCGCGGGCCGTACGGATGCCACGCCGCCCGGCGTGCGCCCGCACCCCGGTCTCGAGCTCGTCCGGCCGGCACACCGCGGCCACGGCCCGGCGGATCCCGTGGCGGTGGGCGTCGACCAGCCCGTCGGCGAGCACCACTGCCTCCGTCACCGTGAGCTCGGCGCAGACGTCAAGGAACGTGCGCACCGGTGACGTGACGGCCACCCCGTGGACGCGGACCACCTCGTGCGGACCGAGGCGTCCCCTCCGGCAGACGACGCCGGGCCGCCTCAGGGCCCTCGAGTCGTCGGCGCGCGTGAGCCACAGCTGCGAGGACCGCTGCCAGGGGTCAGGAACCCGCATCCGGTGGAGCAGTGCCGCGGAGCGGTGGCTGATCACCGTCCCCGGATACCGGCGGGTCAGTGCCCGTGCCGCTTCCAGCAGCGGAGCGGGACAGCCGGCGGGGACCCGCACTCCCCTGCCGACGGGACTGGTGAGGTCGGAGTCCCGGAGCCGGTGCTCCGCGACGCCCAGGGCGAGTGCCTCCTGACGTGAGAAGCCGATGCCACGGAGCTCGGGCGGCAGGGGCACGGGGTGTCTCATGCCGGGAGCATGACCGCCGGGGACGG
Source organism: Kocuria sp. LHG3120 (assembly GCF_049897445.1). Lineage (NCBI taxonomy): Bacteria > Bacillati > Actinomycetota > Actinomycetes > Micrococcales > Micrococcaceae > Kocuria > Kocuria sp. LHG3120. The sequence goes on along the minus strand of NZ_JAFCWG010000008.1, from coordinate 64,933 downwards.
GCGGAGGAGGGCGCGAGCACACGGAGTGGCGCAGTCCTGCCCTCCCGGACCGTCATCGTGCCCCGGTGGAGTGCGGTTGCGCCGCCCGGCATTCTGCGGCCCCTCCAGGGCGAGGGGGCGGGTTCTGCACGTCGCCATCACCGACGGGTCGCTGCCGGACCCCCGCGACGCTGTTTCCCACCGAACGCGACCCCTCGCGCCCCGGGAGCGCCGAACGCGACCCCTCGCGCACGGCGGGAGGTCAGCCGGAACAGCGCTCCTGCAGGCCTCTGACCTCCTGGACCACGCTGATGAAGGAGCGCTCGCCCTGCTGGAAGCCGGCGACGGCCTCACGGACCGAGGTGAGCTGCCCGGACAGCTCGTCCGGGGCGGTGGCCGCGAGCTCGTCGACCTCGGTGAACAGCCCGGCGGGATCGTCCCGCAGCTGCTGCGGCGCGGTGCGCACGGTCTCGAGCACGCGGGCGCACGTCTCCTGGACGGTGGCCGGCGAGGCCCCGCCGGAGGCCGTGGGGGCGCTCGCGGCGGCGGACGCCGTCGCATCCGGCCCGGCGCCGGCCGCACTGTCCCCGTCGGAGGAGGAGGACGAGCAGCCGGCGAGGGCCAGGAGCAGGACGGACGCCGTCGCCGCGCGGATCGCCGCGGGACGAGGCGCACAGGCGGTGGGCACGGGGGTCTCCTGCGGGTCGGGGAAGATCGGGAACCGGGGCGCGCGGGCACGCCCCGGACAGCCGACAGCCTACTAGCCTGGGCTCAGCGCCCTGCGGAGCCCCGGACGGGGACCGCGCGACCGTCGGACAGGAGCCTGCCGTGACCTCGATCGGAGACCTCAGCGCCGTGCAGCTGCGGGACGCGCTCGCGCGCGGCGAGCTGGGCGCGATGGAGACCGCCGAGCACTTCCTGGCCAGGATCGAGGCGCGCAATCCGGCCCTGGGGGCGTTCGTCCACGTCGCGGCGGACCTCGCCCTCGACCGGGCGCGCGCGCTCGACGCCCTGCCCGCCGGGGCCGCCCGCGGAGCGCTGCACGGCGTGCCGCTCGCGGTGAAGGACCTGCACGACGTCGCCGGGATGCCCACCGCCTACGGTTCCGCCGCCGTGGCCGGGCGGCGCGGCGGCGCGCCCGTGGCGGAGGCCGACGACGACCTCGCGGCCGTGCTCGGCGCGTCCGGGGCGGTGTGCCTGGGCAAGACCCAGGTGCCCGAGTTCGGCCTCAACTGCTACTCCGAGAACCTCGTGGCCCCGCCCGCCCGGAACCCGCACGACCCGTCGACGGGGGCCGGCGGCTCCTCGGGCGGCCAGGCGGCGGCCGTGGCGGCGGGGCTGCTCCCGGTGGCGCCGGGCTCCGACGGCGGCGGGTCGGTGCGCATCCCGGCGGCGGTGTGCGGGCTGGTCGGGCTCAAGCCCAACCGCGGCCGGGTGCCCACCGCGGACGCGCAGTCGGACGCCGCCCAGCTCGTGGTGAACGGCCCTCTCGCCCGCACGGCCGAGGACGCGGCGCTGCTGCTCGACGTCCTGTGCGCCCCCGCGCCCGGCCCGGCGCACGGCAACGTGGTGCGGCGGGCGGTCCGCGCCGCCCCGCAGGGGTCCTTCCTGGACGGTGTGCGCGCGGCCCGGCGGGGCGACCTCCCGTGGGGGGACCGGCCGCTGCGGATCGGGGTGAGCACCGCCTCCCCGTTCGACGCCGTCCAGGACATCGAGGTCTCCCCGGAGGCCCGCGCCGCCCTCGACGCGGGCGTCGCTCTGCTGCGGGCCGCCGGGCACGAGGTCGAGGAGGCCGAGCTGTCCTACGACCCCGAGTACCCGGGGGCCTTCTTCGACGTGTGGACCACCTCGATGGGCACCGCCCCGCTGGACGACGAGCAGGCGGGGAGGCTGACCGGCCTCGCAGGGGCCTTCCGCGCCCGCGCCCTGCGCCGGTCGGCGGTCGAGCTGGCGCAGGCCGTAGGGGTCCTGCGCCGGATCGAGCAGGACGTGGTGCGGGCCTACGGCGCCTGGGACGTGGTCCTGACGCCCGCGCTCGCCATGACACCGCGGCCGCTGGGCTGGTACTGGGAGGGCTACGACCTCGCGGACCCCGCGGGCGCGGACCAGGACTACCGGCGCCAGTGCGGGTACACGCCGTGGACCTCGGTCGTGAACGTCGTGGGCCTGCCCGCCGTGACCGTCCCGACGCTGTGGACCCGCGCGGCGGGCGACGACGACGGGCCCGTCGTGCCCATGGGCGTCCAGCTCATCGGCCGCCCGAGCGCGGAGGCGCAGCTGCTCGCCGTCGTCGCCCAGCTCGAGGACCAGGGCCGCCCCGGCCCCCGCGCCACCGCCTAGGAGTGGCCCAGGGCCTCCTCCTCCGAGTCGGGGTCGTCCGGATCGGTGGCCGCCTGGGGGTCCTCCTCCGGCTCGAAGCCGGTCGCGTTCTCGTCGGTGGTCAGCCCGATGCCCTGCTCGTTGTCCGGGACGGTGCCCTCCGGGCCCTTGCCCGAGCCCTCGGTCGTCCCGCCGGGTGCGTCGCTCATGGTGTCCCTGCCTCCTCGTTCGGTCCTGCCCTGTCTGGTGCCCTCATCCTGTCCCACCGGCCGCGATTCCTCCACCCCCGCGCGGGCCTCCCGCGCGGCACGGAGCACGAAACCTGGCGACCCGATCGCGTGCCAGCCTCCGCGGGCCCGCCGCCCGGCGGTAGGTTGGGCGCCATGACCAATCGTGCGGGCACCGTCGCCCAACCCAGTGACCTCGTCGACCTCGGCAAGCTCCTCGACGCCTACACCGACGTCGTGCCCGACCCCTCGGACCCGGACCAGCGCGTGGCGTTCGGCACGTCCGGGCACCGCGGCTCGTCCCTCAAGGCCTCGTTCAACGAGCAGCACATCGCGGCGATCACGCAGGCCATCGTGGAGTACCGCGCCGGCCAGCGGATCACCGGCCCGCTGTTCATGGGCAAGGACACCCACGCCCTGTCCGGGCCCGCGCAGGACACCGCGCTCGAGGTGCTGGCCGCCAACGAGGTCACCGTCCTGCTGGACTCCCGGGACGGCTACGTGCCCACCCCGGCGCTGTCCCACGCGATCCTGACCCACAACGCGGGCCGGGCGGAGGCGGTGGCCGACGGCATCGTCATCACCCCCTCGCACAACCCGCCCGGTGACGGCGGCTTCAAGTACAACCCGCCCAACGGCGGCCCCGCGGACTCCGACGCCACCGAGTGGATCGCCCAGCGGGCCAACGAGTTCCTCGAGAACGGCATGTCCGGGGTCCGCCGGGTCTCCCTGGAGCGGGCGCGGGCGGCGGAGACCACGGGCGCCTACGACTTCCTCGAGGAGTACGTGCGGACGCTGCCGGAGGTCGTCGACCTCGACGTGGTCCGGGACTCCGGGCTGCACATCGGCGCGGACCCCATGGGCTCGGCCTCCGTGGCGTACTGGGGCGAGATCGCCCAGCGCTTCGGGCTGAACATGACCGTGGTGAACCCGCAGGTGGACCCGCAGTGGGCGTTCATGACCCTCGACTGGGACGAGAAGATCCGGATGGACTGCTCCTCCCCGAACGCCATGGCCTCCCTCATCGGCAACCGGGACAAGTACGACATCGCCACCGGCAACGACGCCGACACCGACCGCCACGGCATCGTGACCCCGGACGCGGGGCTGATGAACCCGAACCACTACCTGGCGGTGGCGATCGACTACCTCTTCCGCGAGCGCACCGGCTGGTCCCCGGACGCCGGGGTCGGCAAGACCCTGGTGTCCTCCTCGATCATCGACCGGGTGGCGGCCTCGCTGGGCCGCGAGCTCGTGGAGGTGCCGGTGGGCTTCAAGTGGTTCGTGCCCGGCCTGATGGACGGCTCGATCGGCTTCGGCGGCGAGGAGTCCGCGGGCGCGTCCTTCCTGCGCCGGGACGGCTCCGTGTGGTCCACCGACAAGGACGGGATCATCCTGGCCCTGCTGGCCTCGGAGATCACGGCCCGCACCGGCAAGACCCCGTCCCAGCGCTACACGGAGCTCACCGAGGAGTTCGGCGCCCCGGTCTACCAGCGCATCGACGCCCCGGCGAGCCGGGAGCAGAAGGCCGCCCTGAAGAAGCTCTCCCCGGCCCAGGTCGAGGCGGACACCCTGGCCGGCGAGCAGATCACGGCGAAGCTCACGAACGCCCCCGGCAACGGCGCGGCGATCGGCGGGCTGAAGGTCACCACGAAGAACGCGTGGTTCGCGGCCCGGCCGTCCGGCACGGAGGACGTCTACAAGATCTACGCGGAGTCGTTCCTCGGCGAGGAGCACCTGCAGCAGGTCCAGCGGGAGGCCAAGGCGCTGGTGGACGGCGTCATCTCCTGACGGGCCCCGGAGGCGGTCCGGGCCGGTCCCGGGGCCGGACCCAGACCGCCTCCGCGGCGAGGACGTCCACCTCGACGACGTCCCCGTCCAGCACCACGGGCACCGCGCGAAACCGGTGCTCGCCGAGCACGAGCTCGGTGCCCGGCCGGATGCCGGCGGTTCCGAGCCGGCGCAGCACGGCCGGATCCGCGTCCGAGACCCGGGCCACCACCACGGGACTGCCCGGGGCGACGTCGGCGAGGAGCACGGCCGGGGCGGACGGCACGGTGCCGTCCCGCCGCGGGATCGGGTCGCCGTGCGGGTCCCGCTCCGGATGGCCCAGGAGGGCGTCCAGCCGGGCGACGAACTTCTCGCTCACCGCGTGCTCGAGGACCTCGGCCTCCTCGTGCACCTCGTCCCAGGAGTAGCCCAGGTGGCCGGTGAGGAACGCCTCGAGGATCCGGTGGCGCCGCACCATCTGGACGGCGACGTCCCGACCGCGGTCGGTGAGGACGATCCCGCCGTGGGCGGGCCGGCTCAGCAGCCCCTGCGCGGTGAGCTTCTTGACGGCCTCCGACACGGTGGACGGGGACAGGCCCAGCCGCTGGGCCAGCCCGGTGGTGGTCACGGCGTCCGAGGACCACTCCTGGGCCAGCCAGACCGTCTTCAGGCAGTCCTGGACGGACCGGTTCACTTCTTCCGCGCGCACTCCCCCAGGCTAGCGACCCGCAGACGGCGCCGCCCGGCGCCGACCCCGGGCGGGCGGACCGGGGCGCATTGTGCACCCTGCGAGCCCCCGGCACGAGGAGAACCCGCCCGGACGCCCCGTGTTGCGAAGTGTGACGGATCCCGGGACCTTCCGGGGGCAGGAGCCTAGCCTGGCAGGAGTGCCCGAGCGGCGACGACGCCGCCCCGACCCGACGGAAGGAACCCCCATGTCGCTCCACCTGCTCGAGATCGTTCCCGCCTCCGCGTCCAAGGACGCCGTGACCCAGCTCATCGCCACGGTCTCCGAGGCCGTCTCCGCGGCGGGCGCCGAGTTCATCGAGTCCCAGGTCACGGCAGACCACGGACGGGTGTTCGTGATCGTGGAGGCCGACAGCGCCGAGGGCCTCGCCCAGACCGTGCGCACCGCCGCCGGGGACGCCGCCGCGGAGGTCACCGGCCCCGACGCCGTCCGCCTCGTGGGCGCCGAGCTCGACGACATCAAGAAGCTCAAGGGCGACGCGCAGTACCTGGTGGAGTGGGACATCCCCGCCGAGATCACCATGGAGCAGTACCTGGCGCGCAAGAAGGCCAACTCCCCGAAGTACGCCGAGGTCCCCGAGGTCTCCTTCCTGCGCACCTACGTGCGCGAGGACACCGCCAAGTGCCTGTGCTTCTACAACGCCCCCGACGAGGCGGCCGTGGAGCGGGCCCGCCAGGCCGTGGGCACCCCGTTCGACCGGCTGTTCAAGCTCAACGTCTGACGGGCCGCAGCACACGACGACACGGCGGTCCCCGCGAGCCGGGGGCCGCCGTGGTGCTTCGACGCCCGGGCCCGCCCGCCGAGCGGACGAGCCCCGCCCCGCACTCCCCGGCAGAACGGAAGACCATGACCCAGTCCACGCGCTCCCCGTCCACGGCCGGCGGGCCGGACCCCGAGAGCCGGCCCCTGCTCGCGCCGCTCGTCGACTACCCCGAGCACGAGTTCGTCCGCCGCACCGCCGCGGCGCGGGCCCGCGACGTCGACACGGCCGCCGCCTCCCCGCTGGGGACCCTGCGCGAGCTGGGCGCCCGGGGGCTCCTGGACCTCGGCCTGACCGGGTCGCTGGCCCCGCAGGCGGCCGTCGTGTTCGACCTCGCCACCGAGTGCACCGCCACGGCGTTCTCCCTGTGGGCCCACCGGGCGACCGTCGAGTACCTCGCCGCCACCGGGACGGAGATCCCCGCGGACGTGCGCTCCGGGGCCGTGCCCGGCTGCTCGGCGATGGCGCCGGCCTTCAAGGACGCCGCCGGCATCGGCGAGATCCCCGTGACGCTGACCGCCGGCGCGGCGGGACCGGTCCTCGACGGCACCGTGCCGTGGGCCTCCAACCTGTACCCCGAGGGCGTCGTGGTCCTGCCCGCCGTCCGGGAGGACGGCACCCGCGTGGTGGTCCGGACCCGGGTCTCGGCACCGGGGGTGACGGTGCGCCTGCTCGAGAACCTGATGGCGCTCAACGCGACGGCCTCGGGCGTTCTCGTCCTCGAGGGCGTGGCCGTCGACCCCGCCGAGGACCTGCTGAGCGAGGACGTCCCGTCCTTCCTCGCCGCCGTCCGCGGCCCGTTCCTGCTGCTGCAGACCGCCTTCTGCCTCGGCCTCTCGGCCGCCGCGCTGACCGCCGCGCACGAGGCCCTGCAGGGCGTCGCCGAAGTGTTCCGGGAGGAGCTCGAGGAGGCGACCGCCGAGTACCGCCGCCTGCGCGCCGACCTCCTGCGTCTGGCGGAGGCGCCCCGGGAGACCGCCCCCCGGGAGCTGTTCTCCCTCAGGCTGGACGCCGCGCTGCTCACGGGCCGGGCGACCCGGATCGAGGGGAAGGTCGTGGGCGGGCGCGGCTACGCCATGTCCTCCCCCACCGCCCGCCGGGCCCGCGAGGCCGCGTTCCTGCCCGTGCAGTCCCCCACGGAAGGTCACCTGCGGTGGGTGCTGCAGAACCTGGCCTGAGCCCGGCCGCGCCGGCGCTCACCGTCCGCGGGCTGCGCAAGAGCTACCCGGGGGCCTCCGCGCCCGCCCTCGACGGGGTGGACCTGACCCTGCGCAGCGGCGAGACGTTCGCGGTGCTGGGCCCCAGCGGGTCCGGGAAGTCCACGCTGCTGCGGGCGATCGCGGGGCTCGAGCCCCTGGACGGGGGCAGCATCGAGTTCGGCTGCGCCGATGAGCGCTTCGCCGTCGTCTTCCAGGACCCCGGGCTGTTCCCCTGGCTGTCGGTGCGCCAGAACATCGCCCTCGGCGGGCGATACCGGCGCAACCGGGACCGCTTCGAGGACGCCCGCGTGGACGACCTGCTCGAGATCCTCGGCCTGGTCCCGCTCGCGCACACCCCCGTCCAGGAGCTCTCCGGCGGGCAGGCCCAGCGGGTGTCGGTGGGCCGCGCGCTCGCGGTGCGCCCCGACGTGCTGCTGCTCGACGAGCCGTTCAGCGCCCTGGACCCGGCGACCCGCAAGGACCTCCAGCTGTGGCTGCGCGGGCTCGCGACCGAGCTGGACCTGACGGTCTTCCTCGTGACCCACGACGTCGACGAGGCGATCACCCTCGGCGACCGGATCGGCTTCTTCGCCGGTCCGCGCGGCTTCCGCCGGCAGTGGGTCCCGGCGCAGGACGGCACGACGGCCGAGCAGATCCTCGCCCACTACCGCGGGGCCGACGACGGCTCCGGGAACTGGGTCATATGAGCGCCGGCGGGCCGAGCCGGCGGGTCCTGCTGCGGGCCGGGGCGGGGGCCGCGGCCCTCACCGGGCTCGGCTGGGGCGCGGGCTCCCTCTACGCGGACAGCCAGCAGGAGGCGCGCGGCGCGGCCGACCCGGAGCGCCCGGTGCGGATCGGGTACCTCCCGATCACGGACGCCTCCCCCCTGCTGGTCGCCCACGCCAACGGGTACTACGAGGACGCCGCCGTCCCGGTGGCCGACCCCGTGCTCTTCCGCAGCTGGTCCTCGCTGTCCGAGGCGTTCGTGGCGGGCAAGGTGGACGCGATCCACCTGCTGATGCCCATGGCCCTGTACATGCGCTACGGGCTGCGGGCCGACGTGCGGATCACCGCGTGGAACCACACCAACGGCTCCGCCCTGACGGTCCGCCCGGACGTGGCGGAGATCGCCGACCTGGCCGGGGAGTCCGTGGCGATCCCGGCGTGGTGGTCCGTGCACAACGTGGTGGTCCAGAAGCTGCTGCGGGCCGCGGGCCTGACCCCGGTGATGCGCGAGAACCCGTCCCGGGAGCGGCGCACGGTGGCCCTGCTGCCCATGGCGCCCTCGGACATGCTCCCCGCGCTGAACAACGGCGTGATCGGCGGGTACGTGGTGGCCGACCCGTTCAACGCCGCCGCGGAGGCGCGGCAGGTGGGGCACATCCACCGGTTCCTCGGCGACGTGTGGCGGGACCACGCGTGCTGCGTGACCATGATGCGCGGCGAGCTCCTCCGCAACCGTCCCGCGCACGCCGCGGGGTTCATGGACGCCCTCGTCCGGGCCCAGGCCTGGGCCCGGCAGAACCGCCCCGAGACCGCGGCGCTGCTGGCCGCCGGCTACCTCCCCCAGCCCCGGCCCGTGATCGAGCAGGCCCTGACCTACTCCGCCGCCGCGCACGGGGACGCCCTGCACCACCCGGACTGGCACGGCGAGCGCCTGGACTTCCGGCCCTACCCGTACGCGAGCTTCACCGAGGAGCTGGTCCGCGCCATGCAGGACACCGTCGTCGACGCCCCGGCGGGGTTCCTCGACGGACTGGACCCGGCGCTCGTGCACCGCGAGCTCGTCGACGACACGCTCGTGACCCGCAGCATCGAGAAGGCCGGCGGCCTCGCCGCCTTCGGCATGACCGGCACCACCCGGACCGAGGAGATCAGCGCATGAGCGCGCCGCACCCCGCCCCGCACGACACCCCGGCGTCCCCCACCGACCTCGACGACGCCGCCCGCGGCGCTCCGGCCGGGACCGGCCCGGCGGGCCCCGCCCCGGCGCGGACGCCCCGGCGCACCGGGTCCCGCTGGACCGGCCCGGCCTGGGGGGCCTTCGGGGTGCTGGTCACGATCGCCGTGTGGTGGGCGTTCACGCACGCCGCGGCCGGGGCGAACACCATGATCGCCTCCTTCCAGCCCGAGCGCATGCCCGGTGCGGTGGCCTCGCTGGCCGAGCGGGGGGTGGTGGTCCAGGACGGCCTGACCAGCCTGTGGCGCCTGCTGTGCGGGCTGGCCGTGGCCACGGGCCTGGGCGTGCCGCTGGGCCTGCTCATCGGCTCCTACCGCCGCTTCCGGTGGACCAGCGCCCCGGTGGTGCAGTTCCTGCGCATGGTCTCTCCGCTGTCCTGGGCGCCGGTGGCCGTGGCGCTGCTGGGGGTGGGCAACGCCCCCGTCGTCTTCCTCGTGGCCGCCGCCGCGGTCTGGCCGATCACCATGAACACGGCCGCTGGCGTCAAGGCCCTGGACCCGCTGCACCTGCGGGTCGCCGAGACGCTCGGGGCCACCCCGGTCGAGCGGCTGCGCACCGTGGTGCTGCCCAGCATCCGGCCGTTCGTCATGACCGGGGTGCGGCTGGCCCTGGGGATCTCGTGGGTGGTCATCGTGCCGGCCGAGATGCTCGGGGTCAGCAGCGGCCTGGGCTACGAGATCCTCAACGCCCGGGACCGGCTGGCCTACGACGAGATGCTCGTGGTGATCCTCGTCATCGGCCTGCTGGGCATGGCGCTGGACCAGCTCGCCCAGTGGCTGCTGCGCGAGCCGGGACCGCGCCGCTGAGCCTCAGCGGGCCCGGAACCGGGCCCGCTTGTGCGAGCCGTCGCAGAACGGCTTGATGGACGACGCCCCGCAGCGGCACAGCGCCACGGTGGCGCGCCCGGGGTCGATGGGCCGGTCGTCGCCGTCCAGCAGCTCGTAGCCCCCGCGCACCAGCAGCGGGCCGTCGGGGCACACGGTGATCGTCGCCGCCGCGCCGGACCCGGCAGCAGCGGCCGGTCCGGGGTCGGGCACCGGCGCAGACTCGGGCACGGGCTCGGCGGCCGGGGCGGGGCCCGGGACCGCCCGGACGTCCTCGGGGCGGTGCGCCGCGCTCACCGGACGAGCTCCGCGGCGCCGCGCCGGGACGGCTCCGCCGCGGCCGGGCGCAGCGCGGACTCCCCCGCCTCCCACCGCGCGAGCGCGTGGCGGGCGGCGAGCGCGTCCAGGTGCAGGACGCAGCGCGCGCCGAAGAAGACGTCCGCCGCGACGGCGGGCTCGTCGACCACGAGGCCGCCGGCCATGTCCCGGGCCGCGATCTGCTCGTGGGCGGCGTCGGCCTCGACGTGCTCGTCGTAGAACGCCGCCGCGGCGGGCAGTCCCAGGCGGTGGAAGCCGCGCGCCAGGAACTTGGAGGGCACCGACGACGTCATCTCGTACATCGCCAGGTGCCCCACCACCGCGCCGCGCAGCCGGCGGTGCAGACCGAACATCGTGACGGTGTTGACCCCGGCGAGCCACTCGGCGGGCACCCGGTCCACGGCGCTGCCGTAGGAGTCGTCGAGGCCGGCCTCGCGCATCCCGGCCGCGAACAGGGCCGAGTGCATGCGCGCGGCGTCGCCGCCGCCGTACTCGTCGACCTGGATCTCGATCAGTCCGGCCTTCGCCCGGCCGCTCAGCCGGGGGATGCCCCAGGTGTGCGGGTCGCCCTCCATGAGCTGGTAGACGGACTTCAGCTGCAGGAACTCCCGGGCCTGCCCGGCGTCCGCCCGGCCGGAGAGGTGGCGCGCGAGGCTCGGCCCGTCGTCGTCGGCGGCGATGGCGAACAGGGCGTCGGCGACCGCCTGCGGCGTGCCGGGCACGGTGTCGGCGGGCAGCTCCGCGCGCAGCTCGGCCTCGAGCGCGCCGGAGAGGACCTCCCGCGCGCGCAGCAGCTCGGGGTCGCTCTCCCAGCGGTCGTCGACCCCGTCGACGCCCTGGTAGTGCAGGGCGTGCAGGACGAACAGGCTGAGCTGGACGTCGTCGTCGGCGAGCACGCCGTCCGCGCGGGACACGGCGGCGCGGGCGGCCGCCGGCAGCGCCCCGGCCCGGGCCTCGGCCCCGGGGGTGCCGGGCTCCTCCCGGAGCACCGCGAGGAGGTCCTCGCCGAGCGGCCCTCGTGGCTGTGGCTGACGCATGTGTCGACTCCTGTCCGGACGCGGGGGGTGATCGCCCACCATCATAGTTTCCATCACCGTGCTGATCATATGGACGGCCTCCGACAGCGCCGGGTCCGGCCCCCCGCTCCGCCCGGCGGAGCACCGAGTACAGTGGTGGAGGCCCGGATCCGGGCTCCCACCCCGCCGTCGAGGAGACCCGCATGAGTTCCCCCGTGCCCGGACGCACCATCGCCACCCGCCTCGGCCTGGGCTGGCGCCTCCACGGCGACGGCCGCACCGTCACTGCCGGGGAGGTCGTCAGGCCGCGCGAGCGGCTCACCTGGCCCCGGACGGTCACCATCGGCGCGCAGCACGTGGTCGCCATGTTCGGCGCCACGTTCCTGGTGCCGCTGATCACGGGCTTCCCGCCGTCCACCACGCTGTTCTTCTCCGGCGTGGGCACGATCCTGTTCCTGGTGGTCACCGCCGGCCGGGTCCCCTCCTACCTCGGCTCGTCCTTCGCCTTCATCGCCCCCATCACCGCCTCGATGAACCAGTACGGTCCCGGCGGCGCGCTGGGCGGGGTCCTCATGGCCGGCGCGGCGCTGTTCCTCATCGGCCTGGTGGTGCAGTTCGCGGGCACCGCCTGGCTCCAGAAGCTCATGCCGCCGCTGGTCACGGGCACCATCGTGGCGCTCATCGGGTTCAACCTGGCGCCGTCCGCGAAGGACAACTTCATGGAGGCCCCCGTCACCGCACTGGTGACGCTGTCCTCCATCATCCTCGTCTCGGTGCTCTTCCGCGGCCTGCCCGGGCGCCTGTCGATCCTGCTGGGCGTGGCCATCGGCTACGTCACCGCGGTGCTGCGCGACGAGGTGGACTTCAGCCGGATCGACACCGCCTGGCAGCAGCAGGGCCTCTTCGGGCTGCCCCCGTTCCAGACCCCCGAGTTCCACCTGCCCCTGATGGGCCTGTTCGTCCCCGTCATCCTCGTGCTGGTCGCCGAGAACATCGGGCACGTGAAGTCCGTGGCGCTCATGACCGGCGACGACCTCGACCCGTACATGGGGCGGGCGATCATGTCCGACGGGCTCGCCACCATGATCGCCGGCTCGGGCGGCGGCTCGGGCACCACGACCTACGCCGAGAACATCGGCGTCATGGCGGCCACGCGCGTCTACTCGACGGCGGCCTACTGGGTCGCAGCCGTGGTGGCGATCCTGCTGAGCGTCTTCCCGGTCTTCGGCGCCGCGGTGGCCACGGTCCCCGCAGGGGTCCTGGGCGGCGCCGCCACGGTGCTGTACGGGATGATCGGCATGCTCGGCGTGCGGATCTGGGTGCAGAACCGCGTGGACTTCTCGAACCCGGTCAACCTCACCACCGCCGCGGTGGCCATGATCATCGGGATCGCCGACTACACGTGGGAGGCCTCCGGGCTGCAGTTCGCGGGCATCGCCCTCGGCACGGCGGCCACGCTCGTGGTCTACCACCTCATGTCGTTCCTGGCCCGCGTGCGGGGGACGGTGGGCAGCGACCCGCTCGCCCCCGACACCACGCGGCTGCCCTCCCCCCTGGGCTGAGCTGCGCCGAACACCCCTCTACTCGTCGGTAGACGAAATGTGCCGGTGAGGGGCCACCTTTCTTGGTGACCCAGGTCTCCTTTCCCCTAGCGTGGAGTGCGGGAGGGCCGAGCAGCCGGCCGCGCACCACGAGCTGCAGGGGAGAGACCATGCACCACAAACCGTCCGTTCTCGTCCAGGTCGACCTCGACGGCCGGCACATCCGGCTCGTCGTCAGCGGGTGCGTCACCGAGCTCAACCACCGGGCTCTGTGCCCCCTCGTCCGCCGTGCCCGCACCCTCGCCCCGGACATCGCCGTGGTCGTGGACCTCACCACCGCCCACCACGTCGAACCGGTCGCCGTGGACCTGCTGCGCTGGGCCGCGGAGCACGAGGACGCGGTGCGCGGCACGCCCGCCGTCGACTTCGTCCTCCCCGCCGAGCTCCCCGGCCACGGCACCGTGACCCGGCTCGCCGGGTGGGCGAACGCCCGCCGCCGCCCCGGGGCCCCCGAGCCCGCGCGCCGGGGGGCACGGAGCGGAGCCGCCCCGCGGTCCCGCCTCGCGGGCTGAACCGGCCCGTACCGTCCCACCAGAGGGAGGACACCCCGTGAGCACGATCAGCCGCGCCCTGATGGCGCACCCCGCCGCCCCCGAGCTCGCGCGCGAGGAGCGGGCGGCGGAGGTCCGGTGCATCGAGGCGTGCCTCGAGGCCGCCCAGATCTGCCGGATCGGCGCCGACGCCTGCGTGGAGGAGGACGCCGTCGCGGACCTCCGCGACTGCCTGCGCGCCGAGCAGGACTGCGCGGTGATCGGCTCGGCCACCGCCCAGGTGCTGGCCCGCCTCGGCTTCCCGGAGCCCGGGGACGGCCGGGCCGTGCTGGTGCCGCTGCTCGAGGCGTGCGGGGCCGCGGCCCGGGCGTGCCGGGACGTGTGCCGGCGGCACGCCGAGGTCTACGAGCACTGCGCCCTCGTGGCCGAGGCGTGCGAGCGGTGCGACGAGGCCTGCGCGGACCTGCTGAGCCGGAGGAGCTGACGTGGCCGCCCCCGAGGTCCACTGGTTCGAGGAGCTCGGGATCGCGGACGTCCCCCGGGTGGGCGGCAAGAACGCCTCCCTCGGGGAGATGGTCCGGGAGCTGGCCTCGCGGGGGGTGCGCGTGCCGGGGGGCTTCGCGACCACCGCGGACGCGTACCGGTCCTACGTGGAGGCCAACGGGATCGGGCCCGCCCTCCGGGACCGGCTCGAGGACCACCGCGCGGGCCGTGCCACGCTGCGGGAGACCGGCGCCGCCGTGCGCGAGCTGTTCCTGCGCGGCGAGTTCCCCGCGGGGACGGCACGGCAGATCCGGCAGTTCTACCGGGAGCTCTCCGCGCGCACGGGCCGCGCCGGGCTGTCCGTGGCCGTGCGCAGCAGCGCGACCGCCGAGGACCTCCCGGACGCGAGCTTCGCCGGCCAGCAGGAGACGTTCCTCAACGTGGTCGGCGAGGACGAGCTGCTGGAGGCGTGCCGGCGGTGCTACGCGTCCCTGTTCACGGACCGGGCCATCACCTACCGGGAGCTCAAGGGGTTCGACCACCTCGCCGTCGCCCTGTCCGTCGGCGTGCAGGAGATGGTCCGGGCGGACCTCGGCTGCTCCGGGGTGATGTTCTCGATCGACACCGAGAGCGGCTTCCCGCGCGTGGCCGTGGTCAGCGCGACGTGGGGCCTGGGCGAGACGGTCGTGCAGGGCACCGTGGACCCGGACAAGTACCTCGTGTTCAAGCCCCTCCTCGACGTGGCGGAGGCCCCGATCGTGGAGCGGACCCGGGGGGCCAAGCTGCACAAGCTCGTCCACGACGACGACGCCCCTGCCGGGGCCGCCGCCACCCGGCTCGTGCAGACCTCCCCCGCGGAGCGGCAGGCGTGGGTGCTCGGCGACGACGACGTCCTGCGGCTCGGCCGCTGGGCCGTGCTCGTCGAGGACCACTACGGCCGCCCCATGGACCTGGAGTGGGCGAAGGACGGGCTGACGGGAGAGCTGTTCCTCCTGCAGGCCAGGCCGGAGACCGTCCAGGCCGGTCGCAGCGGGACCCGCTTCACGATCCACCACCTCCGGGGCGAGGGGCGCGTGCTCGCGGTGGGCGCCGCGGTCGGGGACGCCGTGGCCACCGGCCCGGCCTGCGTGGTCCGCACCGCGGCGGACATCGAGTCCTTCCGGGAGGGGTCGGTGCTCGTCACCGAGATGACGGACCCGGACTGGGTCCCGGTGATGAAGCGCGCCGCCGCGATCGTCACCGACCACGGCGGGACCACCAGCCACGCGGCGATCGTCAGCCGGGAGCTGGGCCTGCCCGCCGTCGTCGGCACCGGGGACGCCTCGCGGACCATCCCGGAGGGCCAGGAGCTGACGGTCTCCTGCGCGGCGGGCGACCGGGGCACGGTCTACGAGGGCACCCTCCCGTTCGACGTCGCGGAGGTCGACCTCGGGGAGCTGCCGGAGTCGCGCACCGCGATCATGGTCAACGTGGCGAGCCCCGCCGCGGCCTTCCGCTGGTGGCGGCTGCCGGCCGAGGGGGTGGGTCTGGCCCGGATGGAGTTCGTCGTCAACAACATCGTCGAGGTCCACCCCATGGCCCTCGTGCACCCGGAGCGGGTCCGGGACGAGGCGGACCGCCGGCGGATCGCGGAGCTGACGGCGGGCTTCCCGGACGGCCAGGAGTACTTCGTGCAGACGCTGGCGCTGGGCCTCGCCAAGCTCGCCGCCCCGTACCACCCCCGGCCGGTGATCGTGCGGCTCAGCGACTTCAAGTCCAACGAGTACGCCCACCTCGTGGGCGGGGCGGCCTTCGAGGAGCCCGAGGAGAACCCGATGCTCGGCTTCCGGGGAGCCTCCCGCTACTACGACCCCCGGTACCGGGAGGGCTTCGCCCTCGAGTGCCGGGCGCTGCGGCGGGTGCGCGAGCGCATCGGCTTCGACAACGTGGTGGTCATGGTTCCCTTCTGCCGCACCGTGGGCGAGGCGGACCGGGTCCTGGCCACGATGGCCGAGCACGGCCTCGAGCGCGGGCGGCACGGCCTGAAGGTGTACATGATGTGCGAGATCCCCTCCAACGTGGTCCTGGCCGAGCAGTTCGCCACGCGGTTCGACGGCTTCTCCATCGGCTCCAACGACCTCACGCAGCTCGTCCTGGGGGTGGACCGGGACGCGGAGGCCCTGCGGGCGCTGTTCGACGAGCGGGACGAGGCCGTGACCCGGATGATCAGCGAGGCGATCCGCAAGGCCCACGCCGCGGGCATCCCCATCGGCATCTGCGGCCAGGGGCCCAGCAACCACCCCGACTTCGCCGAGTTCCTGGTGCGGGAGGGGATCGACTCGATCTCCCTAAACCCGGACAGCTTCCTGCGCACCGCGCGGCGGATCGCCGAGACCGAGCGGCGCCTCGCGGCCGGGCCCGGGGGCACAATGGACGCATGAGCCTCTCGGTGGGCGCACGCCCCGACCTGGACGTCGAGCCCGGCCGCGCGGGACGGCTGCTCGAGTTCCCGCGGCGCTATCCGCTCGTGGCCGTGACCCTGGCCGTGGGCGCCGTGGTCGTGGGACTGCTGGTCGCCGGGCAGCCGGGGCCGGCGCAGTGGCTGGGCTCCGGGTGGGCCCTGGTCGTGGCCGCCCGGGTGGCGTGGGGCATGGTCGCGGACGTCGTCGCCGGGCACTGGGGCGTGGACCTGCTGGCCGTCACGGCGATCAGCTCGACCGTGGCGGTCGGCGAGTACCTGGCGTCCCTCGTGGTGGTCCTCATGCTCACCGGTGGCCAGGCCCTCGAGGACTACGCGGCGAACCGGGCCCGCAAAGAGCTCAACGCGCTGCTCGAGCGGGCTCCGGTGCTGGCCCACCGGCGGCACCCGGACGGGTCCGTCGAGGACGTCCCGGTCGAGGAGGTCCGCCCCGGGGACGAGCTGCTGGTCCGCCCCGCCGAGGTCGTCCCCGTGGACGGGTGCCTGGTCGGCGCGGAGGCCGACTTCGACGAGTCCTCCATCACCGGGGAGAGCCTGCCCGTGACCCGCCGCGCCGGGGAGCCGGTGCTCTCGGGCGTCCTCAACGAGCAGCAGGCCGTGGTGCTGCGGGCCACCGCCACCGCGGCGGACAGCCAGTACTCCCAGATCGTGGCGATGGTGCGGGAGGCCGCGGAGTCCCGAGCGCCGGTGGTGCGCCTGGCCGACCGCTACGCCGTGCCCTTCACCGCGTTCGCCCTCCTCGTGGCCGGGCTGGCGTGGTGGTACCACGGGGACCCGGTGGTCTTCGCGGAGGTGCTCGTGGTGGCCACCCCCTGCCCGCTGCTGATCGCCGCCCCCGTGGCGTTCCTGGGCGGGATGAGCCGGGCGGCGCGCAACGGCGTCATCATCAAGAACGCCGGGACCCTCGAGCGGCTCGCCGCGGTGCGCACCGTGGCCTTCGACAAGACCGGGACGATCACCTACGGCCGCCCCGAGCTGCTGGCCGTCCACGCCCGCCCCCCGTTCCCGGAGGAGGAGCTGCTGCGCCTGACGGCGTCCGCCGAGCAGTACTCCTCCCACGTGCTCTCCGCCTCGGTGCGGGACGCCGCGCTCGCCCGGGGGCTCGCGCCGGCCCCGGCCGAGGAGGCTCACGAGGAGGCCACCCACGGGGTCACCGCCACCGTGGAGGGACGCCGGGTGGTGGTCGGCAAGCGCGCCCACGTGGCCCGCTCCGCCCCGGACGTGGTCGAGCAGGCGCTCGGGCCGGGCGAGCTGGCCGTCTACGTGGCCGTGGACGGCCGCTTCGCCGGCACCCTGGTGATGAGCGACCAGGTGCGCGAGGACGCGGCGGCCACGATGGCCGAGCTGACCGCGCTCGGGATCCGGGAGATCCTCGTGCTCAGCGGTGACGCCCGCGCCACCGTGGAGCACGTCGCCGCGGCGCTGGGCATCACCCGGGTGCTGCCCGAGTGCCTGCCCGAGGACAAGGTCCGCACCGTCCGCAGCGCCCCGCACCGTCCGGTGCTCATGGTCGGCGACGGCGTCAACGACGCCCCCGTGCTCGCCGCCGCCGACGTCGGCGTCGCGATGGGCGCCCGGGGCGCGACCGCCGCCAGTGAGTCCGCCGACGTCGTGATCCTCACCGAGGACCTCGCCAGGACCGCGACGGCGGTGCGGATCGGCCGGCGCACCATGCAGGTGGCACTGCAGAGCATCTGGCTGGGCATCGCCCTGTCCGTGGTGCTCATGCTCGTGGCCGCCACCGGGGCGATCCCCGCGATCTTCGGCGCCCTCAGCCAGGAGGTCGTGGACCTCCTGGCCATCCTCAACGCCCTGCGCGCCCTCCGCGGGCCCCGCGGCGAACGGTGACCGGCCGGCTCAGTGCCGGACGACGAGCACCGGGCAGTGGGCGTAGGAGACGCACGCGTGGGAGACCGAGCCCAGGGAGGAGCCGAGCAGCCCGCCGCGGCCGCGCCGGCCGAGCACGAGCAGCTGCGCGGTCTCGCTCTCCGTGATGAGCCGGCCTGCCGGGCGGCCGTGCGTCACCGTGGTGGTCAGGCGGCCGGGGACGTCCTCCCCGAAGACGGCCGCGACCGTGCGCGCAAGGATCCGCTCGTGGTTGGCGCGCAGCGCCTCCTCGTCGACGAGGAGCTCGGCGTCCAGCACGGTGGGGTCCCCCGCGCACGCGATCGCCTCGAGCGGGGCGTCGAGGGCCTCCGCGAGCCTCGCGGCGAGTCGCAGGGCCTCCATCGAGGACTCCGAGCCGTCGATCCCCACGAGGATCCGCTGGTCCGTCGGTGCGTTCATGACCGAACCTCCTTGTCCGGGCCGGCTGCCGGGAGCCGGCCTGTCGGTGCCGCGTGGCCCGCGCCGGGTGGCCGGCGCCGGCCGGTCAGTGCCGGACGACCAGCACCAGGCAGTGGGCGTGGTCGATGCACGCGTTG
Source organism: Kocuria sp. LHG3120 (assembly GCF_049897445.1). NCBI lineage: Bacteria > Bacillati > Actinomycetota > Actinomycetes > Micrococcales > Micrococcaceae > Kocuria > Kocuria sp. LHG3120. The sequence continues at coordinate 46,357 of NZ_JAFCWG010000008.1, read as the reverse complement.
GAGACGGAGCCCAGGGCCGAGCCCCGCAGGCCTCCGTGGCCGCGGCGCCCGAGCACCAGCATCAGGGCGTTCTCGCTCTCCTCGACCAGGCGGGCCGCGGCCCGTCCGTGGAGCAGCTCGGCGCGCACGTGCTCCGGGGGGTCCGCGCCGAACACGTCGGCGACCGTCGAGCGGAGCAGCTCCACGCTGCCGGCCGGCGGCCGGTCCGGGTCGACGGTCTCCCAGCCCTCGTAGAGGGGCGGCCCCTCCCAGAACATGAGGGCGGTCAGCGGGACGCCCAGGGCGCGGGCGATCCTGTCCCCCGCCCGGAGGGCCTCCTTCGAGGAGTCCGATCCGTCGATGCCGACGAGGATCCGCTGCTGTGACGGTGTCTCCATGGCCGAGCTCCTTCGTTCCGGCGCCCGCGGTCCGTGCCCGGGGCGCGCTCCGGCCGCCAGGAACCTGGCGGACCGCTCAGTGCCGCACCACGAGGACGGGGCACTTGGCGTGGGAGACGAGGGCCGAGGAGACGGAGCCGAGGATCATCCCCAGCACCCCGCCCGTTCCCCGCCGGCCCACCACGAGCATCCGGGCCTCCTCGCTCTCCTCGATGAGCCGGGCGGCGGGCTGGCCGCGCAGGAGCCGGGTGGTCAGGTTCGCCGGGCGCTGCTCCCCGAACACCTCCTCGAGGGTGCTCTCGAACAGCTGCTCGCTGCCGCGGCGGAACTCCTCGGGGTCCACCACGCGGTAGCTCTCGTAGAGCAGCGGGTCCTCCCAGCACATGACGGCCTCGAGCGGTGCGCCCAGGGCCTCGGCGAGCCGCACTCCCTCCCGGAGCGCGGCCTTGGACGACCCGGACCCGTCGACTCCCACGACGATCCGGCCTCCGGACGACGGCTCGCCCATGGTGTTCCCCCTTGTTCCCGGCGGGCCGGCCGGTCCGCCTGTCTCCACGATAGGACCCGGTGAGGTCCGTCACAACGGATCCCCGGTCCCGGGGCCCGCATGACGGCCGACGGGCGGCACCGCCCCGTCCCGCCTGCCGTCGCACGGGCGGCGCGCGGCGTCCTCAGCCGCGGGTGACCTGGATCTTCCGGGTCGCGGGCGGCTCGACGTGCCCGGCGACGGGCACGCGCACCTCCAGCACGCCGTCGCGGTACGCGGCGCTGATGTCCTCGTCCCGGCACCCGGCGGGCAGCGGCAGGGCGCGGGAGAACGAGCCGTAGCGGAACTCCGAGCGGTAACCGCCCTTGTCCTTGTGCTCGGTCCGCTCCCTGCGCTCGGCCCGCAGGTGGAGCACGTCGTCGGCCACCGTGAGCTCCACGTCCTGCTCGGGGTCGATGCCGGGCAGCTCCGCCCGGATCACCACGGTGTCGCCGTCCCGGTACTCCTCCACACGGGGCCAGGAGGCCTCGACGTCCCCCTCCAGGAGGCGTCGGAGGGGCTCGAGCATCTCCAGCCCCTCCCTGCGCATCAATCCGGCCATGACCTGACTCCTTCCCGTGGCACCGGTGCCGCGGCCGTCCGGGACGTCGTCCCGGACGGCCGGCGGGACCGGTGCGGTCCGCCTCGACCCTTCAAGCGTAGACACCGCCGACCGGGCGCGTAAGGGCCGCGGGGTCCGGGACGCATGATGACGGGGGCCCGCTCCACCGGCCCCCGGGGACACTGGATTCGCAGGTGCGACAGGGCGATAATCGGGGCATCCCCACGGGTTCTGTCGCCGTCCGGCGGCCACCCCGGGGACCGGGAGAGAGCGGGGTGTCCGCGGTGGACAACAACGTGATGAAGATCGTCTACACGTTCTTCCTGGGGGCCCTGCTGGCCCTGTTCGTGGGCCTGGGGATCCAGACGTTCTATCCGGGGCCGGAGATGCCGGAGCCGACCGCGGGGATGGAGTTCGTGCCCGAGGGGGGCGCTCCGACCGAGGAGCAGCGCGCGGAGTTGGAGGAGAACGACCGGCAGTGGCGGCAGTGGCAGGAGGAGCAGCAGAGCTACAGCCGCGACGTGGCGGTCGTGGCCCTGGGCGCCTCCGTGGTGCTGCTCGGTCTCAGCCTCGTGCTGGAGAAGCGCAACAGGGTGCTGACCAACGGGGTGATGCTGGGCGGGCTGTTCACCCTGATCTACGCCATCGGCCGCAGCTTCGCCTCCAGCGAGACCACCATGACGTTCGTCGCCGTGAGCGTGGGCCTGGCGGTGGTGCTGGTCCTCGGCCACCGGCGCTTCTTCCAGGACCGTCCCCCGGCGGGCGCGCCCGAGGAGGCGCACCGGGAGCAGAGCGGCGTCTGAGCCGCTCCGCCGGGACGCCTCTAGAAGCCCGTCGGCTCGGTCTCCAGCTCGGGCTCCTCGGGCGGGGCCTCGTGGTGCAGGGGCCGCAGGGCGGCGGTCGTCCCGAACCACAGCAGCGCGTCGTAGCGCTCCCCCATGCGGGTGGGGACGTAGTTGCCGGCCTCGCGCCACGGGTGGTACACCACCCCGACGGCCCGGTGGCCGAACCTCCCGGAGAGCCAGGGCCCGGAGCGGTCGCGGCCGAAGACGAGCACCGCGTCCTCCTCCAGCGCCCGGTGCAGGAGGTCCTCGTGGCTGCCGGCACGTGCCTGCGGGACGGCGAGCACCTCCTCGGCCGCGCCCCACGCCTCCGCCGCGACCACCGTGCCGGTCCAGGAGGCGAGGCCGACCAGCACCACCTCGTGCGCGGGGTGGCGCTCGCGCAGCAGCTGGCCCACGTTGACCAGCCCGGCGTCGAACATGTCGGTGGCCCGGGCGTCCCCCACGTGGGAGTTGTGCTCCCACACCAGGCCCTTGGCGCCGGGCCCGTGGTGGCGGGAGAGCAGGTCCGCGGTGTCCGCCATGTGCTCGTCCCGCACGTTCCAGGACTGCCGGTCGCCGCGCACCATGGTCCGGTAGTAGCGCTCGGCGTCGACCGTCACCATGGCGTTGAGGACGGGGTCGAACGCGGCGGGGTCCCCGGCCGTCCGGTCCATGGTGCGCCGGCGCACCTCGGCGAGGAGGGCGACGACGTCGGCCTCGCAGCTCTCGGGCACGATCCGCGTCCGCCACGCGTAGCGGTGCGGGTCCTCGTGGAAGGGGACGAAGCACTGCCACGCCTGCAGCGCGGCGGGCAGCGCCTCGGGGGCGCTCGTCCCGAGCCAGCCGATGATCTCCCGCAGCGAGTCCCACAGCGAGTAGACGTCCAGGCCGTAGAAGCCGACCTGCTCGTGGCCGGCCCGGCGGGCGTTCTCCTCCCGGAGCCAGTCGAGGAACTCGGCGACCTCCTCGTTCGCCCACATCCACGTGGGCCAGCGCTCGAAGCCCGCGAGGACGCCGTGGGCGTCGAGGTCCTGGTCCGCCTCGCCGCGCACCCACCGGTCGATCCGCCAGCAGTCCGGCCAGTCCCCCTCGACCCCGATCCAGGTGAAGCCGTGCTCCTCGATGAGCCGGCGGCTGAGCAGGGCCCGCCACCGGTAGTACTCGTGCGTGCCGTGGGACGCCTCCCCCACGCACACGAACCGGGCGCCGGCGCAGCGCTCCACGAGCGGGTCGAGGTCCTGCGCCGTCTCCAGCGGCTGGGCGAGGGAGCGGATCTCCGCGAGGACCCCGGCCTCCCGGGAGGGGCCGCGCCCGAGCGGGCTCACCGGGACGTCCCGTCGCCGTGCTCCCCGGCCGGGGAGAGGTGGCGCAGGAACCAGTCCCGGGCCAGCGCGGCGGCCTCGGCGAGCGTGCCGGGCTCCTCGAAGAGGTGCGTGGCGCCCTCCACCACGGCCAACCGGGTGGGGCAGCGCATCGACTCCTGCGCCCACCGGTTGAGGCCGAGCACCTCGGAGTCCTCGCTGCCGACGATCAGCAGGGTGGGTGCCTGCACCGAGCGCAGCCGCTCGTCCGCGAGGTCCGGCCGGCCGCCGCGGGAGACCACGGCCGCGATGGACGCGCCGGGCTCGGCCGCGGCCCACAGGGCGGCGCCGGCGCCGGTGCTCGCCCCGAAGTACCCGACCGGGGACGCCGCGGAACCGGGCTGCTCACGCAGCCACGCCGTGGCCAGGAGCAGCCGCTCGGCGAGCAGGCCGATGTCGAAGACGTTGCCGCGGTCCGTCTCCTCCCCGGGGGTGAGCAGGTCGAGCAGCAGGGTGCCGAGCCCCGCCTGCTGCAGGACGGAGGCCACGTACTGGTTCCGCGGGCTGCGCCGGCTGCTGCCGCTGCCGTGGGCGAAGACCACCACCCCGGCGCCGGGCGCCGGCAGGTGCAGGTGCGCCTCGAGCTGCTCCCTCCCGGCCGGGATGCGCACGTCGGCGTCGACCGGATAGCCGTGCGCGGCCGGCCCCGCCCGGGGCGGCGCGGGCAGCTCCGGCTGGTGGCGGCGCCGGGCGGCGCCCAGCAGGGCCACCACCTCGTCGTCCTCGGTGGCGGAGAAGTCCCGGTAGTGGTAGCCGACGGCCGTGAAGTACGGCGGGGTCGCGAGGCAGATCACCTCGTCCGCCTCCACCACCCGGCCCAGGGCCTCCTGCGGGGCCACCGGGACGGCCAGCACCACGCGCGCGGCGCCCAGCTGGCGGGCGATCCGGCAGGCCACGCGGGCCGTGGAGCCGGTGGCGATGCCGTCGTCGACGACCAGGGCGGTCCGCCCGGTGAGATCGACCCGCTCCCGGCCCTCCCGGAAGCGCGCCGTCCGCGCCTCGAGCACGGCCCGCTCCCGCGCCTCGATCTGCTCGAGCTGCGCGTCCGTCACCCCGAAGTACTGGAGGGTCCGCTCGTCGAGCACGCGGGCGCCCTCCTCCCCGATGGCGCCCATGGCCAGCTCGGGCTGGGAGGGGACCCCCAGTTTCCGCACCACGATGACGTCCAGCGGCGCGTCCAGGATGCGGGCCACCTCGTGGGCCACGGGCACCCCGCCGCGGGGCAGCCCCAGCACCACCACGTCCTGCCCGCGCAGGGACCTCAGCCGCTTCCCCAGCTGCCGCCCGGCCTCGACCCTGTTCTCGAAGACCACCATGGTCCCCACCGCCTCTCCGGCGGGCGCGCGGCCCACCGCCCTCCGGTGCTCGCCCGGCTCCGTTCGCGCCCCCGGGTCCCGTGGGCCGCCGCGGAGGACTCCAGCGTAGGCAGGCGGGGAACACGGTGGAAGGCCCGCGGGCCAGGTGACGGACGTGGACAACGGAGCAGGCCCGCCCCACAATGTGAGCACGCCCCGGCGGCCGGCCGGCCGCGGACCCGGGCGCCCTGGACGGACGTCCCGCACCGGCGGGGGAGACGGAGCACGCCGCATGAAGGACCGCACGCAGGACAGCGCCGAGGACCGCACGGACGGCAGGGTCATGCGGACGGTCTACACGTTCTTCCTGGGGCTGCTGCTGGCCCTGTTCGTGGGTCTCGGCGTCGCCACGGTCCACCCCGGCCCGGAGGAGCCCGCGCCGCCCCCGGCGGTCGCGATGGCGCGGGAGACCCGCGAGCTCGCCCCGGAGGAGCAGCAGCAGTGGGCGGCCTACGAGCGCGAACGGGGGGCGTGGGAGGTCGAGCACATGCGGTACAGCCGCGACGTCGGCGTGATCGCCCTGGTCGCGTCCGTCGTGCTGCTGGGGGCGAGCCTGGCGGTGGAGCGGCGCCGACCGGTGCTCGCCCACGGCGTGCTGCTCGGCGGTCTGTTCACGCTGCTGCACAGCGTGGTCCGCAGCCTGGTCTCGCAGGACACCGTCGCCTCGTTCGCCGTGGTCACCGTGGCGCTGGCCGTGGTGCTGTACCTCGGCTACCGCCGGTTCGTGGACCGCCCCACCCCGGCCGGTGACCGGTGGGGTCCTCCCCGGCCGGTGGTCAGCGACAACGGGAAGCACCCGTCCCGCCGCTGAGCGCGCCGGGCCGGTGCCGGCCGGTCAGCGGGGCAGCGGCAGCTTCTCGTCGAGCACGGCCCGGACGGCCGCGACGTCGACGTCCGTGACGGAGGCGTGCTCCCAGGCCGGCCGGTTGTCCTTGTCCACGAGGACCGCCCGCACGCCCTCGGCGAAGTCGGGGCGGGCGATCGTGTCCGCGGCGAGGCGCAGCTCCCGCTCGAGGCAGGAGCGCACGCTGTCGTCGGCCGCGCCGCGCTCCAGCAGCTCGAAGGTGCGCACCAGCGAGGAGGGGCTCATCCCCGCGAGGTCCTCCGGCGCGGCGGCGACGATCTGCTCGAGGGTCGGGGCGCCGTAGCGCTCCTCGATCTCCTCCCACCGCGCCACCACGGAGGACGGCTCGGGCTCGCGCGCGAAGCGGGAGAGGGCGTCCTCCGGGCCCTCCTCCACCACGGCCCCGGCGAGGGCCTCGAAGTCCTCGTCCGCCACGAGGACGTCGGCCAGCCCGAGGGCGACGGCGTCCGCGCCGCCGAGCCGCTGCCCGCCGAGGGCGAGCCAGCGGCCCACGGCCAGGCCCGGTTCGCCGCGGTGGTCCGGCCGGGAGACGCGCGGCAGGAACCAGGAGGCGCCGATGTCGGTGAAGAAGCCGATCTTCGTCTCGGGCATCGCCATGACCGTGGAGGGACCTACCACGCGGTGGGAACCGTGCACGGAGATGCCCATGCCGCCGCCCATGCAGATCCCGTTCATGAGCGCCACGTAGGGCTTGGGGTAGTCCGCGATCAGGCAGTCGAGGGCGTACTCGACGGCGAACACCCCCGTGGCCTCCTCCGTCCGCCCGGCGAGCACGGCGTCGCGGACCTCCCGGATGTCGCCGCCGGCGCACCACGCCCGCGGGGAGGCCGAGGTGACGAGCACGTGGCGCACGGCGTCGTCGTCCCGCCACGCGTCGAGCGCGGTCTTGAGGTCCCGGTACATCTGTGCGGTGAGGGCGTTGAGCTGACGGGGCCGGTTGAGCACGATGTGTCCGGTGCCGTTGCGGACCTCGGTCAGGACGTGCTGCGCGGTGCCGGTCGTGGCAGTGTCGGTCATGGCTCCCACCCTGCCACGGGCCGCGCCGCCGTGCCACGGCTCACACGCCGGAGGGCGGCCACTGTCCACGCTGCGCCAGGAGGGAGGCGAGCAGGTCGGCCCGGTCGGTGACGATCCCGTCGACCCCGAGCTCGAGCAGCTCCGCCATTTCGGCCGTCTCGTTGACGGTCCACACGTGCACGTCGATGCCGTGCCGGTGGGCGAAGTCCAGGAAGCGGGGGGTCACGAGCTGGACCTCGGCCCCGCCCCGCACCCGGTACCGGCGGGGGATCTGCACGGTGTCGAACGGCTCGATCCACCGGGCGGCCGCCCGCCGCGCGAGACGCCAGGTGGGCCCGCCCAGCCACGAGCACACGAGCAGCAGGCGCATCCCCTCCTTGCCGGAGGACGTGGGCACGGTCCGGCCGTCCAGCTCGCGGATCCGCCGCAGCGTGCGGCGCCGGCGGCTCTCGGAGAAGGAGGTCACCCGCACCCGGTCCACGGCGCCGAGCTCGTGGAGCAGCGCCGGCAGGGCCGCCACGGACGCCTCGTCCTTGACGTCCACGTTGAACTTCAGCTCGGGGAGCTCCGTCAGCAGGTCGGCGAAGCGGGGGATGCGCCCGGCACCGGCGACGCGCTCGGCCCTGATCTGCGCCCAGGTCAGGGCGGAGACCTTCCCGCTGCCGCCGGTGACGCGGTCGAGGGTCTCGTCGTGGAAGGACAGGACCACCCCGTCGGCCGTCGTGTTGACGTCCGTCTCGATCCACTCGTAGCCGAGGTCCCGGGCCGCCCGGAAGGCGTCGAGGGTGTTCTCGGCACCGTCCCGGCAGAAACCGCGGTGGGCCAGGGCTGCGGGGGCGTCGCGCCGGTGCGCTGGAGGGGTCACCCCCCTATTGTTACCCCGTGGTAGCGGATTGTCCCGCCCATGACGCGCCAGGTCGGCCGCCGCGCAGCAGGGCCTCGATCACCTGGGCCACCCCGTCCTCCTCGAACGGCGGGGCCGTGCGGCCCACGGCCCGCGCGACCGCGGGGTGCCCGCTCGCCATGGCGTAGCCGTGGGCGGCCCACGTGAGCATCTCGAGGTCGTTGGGCATGTCGCCGAAGGCCATCACCTCGTGCGGGCGGATGCCGCGCTCGGCCGCGTACTGCTCGAGGGTGCGCGCCTTGGTGAGCCCCTTCTGCCCCATCTCCACGAGCGGGGCCGCCGCCACGGAGTGCGTCACGGACAGCCGGCCGGCCACGAGCTCGGCGAGCGCCCGGAAGTACTCCTGCGGCTCGGCGGTGTCCAGCTTGGCCAGGAACTTCACCAGCCCCTGGTCCTCCGGCAGCCGGTCCCGCAGCGCCCCGACCAGGGGGGCGCCGACCTCCATCCGGTCGGTCCTGGCCCACCCGTGGTCCGTGAAGACCCCCTCGAGGGTCTCCGCCGCGAACAGCGTGCCGGGGTGCCGGGCCGCGACCTCGTCCATGACCGCGAAGGCGTCCCGGGCCGGGAACAGGCTCGACTCCACGACCAGGTCGGCGCTGAGGTCGTAGACCACCGCCCCGTTCGAGCAGATGACCACGCCCTCGTGGCCGAGCTGCTCGCGCAGCGGGTCGAGCCAGCGCATGGGCCGGCCCGTCACGAACACCACGTGGATGCCGCTGTCCTGGGCGGCGCGGATCGCGTCGACGGTGCGCGGGCGGAAGCGGAAGTCGTGCCCCAGGACGGTGCCGTCGAGGTCGCTGGCGATCATCCGGATCGGCGCCGTCCCGGGGACCTCCGGATCAGGGCTCACGGGTGTACTGCCACCTAGGCCTCGTGCGTCCCGGTGAGGCAGGCGCGGGCGATCCCGGAGCTGAAGAGCTGGAAGTTGACGACGGCGGGGCTGGCGCTCTCGTCGACCTCGATCTGCTCCTCGCCCACGGCGGTCACGCACACGATGTAGCGGTGCGGCCCGTGGCCGGGGGGCGGGGCGGCGCCCACGTACTCGTCGGTGCCACCGTCGTTGCGGTGCTTGACCGCCCCGGCCGGAGGGTCGGACGCCGCGCCGCGCGCGAGGGAGGTGACGTCGGCGGGGATGTTGGACAGGCACCAGTGCCAGAAGCCGCTGGGGGTGGGGGCGTCCGGGTCGAAGACCGTGACCACGTAGCTCTTCGTGCCCTCCGGGGCCCCGGACCAGCTCAGCTGCGGGGACACGTCCTGGCCGCCGGCGCCCATGATGCCCGAGAGCTGGGCCGGGGCGAGCGGGCCGCCGTCGGAGATGTCCTCGGAGGTGAGGGTGAAGCTCGGCAGGTCGGGCAGGTCGGCGTACGGGTCGCGCTCGGGCACGGGCTCTCCTTGGACGGGACGGGACGGGTGGGGTCGGGGCGGGTCAGGGCGCGGGCAGCTCGTCCTTGCGGGGCAGGTCCGCGCCGGCGCGGGAGACCGTGACGCCGGCCGCCGCGGCGGCGTAGCGCAGCAGCTCGCCGACCTGCTGCTCGTCCAGGTTGTCGATCCGCTCGCGGGCCGGCGCGCCCGTGTAGCCGTGGTCGGTGAGCCAGCCGAGCAGCGCGGCCATGAAGGAGTCCCCGGCCCCCACGGTGTCCACGACCGTGGTGCGGGCGGCGGGCACCTCCACCCCGCGCGGCCCGGTGGCGCGGGTGCGGGCCCAGGGCCCCAGGGGCCCGCGGGTGACGACGACGAGCTCCGCGCCGGCCTTGAGCCAGGCGCCCGCGCTCTCCTCGACGCTGCGGTGGGGGTACAGCCACAGGAGGTCCTCGTCCGAGGCCTTCACGACGTCGGCGAGGGCCACGAGCTGCTCGGCCCGGGCCCGGGCGTCCGAGGAGTCCGGGATGATGGACGGCCGGCAGTTGGGGTCGTAGGAGATCAGGGCCGAGCGGTGGGCCTGCTCCACGGCGTGCAGGACCTTCGAGGCGCCGGGCTCGAGCATCGCCCCGATCGACCCGACGTGCAGCAGGGAGGTGTCCCGGAGCAGCTCGGCCAGCTGCTCGTCCGAGAGGTCCAGGGACCAGTCGAGCTGGAAGTCGTAGGTCGCGGCGCCGTCCTCCCCGATGACGGCCTCGGCCACGGAGGTGGGCCGCGTGTCGGCGTCGAAGGGCAGGAGCACGCCGTTGTCCCGCAGGTGCGCCTCGACCTGCGTGCCGTACTCGTCCTCGCCGTAGCGGCCGAGGAACTGGACCTCGTGGCCGAGCCGGGCCAGGCCCACGGCCACGTTCATGGGGCTTCCCCCGGCGTGCGCGCGGGGCTCCTGGCCGCGCTTCGAGACCACGTCCACGAGCGCCTCACCGATGACCGTCAGCATGCTCTCACGGTAGCACCCGCCGGCCCCGCCGCCCCCGGCACCGGACCGGCCCGCCGGGCCCGTAACGGGAGCCCTTCCCGCCCCCGGTGCCCCTAGAATGGAGGGCGGCGTCCTGCGCGAACCGCAGCGGCGCGCACCCGACCGCGCAACGAGGCGCGGCACGTCACGGCCGGACACGATGACGTCCCCGGCCGAGGAAGAGAGTCATTCTTGAGCACTCCTGAAAGCTGGGCCGACCGCGAGTCGCTCGCCGAGGGCATCGTCCCCCTGGTCGGACGCCTGCACCGTGAGAACAAGGTCGTGCCGACGGTCTACGGCCGCTCCCTGGTGCACAAGTCCGTCACCCAGATCATCAAGGCGCACCGCTTCGCCCGCCGGATCGACGGCGAGGAGCTGCCCCTCGAGGACACGACCCGCCTGCTCGAGGCCATGTCCGGGCTGAACCTCGGCACCTGCGCGGTGGACCTCGGCAAGCTCAACCGGCTCGCCCAGGAGTCGGACCAGGACCTCGAGTCGTTCCTGCGCGAGGAGCTCGCCCCCGTGGTGGACCGCAGGGCCCAGAACTCCCCGGAGTCCCAGGACGTGGTGCTCTACGGGTTCGGCCGCATCGGCCGCCTGCTCGCCCGCATCCTCATCAACCGCAACGACGGCACCGGCCTGAACCTGCGCGCCGTCGTGGTGCGCAAGAAGCCGGGCAACGACCTGGTCAAGCGCGCCTCCCTCCTGCGCCGCGACTCGGTGCACGGGAAGTTCGACGGGACCATCCACGTCGACGAGGAGAACGACGTCATCACGGCCAACGGGGTGGCCATCAAGTTCATCTACGCGAACGACCCCACCGAGATCGACTACACCGCCTACGGGATCGACAACGCGATCGTCGTGGACAACACGGGCGTGTGGCGCGACGAGGCCGGGCTCTCGAAGCACCTGCAGGCCAAGGGCGTGGCCAAGGTGCTGCTCACCGCACCGGGCAAGGGCGACCTGAAGAACATCGTGTGCGGGGTCAACGACGACGTCATCACCCCGGAGGACACCATCCTGTCCGCCGCGTCCTGCACCACCAACGCGATCACCCCGGTCGTGAAGGTCCTGCACGACAAGTACGGCATCGCGCAGGGCCACGTGGAGACGGTCCACTCCTACACCAACGACCAGAACCTCATCGACAACTGGCACAAGGGCGACCGCCGGGGCCGCTCCGCCGCCCTCAACATGGTCATCACCGAGACCGGCGCCGCGAAGGCCGTGGCCAAGGCCCTGCCGGAGATGGCCGGCAAGCTGACGGGCAACGCGATCCGCGTCCCCACCCCGGACGTGTCCATGGCCATCCTCAACCTGCAGCTCGAGCAGGCCCCGGAGTCCGAGGACGCGGTCAACCAGTACCTGAAGGACATCTCGCTGAACTCGTCCCTGCGCAAGCAGATCGACTACACCGACTCCCCCGAGATCGTGTCTACCGACTTCGTGGGCTCCCGCCGCGCGGGCGTCGTCGACGGTCTCGCGACGATCGTCAACGGCAGCTCGCTGGTGCTCTACGTCTGGTACGACAACGAGTTCGGCTACTCCTGCCAGGTCGTGCGGGTGCTCGCCCGGATGGCCGACATCGCGATGCCGCAGTTCCCGGCCGAGCGGGTCGCGGTCGGCACGGCGTCGATCCCCGGCTGAGCCGCCCCTCGCCGGCCGCGAACCGTCCGCGCCGAGGGGTCGCCACCGAACGGAACGACCGACTCGCACCGTTCAGTGGCGACCCCCCGCGCAGCAGGTCGAGCAGACGGCGCCCCTCGAACGGCGTCGCGGCGGGTCAGGCGGTGTAGAAGGCCCCCGCGACCGCCCCGAGGGCGGCGACGTCGTCCACGTGGCACAGCTCCCGGGCCGAGTGCATCGACAGCAGGCCGATGCCGACGTCGATCGTGCGCACCCCCAGCCGGGCCGCGGTGATGGGCCCGATGGTGGACCCGCACGGCACCCGGTTGTTGGAGACGAACTCCTGGTAGCCCACACCGGCGCGCGCGCAGGCCTCGGCCCAGATCCCGGCGCCCACGGCGTCCGTGGCGTAGTGCTGGTCCGCATTGATCTTCAGCAGCGGCCCCGCCCCCGGCACCGGCTGGTTCACGGGGTCGTGGTGGCCCTGGTAGTTGGGGTGCACCAGGTGCCCGGCGTCGGCGGACAGGCACACGGACCCGGCCAGGGAGCGCCGGTGCTCGGCGGCGGAGCGGCCCAGGCCCTCACCGATGCGCACCAGCACGTCCTCGAGGAACGGTCCCGCGGCGCCGGAGCGGGTGCGGGAGCCGATCTCCTCGTGGTCGAACGCGGCGAGCACCGCGATGTGCCGGCCCTGCTCGACCGCCTCGGCCTCGCGGGCGAGCGCGCTCAGCCCGGCGTGCACGGAGGACAGGTTGTCCAGCCGCCCGGAGGCGAACAGCGTACCGCCCTGCCCGAACACGGCGGGGGGCTGGGCGTCCGCCAGCACCACGTCGTAGCCGACGATGCGGGCCGGGTCCACGGGCCCGCCGTCCGCGTGCTCGGCCAGCAGCGCGAGGACGTCCGCGTCCTCCGGCTGCCCCACTCCCCAGATCGGCTGCACGTGCTGCTGGCGGTCGAGCTGCAGGCCCTTGTTGGCCTCGCGGTCCAGGTGGATGGCGAGCTGCGGGATGCGGGCCACGGGGCCGGTGGCGGTCAGGTGCTCCACCGGGGCGCCGTCCGTCCCGCGGACCACGAGCCGGCCCGCCAGGCGCAGCTCGCGGTCCAGCCACGAGTTCAGCAGCGCCCCGCCGTAGGTCTCGACCCCGGCCTGGTGCCAGGTGTGGGCCGTGGTGGTGGGCCTCGGCTTGAGCTTGAAGCCCGGCGAGTCGGTGTGCGCACCGAGGATCCGGAACCCCGCCGCGGGGGGGACCTCCGCCGGGGTGGCCCACGCGATGACAGCCCCGTCGCGGAGCACGTAGCGCCGCCCGCGGACGCCGGTCCGGGCCCAGTCCTCCGTCTCGTCGAGGCGGACGAAGCCCGCCTCCTCCAGCCGGGCGGCGGCGGCGTGCGCGGCGTGGAAGGAGCTCGGCGACTCCATCACGTAGCGGCCGAGGTCCTCGACGGCGGACCGGGGGTCGACTGCGGTGCGGGGTTCCATGCCGTCAGTCTACGAAAGGTGCTGGGGCGCGCGTCCGGGCGCCTGTCCCGCCCAGTGACCGGGACAGGCGGGCGGGCCGGGGCACACCCAGGCTCCGGGCCCACGGCCCTCCCCACCGGGTCCGGGGCCGGCCGCGAGGAGGAGGGCCGGCCGCGGCGGGTGCACGGTCCGGGTCACCTCCACGCCGCGCCGGCGCGCGCCGCGGACCACGAGCCACGCGAAGAGCAGCTGCAGGCCCGCCGAGAGGGCGAGGGCCACCCAGGACGACTCCTCGGCGTCCGGGTCGGCCAGGCCGAGCGCGCCGAAGAGCGTGGCGATGACGTTGTTGACCACGTGCAGGGCGATCGCCGCCTCGAGCCCGCCGGTGCGCCAGGTCAGCCAGCCGGCGACGACCGCCATGACCGCGACCGCCAGCAGCCCCCAGGCGTCGTACAGGTGCCCGAACGTGAACAGGGGCACCGGCAGCAGGATCGCGAACACGGGCCGGCGCAGCCACCGTCCCACGGTCTGCAGCAGGTAGCCCCGGAAGACGAGCTCCTCCGCCGCGCACTGCAGCGGGACCACCAGCACGATCATGGCGATCAGCCACCAGAAGCCCTCCACCGGCTGCGGGGCGGTCAGCGAGCCGAGCAGCGCGTACTCCACGAGGAGGGCGGCCGCCTGGCCCACCGCGTAGACGGCAAGGGCCACGAGGAGGCACCGGCCGAGGAGGCCCCAGCGCAGCCGTCCCGTCACGGACAGCAGCAGCCCGAGGGGGCGGGGGCCCGTGATGGCCCGGGCCGCGAGGAGCGCCGGGATCATGAGGACCAGGGAGAAGAACAGCATGAAGAAGATCGCCGGGTCCATCATGTCCAGCTCCGTGCCCCCGAGGAAGACCTCGTCCAGGGCCTCCTCGCCGCGCACGGCCACGAGCCCCACGGCCCACACGATGCCGAACACGATGGCCAGCACCCCGTAGAAGGCGCCGAAGAGCAGCAGCTCCACGAGCGGCTTCCACCACCGGTGGTCGGGGTCGGCGTGGCCGAGCCGGTGGTACGGCAGGAGCCGGGGCCCGGGGCCCGAGGGGTCGTCGTCGAGGGATCCCTGCCTCCAGGGGGCGGCGCGCGTGGTCATGCCTCCCACGGTATCCGCAGCCGGTCCCTTCCGGACACGCGACAGTTCGGGGGCGCCCCGTCGTGGCGCCCGCCGGTCAGGGCAGGTCGCTGCGGTAGCGCAGGCCCATCTGCCGGCGCGCGTCGTCGAGCAGCTCCAGCACCAGCACGGTGTCCGCGAGCGGCATGCGCGGGCTCTCGGTCAGGCCGGCCTGGAGGCACCGGGTCACCTCCCGCAGCTCGTGGGCGAAGCCGTGCCCGGCGGCCCGGAAGCGCTCGGTCCGCGGCGCGGCTCCCCCGGACCGGACCACGAGCTCACCGGGGTGGTAGAGGGGCGCCCCGGTGCGCAGCCAGCCGTCCGTCCCGCTGATGGTCACCGTGCCCGGGCAGTCCGTCTCGATGGACGTGGTGAGGTGGGCGTGCGCGCCGTCCGCCCAGGTGAGGGTCAGGCCGTTGTGCAGGTCCACGCCGTCCTCGTGGAGGACGCCGTGGGCCGTGAGGCCGGCCGGTGCGCCGAGCGCCGCGAGCGCCCAGGTGAGCGGGTACACGGCGAGGTCCAGCAGGGCCCCTCCGCCCGCCGCGGGATCCCAGAGCCGGGACCCGGGGTCGTACGGCACCGGGGCGCCGAGGTCCGCCTGGAGCCAGCGGACCCGGCCGATCTCGCCGGAGCGGACGATGTCGAGGGCGCGCCCGAAGCTCGGCAGGAAGCGCGTCCACACCGCCTCCATGAGGAACAGCCCGCGCGCCCGGGCGAGCTCCCGCAGCTCCCCCGCCTCCCGGGCGTTCATGGTCAGCGGCTTCTCGCAGAGCACGTGCTTGCCGGCCTCGAGGGCCGCGCGGGCCACGGCGTGGTGCTGGGCGTGGGGCGTGGCGACGTAGACGACCTCCACGGCGGGGTCCGCGACGAGGCGCTCCCAGCCGGTGGTGCCGTCGTGGTCGTGGTGGCTCCGGGCCGCGCCGAAGCGCTCGGCGAACGCCTCGGCGGAGGACCGGGAGCGGGAGCTGACGGCCGAGAGCACGGCGTCGTCGAGCAGCGCCAGGTCCTCGACCACGCGGCCGGCGATCGACCCGGTGGCGACGACGCCCCAGTGCACGGGACGGCCGGTCGCCGTCGCGGGGTCGTCGCCCGTCACCGGGGCGGGGAGGGCTGGAGGGGGCATGGTGGCCTTTCGGGGAGGATCCGGGGACGCCGACGACGGCGCCGGGGCGTCGCCCGGCTCGGGGCGGGAAGGACTAGACGGAGTCCCGGAGCACGAGCGAGGTCGACATGATGGTCACCCGGTCCGTCGGCCGGCCCTCGATCATGTCGACGAGGGTCTCGGCCATCTTCCGGCCGAGCTCGACGATCGGGTGGTTCACCGTGGTCAGCGCGGGGGTCACCGACGTCGCGAAGGAGTCGTCGTCGAAGCCCACCACGGCGATGTCCTCCGGGATGCGCAGGCCGCGGCCCTGGATCACGGTGTACGCCCCGGCCGCCATCTGGTCGTTCGCGGCGAACACGGCGTCGACCGGCCGGCCGCGGTCCAGCAGCCGCTGCATGGCCCGGGCCCCCGAGGCGAGCGTGAAGTCGCCCACCTCCACCAGCTGCTCGTCCAGCCCGGCCTCCCGCACCGCGGTCCGCCAGCCCGCCAGCCGGTCGATGCCCGGGGGCATGTCCTGCGGCCCGGCGATGGTCGCGATGCTCCGCCGCCCGCTCGCGGTGAGCAGCCGGGTGGCGCTGCAGGCAGCGGCCTCGTTCTCGACCTCCACGTAGTAGGCGTCCTCGGCGCCGACGAGCGGGCGACCCGCGAACACCATGGGCAGCGACCCCGAGAGGTGGGTCCACGAGTGGTCGCCGCTGTGGTGCGAGACCACCAGGGCACCGTCCACGTTGCCGCCGAGCAGGAAGCTGCGGGTCTTCTCGGGCTTCGCCTCGGACGCGATGACCATGTTCAGGGTGAAGTCGGTGTCCGTCAGGTACATCGCGATGCCCTGGACCACGGTCGTGAAGAACGGGTCCGCGAACACCTTGGACGTGGACTCCGGGATGATCAGGGCGACCGAGTTGGCCCGTCGCTTCGCCAGCGAACGCGCCGCCCGGTTCGGGGTGTAGTCGAGGGCCTCGATGGCCTTCCGCACCGACTGCGCCAGCTCGGGGTCGACGCTGGGCGAGTCGTTCACCACCCGGGACACGGTCGCCCGCGAGACCCCGGCCAGCGCGGCCACCATCTCGAGCGTCGGCACGGGCCGGGGGCCGCCTGCGCGCTGCGTCATGATCATCTCCGGTGCTCTCGGCGGGTGGGCTGGCATCAATGCTAGGCGCCCGTGGACGGGGCCACCGGCGTGCGGTCCGCGGCGGCGGCGATGACCCCGGCGTAGGCGCGACCGCTGTCCTTGACCGTGCGCTCGAACGTCCCGTAGTCCACCCGGACCACGCCGAAGCGCTTGCCGTAGCCCCACGACCACTCGAAGTTGTCCAGCAGCGACCACACGAAGTAGCCGCGGACGTCCGCGCCCTGGTCGATGGCCTCCCCCACGGCCGCGATGTGGCCGAGGACGAACTCGGTGCGCTCCGTGTCGTGGACGGCGCCGTCGTCGCTGACGACGTCGTCGTAGGCGGCGCCGTTCTCGGTGACGTACAGGGGCGGGAGCGCGGGGTACTCCTCGCCCAGGCGCACCAGGAGCTTCCGCAGCCCGTCCGGGTTCACCTCCCAGTCCATCGCCGTGCGCGGCAGGCCGCGGCTCGGGAACGCGATGTCCTCGGAGCCGATCCAGCATGAGGACGTGGGGCGGCTGGCGCCGCCGGAGTGGCCGTCGCCGCCGGAGGACTCCGGGTGCCCGCTGATGAGGTCGTCGTGGTAGTGGTTCACGCCGAGGAAGTCGAGGGGCGCCCCGATGGTCGCGAGGTCACCGTCCCGGACGAGATCGCGGAGGCCGAACCGGTCCAGGTCCGCGAGGGTGTCCTCGGGGTACGCGCCGCGCAGGATGGGGTCCAGGAAGAGGCGGTTCTGCAGGGAGTCGAACCGCCGGGCGGCGTCGAGGTCCACCGGGTCCGAGGGGTCTCGGGGGATCGAGTTGCTGAGGTTGAGGGTGATGCCCAGGTGCTCGGCACCGCGGGACCGCAGGTGCTCGACCGCGAGGCCGTGGGCCAGGTGCTGGTGGTGCACGGCGGCGACGGCGGCCCGGGGGTCCTGCCGGCCGGGCGCGTGGACCCCGGCCGCGTAGCCGAGCAGCGACGAGCAGAAGGGCTCGTTGAACGTGGTCCAGTGCCGCACCCGGTCGCCGAGCACCGAGTGCACGTCGTCGGCGTACTCGAGGAAACGGTGCGCGGTGTCCCGGTGGGCCCACCCGCCCTTCTCCTCGAGCGCCTGCGGCAGGTCCCAGTGGTACAGGGTCAGCCAGGGCAGGATGCCGGCCTCGAGCAGCTCGTCGACCAGGCGGGAGTAGAAGTCCAGGCCCTCGGGGTTCGGGGCCCGGTCACCGGGACGCACCCGCGCCCAGCTCGTGGAGAAGCGGTAGGAGCCGAGCCCGAGCTCCTTCATGATCCGCACGTCCTCGGGCATCCGGTGGTAGTGCTGCACGGCGTCCTCCAGGGTGTCGCCGTTGGCCACGGCGCCCGGCAGACGGGCGAAGGCGTCCCAGACGGAGTCCTCCTTGCCGCCCTCGTGCCCGGCGCCCTCCACCTGGGCCGCGGCGGTGGCCGAGCCCCAGAGGAAGCCCTCGGGCCAGCTGCGGTGGTGCACGGCTGCGTCTTCTGCGTTGTTCGGCATTAGCCCTTCACTGCTCCTTGCATGATTCCGGAAATGAGTTGTCTGCCCGCGACGGCGAAGAGCGCCAGGAGGGGAAGCGTGGCCATGACGGCGCCGGCGAGGACGATCGAGTAGTCCACGTAGCGGGCCGACTGCAGCTGGCTCAGCGCCGTCTGCAGGGTGGGGTTGCTCGCGTCGAGGACGAGCAGCGGCCACAGGAAGTCGGTCCACGCCGTCATGAAGGTGAACAGGCCGAGGATGGCCATGGCCGGGCGGGCCGCGGGGAGCGCGACGTGCCAGAAGGTGGAGATCATCGACGCCCCGTCCATCCGGGCCGACTCGATGAGCTCGTCGGGGATGACGTCCACGAGGTACTGGCGCATGAAGAACACGCCGAACGCCGTGACGAGGGTGGGCACGACGACCGCCCCGATCTCGCCGGTCCAGCCGAGCTCGCGCATGAGCATGAACAGCGGGATGATGCCGAGCTGCGTGGGGATGGCCATGGTCGCGACGACCGCGACCATGAGGCCGTCGCGCCCCTTGAACCGCAGCTTGGCGAACGCGTACCCGGCGAGGGTGGAGAACGTGACCACCGAGACGGTGATGATCCCCGAGATGAGCACGCTGTTGCCGAGGGCCAGCCAGAAGGGGATGGTGTCGAAGACCTCGCCCACGTTCGTCCAGAAGTTGCCGCCCGGCAGCAGCGGCGGCCAGGTGCGCCCGAGGGCCTCGTTGGAGCGGCTGCCGATGATCACCGACCACCACAGCGGATAGGCGCTGGCCAGGAAGAACGCGGACAGCAGGCCGTAGGTGAGGAAGCCGGGGCGGTGCCCGTCCCCGAAGATCCGCCGGCGCACGGGCACCGCCCGCGGCCGCCGCGTCCTGGTCCTCGTGGGTGCGCCGGTGACGGTCATCGTGTCCTCCTCGTGGTCGTCGGTGCTGCGGCCGCCCGTGGCGCGCCGGTGCCGGTGTTCGCCGCCGCGTCGGGGACGACGGCGTCCACCGCACGCGGCCTCCGCCGCCGATCGGCCCCGCGCCCGGTCCTGCGCGGCGGCCTCCCCCCGTCGGACGCCGTCGCGATGCGGCGCGAGACCAGGTAGTTGACCAGGCCGAAGAGCAGGATGAGGAGGAAGAGCAGCCAGGCGATGGTCGCGGCCTTGCCGAAGTTCTGCCGCTGGAAGGCCATCTCCCAGAGGTAGAGGACCGTGGTCTGGAACTGGCGCTGCGTGCCGCCCGCGGCCACGGGGTCGAAGAGCCTCGGCTCCGTGAAGATCTGGAGGCCGCCGATGGTGGTCGTGATGACCACGAACACCATCGTGGGACGGATGCTCGGCAGGGTGATGCTGAAGAACCGGCGGAGAGGGCCCGCGCCGTCGATCGCGCCGGCGTCGTACAGGTCACGGGGCACCGCCTGCATCGCCGCGAGCAGGATCAGCGCGTTGTAGCCGGTCCAGCGCCAGTTGACCATGGCGGCGATGGCGATGTGGCTGGGCAGCGTCTCGTTCTTCCACAGGATCGGGTCGACCCCGAAGCTGCCGAGGATGTTGTTGATGAGCCCGTACTGCTCGCCGAACATGTTCGTGAAGATCATGGCCACGGCCACCGGGGTGACCACGTAGGGCAGCAGCACGCTCATCTGCCACAGCGTCCTGGCGCGCAGGTTCTGGTCCAGGACCGCCGCGATCAGCACCGCGGCCGCCAGCTGCGGGATGCTCGAGAGCAGGAAGATGCTCACCGTGTTGAACAGCGAGTTCCAGAAGAACCGGTCCCGCAGCACCTCGGTGAAGTTGCCCAGCCCCACGAACTCGCCCCGGCCGGTGAGCAGGTGCCAGTCGAAGAGCGAGACGAAGAACGTGTACCCGAGCGGGAAGAGCCCCACCACTCCGAAGAGGACGAAGAAGGGCGCGATGTACAGGTAGGGGGAGGCTTTCAGGTCCAGGACGATGAGCCGCTGTCTGCGGGTCGGCCTGGGCGGACTCGGCGCCGGCGCGGCGGGCGCTGCGGCGGCGGGGCGGTGGGCTGTCGTGGTCATGAGGGTCTCGCGCTTCCGTGAGGGGGCCTCCGGCGGATTCCGGAGGCCCCGTGGCCGGGTCCTGCTAGTTGTTGACGACCAGGTCGTCGAGAAGCGCGAGGGCCTCGTCCCAGGCCTCGTCGGCCGTGGCGGTCCCGGCGTCGAGGCGCTTCAGCGGCGGCAGGAAGACGTTCTCCTGGATCACGGAGTCGTGCGGGCCCTTGAACTGGGCGACGACCCCCTCGGCGCGGGACGCGAGGATCACCCCGGTGGGTGCGTCGTTGAACACGGGGTTCGGTTCGGCGTCCTCGACCAGCTTCTCCTGGGCCTCGATGGTGCTGGGGAAGTTGTTCGCCTTGGCCGACTGCTTGACCTGCTGCTCGGGCGCGGTGAGCCAGGCCGCGAGCTTCGCCGCCTCCTCCGGGTGCTCGGAGGTCTCCGGGACGGAGAGGAACGCGCCGCCCCAGTTGGAGGCGCCGCCCGGGAAGACGTCGGCGAAGTCCCACCCGCTGCCCTCGCCGCCGCCGGCGGACTCGAGCTGGCCCTCGATGGTGCCGAGCATCCAGCCGGGGCAGACGAAGGTCGCGAAGGAGCCGTCCACGAAGGCCTGGCCGTTGCCCCAGTCGAACTGGGTCTGGTTGGCGGAGAGGCCGTCCAGCGTGCCCGCGGCGAGCAGGTCGAAGCGCTCGCGCAGCTGCTCGTTGCCCTCCACGTTCAGCTCGCCGTCGGCGGTGTAGTAGCCCTCGTCGAGCTGGTTGACCATCGAGTTCCACACGAAGCCGGACTGGTCGTACCAGGCCTTGCCCGTGGTCTCCTGGTACTCGCGGCCGAGCTCGAAGTAGGTCTCCCAGGTGGCGTCGTCGCCGCCGAAGAGCTCCGCGACCTCCTCGCGGTCGCTGGGCAGACCGGCCTCCTCGAAGAGCTTTCCGTTGTAGCAGAGGCCCTGGGGACCGATGTCGGTGCCGTACCCGATGACGCGGCCCTCCGGGTCGGTCCCCTGCTCGAACTTCCACGGCACCCAGTTGTCCTTGATGTCGGCCGCGCCGTGCTCGTTGAGGTCCACGAACTGGTCGGAGACCTCCATGATCGAGCCGAGCCAGCCCTCCTCGATGGCGGTGACGTCGCTGAGCCCGGACCCGGCGGCGATCTTGGTGAAGGCGTCCGTGCGCGCGTTCGAGCCGCGGTCGATGTTCGTGGCCTTGATGGTCACGCCCGGGTTCAGCTCCTCGTACTCGCCGTAGAGGTCGTCGTAGCCGAAGGTCCCGAAGGTGGTGACGGTGAGTTCGACGGGGTTGTCGGCGCTGGCCGGCTCGCCTCCGCCCCCGCCGCACCCCGTGGCGACGGCTGCCAGTGCCGCCGCACCCGCCAGGGCTGTCGTTCGCTTGAGTCGCGTGTGTCCCACGGTCACTCCTTGTGTGAAGGGCTGGAGAGGAGCTGCTCTTGAGAGAGCGCTCTCTCTGCTGTGCCTCGACTGTATGTGCCGTGGCTCACACCGTCAAGAGAGCGCTCTCTCAGATCTCGGAGAAGTCGCTCCGCGTCGTGCGGCGAGGACGGGACGGGCCCGTCCGCGACGCGTCAGCGGGCGTAGCGGTCCACGAAGGCGGCGAGGATCTTCTCGGGCTCGGTCACGGGCGGCCCCGTGCGGATCCGGTCCTTGACGTCCTCGGCCTCGGCCGGCGGGAAGTACCCGTGCTCCTTGTACGCCTCGATCCGGCGGAGCAGGGCGGGGGCGTCGAGCTCGGGATGGAACTGGGTCGCGTAGAGGTTCTGCTTGATCCGGAACATCTGGACGGGGCAGTCCGCGCCGGTCGCGAGCAGGACGGCTGCGGGCGCCAGGGTGCGCGTGCCCTCCTTGTGCCCCACGAACCCGTGGAACGCCGGCGGGAACTCCCGGAGCAGCGGGTCCCGCAGCCCCTCCTCGGTCAGGGTGACCTCGATGACGCCGATCTCCTCGCCGCGGGTGCGGTCCACGATCCCGCCCTGGTGCGTACCGAGGGTGCCGACGCCGTAGCAGGCGCCGAGGAGCGGGAAGTCCCGGGCGACGACCTCGTCGAGCAGGTCCCGCATCTCGGACTCGGCCCGCCGCTGCACCTCCGACTTCTGCTGCGGCGGGTCGGAGGAGTTGAACGGGGACCCGCCGATGACGACCCCGGAGTAGCGCTCGAGGTCGATCGGCGGCATGGGCCCGGCCTCCAGCCGGACCCGGTGGAGGTGGCTCTCCTGCAGGCCGCTGAAGCGGCAGATGGTCTCGTACTCCTCGTCCGCGACGTCGTCCTCGGCGCGGGTGGCGAGCAGCAGGAAGGGCTTCATGACCCCATCGTAGCCAGCGGCGGGGGCTCCCCCCGCCCGCTCAGGGGACCAGGCGCTCCCGGTGCGCGTAGGCATTGAAGGAGGTGCCGCGGCTGAAGCCGAGCAGGGTGACCCCCGTCCGCTCCGCGAGGTCCACGGCGAGGGCCGAGGGCGCCGAGACGGCCGCGAGCGCCGGGACGCCGGCCATGTACGCCTTCTGCACCAGCTCGAACGAGGCGCGGCCCGAGACCTGGAGCACGGTGGAGCCCAGGGGCAGGAGGTTCTCGCGCAGGGCCCAGCCCACCACCTTGTCCACGGCGTTGTGCCGCCCCACGTCCTCCCGCACGCACAGCAGCTCGGGCTCGCCGGCACCGTCGCCGCCGGGGCCGTCCGGGAAGCGGAAGAGCCCCGCGGCGTGGACGCCGCCGGTCGTGGCGAACAGCTTCTGCCCGGTGCGCAGCCGGTCCGGCAGGGCGAGCAGCGCGGGCACGGGGAGCCCGGTCCGGTCCGCGGCGGGGTCGAACGAGGAGACCTTGGTGACGGCCTCGATGGACGCCGTGCCGCAGACCCCGCACGACGACGACGTGTAGACGTGCCGCTCCATGGAGGTGTCCGGCAGGGCGACCCCCGGCGCGAGCCGCACCTCCACCACGTTGTAGGTCCGCTGCCCGTCCGGGCCGATGCCGCTGCGGTAGTCCATCTGCACGATCTCGGCCGGCGCGCGCACCACGCCCTCGGAGACGAGGAACCCGGCCACGAGGTCGAAGTCGTGACCCGGGGTGCGCATCGTGACGGTGAACGGCCTGCCGTCGAGCCGGATCTCCAGGGGCTCCTCACCGGCCAGGGTGTCCGCGCGTCCGGTCCCGCCGCCGTCGGCGGTGTACCGGTGCACGCGGCGCCGCTGGGAAGCTCGGGTCATGGCGGTCCTCCGGTCCCGGCTCCACCGGGTGGGAGCCCTCCCCCGGCATCCTATGGGCGCGGCCCGCGGGGGCCGAAGCGGCGGCATTACCGAGCAGTAACGTCGGGCGAAGTGGGGACAGGCATGTTCTGTTCTTATTCATAGACTTTTGTCTAGAGTTGACGTGTCAAGGGAATTCGGCGGCAGGGCTGCCGGCGGATCCTCCGGGCGATCCACTGCGGTTCCACGGGCCGGCGCGCCGAGGCGCGGCCGTCGCAGCGGGCACCCCGTCCCCCGTGATCCGGGGGGACCGGGTGCACGCCGCCTCCGCCGACACCCCACCGGATGCCCGGCACCACACGCGCACCGATCCCGCGCGGCCTCTCCTCTCACCCCTCTCTCGCTCGAAGGCGGAACCATGAACACTGCAGCGCAGACCCCCCTGTCCGAGTCCACCGCGAAGGCCGGCCGGAACCGGCGCGCCGGCAAGGCCGTCCTGGCCGGCGCCGTGGCCGTCGGCCTCCTCGCCGCCGGCGGCGGCACCTTCTCCAAGTGGTCCGACGACAAGGACATCTTCGCCGCCGGCACCTCGGTGTCCACCGGCAAGCTCCAGCTCGGCAAGATCACCACGACCCAGTGGTCCGATCAGCACGGCGTGCTCGAGGACTTCGGTTCCTTCGAAATGGTCCCCGGCGACTCGCTGTCCTACACCGTCGGCAGCTCCGTGGTCGCCGAGGGCAAGAACGTCACCGGCACCCTCTCCGTGGACACCTCCGAGCTGCCGACCGGCATCCAGCAGATGCTGGCCCACGACGCCCTGGGCTACGACGTCACGATCACGGGTCTGGCCGACCAGGACACGGACGGCGACGGCAAGTACCGGGTCACGCCGGCGGACAACGGTCAGCCGATCACAGTGACGGCGAAGATCACCTGGCCGGAGCAGCTCACTAACGGGCAGACGATGCAGGACGAGAACTTCGCCCTGGACGCCATGAAGCTCACGCTCGTGCAGAACGTGTGACGCGGGGCCGACCGGCCCCACGGCACCCCGGTGTAGCGACGATGTCGCACCGGGGTGCCCCGTCCCCGTCTCGCTCCGTCTCACCCCCAGAGGCCCCCATGACGCGCACTTCCCGCTCCCGCCCCTCGACCGCCGGCCGCGCCCTCGCCGCCGCCGCGGCCGCGCTCCTGGCGCTGACCCTGCTGGGCAACAGCCTCGGAACGGCCGCCCGGTGGTCCGACACGGCACCGCTCGAGACGCAGGCCGTCAGCACCGGCGCCCTCGACGTGGCGCTGGAGCCCGCGCGGGCGACCCTCCACCGCACCGACGTCGATCCCACGACCGGTGCCCTCCGGCGCGGAACCACCGACCTCACCGGAGCGGCGGACGCCCTGTCCGCGCTGGCCCCCGGCGACACGGTCGTCGTCACGACCCGCGCGGTCCTCGACGTCGAGGGCGCGAACCTCGCCGCGACCCTCACGGTCGATCCCGGCGTGCCGGCCGGCGGCGCGGTCGTCCCCCGCGTCGAGCTCGTGCCGGTCTCCGGCGCGCCGCCGCAGCCCGGGCCGTCCTCCTGGACGGTGACCTCGGCCCACGACGGCGCGGTCTACGACGTCACCGTCTCCTACGAGGTGTCCCCGGACCCCGCCGCCCAGGGCACGACCGTCACGCCGGGCCCGCTCACGGTCGCCCTCACCCAGCACTGACCCCCCTCCCCCAGGAGCTCCCATGAGCCAGTACCGCACTCCCACGGCCTACGTGCTCGGCGTCCTCGTCCTGCTCGCCGTCATCGTGCTCACGACCCCGAACGGCGGGACCCACGCCCGCTGGTCCGCCACCGCCCTCGCCGAGGTGCCCACCATGACCACGGGCCGGATCGGCTTCGAGATCGCCGCGGTCGAGGGCGCCGGAGGCGCCGCGACCCTGACCAGCACGTCCGGCTTCGACGTCCGGTACCGGCCGGTGCAGGTCTCCCTGGTGGACTCCGCCGGGCGGTCCGTGGCCGCGCCGGCGGGCATGCGCTTCGCGTACCGCACCGGCGCGGCCTGCGACGACGGCGCGGCGCCGGCCGAGTGGACCGCCACCGCACCCGGAGGATCCGCCCCGGCCCGCGTCGACGGCGGGACGCGGGCGTCCCTGGAGCACGACCGGCCTGCCGGGCTGTGCCTGACCGTCTCGACCGACGCCGTCGCCGAGGACGCGCTCCGTGCGCTCGACGGGCAGGTGCTGCAGGTCGTCACCGTGGTGGAGGCCAGCACCCTCGGGGCCGGCACCTGGTCGACGACCCGCTCCTGGACGGCGCCGTTCACCGTGGAGGCGCCTCCCGTGGAGCAGCCCCCTGTGACCGCGCCCGACCGCCCGACGGCCCAGGACGCGGCGCGCTGCGGTGCGGACACCAGCGCCGCACAGCTCCGGTGGTCCTGGACCGGCGCTCCGGCCGTGGCGGAGTGGCACCTCCTGGTCCGCCCGAGGGGCAGCACCGTGGCGCCCACGCCGGTGAAGCGGCTGACCGACGGCTCCGCACGGGAGATCCGGCTGTCCACCGACGAGCTCCGGAGTGTCGCGGGCCACGAGAAGAATCAGGATTACGACGTCCTCGTCCGGGCCGTGCTCACGGGCGGAGCCATCCCCCACGTGGACAGCGCCTATGCGTGGACGGTCAGGACGGCCGGCGCAAGCCACAACATCAACTGTGAAGGACTCCCGTCATGACCACCGTGCTCCGCAAGACCCTCCACCCGCTGCTCGTGCTCGCCCTGACCGCGGTGGCCGCGCTGCTGCTCGCCGTCGTCGTCCTCCCGCTCGCGCTCGGCTGGGTGCCCCTGACGGTGCTCTCCGGCTCGATGGAGCCGACCGTCCCGACCGGCAGCCAGGTCGTGATCGCCCCGCTCGAGGGCGAGGACGACGCCGCGGGACTGAGCACCGGGGACGTCGTGACGTTCATGCCCCGTCCGGACGACCCGACCCTCGTGACCCACCGGATCGTGGGCGTCGCGGTGGACGGCGAGGGGCGGCGCAGCTTCACGACCCAGGGCGACGCCAACGCCGCCCCGGACGCGGAGCCGGTCACCGCCACCCAGCTGCGCGGCCTGGTGAAGTACCACGTGCCCTGGGCCGGCTACGCCGCCACCCTCCTGGACGCGGAGCAGAAGCGCAGCGGGATCGTGCTGGTCGCCGCGGCGCTGTTCGGCTACGCGCTGTGGCAGCTCGTGGGCGCCGTCCGGGACCGCGCCCGGCCCACGGACGAGAGCGCGGACGAGAGCACGGACGCGGACAGGGACGCGGAGCGGGACCACGGCGCCGGCGGCGTGGCGGAGCAGTTCCCGGCCGGGGAGCAGGCGTCCCCGGCGGAGGCCCCGACGGAGGCGCTGCCGCTGGTGCCCGCCGCCGCCGGCCGCTGAGCGGCGCAGCGCTCGCCCGGGGGCCGGGGCGGCCTGCCGGACCGTCGACGCCGGGCGAGCCGCCGTTGCCGGTCCCCGGCGGCGGGGCCATGATGGGGACCATGACCGAGACCCCGCTCACGCACGTCGACGAGAACTGGCAGCGCGCCCTGGTGGTGGTGGCGCACCCGGACGACATGGAGTTCGGCGCCGCCGCGGCCGTGGCCCGCTGGACCGGACAGGGCAAGGACGTGGTGTACTGCCTCGTCACCAGCGGCGAGGCCGGCATCGACGGCCTCGAGCCGCAGCAGTGCGGTCCGCTGCGGGAGGCGGAGCAGCGGGAGTCCTGCCGGGTCGTGGGCGTGGAGCAGGTGGAGTTCCTGCACCTGCCGGACGGGGTGCTCGAGTACGGGGTGGCGCTGCGGCGCCGGATCGCGGAGGTGGTCCGCCGGCACCGCCCGGACGTGGTCATCACCAACAACTTCCGCGACACCTGGGACGGCGCCACCAACCTGAACCAGGCCGACCACATCGCCACGGGCCGGGCCACCCTGGACGCCGTGCGGGACGCCGGCAACCGGTGGGTCTTCCCGGAGCAGGTCGAGGCGGGCCTGCAGCCGTGGCCCGACGTGCTGGCGGTATGGGCGGCGGCCTCGCCCGACTCCCGGCACGCGGCGGACGTCACGGAGACCTTCGACGCCGGCGTGGAGTCCCTGCGCGCGCACGGCGCCTACCTCGAGGGCCTGGGCTGGACCGACTTCGACCCGGACGCCTTCCTGCGGGGCAACGCCGCCGCCGTGGGCGAGCGGCTCGGGGTGCCGCTCGCGAGCTCCTTCGAGGTGCTCCCCCTGCGGTGGGGCGGCACGGAGGACTGAGCCCGGCTCCGCCGGCGCGGAGCGCTCAGGCCGGCTCGGGCTCCCGGAGGACCAGGAGCACCAGCAGCACGGCGAGGACCACGAGGGCCGCCACGAAACCGACGGTCCCGGCCCAGCCGGTGACCGTGTAGAAGACCCCGCCGGCCGTGCCCAGCACGGACGAGCCCGCGTAGTAGAAGAGCGTGTAGAGGGACGAGGCCTGCGCCTTGCCGGTGCGGGAGCGCACCGGGACCCACCCGGACGCCACGGCGTGCGCGGCGAAGAAGCCCGCGGTGAACAGCAGCAGCCCCACGACGATCACGGGGATCGACGGGACCAGCGTGGCCAGCAGCCCGGCGAGCATCACGGTCCCGCTGCTCGCGAGGACCACCCGGCGCCCGTGGGCCGCCGCGATCCGGCCGGCCGTCCCGGAGGACCAGGTGCCCGAGAGGTAGGCGAGGAACAGGAGGCTCACCACGGTCTGGGACACCCCGAACGGCTCCTCGCCGAGGTGGAAGCCCAGGTAGTTGTAGATCGCCACGAACCCGCCCATGAGCAGAAAGCCCTGCAGGTAGAGCACCAGCAGACCGCGGTCCGCCAGGTTCGCCCCCAGCCGCCCGAGCAGCCCGGCCGGCCCGGTGAGCCGGACGGTCTGGCGCACGAACCCGCGCTGGCGCGGGGCGATGAGGACGAAGACCACGGCGGCGAGCGCGGCGAGCACGCTCACGGTGATCGTGCCGGTCCGCCAGCCGAACGCGTCGCCCACGGGTGCGGCGATGATGCGCCCGGCGAGGCCGCCCAGGCTGGTGCCCGCCACGTAGGTGCCGGCGGCCACGGCGGCGTGCCGGCGGTCGAGCTCCTCCGCGAGGTAGGCCATGGCCACGGCGGGGATCCCGCCCAGGGCGATGCCCTCCGCGAAGCGCAGCGCCACCACGGCCTCGAAGCTCGGCGCCAGGGGCATGACGAGCCCCAGGACCGTGGCGGAGACGACGGCCATGACCATGGTCCGCAGCCGGCCCCACCGGTCGGAGACCACGGACCACGGCAGGACGCCCACGGCGAGGCCGAAGGTCGCGGCGGAGACGCCCAGGGAGGCCCGCGCGGCGTCGATCCCGAGGTCCGCGGCCAGAAGGGGCAGCACGCCCTGCACGGAGTAGAGCTGGGCGAACGTCGCCACGCCGGCGCACAGCAGCGCCAGCAGCACCCGGCGGTAGCCCCGGCTGCCGCGGTCGTAGCCGGTCCAGCCGCCGGGCTCAGCCACGACCGGCCCCGCGGTTCTCCCGGGCCCCGGCCCGCAGCCCGGTGACCACCCACAGGCCCAGGAGCAGGAACAGGGCGAGATAGGGCAGCGCGGCCACGGCGTCGATCGCCGGCCCGGGGACCCCCACCGGCCTCAGCCACGCGTCCCAGCGGATCGGCCCGACGTACAGGCCCACCAGCGCGACCCCGCCCAGCACCAGGGCGAGCCGGCGCGGACCGTCCCGGAGGAACGCCGGCCACGCCTCGACCCACAGCGCCGTGCACACGAGCCCCCACCACACGTGGTGGTGGGACCAGGTGACCGGGGACAGGTAGAGCATGAGGAGGGCGTTGACCGCCACCACGGAGAGGATCATCCCCCGGGCGGCGAGGACCCGGATCAGCAGGGCGACGCCCACGACCGCGGCGAGGAGCAGGACCCCGCGCAGCAGGGGCTCCGGCCCCCCGGGGACGCCGAGGTGGAGGAGCACCCCCTGCAGCGAGGTGTTGTCGACGTACGCGGTGTCGCCGACGCGCTCGTCGCTGAGCACGGCCTCGGTCCAGAACACGACCGCGTCCCGCGGCAGCGCCAGGAACCCGATCACCACGGTCGCGGCGAAGGTGAGGCCCATCGTGAGGATCGGCCGCAGCTGTCCGCGCACGAGGAACACCAGCCCGAACGCGAGGGGGGTCAGCTTGATGCCGGCGGCCAGGCCGATCCAGAACCCGCGCGGGATCCGGCCCAGCAGGGTGTCGTCGCGGGTGCGCAGCAGGTCGTAGAGCGCCAGGGCCATGAGCAGCGCGTTGATCTGCCCGAGACCCACGTTGCGCATCCACGGCCCCGACCACAGCAGCACGGCGGTGCCGGCGGCCACGGCGGTGGCGGGGCCCAGCAGGGCCTGCAGGGGCAGCGGCCGGCCGCGGGCGGCCGCCCGGCGCAGGAGCACGGCCGAGAGGACCGCGGCGACGCCCATCGAGGCGAGCCCCAGGGCGAGCTCGGTGAGCCGCTCGGGGAGGAAGGCGAGCGGCACGAACAGCAGCGCCGCGAACGGCGGGTAGGTGAACGGCAGCCCGCCGTCGCCGTCCGGGCTGAGCCCGGGGCCGTAGAGCTCGTCGTCGAAGCCGTGCCGGTCCACCACGGCCATCCCGCCGAGCCGGTAGACGTCCAGGTCGATGCTGCTGTCGAGGACCAGCCACACGGACCGCACCAGCACGCCCGCCAGCAGCAGCCACACCAGGCCGGTCAGCGCCGTCGAGCGTCCGGTGCGGGACGCGACGGCGGCGGACGGAACGCTCACCAGGGCCTCAGTTCTCGGGTCGGTGCGTGCCGGAGCGGACGCAGGCGGAGGTTGCGGCACCCACTCTAAGCCCGCCCGGTCCCGCCCCCCCGTCCCGGTCGGCCCGGGGCCGGGACCGACGGCCCGGGAACACGGCATGATGGACCCTCACACGTCGGAGACACCGCGACGGCACGGCCCCCGGGCAACCGGGACCGCGTGCCTGCCGCGAGCACCGGAGGAGAACCATGACGGAGCACCAGACGGGCGGCCCGGCGGGGGCGTCCCCGCACGAGCTGCTGCTCGAGAGCGAGGACATCGCGTCCTTCCTCGACGCCCTCTCGGGCCGCATCGCCCAGGCCCTGTCCACCGACGGGGACGAGGTGTGGTGCGCGGTCACCCTGCTCCGGCCGAAGCGGTCCTCCACCGTGGCCTCCTCGAGCCCCGCGGCCGAGGCCCTGGACGAGATCCAGTACCACTACGGCGACGGGCCGTGCCTCACGGCGTCCCGCGAGAACCGGCTGGTCCACGTCCCGGACACCCGTTCCGATCCCCGGTGGCCCGAGTACGGCCGGGCCGCCGCCGCCCACGGCATCCTCTCCGCCCTGGGGGTGCCCCTGGACCTCGCCGGCGAGGCCTCGGCGGCCCTGGACGTCTACGCCGACCGTCCGCACAAGTTCGACCGGGCGACGATCGAGGTCATCCAGCGCGAGGTGGCCTCCGCCTCCAGCGCGCTGCGCCTGGCCGTGCGGATGGAGAAGCACCGGGACGCCGAGGCGGACCTGAAGGCGGCCATGGCCTCGCGCACCACCATCGATCTCGCCGTGGGCATCGTCATGGGCCAGAACCGCTGCACCCAGGAGCAGGCCTTCGACATCCTCCGGTCCGCCTCCAGCCACCGCAACGTCAAGCTGCGCGACCTGGCCGCGGAGCTGGTCGCCACCGTCGGACAGGGCCCGGCCACCACCCACTTCGACCGCTGAGGGCCCCTCCGGCGGGCACTGCTCCGCTCCCGCGGAGGGACCGGGGCCGCGTGCGTGCGGGAGCGGCTACCCCTTCCGCCACTCGTCGCTCGTCAGGTGCGAGCCCGCCTGCGGTCCCATCTGCACCATGCCGCCGTCGACGACCCAGGACGCCCCGGTGACGTAGGCGGAGGCCGGGGACGCGAGGAACGCGATGACCGCGGCGACCTCGCGGGCGTCCCCGGGCCGGCCCAGCGGCACGCCGGGACGGTGGGCGGCCCGCGGGTTCTCGTCCTCCTGCCCCGTCATGGGGGTGGCGATCTCCCCCGGGGCCACCGAGTTCGCGGTGATCCCGTGCTCCCCCAGCTCGAGCGCGATGGTCTTCACGAGTCCGCCGAGGCCGTGCTTGGCGGCGTCGTAGGCGCTCGAGCCGACCCGGGGCACGTGCTCGTGGACGCTCGTGACGGCGATCAGCCGCCCGCCCCGCCCGGCGGCCACCAGATGCCGCGCCGCCGCCTGGAGGCACACGAACGCGCCGTCGAGATCGGTGGCGAGCACCTTGCGCCACGTGCCCAGGGACGTCTCCAGGAACGGGACGTTCGCCCCCGTGCCCGAGTTGTGCACGAACACGTCCAGGCCGCCCAGGCCCTCTACGAGGCCGTCGACGACGGCGCCGCAGCGCTCCAGCTCCGTGGTGTCCAGCCGCGCCACCACGGCCCGGCGGTCGTAGGACCGGACCTCCTCCGCCGTCCGCTCGGCACCCTCCTCGTCCCGGTGCCAGGTGATCCCCACGTCCATGCCGGCCGCCGCGAGCGCCACGGCGGTCGCACGCCCGATGCCGGAGTCGGAGCCGGTCACCACGGCCG
Organism: Kocuria sp. LHG3120; assembly: GCF_049897445.1. Classification (NCBI taxonomy): domain Bacteria; kingdom Bacillati; phylum Actinomycetota; class Actinomycetes; order Micrococcales; family Micrococcaceae; genus Kocuria; species Kocuria sp. LHG3120. The sequence continues at coordinate 14,484 of NZ_JAFCWG010000008.1, read as the reverse complement.
TGCGGGGCTCGAAGTCGGGAGCGTGCTCCATGGTCGTCGCCTTCCCTCCGTGCAGAGCGCGGACCGCCGTGCGGGACGGCCCGGGGGCACCAGCCTATTCCCGGCGGTGACGCGGCGCACACCCCCGGCCGGAGCCGTTGCGGACCGCGACCGAGGAGAGGAAGCTCTTGAGCAAGCTGATGGTCGGAGACGAGGAGAGCGTCATGGCACACCAGGACCCGTCAGGATCGACCGTCCCGGAGGATCCCCGGGAGCCCGGGAAGGACCGGCCGGGCGCCTCCACCCCGCGGGGGCGGCGGCAGGAGGTGGTCGCCGCGGAGAAGCGGGAGTTCGGGGGCGTGAAGTTCGGCTCCGCGTTCTTCGGTTGGATGACCGCCACGGGCATCGCCGTGCTGCTCACCGCCCTGCTCGGCGCGATCGGCGCGGGCGTGGGGGTGGCGACCAGCACGGACCCGGGCGAGATCGCGGAGCAGGTGGCGCAGGACGCCGGCACCGTGGGCCTCGTCAGCGGCATCGCCCTGGCCCTGGTCCTCTTCGTCGCCTACTTCGCCGGGGGCTACGTGGCCGGGCGGATGGCCCGGTTCGACGGCGCGAAGCAGGGGGTGGCCGTGTGGGTGTGGGCGGTCCTCATCGCGATCGTCCTGGCGGTCCTGGGCGCGGTGGCGGGCGAACAGTTCAACGTGCTGCGCGAGCTCAACAGCTTCCCCCGCATCCCCATCGGCGAGGGCGCCCTGACCACGGGCGGCATCATCGCCCTGGTGGTCGCCGTCCTGATCCCGCTGCTCGCGGCGGTCCTCGGTGGCCTCGCCGGGATGCGCTTCCACCGGAAGGTGGACCAGGCCGGCATCGACCACCAGTACCGCTCGCACTTCTAGGACCGCTTCCGGGACCGGGGCGGGTCAGAACTCGAGGACGAGCCGCCCCCGCACGCCCCCGGCCTCGAGCCGGCGGTGCGCCTCGGCGGCGTCCGCGGCGGGCAGGACGGCTGCCACGCGCAGGGAGAGCACCCCCTCCTCCACGTACCGGCGCAGCCGGTCCAGCTTCGCGCCCGAGTGGTACTCCTGGGGCACGCTGATCCGGTGCACGGTGATCCCCCGGCCCGGGTCCCCCGTCCAGTGCCGCACGGCCGCGAACCCTCCGCCGTCCCGGACGGCAGGGGCCGCCTTCTCGTTCAGCACGGCGGCGTCCACGAGGGCGTCGACCCCGTCGGGGAAGAACTCCCGGATCCGCTCGGCGACGTCGTCCCCGCGCGCCACCACGTGGTCGGCGCCGAGGCTGTCGACGAGCTCCAGATCCTGCTCCGCGGCGTCCGCGATCACGGTGAGGCCCTCGTGCTTGGCGAGCTCCACCACGTAGTTGCCGAGGGTCCCGGCGGCCCCGGTGACGGCAAGGGTCTGCTCGGGCTGGAGGTCCAGCACCTCGAGGACCTGCAGGGCCGTGAGCCCGTTCATGGGCAGCGTGGCGGCCGTGGCGAAGTCCGTGTCCGCCGGGAGGCGGGCGATCGAGTCGTCGGGGGCGACCAGGAGTTCCGCGTAGGCGCCCCCGTGCTCCCCGCGCGGCAGGGCGATGGCCATGACCGCGTCCCCCACGCGCCAGGCGCTGCCCTCCCCCACCTCGTCGACGACCCCGGCCGCGTCCATCCCCGGCACGTACGGCGGCCGCAGGTGCTCCACGGGCTGACCGCCCGCGCGCAGCAGGGTGTCCGTGGGGCTGACGGCGGCCGCCCTGACCCGGATCCGCACCTCTCCGGGGCCGGGGTGGGGATCCGGCACCTCGTGGACGGCGAGGACCTCGGGCCCTCCGAACGTCTCGACTCCGATGACTCGCATGCCCGTTCCAACCCCGGGGCGCCCGCGCCCATTCCGGCCCCGCGCCGATGCCGTGACGATGCCGTTCCGATGCCGTCCTGACATGCGGGCGAGGATCCCGTCACACCGTTGCGGCCCCGCCGGTCCGGGGCCATGCTGAGGGCGGGTCCCGCCGCACCACGAAGGGGAGCACCATGGCACCGACAGACTTCATCACCCTTCCCGTCTCGGACCTGGAGCGATCGAAACGGTTCTACTCCTGTCTCGGCTGGCGGCTGCACCCCGCGTTCGAGGGCTCCGGCGCCGGGACCGTCGAGATCCGCGAGGACGAGCACGTCATGGTCCTGAGCGAGGACCGCCACCTGCGCCTGGTGGGGCCCGGGACCCCCGGCACCCCGGCCGACGCCTCCGTCGTCAACGCGCTCAGCGTCGACTCCCCGGACGAGATCGACGTCATCGTCGACCGCGCCGTCCGCGCCGGCGGGACGGAGGGCGACGCCCAGGACTACGGCTTCCTGCGCTCGCGCTGCTTCCGGGACCCCGACGGCCACCAGTGGGAGATCCTGTGGGTCGATCCCGCGGCGGCCTCCGTCCGCGCCGCCCGCCGGCGGTGACCGCGGGCACGGCGGAGCCCGGTCACCACGGGTGACCGGGCTCCGTCCCGTCTCGGCGGCTCAGATGCTCACTTCTCGGAGACGGCCGCCGCGAGCCGCTCGAGGGAGTGCTCCAGGGCGCCTTCCTCGAAGAGCGGGAAGGACACGGCCTTCTTGGCCTCCGGGGTCGCGTGCTCCCACGAGTAGGTCTCGGTGACCAGCGTGGCGCCGGGGCCCTGGGGCTCGAGCTCCCAGATCCACTCCCAGCCCTCCAGCTCGGCGCCCTGCGGCTTGGGCTTCCAGGCGAGGAGCTTGTTCTCGTCGTAGCCGGAGACGGTGTTCTCCATGACGTAGTCGCCGCCCATGTGCTCGCCGTTCATGTTCATCACGAACACCTGGCCGACCTTCTGGATGCGCTGGTCGTCGCCGGAGACGACCGTGCCGGAGCCGTCGATCTGCCGGTGGCGCGAGGGCAGGCTGAGGACGTCGAATATGGCGTCGGCGGGGGCGTCGATGACGCGGCTGGCGGACAGGCTGTTCTCGGACACGGGTGGTTCCTCTCGTCGGCAACGGTACGGCCCCACCGTAGGCAGACGGGACCGGTCCCTGGCCAGGGCTGTCCGCTCCCCGCGTAGCCGGGGCCCGGCCCGTGCGCTCAGCCCGGCTCCGCGCCGAGGCCCTGCGGCTCCCCCGCCAGTGCCCGCAGATAGCCCGCGAAGCCCCGGTCGACCCGGCCGGTGCTCCGGCCCGAGGTCAGCACCCGCACCCGGTCCGTGGCGAGCACCCGGTGACCGCGCGCCCGCGCCGCCTCCGCCAGTCCGACGTCCTCGCCGTGCGGCAGGGGCGGGAAGCCCCCGCACGCGGCGTACACGTCGGCGCGCACGCCCAGGTTCGCCGCGTGAACGTGGGGGTGCCCCTCCTCCAGCCGGTGCCGGGCGTGCCAGCGCGCCAGGAGACCCGCGGCCAGGTCCCCGGGGTCGGGTTCCACGGTGCCCAGGAGCAGCTCCGCCCCGCGCCCGGCGGCGTCCAGGTGGCCGGTGAGCCAGTGCGCGGGCACCGCACTGTCGGCGTCGGTCGACACGATCCAGGTGCGCGCCCCGGCGGCTCCCGCGGCGGCCACCGCGGCGGCCCGGGCCGCCCCCGCGGTGCCCCAGGACCCGGCGACGACGTCCGCCCCCGCCGCCGCGGCGATCCGGGCGCTGCCGTCGGTGCAGCGGTCCAGGGCCACGACGACGTCCACCCGCACCGGGGGCCGGGCCGCCCGCGCCCGGGCGGCGGCGTGCTGCACCGTGGCCAGGCACCGGCCGAGCAGCCGCTCCTCGTTCCGGACCGGCACCACCACGACCACCCGCTCCACCCCGGTCAGCACGTGCCCGCGCCGGCGGTCCGCGGCCCCACGGGCTCGAAGACCTCCAGCAGGAAGTCGCGCTCCGTGTGGCGCAGCAGGGGCCCGAAGCGGGCGTCCGCGTGCACGGCGGCGTGCACGTCGGCCCCGTCGAGGGGCCAGCCCTCGATCGGGTGGCGCCAGTGGCACAGCAGGAGGTGTCCGTCCGGCTTGAGGGACCCGGCCACGCGGTCGAGGAGCCCGCCCAGCTGCGCGGCGTCGAGGAAGTAGCCGGTCTCGGAGACCACCACGAGGTCGAACCGCCCGGGCGGCCACTGCCCGGGCAGCCGGCGCCGCTCCACCTGCACGCCGGGGAGCTCCGCCAGCCGCTGCCGGGCGCGATCGACCGCGACCCCGCTCGCGTCCACGGCCAGCACGGACTCCGCCCGGCCCGCGAGCTCGGCGGTGAGGGCACCGAGGGAGCACCCCGCCTCCAGGACCCGGCGGTACCGGGGGCGCGGCAGCGCGGCGAGGGTCACGGCGCGCTTGCGCCGCTCGTACCAGGATGAGTCGACGTCCCAAGGGTCCTCGGCGCCGCGGTGGACGTCGTCGAACACGGCGGCGGCGTCCCGGGCCTGCCCTGCGGGCGGGAGCACGAAGAAGTGCTCGGCCGGGCGGCGGAACCGGGCCAGCACTTGGGGGCCCAGGAGGGCTTCGTCGCCCGGGGCCGGGGACAGCGGCAGGACCTGCGAGGCGTGCGCGGCCAGGGCCTGCTCCTTGGCCGCGCACGCGGGGGCGTCCAGGGCGAGGACCCGGATCCCGTGCGGGGGCAGGTCCTCGGGCCCGCCCCAGTGCCACAGCCAGACGGGGTACTCGAGACACTCGACGCCGTGGACGGAGGCGGCCGCCCGGGCGGCCCGGCCCAGCACCTCGTGGTCGACGTGCCCGTCGTCGCCCCACGGGGCGGCCAGCACGCCACGCCGCCCCGCGGCGGCCCACGCCGCGGCCTCGGCCACGGGGGCGCGCAGCGCCTCCCCCGCCGACGCCAGGGCCCCGTCGGGCAGCCCCAGGAGCTCGGGGACCACGCCGTCGGCGAGCCGGTCCGTGGCGGCGGAGGCCTCGGTCCGGCGCACCCGGGCGAGGTCGGCGGGGGTCCGGGTCGGCGAGCGCGGGTGCGACTGCTCGCCCAGGGTCGCCACGACCACCCGCACCCGGGCGCCTGCCCGGGCCGCGAGGGAGATCAGGCCGCCCGCGCCGAGGCTCTCGTCGTCCGGGTGGGCGGCGAGGACCACGAGGCGGTCGATCCCGTCGAGCTCGAGCGGGCGCGCGGCGTGCAGGCGCGGCGCCCGCGCCCACACCGCCTCGGGGGTGCCGGGGTCCCGGTGGTCGAACGTCACCACGGGCGGTCCCCCGCCGCGCCCTCGAGCAGGGCCCGGCCCAGTGCCGCGGCGTCCCGCTGCGCGTGCTCCTGCCGGACGTACACCTGCAGGGCGCTCACCCGGCGGACGTGCTCGGGCGCGCCGGTGAGCGGGCCCGGCCCGGTGGCGGCCGAGACCTCCGCGGTCACGGCCTCCGCCGTCCGGGCGACGACGCGGCGGGTGCGCAGGGCCAGGACCGCGCCGCGCTCCCCGCCGGCCCGGCCGGCGTCGACCTGCTCCGCCGCCGAGCGCAGGGCCGTGCGGGCGGAGTGCAGGAGGGTGTCGACGACGCCGAGCGCCGCGTGGCCCACCTGGTCCAGCGGCCGCACGTCCGGGGCCCGGCGCCGCACGGCGTCTCCCCACAGGACGTCGGCCACCCCGGCCGCGCCGCCGTACCAGCACGCGGCCACGCCGATCCCGCCCCAGGCGAAGCCGGGGCGCTCCAGGTACCACCCGTCCTCGCCGACCGGCACGGCCGGCACCGCCGTGCACCGCACGGCGCCGGTCGGCACGTCCCGCAGCCCGGCCGGCCGCCAGTCCTCGGTGCTCCCGGGGACGACCCCGGGGTGGGCGAGGTCCACGGCGAAGGCCCGGCGGCGGCCTCCGCCGGTGCTCGCGGTGACCACGGCCCGGTCGAGGTGCGCGGCGAGCGAGCACCACGCCTTGGTGCCCGTGAGCTCCCACCCGCCGGCCCCGTGGCGGGCCACGAGCTCGTGACCGGGGGCCTCGGCGGCCCAGACGCCCCAGGCGGCGGGCGGGCCGGCGAGCTCCTCGAGTCCTGCCTGGTGCAGGATCGCGAGGGCGTCCAGGTGCGGCTCGACCACGCGGGCGAGGGACAGGTCGAGCCGGGCGAGCTCGGCGAGCCGCCGCCACAGCTGTCCGGTGCGGCCGGCGCCGGGCAGGGGGAGCTCCTCGCCGAGCGCCCGGGCCACGCCCAGGGCCTGGTCCAGGGCGCCCGGGGTGCCGGCGCGCAGGGCCGCCGCGGCCTCCTCGGCGCGTCCGGGGCCGGCGGCGGGTCGGGGGTGCGGCGGGGGCATGCGGTGTCCATCGGTCGGCGGCAGGGAGACGATCAGCCTACGTCCTGCCCGCCGGGCCCGCTCGCGCCCCCCCCCTCCGCAGCGCTCCGGCGAGGACCCGCGAGCGGGCCTCGGCGGACCGGGTCAGTAGGCCTGCTGGGACGGGTCCACCTGCTCGATCCACGCCAGCACCCCGCCCTCGAGGTGCGCGACGTCGGTGCGGCCCGCGGCGCGCAGGAGGTGCAGGGCCCGTTCGGAGCGCGCCCCGGCCTTGCAGTGCAGCAGCACCCGGCGGCCCGGGGCGATCCGGGCGAGGGCCTCCCCGGACTCGAACTGGTCCAGCGGGAGCAGCCGTGCCCCGGGGATCGCCGCGAGCCGGGCCTCGTAGGGCTCCCGGACGTCGACGAGCTCGAAGTCCGCGGCGCCGCGCTCCCGTGCCGCCAGCAGCTCCGCGAGCTCGGGGGCCGTCACGGTGGGGACGCCTCCCGGCTGCGGGCCGGGCGCCGGGCAGGCGGGGGCGCTGTCGCCGGCCGACGCCAGGGTGGTCACGGGCGCGCGGCCCGGCGTGGGCACCAGCGGGATCTCCCACCAGCGCGCCGAGAGGGCGTCGTAGGTGGCGACCCGGCCGAGCATCGTGGTGCCGATCCCGGTGACCAGCTTGACGGCCTCGACCGCCATGGCGGTGCCCAGCAGTCCCGGCAGCACGCCGAGCACCCCGGCCTCGGCGCAGCTGGGCACCGTGCCCGGCGCCGGGGGCACGGGGTAGAGGTCGCGGTAGGTGGGCCCGTGCGCGCCCCAGAACACCGAGTACTGGCCGTCGAAGCGCAGGATCGAGCCCCACACGTGCGGGACACCGGCCAGCTCGCACGCGTCGGAGACGAGGTAGCGGGTCTCGAAGTTGTCCGTGCCGTCCAGGACGAGGTCGTACCCGGCGAGGACCTCCTCCGCACTCTCCGCGGTGAGCCGCTCGCGGTGCTCCACGACGCGCACCAGCGGGTTGAGGTCGGCGATCCGCGCGGCGGCCGAGGCGGTCTTGGGCGCCCCGAGGGTCCCCTCGCCATGGATCACCTGGCGCTGCAGGTTGGAGGCGTCCACGTCGTCGTCGTCGACGACACCGAGGGTCCCGACGCCCGCGGCGGCGAGGTAGAGCAGGGCCGGGGAGCCGAGGCCGCCCGCGCCCACGCACAGCACCCGGGCGTTCTTGAGCCGCCGCTGGCCCTCCTCGCCGATCTCGGGGACGGTCAGGTGGCGGGCGTAGCGGCGCAGCTCGGCGTCGGTGAGCTCCGCGGCGGGCTCGACGAGCGGGGAGAGGTCCACGGCGCTCAGGCGTCCAGTCCGACCCACTCGGTGGAGCCGTCCGCGAACCGCTGCTCCTTCCAGATGGGCACCTCGGTCTTGATCCGGTCCACGAGCGCGTCGCAGGCGGCGAAGGCGAGCTTGCGGTGGGCGGCGGCCACGGCGGCCTCCAGGGCGGAGTCCCCCACGCGCAGGTGGCCGACCCGGTGGGCGGCCCAGATCCGCACCCCGGGGAACTCCTCGGCGACCCGGCGGGCCACGTCCTGGACGGCCCGGTCCGCGCCGGGGTGGCAGGTGTAGTCGAGGCTGGTGACGGGGCGGCCGCCGTCGTGGTCGCGGATGACACCGCTGAAGGAGACCACGGCGCCGGTGCGCTCGTCCTGCACGGCCTCGACGGCCCGGGCGTGGTCCAGGGGCTCCTCGGTGACGAAGGCGCCGACCACGGCGGTCTCCGCCTGGATCGGTCCGGGTGTGCTCATCGGTCGGTCTCCTCGTGCGGTCGGGGGTCGTGGCGGGGGCCGTCGTGCCCGCGGTCGCGGTGGCCCTCGAGCTGGTCGCAGACGTGGTCGAGGATCGGCTCGAGGACCTTCAGCCCGTCCCAGACCCCGCCGGTGGAGCCGGGGAGGTTGACCACGAAGGTGGCGCCGCTGACCCCGGCGTGCCCGCGGCTGAGCACCGCCAGGGGGGTGGTCCTCCGGCCCTCCGCCCACAGTGCCTCCATGATGCCGGGCAGCTCGCGGTCGAGGAAGGGCCGGGTCATCTCGGGGGTGAGGTCGTCCGGGCCGAGGCCGGTCCCGCCGCTGGTGACGACCACCCGGGGGCGGTCCGCGGGGGCCCGGGTCACGAGCAGCCGCTCCAGCTCGGCGCGCACGTCCTCGCCGTCGGCCACCACGAACGGACCTTCGACCTCGAAGCCGTGGGAGCCGAACCAGTCGGCGGCGATCCGCCCGCTCCGGTCCTGGTAGACCCCGGCGGCGGCGCGGGTGGAGGCGACGATGACGGCGGCGCTCCTCATGCGGCGTCCCCGTCGGTCCGCGCCCAGTCCCCGGACTTGCCGCCGGACTTCGCGAGCACCCTGACCCGGTCGATCTCGGCCAGCTTGTCCACGGCCTTGATCATGTCGTAGAGGCTCAGGGCGGCCACCGAGGCCGCGGTCAGCGCCTCCATCTCCACGCCGGTCACCCCGCGCGTGCGCACCGTCGCGGTGATCCGCACGCCGTCCGCCAGCCGCTCGAAGTCCACGGTCACCTTGCTGATCGGCAGCGGGTGGCACAGCGGGACGAGCTCCGGGGTCCGCTTGGCCGCCATGATGCCGGCCACCCGGGCCACCGGCAGGGCGTCCCCCTTGGGGAGGTCCGCGGCGAAGACCTGCTCGACGACGTCGGGGCGGGTGCGCAGCGTGGCCGTCGCGGTGGCCTCGCGGGTGGTCACGGCCTTGTCGGAGACGTCCACCATGTGCGCGGACCCGTCCGCCCGGACGTGCGTGAGGCTCTGCTGCTGCTCGGTCATGTCGGTTCGGTTCCCTTCGGCTCTCCCGGATGGTGCGTCCCTCCCATTCTGGCCCACCCCCGCGCCGCGCACCGCCGCGTCATGTCTGGTCCCGTGCCGGGACGCGGTGCTAGCTTGACGGAACGCGACCAGAGCGCCGTCGACGCCGCCGGCACTCGGAAGGAGCCACCGTGCTGTCAGACACCTCGTACCCCGTCGTCAAGGCCACGCTGCCCGTGGTCGGGGAGAACATCCAGGAGATCGCCCGGCGTTTCTACGCGCACATGTTCGGCGAGCACCCCGAGCTGCTGGACGGGCTGTTCAACCGCGGCAACCAGGCGGACGGCCGGCAGCAGCAGGCGCTGGCCGGGTCCGTGGCCGCCTTCGCCGGCTACCTGGTGAACAAGCCGACCGAGCTCCCGGACCACCTGCTGTCCCGCATCGCGCACAAGCACGTGTCCCTGGGGCTGCACCCGGACCAGTACCAGATCGTGCACGACAACCTCATGTGGGCCATCGTGGACGTCCTGGGCGACGCCGTGACCCCGGAGGTCGCCGCGGCCTGGGACGAGGTCTACTGGCTGATGGCCAACGTGCTCATCAACCAGGAGCGCGGCCTCTACGAGGCGGTCCGGCTCTCCCCCGAGACCGTCTGGCGGACCTGGCGGGTGGTCGAGAAGATCCCGGAGACCGAGGACGTCACGACCTTCGTGGTGGAGCGCGTCGACGAGCGGGAGGTGAAGCGGTCCCTGCCCGGCCAGTACGTGACCCTCAGGATGGAGATGCCCGACGGGGTGCTGCAGCCCCGGCAGTACAGCCTGACCCGCGCCGACGACGGACAGCACCGGCGCTTCGCGGTGAAGCGGGTGCGCGGCAACGGCACGCCGGCCGGCGAGATGTCCACCCTCCTGCACGAGACGGTGCAGGTGGGGGACGAGGTGGTGCTCTCGGTGCCCTCCGGCGACGTGGTCCTGGAGTACTCGGACCGGCCGCTGGTGCTGGCCAGCGCGGGCATCGGCGTCACGCCGATGGCGGGCATGCTCTCGCACCTGGTGAAGGACGGCTCCCAGCGCACCGTGCAGTTCCTGCACGCGGACGCCTCCCCGGAGACGTTCGCGCTGCGCGGGCAGATCGAGGAGGACCTCGCCGCCCTGGAGGACGGCTCCCTGAAGGCCTGGTTCGAGCAGCCGCGGGCGGCCGGCGAGCGCGCCGAGAACGAGTACGAGGGGTTCATGGACCTGCGCGCCGTGGAGCTGCCGCACGACGCGCAGTACTACCTGTGCGGGCCGCTCCCCTTCATGCAGGCCGTGCGCAGCGCGCTCGTCGCCCGCGGAGTCCCGCCCCGGGACATCCAGTACGAGGTGTTCGGCCCGGACCTCTGGCTCGCCGACTTCGAGTGACCGGCCGTGCAGGCCCCGGGAGAACGACCGGGGCAGGACCAGGACACGGCCCGAGGGCCGGACGACGACGACGGAGGACACGATGACGGACACGCACGGCAACCACGTGGAGGAGCTGGCGGTCAACAGCTGCTGGGACCTGCTCCGGGATGCGGGCGTCGGCCGCCTCGCCGTGTGGGTGGAGGACCACCCGGACATCTTCCCGATCAACTTCGTGGTGGACCACGGGACCCTCGTCTTCCGCTCGGCCGAGGGGACGAAGGTCGCCGGGGCCCTCACCGACGTCCCCGTGGCGGTGGAGATCGACGGGTACGACGAGCCCGCCGGGAAGGCGTGGAGCGTGGTGGTCAAGGGCCGCGCCGAGCGCATCCAGCAGGTCCAGGAGCTCACGGACACCCTCGACCTCCCGCTGTTCCCGTGGCAGGCGGGGCGCAAGGGCATCTTCGTCCGGGTCGTGCCGTCCCTCGTGACCGGCCGCCGGTTCCCGGTCGCGGACCCGGAGGTGTGGCGCACCCCGCTGTCGGGGGTGCGGCGCTCCCCCGACGAGTGAGCCTGCGCCGGGACGTGCTCCTCTGCCGGGCCGCCCCGCTCCCGAGCTGACCGCCGGCTGCGGTCCGGGCCGCGCGTCCGGCGCCCGGACGGCGGTCAGGTCCGGGCCCGCTCGTCGTCCTTGCCCCCGTTGCGCACGGTGAAGGTGAGCACCAGGGCGGCCACCGCGAACACGGCCAGCAGGGTCAGCCCCACGAAGTAGCTGTTGTTCTCGGCGTCGTAGGTGGCGCCCATCACGAGCGGCGGGAAGTAGCCGCCCAGGCCGCCGGCGGCCGCGATGATTCCGCCGATCGTGCCCACGTCCTTCGCCGGGGCGGCGCGTCCCACCCACCCGAACACGCCGCCGGTGCCCAGGCCGAGGAACACCGCCATGGCCAGGAACGTGGCGCCGTAGGCCACCTCCTGGATCGGCTGCAGCGCCACGACCATCGCGAGGACCGCCGTGCCGACGAGCGAGGTGATCGTGACGATCTTCGGGCCGAGGCGGTCGGCGAGGATCCCGCCGACCGGGCGGGCGACCACCGCGGCGAGGGCGAAGCCGGCGGTGCGGGTCCCGGCCGCGGTGGCGTCGAAGCCGTAGACGGTGTTCAGGTAGGTGGGCAGGTAGTTGGAGAACGCCACGAACGCGCCGAAGACCACGCCGTAGAGGAAGCACAGCTGCCAGGTCACCCGCAGGGTGAAGGCGTGCCTGATCCGGGGCAGCACCGGCTGCGGCACGGCGCCGGCGCGGACCGGGGACTCGCGCAGCCCGAGCCAGCAGACCACGGCCATGGCCGCGACGATCGCGGCGATGACCGCGTGGGCGCCCAGGTACCCGATGCCCGCGACCAGGCGCGGGGTGACGAACGCGGAGACCGCGGTGCCGGCCATGCCCGCGCCGAACACGCCGGTGGCGAAGCCCTTGCGGTGGGACTCGTACCACGCGGAGCAGAACGGGATGCCGATGGCGAAGACCGTGCCGGCGATGCCGAGGAAGAACGCGACGACCAGCAGGAGCCCGAAGTTGCCCAGCTGACCCACGAGGGCGGTGAGCAGCACCAGCGGGGTGGTCAGGGCGAGGATCGCCGTGAACATCACCCGCCCGCCGAAGCGGTCCGTCAGGGCGCCGACGGGCACCCGGGCGATGGAGCCGACGAAGATCGGCATCGCCACGAGCAGCGCGGTCTGCGAGGAGCTGAGTTCCATCTGCTCCGCGTAGCGCCTGGACAGCGGGCCCACGATGGTCCAGGCCCAGAAGCCCGCGGTGGACGCCAGCGTGGCGAGGAGCAGGTTCCGCAGCTGGCCGGAGCGCAGGTCCGGGGCCGCGGTGCCCGGGGAGGCGGCGGACGACGACGAAGATGACATGGCGGTCCTCGCAGATGGGGCTGGTCAGCGGCGGGTGCCGGCGCGGTTGCGGTGGGCGCTCCTGTCCCGGTCCTGGGTCCCGACGGGGTCCCAGCCGCGGCGCACCGGCACGGACCCTGTGGACCGGTGGTCCCGGGAGCGGTAGACGATGTACGGCCGGAACAGGTAGTGCACGGGGGCGGTGAACGCGTGCACCAGGCGGGTGAACGGCCAGACGGCGAAGAGCCCCATGGCCCACAGGGCGTGCACCTTGAAGGAGATCCCGGCGGCCGTCATCGCGGCGACGTCCGGCTGCAGGATCCAGATCGAGCGGAACCACGGGGAGACCGTCTGGCGGTAGTCGGGCACGGAGTGGTCGAACACCGAGATGAGGGTGGTGCCCAGCCCCGTGAGCAGCGCGGCCACGAGCATGACGTACATGAACTTGTCGTTCTTGGTGGTCGCCATGAACACGGGTCCGGTGGTGCGCCGGCGCCAGATGAGCATGATGATCCCGAGCAGCGTGCCCACGCCGGCCACGAGCCCGATGCTCAGGGCCAGGAAGTGGTACATCCCCTCGGTGACCCCCACGGCCTCGGTCCAGGTCTTCGGGATGATCAGACCCATGACGTGGCCCGCGAGCACGGCGAGGATGCCGAAGTGGAACAGCGGGGAGGCGATGCGCAGGATGCGGGACTCGTAGAGCTGCGAGGACCGGGTGGTCCACCCGAACTGGTCGTACCGGTACCGCCAGACGGTGCCGCCGATCACGACCGCCAGCACGACGTAGGGCAGCACGCCCCAGAGCAGGATGTCGCCGACCCCCACGGAGGCGGCGGCCGGGGCCGCCGCCTCGAGGGGGAGGGAGGTCCCGGGCGCGAGCAGGCTCGCGGCGGTGGCGGTCATGCGCTGTTCCTTTCGGTGACGGGCAGCAGCCGGGGGTCGTACGGGTCGAGGCCCACGGACTCCGTGGGCGGACCGTAGCCGGCCATCCGCAGGGCGGCGTCCCGGTCCTCCGGGGAGACCCCGGGCAGGGTGGAGCACACGAGGGCGACGACGCCGTGGTACGGCAGGCCGTCGTCGCGCAGCGCCAGCCGCAGCAGCTCGAGGGACGGCCGGTAGCGCTGGAGCAGCTCGTAGCCGTCCTCAGGGGAGACCTTCGCGGCGAACTCGAGCACGAGCGGCAGGTAGTCCGGCAGCTCGGCCCCGTCCAGCTGCGCGCCGTGGGAGCGGTAGACCTCCTTGAAGGCGGCGAGCGCCTCGCCCCGCCGCCGGGTGTCCCCGTCGGTCCAGTAGGTCAGGTGCAGGCTGTGCCGCCGGGAGAGGTCGAACTCCTGGACGTAGTCGGCCTGCACCTGGTCGAGCGGGCGGGCGCGCAGCCAGTCGAGGAGGTCCTCGGGCACGGGCGCGCCCACCTCCTCGAGGGCTTCCCGCAGGACGGGCAGCATGACCAGGAGCTCGTGGTCGGGATAGCCGAGCAGCACGGCGGCGGCCTGCCGGGCCACCGCGCTGCGCCGCGGGTGCCGGTCCGTGCAGCGCCCGGGGTCGAGAGTTCCCCTGCCGGCCTTGCCCAGCAGCCTCTCCAGCAGGCTCACGGCCGGTCCCCGTCCTCGGAGCGCGGCGGGAACAGCCCCGCGGGCGCCCCTCGGCCGTCCCAGTTGAGCAGGTTCACGCGCCCGGCCATCTGCTGCTCCGAGGTGGCGGACTCGCCGGTCTGTCGCGCCCGCAGGGCGTTGAAGTTCTCCACGGCCACGGGCGTGGGGCGCCCGGAGGCCTCGCCGAAGACGCCGGTCTGGCCCATCCCGGGCCCTCCGTCCACGTCGAGGGAGCAGCCGATCTCCTCGAGGTTGTGGGCGTCCTCCAGATGGGCGGAGGGGATGACGTAGCGCTCGTCGTACTTGGCGATGGCCATGAGCCGGTACATCTTCTGGATCTCGGAGCCGGTCATCCCGACGCCCTCGGCGATCGACTCGTCCGGGGCGTCCCCGAGGGCGATGTCCCGCATGTAGGAGCGCATGGCCGCGAGCTTGCGCAGCACGTCCGTGACGATCTGCGTGTCCCCGGCCGTGAACAGCTCGGCGAGGTACTCCACCGGGATGCGCAGCGAGTCGATGGCGCCGAACAGGTTGCCCGCGTCCTCGCCGTCGTGCCCCTGGTCCTTGAGCAGGTCCACGACCGGCGACAGTGGCGGGACGTACCAGACCATGGGCATCGTGCGGTACTCGGGGTGCAGGGGCAGGGCCACCCGCAGCTCTTTGGCCAGGGTGTA
>NZ_JAFCWG010000007.1:0-264673 GCF_049897445.1 Kocuria sp. LHG3120 | reverse complement strand
TACACCCTGGCCAAAGAGCTGCGGGTGGCCCTGCCCCTGCACCCCGAGTACCGCACGATGCCCATGGTCTGGTACGTCCCGCCACTGTCGCCGGTCGTGGACCTGCTCAAGGACCAGGGCCACGACGGCGAGGACGCCGCCAACCTCTTCGGGGCGATCGACTCCCTGCGCATCCCGGTCGAGTACCTGGCCGAGCTGTTCACCGCCGGGGACACCGAGAAGATCCGGGAGGTGCTCAACAAACTGGCAGCCATGCGCTCCTACATGCGCGACATCGCCCTGGGCGAGGAAGCGGACGAGGCGATCGCCGAAGCCGTCGGGATGACCGGGACCGAGATCCAGAAGATGTACCGGCTCATGGCGATCGCCAAGTACGAGGAACGCTACGTCATCCCCTCCGCGCACCTGGAGGACGCGCACAACCTCGAGGAGATCGGCTGCTCCCTCGACGTGGACGGTGGGCCCGGCATGGGCCAGACCGGGGTGTTCGGCGAAGCCTCCGGAACGCCGATGCCAGTCGCGGCCGAGAACTTCGCGGCCCTGCAGGCACGGCAGCGCGGGACCGACCCCACCGGAAACGAGGAACTGGGAGGGCGGGTCAACCTGCTCAACTGGGACGGGCGGGGCAAGCCCCAGGGCCTGTTCCCGCCCCAGGACGGGAACGGGGCGCGCTGATGGGGCTGCTGGAGAAGCTGCTCGGCAAGGCCGGGCCGGGCACCCTCGACCCGGGCGCCTACGCCGACCCGGACCCCCGGCGCAGCGCGGTGACCCGGCAGGCCGCCGCAGTGCTGCTGGGCTACCCGGACCCGGCGATGCTCGAGGTGCTCCCGCTGCTGCACGGGGCGCTCACAGAGGTAGAGGCCCCCGTGGAGGAGGTCGAGGAGCTGTTCGAGTGGTTCACGGCTCGCCCCTTGGATGAGGTGCAGGCCGACTACGTCCAGGAGTTTGACCTGTCCCGGCGGCACAGCCTGCACCTGACCTACTGGACCGACGGGGACACCCGACGCCGTGGGGAGGCACTGGCGGCCTTCAAAGAGATCTACCGCTCCCACGGGGCGCAGCTGGACGAGTCCGAGCTGCCGGACTACCTGCCACTGGTGCTGGAGTTCACCGCGAAGGTCTCCCCCGAGGACGGCTACGAACTGCTGCAGCGCTACCGCCCGTCCCTGGAGCTGCTGCGGCTGTCCCTGCGCGACGACGGCCTGCCGCACCGCGGCGCCCTCGCCCTGGTGTGCTCCACCCTGCCCGGGGTCTCCCCGGAGGACCGCGACGCGGTGATGCGGATGGCCGGCTACGGCCCGCCCACCGAATCCGTGGGCCTGGACCCCTACGACCCCCGGCTGCTGCCCGTCACCGAAAGGAACAGCCCATGATCCCCACCGCTCCGCCTCCCGAGACCGTCGAGATCGGGGTGGGGGACGTCCTGTTGTGGGGTGCCCTGCCCTACGTCGTGCTGGCGCTGATCATCGGCGGCTCGATCTGGCGCTACAAGTACGACCAGTTCGGTTGGACCACCCGCTCCTCCCAGCTCTACGAGTCCCGCATCCTGCGCATCGCCTCCCCGCTGTTCCACTTCGGCATCCTCGCAGTGCTGGCCGGGCACGTCATGGGGCTGGTGATCCCCCGCACCTGGACCGACGCCGTCGGGATCAACGAGCACCTGTACCACATCATGGCCCTGGGCATCGGCACGATCGCCGGGGTGGGCACCCTGGTCGGGATCGTGCTGCTCATCTGGCGCCGGCGCACCACCGGGCCGGTGTTCATGGCCACCACCAAGAACGACAAGCTCATGTACGTCATGCTCGTCGGCGCGCTGCTCACGGGCCTGGGCACCACGGTGCTGTCCCTGTTCGACACCACCGTGGTCGACTACCGCCAGACCGTCTCCCCGTGGTTCCGCTCCATCTGGATCTTCCAACCCGACGTCGCCGCCATGGCCGCGGCCGGCCCCGGCTTCAAGGTGCACGCCCTGTGGGCGATGGCGCTCTTCGCGCTGTGGCCCTTCACCCGCCTGGTGCACGCCTTCACCGCACCGGTGCACTACCTGTTCCGCCCCTACATCGTCTACCGCTCCCGTGACCGCGCCTCCGGAACGAACCTGGCCCCGGTGCGCCGGGGTTGGGAGCCCGTGGGCACCCGGGACCGGGCCCGTGGCACCACGAAAGCACCCACGGGCCGCAACCGCGCCGGTCGCCACTGACGTCTCGCCCTGCCCACCGAACGCACGAGGACAGCCATGTCATCCACCTCCCCCGCGACCTCTTCCGGCACCACTGCCCCTGACCTCAAGGTCGGGCAGCTGCGCAACCTGCTCCTGGCCACCCTGGCGTCCGCAGTCGGCTTCTGGGCCTGGACGATCGTGGGGCCGCTGGCCAAGCGCTATGCCCAGCAGATGGACCTCGACGCCACCCAGACCTCGGTGCTGGTGGCCATGCCGATCCTCGTCGGCGCCGTCTGCCGGGTGCCCGTTGGCGCGTTGACCGACCGCTACGGCGGGCGGGTGATGTTCACCGTCATCCTGGGCATCACCGCTCCCCTGGTGCTCGTCACCGGGCTCGTCGGGCAGCTGGGCAGCTTCGGACTGCTCGTGGCCGTGGCGTTCTTCCTCGGCATCGCCGGTACCGTCTTCGCCGTGGGCGTCCCGTTCTGCTCGGGGTGGTACGAATCCCACCGCAAGGGCTTCGCCACCGGGGTCTTCGGCGCCGGTATGGTCGGCACCGCCGTCTCCGCGTTCCTCACCCCCCGCCTGGTGACCGGGATCGGATACCTGGGCGCCCACGTCCTGATCGCGGTGATCGTGGGAGTCATGGCTGTGCTGTGCTGGGCGCTGCTACGGGACTCTCCCGTGCACGGGGCCAAGGCCCCCGAGCCGGTCCTACCGAAGATCAAACACGCGTTCACGCTGAAAGTCACCTGGCAACTGTGCTTCCTCTACGGGGTCGTCTTCGGGGCGTTCGTCGCGTTCTCCAACTACCTGCCGACCTACCTCGACAACGTCTACGACTTCGACGCCACCGCCGCCGGCACCCGCACCGCCGGCTTCGCCCTGGCCGCCGTCATCGCCCGACCCATCGGCGGGATCCTGGCCGACAAGATCGGGCCGAAGACGGTGACCCTGACCGCTCTGTCCGGCACCGCCGTGCTCGCCATGGTCGTAGCCTTCCAACCCGGTCAGGAACGCGTCTACGGCCCCACCTTCCTGCTCATGGCACTCTTCCTCGGCCTGGGCACCGGCGGTGTCTTCGGCTGGGTCGGCCGAGCCGCCCCGGCCAAGGACGTCGGCACCATCGGCGGCATCATCGCCGCCGCCGGCGGCCTGGGCGGATACTTCCCGCCGCTGGTCATGGGCGCCACCTACAACGCCGAGCACAACAGCTACTTCGTGGGCCTGACCCTGCTGGCCGGCTTCGCGATCCTGTCCCTGCTGCTCGCCCTCACC
The DNA here is from genome assembly GCF_049897445.1 of Kocuria sp. LHG3120. NCBI lineage: Bacteria > Bacillati > Actinomycetota > Actinomycetes > Micrococcales > Micrococcaceae > Kocuria > Kocuria sp. LHG3120. The sequence goes on along the minus strand of NZ_JAFCWG010000007.1, from coordinate 261,231 downwards.
GTACGCAACGGCGGGAAAGTCGACGAACGAACCCACCCCTGAACACCACCACCAACTGCCCCCACCGCCGGCGCGGAGGTCCCCGCGCACCGCGCTGACGGCCACCCACGACAGGACACACATGACAGGCCATCCCTCGGCCGATGACGCCATCCCCCACGCACCCCCGCTGGCCGGACCCGCCACGGCACCGGGACCGGCCACGGATCCCGTCCGGTCCGATTGGAACCCGCGGGGCCCGCAGGTCCGTCGCGATCCTGTGGCCGCCTACGACAAGCTGCGCTCACGCTGTCCCGTGGCCCGCGATGCCAGTGGTGCTTGGACGTTGTTCACCCACGCTGACGTCACTGCCGCCGCGCTGGACCACGAGAGCTTCTCCAACGCAGTCTCCCGCTACCTCCAGGTGCCCAACGGTCTTGACGGCCCTACCCACACGGCCTTCCGCGCCCTCGTGGAGCGGTTCTTCACCCCTGAGCGGATGAGCGCCCTGGAGCCGGTGGTGCAGCGGGTCGCCACCGACCTGGTGGGCCAGCTCGAGGTCCCCGGCCCGATCGACGCCGTGGCGGTCGGCTCCCGCTTCGCCGTGCGCGCACAGACGGCCTGGCTGGGGTGGCCTGCAGGCCTGGAGGAGGATCTGCTGCAGTGGATGCAGGACAACCATGCCGCCACCCGCTCCCGGGACCGTTCCCGCACCACTGAGGTCGCCCAGCGCTTCGACGCCATCATCCGATCCTTGACCGACGTCCGCCGCGAGGCCGGCGACGGTGCGCCCGATGACGTGACCACTGAGCTTGTGCGTGCCCAGGTTGATGGGCGGGAGCTCAGCGACGATGAGATCGTCTCGATCCTGCGCAACTGGACCGGCGGTGACTTGGGGTCGATGGCGTTGTGCACCGGCGTGGTACTGACTTATCTGGCCGATCAACCCGAGTTGCAGGCCCGGCTGCGCTCGGGGGTGTCCGACCGGGAGTTCGACGCGATCCTCGATGAGATCCTGCGGATCGATGACCCGTTCGTCGCCAACCGCCGCATCACGACGGAACCCGTCACAGTCGGTGGTCGAGAGCTGGCCGCCGGCGACCGGGTGCTCCTGAACTGGACCGCCGCCAACCGCGACCCGCGGATCTTCGCTGACCCGGACGCGTTCGACCCGGTCGGCAACGCCCCGTACAACCTGGTGTACGGGATCGGCAAGCACGTGTGCCCTGGCAGGCCGCTGGCGACCCTCGAGCTGCGAGTACTGACCCGCGCCGCCCTGGCGGCGACGGCCGTGATCGAGCCCGATCCGGACCGGCCCCGGGAACGCGAGTTGCCGCCCGTGGGTGGGTTCGCCACCGCTCCGCTGCGCCTGCGGTGACACCCACCGCTCCGGCGGGAACACCGACCCCGTGTCGGGGTGGAGGAATCAGCCTCTCCCCGGCCGGGGCCGAGCACGCGTCGCTTGTCGGGACGCCCGAGCAGCCAACCCCTGGGGTTTAGTAGTTCTGGGGCGGGTCGGAGGCGGGGAAGGAATCGAGTCCCCACTGCTCGATCTTCGCTTCGTTCCGTTCGTACTGGGCGGCGGCTGTTTCCGCGTTCTTGATCAGCTGCTGGAGCTGGACGGTTTCGACGCTGGTGCGCGTCGCCGTGGCGATGCGGGGGCTCGTGGTCGGACTGGTCTTCTGGCACATGGGATGTTCCTTCTGTGGGCTGGATCCGCTCTCTCGCGCCCCGCCTCAAGATGAGTCGACAGGTGCCGGTGTGACGGCCCCCGTCAATGGGCTGGGGCCGCCACACCGGCGCCCTTGTTCTCACCGCATGAGGCTCCGGGCGTGCCCATGATCAGCACACGGGGGTGGGTTCGATGACGATCTTGCCGGTGGCGTGACCGGCCTCGACCTCGGCGATCGCCCGTCCTGCTTCTGCCAGGGGATAGCAGGCGGTGACGTGGGGATCGACGAGTCCGTATTCGATGACCTCGGTGATCTTTTCCATCGCCTCCTCGGTGCGTTCCAGTGCCGCCCCGCCCAGTTCTGTGGCGGTCGTGGCGTCGGCCGCCGAGATGATCCTGGCCGGATCGGTAACCAGGCCGGCGACCTCGCCCAGGGCCTCACCCCCGACGAGGTCGACGATAAGGTCCACCCCCTCGGGGGCGACCTCGCGGACGCGGTCAGCAGCTCCTTCCCCGGAGGGGACGAAGGTCGCCCCGGTGCATTCGACGATCTTGCGCTTGGACTGGCTGGCGACGCCGATGACGGTGAACTGGTGGACGCGCCCAATTTGGGCGGCCATCAGTCCCACCCCGCCGCCGGCGCCAAGAATCAGCAATCTCTGGCCGGGTTCGAGTTCGAACTGGTGGGTGGCGTCATAGGCGGTGGCCGCAGCCACCGGGATGGTGGCGGCGTCGGCGAAGGAGATCTCCTCGGGCTTGGCGACCGCCTCGGCCGCCCGCACGAGGGTGTGCTCGGCGAACCCGCCGTGACCCGGAGCGACGGGGCCGAGGATCTCGTCGCCGACCGCGAAACCCTTTACGCCTTCCCCGAGATCGGTCACGACGCCGGAGACCTCCCGGCCCATCGGGGCCGGCAACTCCCGGTCCCGCCCCAGTACCCCGGAGCGGATCTTCCAGTCGACAGGATTCACCCCGGCGGCCCGAACCTCCACGGCCAGCTCGCCCGGGCCAGGCTGCGGGGCGGGCCGATCGAGGAGCTGTTGGGTCTCAGGACCGCCGAAATCGGTGAACACGTAGACCGTGGACATCGTCTTCCTCGTTTCTTCTCTAGAGGGTGTGGATGAGTGCGGGCTCAACCGGTCGGGGGTTCGTCCCGGCCGGTGGCCTCGGCCGCGTCCGCCTCCTCCTTGGTGGCGTAGGCGGCCTCGGCGGCGTGCTCGGGCGGGCTGTAGACGGTGTAGAGCACCAGGGGCTCATCCCCGGTGTTGCGGAAGTTGTGCCGGGCCCCGGCCGGGACCGCGCACTGGTCACCGGCCTCGATCGGATGCGTGTGCCCGTTCAGGTCGGCTTCCCCGGTGCCGGCGACGAAGGTGAGGATCTGATCGGTGTGCTCGTGGACCTCCTCGCCGATCTCACCACCGGTAGGGATGGTCATGACAACGATCTGAGCGTGTTGGCCGGTCCACAGCACCTGGCGGAAGTCGGGGTTGCTGCCAGCGATGTCGGCGATGGTGAAGTGCTCAATGTTGCCCTCGATGATGAAGTGCTCTTGCGCGCTCATGATGCTCCTCCTGCAGTGATGGTGGTCTCTCCGCCCGGGGCCGGGCAGGACTGGTGGTGCGTTCCGCCCCGTGGCGGGCGGTCCTGGTGTGGGGCCGCCCGCCACGGTGGTGTCCTAGGACCGGGATGTCACCCGGTCTGTGGCCGGGGCGGCCGGTGTGGTGCCCGTCGCGGGGGTGGTGTCCTGGGCGCGGCGCAGCAGCCGCATGGCGTTGGCGATCACGACGAGCACAGAAGCCTCGTGGACGAGCATCCCGATCGACATCGTGACCCCGCCGGCGAAGACCCCGGCCAACAACAGCACCACGGTGATCAGGGCGACGGTGATGTTCTGATGCATCACGGCCACGGTGCGCTTGGCCAGCCCGATCGCTTCGGGCAGCTTCAGCAGGTTGTCGCCCATCAGCGCGATGTCGGCGGTCTCCACGGCCACAGCCGAGCCGGCCGCGCCCATGGCCGCGCCGATGTCCGCGGTGGCCAGGGCGGGGGCGTCATTGACGCCATCGCCGACCATCACCACCAAGTGGCCCTCCCGCTGCAGCGCCGCGACCGCCTCGAGCTTGTCCTCGGGCAGCAACCCGGCGCGGATCTCGTCCACCCCGGTGACCTTCCCGATGGCCTGAGCCACCAACGGGGCGTCACCGGTGAGCATGACGACCTTCTCCACCCCGGCCTCGTGGAGCCGGGACACCATCTCGGCCGCGTCGGCCCTCACCTGGTCGGCCACGGCGATGACACCGATCACGGCATTGTCGACGGCCACGATCATGGGTGTCCGCCCAGCCGCGGCGAGCTTCTGGGCCGCAGCTGCAGCCTTCGGGTCGGTGATGCCGTACTGCTCCAGCAACGCGGCGTTGCCGATCAGCACCCGCACCCCGTCAGTGGTCGACACGATGCCCTTGCCCGGCACTGGGTCGACCGCCTCGGGGACCACGGAGGCGCCCACGCCCTCGGCCGCAGCGGCGTCGAGGATCGGGCGGGCCAGGGGGTGCTCGGAGCCGGCCTCCGCGGCCGCGGCCCAGCCCAGCACGTCCGCGCGGTCCAGCGCCGGGTCCAAGACGACCACGTCGGTCAGCTGCGGGCGGCCCTCGGTGAGCGTGCCGGTCTTGTCCACGGCGACGGCGGTGATCCTCGCGGAGGTCTCCAGGAACTCCCCACCTTTGATCAGGATGCCATTGCGGGCCGCACGGCCGATGCCGGCCACGATGGCGACCGGGATGGAGATCACCAGGGCTCCGGGACAGCCGATGACCAGCAGGGTCAGGGCGAGCACCACGTCCCCGGTGATCAAGCCACCGACCAGTGCCAGGACCATGATTGCGGGGGTGTACCAGGTGGAGAAGCGGTCGATGAATGCCTGGGTGGCCGCCTTGGCGTCCTGGGCCTCCTCCACCCGGTGGATGATGCGGGCCAGCGTGGTGTCGGCGCCGATGCCGGTGGCCAGCACCTGAAGAAACCCGCCGCGGGAGACGGTCCCGGCGAAGACCTGGTCGCTCTTGGCCTTCTCCACCGGGATGGACTCCCCGGTGATGGAAGCCTCGTCCACGGCACCGGTGCCGGCCACGACCTGGCCGTCGACGGGAACCTTGGCGCCGTTCTTGACCAGCACGACCTCGCCCATCGCCACGTCCGCGGCCGGAACCTCGACCTGCTCCCCGTCACGCAGGACCACGGCGGTGTCCGGGGCGACCGCGACGAGCTCGGCCAGCGCCGAGCGGGTCTTGTTGAGGGTGGCCGACTCCAGGGCGTGGCCGACCGCGAAGAGGAAGGTCACCGCGGCGGCCTCCCAGTAGTTGCCGATGATGACCGCCCCGATGGCGGCGACCGCCACCAGCAGGTCGATCCCGACCATGCGGGCGACCATCGCCCGGACGGCCTTGACCACGATCTGATTGCCGGCGACGACGGCGGCGGCGAGCATGAGCACATCCGCCCACAGGACCGAGCCGACGACCTCGGAGGCGACGAACGAGGCGAGGATCAGCACCCCCGCAACCGCGGGGATCGCCCACCGGCCGTAAATCCACCTCTGCACCCTGTTCATGATGTCCGTCCTTCCTGGTAACCGTTCTCGCCCCTGATGGGGGCTTGTTCACGACGCTACGCACAGCCCACGGACCCGAACATGTCGGGGATCAATCAACCGCACGATCGCAGGAAGGGCCAATGAGCGCCGGCTCGGCGGGCAACGAAGAGCGCCGCTGCCGTGACCTCCTGGGGAGGTCCCGGCAGCGGCGCGGGCTGTGGGTGCGGCGGGTCAGAAGGCGGCGGGGCGGGCGGTGTAGCCGACCTTGGCAACAGCGGCGACGATGTCCTCCACACTCACGAGGGCAGGGTCGTGGTCGACCTCGATGCGGGCCGAGGCGAAGTGGACCTTCACCGCGTCGACGCCCTTCAGACGCCCGACGCGCTTCTCGATCTTGGCCACGCAGGAGGGGCAGGAGAAGCCCTCGGCGCGCAGGACCGTGTGAGTGGTGGTGGCTGTGGTGGTGGTCATGGTGGTGGTTCCTCTCCCTGTTGTGGAGTACTCACCTCATCGGGTGTGTCTCCAACCTACGAAGGACCGGGTCCTCGGACCATGACGGGCGTCAATCAACCGCGAAGCTCGGGGGTCAGGCCTCCGCTCCGGCGATCTCCGCCAGCCGGCGCGGGTCACGCACGGCAGTCCAGCGGCGGCCGGCGTCGATGACACCGTCCTTGCGCCACCGGCTCATCACCCGGGAGACGGACTCCGGGGTCGACCCGGTCATCCCCGCCAGATCCGCCCGCGACAGCGGCAGCTCGATCAAGGTCCCGCCCTCGCGGGCGGGCTCCCCGAACTTCTCCGCCAGGCGCAGCAGGACCGCCGCCAGTCGCTCGGCCACGGTGGCCGTGGACTGCCGGGTGACGTCGGTGCGGGCCTGGGCGAGCAGCGCTGTGGTGTCCTCGAGCACCCGCAGCCCCACCTCTGGGTGCTCGCCGAGGATCTGGCGGAACGCGTCGTCGCCGATCCGCAGGGCGCACACGGTGGTCAAAGCCTCGACAGTCTCGGCGTAGGCTTCCTGGCCGAGGGTGCGCAGCCCGCCGAACAGGTCTCCCGGCCCCAGTAGCTCCACCACGACCTCTTGCCCATTCGGGGCGGTCCGGTAAGCCTTGGCCCGTCCCGCGGCTACGAGGTAGAGGTGCTCAGCCGGTGCGCCCTCGACGTGGAGCGCGTCCCCCTCAGCCCAGGACAGGGAGGTCATCCTCCGGTCGATGTCCGCCAGCTGCTCCTCGACCAGCCCGGCGAACATCGGTGTCCGGGACAGCACCCGCATCCGCACCGGCGCCGGACAGACGTGGGGCTGCGCGCAGGTCGACCGCAACGGGATCCGCCGCCGAGAAGACACCGGGCTAGCATCCGGGGACATCCGCGCCGGCGACCCCTGCAGGCCCTCGGCGTGCGAGGAGGTGCTCATGCTGTTCCCTTCAGGCCAGGTAGGGGAAACGGCACCAGGTACGGGGCGCCCACCTGGTCACCGGATCGCGTCGTTCGAATTCCACCGTACTCCCACAGCATTCGGCCCCGGCCCCGCGTCCCGCTTTCACGGACCCCGGCCCGCATCAGCAACATGGCTTCTTCCCCCAGACCTTCTCCAATGGGGGTGCATCTCACAGACACCACCAGTGCGCGCAGAGCTTTCCCCGCTGACGTGTCGCTGGCGCCCGTTCGGCGTGGCGCGCGGGGAGTCCTGCAGCTTCCAGGAGGAGCGTGGACGCTGTGAACACCTCACGTCCCGAATCGACTCCTCCAGCCCATCAGCAGCGGAAGCCGCCCCGGGACTTCGCCGCCGTCCTGCCGCTGTTGGTGGGCTCGGCTGTGGGCGCGGCCGGGGGCAGCACCTTCGTGCTGGCCAACGCCTCCGCACTGGTCCCACCGCGGCCCGGACTGACCCTGGTTGCCTGGGGCGTGCTCGCGCTCGGATGGTTGGCCGCGACACTGCTGCACCGGCACGACCCCGCCGTAGCACGGCCGCGCCGGCATGCCCTGACGATTTACGTGACGAGTGTGGTGGCGACGCTGGTGCTGATCCCACTCGCCACCACGGCCTTCGGCACCCTCGAGGCAGAGCCCCTGCGTCCCGCGGCCATCGCCGCGGCGGTGGGTCTTTTCGTCACTCCCACGGCAGGGCCCGCAGCCGCAGTGCTGGCCGGGTTGACGATGCTGGCCTCGATCACGCTCTACAACCTCCGTCACTAGCCAGCACTCCACGGCCCGGAAAGCAACCCACAGTGCATCAGACCCGCCGGGTTCGGCGTGAGGTCGTTGCACGGAGGCTGGACTATGGACGAGGAGGTTCAGGAGGTGTCTCCGTCGACGGGTTCGACCTTAGGGTCCGTTGCCGGGGTGCAGCGAGTATGTGGGGGCAGTGCTGCGCTCAGGTGCGGGGCGATGTGTGCCAGGTGGGCGAGATAGCCGTGGGCGTCCAGCTCGGTCAACGCGAGGCGAACCTGGGCCTTGGCCGTGCTGGCGCGGGCGGCGAGCTCGGCCAGCGCCAGGGTGTGCTCGGGGCGGGTGCGGGCCACCGCGCGCAGCACCCGACGGGCCTCCGGGCTCAGCCGGGAGTCGGCGCTTGCCTGGTGGATCAGGGCCTCCAGGGCCGGGCGCAGGGCGGCAAAGGCCGCCGCCCGGGACAGCGGATCGGCCACGGGAGTCGCCCAGTTGGCGTGCGCTGCGGCAGGGTGGGCATCGTTCATGCGGGCCTCCTCAACCGGGGCAGCTACCTGCGATTGGACGATGTGCTGCCACAGGGACGGAGGGACGGTCATGAGTGCCGTAAGGGGCCGCCGGCCCGGCGGCAGAAGCGTCGCCCCCCCCCCCCCGGCGACGGAGCCCAAGGCCCCAGCTCTTCTGCCGCCAGGACGGCGGCTATTCGACCGGTCTGGAATGGGCCAGCCCCCCGGCTGCGCCCTCTGACACGGTCCACACTAGGTGGCCCAGCCCCCCGACTGAGCACCGTGCGCGATACCCCAACCGTACCGACCGGTAAGGAAAAGATCGACTTTCATAATGTCCCCACTTCCGCCGGTGGGACGCCCCGCCGTGCTGACGAGGCGGTCCGGGGCCGGGTTGTCCGCCCAGAGGCGGTTTCCGCCGGCGCGTACGGCAGGCTGGAATTGCTGGGCCCCCCGGTCCTGCGGACACCGACTCCGACCGCATCGGCTAAGCCTTCCCCTGGGGATGCCGTCTGCGTGGTGCTGGCCCGGTGCCTGTTATGGGTTCCAGGCCATGACGCCATCGGCTGCACGTCCGGGGACGTCGACGAAGCCCTCCGCCGCATAGAGCTTCTTGGCGTAGTTGTCGGCCTCCACCGACAGGCTGAGCCGGGGCACCCCTCGAGCTCGCGCGTCGTCCTGCACCCGGCGCAGGAGCGCCCTGCCCACTCCCCGGCCACGCCAGTCGCCCCGCACCCACAGGCTCACCTCCGGGGTGTCCTCGGCGAGGAATCCGTAACCAGGATCATCCGGGGGCAGGAATTGGGCCCAGACAACGCCGATGGCGCCCTTCCCGACTTCGGCCACCCAACCGAAGTCGCCGCGCTGGGGATCAACGACCGTGTAGTGGGCGAACTCCGACCGCGTGCGCACATCGGCCGCTATGAACCGCTGCCCGCACCAGTTGAGGTTCCCGAGCGTGGCCGCGGCCAGCAACGCGTTCTCCGCTGCCATCAACGGTCGCAAGGAGAAGTCATGGAGCACGGGGTCATCGTAGGGCCGCAACCAGATGCCGAACCTCAACTGCATCATCATTCCCGCGGGCAATGTCCGGTAGCACCGCAGCCACCCTGATGCTCACCGAAGGCTGGGACGTGAAGGTCGTTGCCCAGCTGCTGGGTCACGCTTCGGTGACCACCACCTCCAAGTACCTCGACGAACGGGACTGCCGCACGAATAGGTCATCCGAGCTGGGTTGATGGCCTATACCAGCCATATGTAAAGCGGCGGGTCTCGAGTTGCTGCCGCATCCCCAGTCCATGGTCGAACCAGTAACTCTTCGGGCCTTCCTTGTCCTGCGGCTGCGCCCGAGACCGCAGTCCCTCGGTCGGTTACGGCTGCTGGTGCGTGTCCAGGAGGCGTTGCTGGTAGGCCGGGAGCAGGGCGGGGTAGTCGTCGGGTTCGAAGTCGATCGCGGCGACGTCCCGCCCGTGTCGGCTCACTTTGAGTTTGACGGGGATCGGCGAGGAGTAGGTGGCGGTCTCGGTTAAGCGGGGCTGGCCTACTCTGCCCGGACGAATTCTTCGGCGTCCTGCACCTGCTGGTCTGTGGGGCGGATACCCGTGTACAGCACGAACTGCTCAAGCGCCTGGATGGTGGCCACCTCCGCACCGGTGATGACCTTTTTGCCCGCCGCCCTGCCGGCTCTGATTAGCGGCGTTTCCGGCGGTAAGGCCACCACGTCGAACACCACCTCGGCGGCTTCAACGGCCGCGGCCGGAAAGGACAGAGAGTCCGCTTCGGCGCCGCCTGCCATGCCGATGGGTGTGACGTTGATGATCATGTCGGCGGTGGCACCGTCCAGCTCGGGTCGCCACCTGAAGCCGTAGAGGTCAGCGAGGGCACTTCCTGCGGCCTCGTTTCGGGCAATGATGGTGACGTCGCCAAAGCCCGCGTCGCGCAGCGCAGCGGCAGTGGCCTTGGCCATGCCGCCGGCTCCCTGCAGCAGCACCGAGGAGTCGGTGGGCACGTCGTTGCGTTCCAGTAGCTGCTCGATCGCCGTGTAGTCGGTGTTGTAGGCAGTGAGGTGGCCGGCGTCGTTGACGATGGTGTTCACCGAATCGATCGCCTTCGCGGACGGATCCATCTCGTCGACCAAGGCGATGACGTCCTCCTTGTACGGCATGGAGATGGCGCAGCCGCGGATGCCCAGTCCGCGGACACCGGCGATGGCCTGCTCCAGGTTGGTGGGGGCGAAGGCCTTGTAGATCCAGTTCAGCCCGAGCTGTTCGTAGAGGTGGTTGTGGAAGCGGGTCCCGTTGTTGCTCGGTCGGGCCGAGAGCGAGATGCACATGGTCATGTCTTTATTCAGAATCGGCACCCCTCCATTAAATGGTCAAGTCAGTAGGGAACCCGGGTGCACGGCGTTCATCGGCGCCTCAACCGCACTGCAGGAAGCGCCGAGGAGTCCCGCTCCGGCATGATCACCTCGACAAGAGTTCGTGCAGGGCGGTGTCGTGTCTTGACGCTGTGGGACTTTCGCATCTGCAAATATTGGGCAATGACATCATCAGGACCTCCCAGGGAGGGATCACAGCAAATCCCGTCCCACCAGACGCCACAACCCTTCCCCGCTCATTTTGACCAGGGGGCGTCCACCCAGATGCTTCCGCCTCCGCAGACCAAGGCGAAAAAGCAGTCGAACGTTGTGGGGCTCATCGCGCTGATCACAGCAGTGCTCGGCTTCATTTTCGCCTGCATCCCCGGCGCCCTCATCGTCGGCTGGATTCTGCTGCCGATTGCCTTTGTTCTGGGTCTCGTTTCCCTGTTCCTCAAGGACAAGTCCAAATGGATGGGCATCACCGCTGTGATTCTCTCGATCGTGGGCACGATTGTCGGAGTCGTCGTGTTCTTGACCGTCGTCGCCACCTCTTTCGATGAGGCGTTCGACAGCGGGAACACCACCGTCGTCGAACCGTCTGATGACGCGGTTGCCGATGATGGTGCAGCCGAGGGAGACGCGGCCGCCGAAGCCGGAACGCGTGGGAACCCCTACCCGATCGGCTCGGTGATCGAATCCGACGATTGGCGCGTCGTCGTCAACTCCGTCACCCTCGCCGCCACGGACGCCGTTGTCTCTGCCAATGAATTCAACGAGCCGCCTGCCGAGGGCTCGGAGTACATGCTCATCAACTACTCCGCGACCTATCTGGGCGATGACCCAGAGGGGCAGATGCCGGCTTTCGTCGCAGTCGAGTACGTGACAGCAGACAGCACGACGGTCAACAGCTTCGACAACGCCGTCGTCGCACCGGAGGCGATCGATACCATCAGCACGCTCTACACGGATGGCACGGCAACAGGCAATGCGGCCTTTGAAGTGCCGACCACGACGGCTGACCAAGGCGTTCTCGCCGTCACCCCTGGCATGCTCGGAGATAAGGTATTCGTCGACGTGCAGTAGCACCCGCAGGAGAGTAGTAAAGCCCTCGGTGATTTACCGGGGGCTTTGCTACACCGGGAAGCCGTTCTTGCCCTGCTCGGAAGGGCATGTTTAGTGTCCGATAGCTGGCCATATGTAAAGCAAAGTCGACCTCAGCGGCTGCGGCGGCGCCAGAAGCACGTCCGGGCGCGGAGCCGATCCCCTGACGACGCTCGTGGAGGTGGTTCAGTCGGTGCGGATCAGGCACCACGCCTGGTCGAAGCGGCGGGCTTCGAGGTCGGTGGTGCGCATCCAGACCTCGAGGCTTCCGGCGTCGCCGAACCACCCCTCCAGGGCCGTCCAGCTCTCCAGGTCCAGGACCAGACGGTGCTCGTCACCGGGAGTATTCAGCGGCAGCACCTCGGCGAGCAGGGCCCGGGCGTTGATCTCCCCGTGCTGACTGTGGCCGTAGACGTGACTGACCGGCACCGGGTACCCCTCGGTGGAGCCGGTGCGCTGAGCCAGCCATGCCCTTTGCAGGACCTCTTCGAGCGCTTCGGCGGTCTCGAAGTCCTCCTGCGGCCCGCCGGCGGCGTCAGCGGCGGGGGGCAGAGTGAATCCCGGCAGGGCCATCACGAGCTGGCAGGCCGGGGCCGGGACCTCGACATCGGCCGGGGGCTCCACCAAGGTGGTACGGTCCGGCTCGGCCACCCAGCGCACCGACCACGCGCCCGCGTCCCGGTCGCCGGTCTCGTCGCCGAAGGAGCGCAGGTCGTGGAAGACCTCCAGCACCCCGGTGGTGGGCAGGCCTTCGCGCAGCCCCGGCCAGGCGGCCTTGCCCTGGGCGTCGAGCACCCCGGCCGTGTCCGCCAGGTCAAGGGTGAGGACATGGGCCAGGGCCGTGCCATCGGCCGCCCGGGGCCACTGCTCCAGGGGCGCTGCGGCGGGCCCGCCCAGCCAGCTGACCCATCCCCCGGTGCTCCACAGCTCGGTCAGCTCCTCATCGCCGGGGGCGAAGGACTGCTCGCTGAGCACCGGGGAGAACGCCACCTGCTCCAGCAACCGGTCCGCGCCGGTAGGCCTGTTCTGCAACCAGGCTTGGATCTGGCCGAAGGGTCCATGCAGGGGCGCCTCGACGGCGCCACGCTTTTTGGCCATGACCGTCCTCTCTTCACGGGGGGTGGGGAAATCGTAACGGCGGGCGGGTCGGCAGCAGCCCAGCGACGCTGCTGCCGGCCCGCCCGGATGGTGAGGGGCGCTCAGATGCGCACACCGCAGTGGCGTAGCAGGTTCACCCCGATCTGGTGCTGCTTGGAAAAGCCCTGGGCGTGCACCCACTGGCGCATGGTCTGACTGCTCGAGGCGTTGACGCCGAAGGACCGCACGCCCTTACGGGCCATCCAGGAGTTCACGCACCTCTGATGCACCTGAGTGGGGATCTGCACGAGGTTGTTCCGGTTGTGGATCGCCCGAGGATCCCAACCGCGATTTCTGATGGTGGACTGCTCCACCACGTGGTGCCACTGGTAATTGGCCCGCGGCGCCCCGACGGCGTTCTTGAACGAGGCGAACGAGCGGTAGCCGCCCCGGGTGGTGTAGGCCACCCCCGCCCGGATGGTCTGGGTGGCGAAGGCTCGGATGGCGTGCGGAGCCAGGGCCCGGGCGGCCGCGCCCAGGGCGATGGCCACCAGCGGCAGCGGATCCGAGACCACCGGGAAGACCGCATCGGTGGTGTCTACGACCTGGACCAGGTCCGTGCCCTGGACCTCGAAGCGGGTGGGCAGGGCCTGCCCACCGGCGTCCACCGCCCAGGGGGCTTGGAAGACCCCCACCAGGCTCTGCCCCTCCGGCAGCTCATCGCCGGCCGGGCCGAGCATTTCCGCGGGAGCGGTGTTGGCCGCCACGTCCTCGGCATCGATTTCGGCGGGATCCGGCAGCACCGACGCCAGGTCCACGGCCGCGACGTCGGCGGCGGTGACGCCATCGGCCACAGCGGTGGACTCCTGGGCGAGGGCGACCTCACCGGTGGGCAGTTCCATCAGCTGCACACCGTCCGGCAATCCCACCGCGTAGGAGTACTCATGCACGGCGGTGTCGCTGTAGGCCTCCTCCGCCACGGTCAGCACTCGCGCCGATCCGTCCTCGACGTTCTGGACCTCGGCGTGCAGATGGGGTGACTCCCCCGGATAGACCAGGGTTCCGTGATCCGTCAGCTGCGGGTCTGCGGTGGTGTCTACCGGCAGGGACAACTCGACCTCCAAACCGGCCCCCACCATGGCCGTCACCGTGGCTCCGTCGACGGCCACGGTGCCATCGGCTGCGGTGAAGCCTTCCCCGGTCGCCGCGAAGGCCTCCAGGGGCAACATTTGATCCGCCGCGGCCACTGCCTCAGTGGTGCTCGTTGTGACTTCCTGGGCCGCGGCCACGGCCTCCTCGGCCTGCGCCGGGCCCCCACCTACCGTGAGCACCAGCGCAGCAATCGCACCACCCGCCACGCACCCCTTGAACCTGCCCCACCGCGCCATCACGAGCTCCTCGTCTCCCACCCAAAAGTCCATTTGCAAAAACAAATGACTGTGAACGGGATGAAGCCTATAGCCGGCATGACAGGCGCGGCAGAACCTGCTGGGGCGGGTCCTTCCGCCTCAGCGAAGGCCTCACGTGACGGGTGTCCGGTCAGTGCCTGACCTCCGGATCTGCATGCCCGCGAGGGATCGGGCGATGCCCCGGGACGGAGGATCGCCGCTAGTGGGAACTGAACTCCCGAAGCGCTTCCCCCTGAAGCTGTTGCTGCACAGCCTGGCAACGGTGACATGGCGCAATCTGCAGAGCCCTCGAAGAAATCCCTTCACGAGGATGCCGACAGACCCGATGGAGGCAGTCACCGGCAACCACCACCACCGATCTGTCCCCTGAAACGGGGACCGCCTGCCGGCACCACTCCCGCCCAGTCCACCGATGACGCCCGTGGTCACCTGCAGTGCGTCGGCGAGCATGGCCGACGCCAGTTCAACGGCCGCTTCGCGACCACTGCGAGGTGGCAGGGGTTTGCCCACCGCACGGATGCACTATGGTCCTTCCGTGCAGGGCAGCCCTGCACAGCAACGCCTTTCCCAGGAGGACGCACCACATCATGGCCACCGACTACGACGCTCCGCGCACTCGCCCCGAGGACGAGCCGGCCAACGAGTCCCTGGAAGCGATCCAGGTCCAGCGCAGCGCCGCCACCCAGACCGCGGTCATCGACGCCGAGGACTTCGACACCGCCGAGGGCATCGACCTGCCCGGGGCGGACCTCTCGCACGAAGAACTCACCGTGGCCGTCATCCCCGAGCAGGTCGACGAGTTCACCTGCGGGGCCTGCTTCCTGGTCCGCCACCGCTCCCAGCTCGCCCGCACGAGCGCGGGCACCAGCTACTGCACCGACTGCGAGGGCTGAGGCGCGGCGCACACCCCCACGGATAACCCGACAGATCAGGGATGGACCCACGCAATCGCCTGTCGCAATCAGCGCTCCTGCAGGCAACCGCTAACCGGCCATATGTAAAGCAAAAAGTGCCGCTACCTTCCCCAGGGCAGGGCACGCGGTGGCTGTTGGGGTTCGTGGGGTCCTGGGCACGGAAAACCTTTGAGGCCCCACCGTCATGGTGGGGCCTCAAGGATCCGTCCTCTGGCGAATTCGATACCGTCTGGCGCCACCCTCGGCAAGTGGATGGTGTGTTATCCGCCGATGCCAACGAGGGCGATCATCACCGGGACGATGCTGACGATCAGGGCCACCCCGAGGATGTCGAAGACGATGCCGGTGCGGATCATGCGGGTGATCGGCACGGCCCCGGTGCCGTAGACGATGGCGTTCTGCGGGGTCGACACGGGGAGCATGAACCCGAAGGACGCGGCGAAGGTCGCGGCCATGGCGGGCACGAACGGGTCCACGCCCATGGCCTGGCACAGCGGGATCACGATCGGGACGATCACCGCCGCCGAGGCGGTGTTGGAGGTCGTCTCCGAGATGAGGACCGCGAGCACGGCGGAGAACACGGTGATCGCCACGACGTTGGTGATGTTGAGGTTCTCCGAGGCCCCGGTGCCGATGGTCTCGGCCAGACCGGTGTCGGCCAGCAGGGAGCCGAAGATGATGCCGGTGCCGAAGAGGATGATCGTGCCCCAGTCGATCTTCGCCGCGTCCGACCAGGTCAGCGTGGCCTCCCGCTTCTTCCAGTTGGTGGGGAGGATGAACAGCAGGGAGGCGCCCAGCACCGCGACGATGCCTTCGTCCAGGCGGTCGTCGAGGAAGATGTAGGCCGCGGACTCGGTACCGGCGAACAGGCTCACGAAGGCCGGCAGCAGCCACAGGGTGACGGTCAGACCGAAGGCGATCAGGGTGTTCTTCTCCGCCCGGGACATCGACCCCTGGGCCGCACGGTGCTCCCGGATGTAGTCCTCCACACCTTCGATGCGGCGGATCTCGGGCTTGTTAAGCAGGAACATCACGATCGCCAGCACCACGAACATGGCCGCGCAGATCGGGAAGGCCACGGCCATCCACTGGGCGAAGGAGATCCGGGTGCCGGTGGCCTCCTCGATCAGGCCGCGGCCGATGAGGTTGGGCGGGGAGCCGACCGGGGTGAGCAGCCCGCCCACGGACGCGCCGTAGGCGAGCATCAGCAGCAGGGCCGCCCCGACGCGCAGGCGCAGCGGGTCGAAGTCGGCCTTGACCACACCCTTGTCCTGCATCATCTGGGCGATCACGGCCAGGATGCCCAGGGCGGTGGGCATCAGCATGGCCACGGTGGCGGTGTTGGAGACGAAGGCCGAGAGGATGCAGGTGATCACGCCGAAGGCGATGATGATCCGGTAGGTGGACTTCCCCACCCCGGGGATGGAGAGCACGGCCAGGGCCAGGCGCTGGGCGATGCCGTGCTTGAGCATCGCCGCGGCGAGGATGAAGGCGCCGATGAAGGTGAAGATCGTGGTGGAGCCGAACGGGGCGAGCACGTCCCCGGCCGGGGCGACGCCGAGAATGACCACGGCGGCCACGCCGATCAGCCCGCCGACCGGGATGGGTACCGGCTCGCAGATCCAGAGAATGATCACGCCCAGCAGCACGGCGGCCAGCGTCTGCTGGGTCGGGTCCAGGTTCAGGGGCAGGAGCGCGAAGAGGATCGCCACCGCCGGGGCGAGGAACAGCCCGGTGGTCTGGCGGCCGCGTTCGAACTTCTCCTCCCGCGGGGACAGGGTCTGCTCGCTGAGGCTGCGGAAGGTCTTGCCGCCCAGCAGGGCAGCACGCACGTCGGTGCGAGGTACGGCACTCATAGTGCCGGCGGAGACAGGTTGCTGGGTTTGCACGGTCCAGGTCCTTTCCATCGGTGGAATGGACTCACCATGCGCCCGTGACTTGCATCACGTCCAAGGCCCGTTATCTACTACGCCAATAGGGAAAACCAATGGGTTGGTGGGTTATAGCCTCGTGTGGTGGCCGCTGGGCCGCGGACCTTCCGGAGCTCATGACCCCGGGTGCCACCCCAGGAAGGGTTCAAGGGGAACAGAGCCCCCAGGGCTGACGCGCACCCCGGGGCGCGGGTGCGGTGGCCCAGACGGCAATGGCCCACCCGAATCACCCTCCGGTGGGGCGCGGACCTCGAGGCCCCCGTGATCCACAAGAAGGGAAAGCAGACATGGATGTCCGGCAGCTGAAATATTTCCTGGCGGTGGTGGACCACGGCGGGTTCACCCGGGCGGCCGAGCAGCTGATCATCGCCCAACCCTCGCTGTCCCAGACGATCAAGGGCCTGGAGCGGGAGCTGGGGGTCTCGCTGTTCCACCGGATCGGCCGGCGGGTGGTGCTCAGCGAGGCCGGTCAGGAGCTGGTGGGCCCGGCCCGGGTGGTGGTCCGTGATCTCGACACGGCCCGGGCGGCCATCGATGATCTGCGCGGGGTGCGCAGCGGCCGCCTGGAGGTGATCGCCATGCCTTCCCCGGGGATCGAGCCGCTCACGTCGATGATCGACGCCTACGCGCAGTCCCATCCGGCCGTGACGGTCAGCGTGGACGCTGCCTTCACCCCCGAGCAGGTGACCGAAGCGGTGCGCACCGGCAGCGCGGAGATCGGAGTCCTCGGCGCCGACAGTCCATTCCGCTCCGCGGAGGTCGAGGTGATGCACCTGGAACAGCAGCCGCTGGTGCTGATCGTCAACCCCGACGCCGACGACTTCGGCGACGGCGAGGCCATCGGCCGGCAGGCCTTGGAGGGCCACCGGGTGGTGGCCTCCCAGCGGGGCTCGCTGATGCGCTGGCTCGTCGACGACGCCCTGGCCGGCGGGGTGCAGGTGCAGATCGCCGCCGAGGTCGCCCACCGCACCTCCGTGCTGCCGCTGGTACTGGCCGGGGTCGGGCACGCGGTGATGCCCTCGTCCTGGACCCCGCTGGCGCGGGCCACGGGACTGCGGGTGCTGAGGATCGAGCCGACCACGGTGCTGCACGTGGCCGTGCTCAGCCGGCCCTCGGACCTGACCCCGGCCGCCCGGGCCTTCCTGGACATCGCCGCCCGGCACACGGTCGGGGGGGGGGGGGGGGGGGGGGGGGGGGGGGGGGCGGGCGGGGGGGGGCGGGGGGGGGGGGGGGGGGGCGCCCCCCCCCCGGCCCCCCCCCGCCCCGGGCTCAGGAGGCGTCGGCGGACGCGGCGAGCGCGCGGTCGGCGACGCGGACCTCGACGGGGGTCGTGAGGACGCGGTCGGCGTCCTCCACGTCCCGGACCGTGCCGGTGACCGTGAACCGGCCCTCGAGGGGCAGGTCCTCGCTGGAGGTGCCGGCGCGCAGGACGAACTCGCCCGGCTCCACGATCAGGCGCACGGCCCGGCCCGTGAACGAGGTGCGGTCGGCGTGGACGGAGAAGACCACGCGGGCGCTCTGCCCGGCCTCCAGCGCGATCTTGGCGAAGCCGACGAGCATCTTCAGCGGCCGGACGACCTGGGCGACGGGGTCGCTCAGGTACAGCTGGACGACCTCCTGGCCGGCCCGGCCGGAGGTGTTGGTCACGGTGACCGCGGCCTCCACGGTGCCGTCGGTGCCGATCTCGGCCGCGGACAGCTCGAGCGCGTCGTAGGAGAAGCTCGAGTAGCCGATGCCGTGGCCGAACGGGTACAGCGGCCGGGGGTCCAGGTTGGAGACGCCCTCCGAGTATCCGCCCAGGGCGGGGGTCAGGTAGGTGCCGGGCTGCCCGCCCACGTGCCGGGGGATCCCCACGGGCAGCCGCCCGGAGGGGTTCACCCGCCCGGAGAGCACTCCGGCGACGGCGTGCCCGCCCTCCTCGCCGGGCATGAAGGCCTGCACCACGGCCGCGCAGCGGTCGTCGAACGCGCCGAGGCTGTAGGGGCGGCCCGTCACGAGCACGAGGACCACCGGGGTGCCCGTGGCGAGCACGGCCTCGACGAGCT
The DNA here is from genome assembly GCF_049897445.1 of Kocuria sp. LHG3120. Lineage (NCBI taxonomy): Bacteria > Bacillati > Actinomycetota > Actinomycetes > Micrococcales > Micrococcaceae > Kocuria > Kocuria sp. LHG3120. Next base: position 242,489 of record NZ_JAFCWG010000007.1, on the reverse strand, counting down.
CGGCCTGCCGGCCGGGCAGGGACAGGTCCACGACGTCGCAGCCCTCGCCGGAGGTGCCCGTGCCGAAGAGCCCGGCGAGGTCGCCCACGGTGACGACCGCGAGGTCGGCCTCCTCGGCCGCGGCCACGGCCTCGGCGATGCCGCTGGTGTCGGGGTCGGTGAAGTCGACGCCGCGGGCGTGCCGGAAGGTGGTCCCCCCGTCCGCGAACTCCTCGGCGAGGGCGTCGACGATCGAGGTGATCTCGATGCCGGTGCCGGACTCCCCGAAGCGGGACAGGACGTGGTTGGTGAAGCTGTAGCAGCCGAGGAACGCGCGGGGCTGCCCGGCGCTGGGGCCGATGACCGCGACCTTCCGGGCGGTGTCGCGGGCCAGCGGCAGGACGCCCTCGTTCTTGAGCAGGACGACGGACTCCTCGGCCATGCGCCGGGCGAGCCGGCGGTTCGCCGGGGAGTCGAGGTCGACGGCCCCGCCCGCGGTGCCGGGGTCGAAGCCCGGATCCAGCAGGCCCAGCTCGACCTTCTGCGTCAGCACCCGCCGCACCGCGCGGTCGAGCAGGGACTCGTCGAGCGCGCCGTCGCGCACGGCGCCGGCGAGGTCCGCGAAGCAGCCGGTCTCGGGCAGCTCCACGTCCATCCCGGCCGCGAGCGACTGGACGCCGGCGTCGCGGGGGTCCGCGGCGACGTGGTGCATGGACTCCAGGAAGCTCACGGCCCAGTAGTCGGAGACGACCGTGCCCTCGAAGCCCCAGGTCTCCCGCAGGAGGGTGGTGAGCAGCTCGGGGTCGGCGACGGGCGGGACGCCGTCGACGTCCGCGTAGGAGTTCATCACCGCGCCGGCCTGCCCGAGCTTGACGGCCATCTCGAAGGGCACGAGGACGACGTCGCGGAACTCGCGCGGTCCGATCGAGACGGGGGCGTGGTTGCGCCCGGCGCGGGAGGTGGAGTAGCCCGCGAAGTGCTTCAGGGTGGCGATCACGCCGGCCTCCTGCAGCCCCCGGACGTACTCGGTGGTCAGGGTGCCCACGAGGTAGGGGTCCTCGCCGACGGTCTCCTCGACGCGGCCCCAGCGGTAGTCGCGGACGACGTCGAGCACGGGGGAGAGGCCGAGGTGGACGCCCACGCCCTTCATGTCGGCGCCGATGTGCCGGGCCATGGTGCGGACCAGCTCGGGGTCGAAGGCGGCGCCCCAGGCGATCGCGGCCGGGTAGCAGGTGGCCCCCAGGGTGGTGAACCCGGTGAGGCACTCCTCGTGGGCGATGGCCGGGATCCCGAGCCGGGAGGTCTCCACGACCTGGCGCTGCAGGGTGCGCAGGTGCTCCACCCCGTCCGCGGCCGAGATCGGCGCGCTGCCGAAGGCCCGGGTGATGTGGCCGAGACCGTGCGCGATCGCGGCCTCGAAGGTCGAGCGGTCGTCGGCGAAGGCGGACTCCATGGGGGCCGCGCCGCCCGTGGCCTCCTCCGGGTCGGGGCGCAGCCAGTAGCTGCCGAGCTGACCGGCCTTCTCCTCGAGGCTCAGCTCCTGCAGCAGGGCGTCGACGCGTTCGGCGACGGGGCGGGCGGGGTCTTTCCAGGGTGCTGTCATGGGGGTGTTCTTTCTGCTCGGTGGGCGCGTCACTTGCCGAAGCCGGCGGTGAGCCCGGCGACGAGGTGCCGGCGCCCGAAGACGTAGAGGACGAGGATCGGCAGCGCCGAGAGGACGACGGCGGCCAGGACGGCGGGGATGTCGGCCTGGAACTCCCCCTGGTAGGTCCACAGGGACAGGGGCAGCGTGCGCTTCGCGGAGCTCTGCGTGAGGATCAGCGGGAACAGGAAGTTGTTCCAGCTGTTGAGGGCGTTGTAGACGCCCACGGTGGTGATGGCGGGCAGGCTCAGCGGCAGCACGAGCGTGCGGAAGACCTTCCAGTCGCCGGCGCCGTCGAGGGTCATGGACTCGTAGAGCTCGTTGGGGATGTCCCGCATGAAGTTCGTCAGGATCAGGACCGTGATCGGGATCCCGGACGCGATCCCGGGCAGGATCAGGGCGGCCAGGGTGTCGTAGAGGCCGAGCTGGACGATGATCAGGTAGATCGGGATGATCGTCGCCTGGATCGGGATGGCGATGCCCAGCAGGAACAGCCGGTTCGAGAACACGGCCAGCCCGCTCCGGCTGCGCACGATCACGTAGGACGCGAGCAGGGACAGGAAGACGATCCCGGCCACCGTGAACACGACCACGACCACGCTGTTGAGGAAGTACTGGACGAACTGGTTCTGCAGGACCGTGGCGTACGGCGCGAACGTCGGGGACGAGGGCAGCAGCGGGTTCGTGGAGTAGTAGTCCTCGCGGGGCTTCAGGCTCGTGATGGCGATGTAGTAGATCGGGATGATGATCGCGCCCAGCCACAGCCAGCCGCCGACGGCCGCCGGGATGTTCGGGAGCCCCCGGCGCCGGCGGGCGGGACGGGCGGCCGCCGGCCGGGCGTCCGGGCGGGGCGCGCCCCCGGGCCGCGTGCGCACGGGAGGGGTGTCCGTGGTTCGTGTGCTCATGGGACTACGCACCTTCCGCCTGGCTCTCCATCTTTTCGGCCCCGGTGAGCCGTTGCAGGCCGAGGGCGAGGGTGAGCCCCACGGCGACGAGGATGACCGCCAGGACACTGGCCTCGCCCATCTGGTTGCTGCGGAATCCGGTCAGGTACATGTCCAGGGGCAGGATCCGGGTCGCGGTGCCCGGCCCGCCCCCGGTGAGGGCGAAGACGAGGTCGAAGTAGGTCAGGGAGCCGACCAGCATCAGCGTGGAGGACGTCACGATGGTGTACTTCAGCTGCGGCAGCGTGATCGAGAAGAACTGCCGCACCGTGCCCGCGCCGTCGATGGTGGCGGCCTCGTACATGGTCCGCGGGATCTGCCGGACCCCCGCCTGGTAGAGCAGCGAGTGGAAGGGGATGAAGGACCACGAGATGACGACGACGACGACATAGAACGCCAGGCTCCCGTCACCCAGCCAGTCCTGCCGCAGCAGCGCCGCGTCGAACGCCCGCGACAGCCCGAAGTTCGGGTCGAGCAGGGCCTTGAAGGCGATGCCGATCGCCGCGGCCGAGAAGAGCATCGGCAGGAAGTACAGGACGGAGAGGAACTCCCGGTACCGCTGGCGGCCGGCCATGAACACGCCGAGCAGCAGACTCAGCGGGAACTGCACGGCGTAGCTCAGCAGCGTGAGCTGGACCGTCAGCACCATCGCCTGCCGCGAGACCGGGTTCTCGAGCACGGACACCCAGTTCTCGCCCCCGGTCCACTGCGGGGTGCCCAGGCCGTCCCACTCCATGAAGGACAGCACCAGGACGCCCAGCAGCGGACCGATCGCGAAGATGCCGAAGAAGACCAGGGCGGGCGCCAGCATCCAGTTGCTGGGGCCGGCGCCCGCCCGGGCCCTCCGCCGGGTGGAGGAGCGCACGAGCATCAGAGCGTCCCGTTCATCGCGGTCTGGAACTCCTCGGGGCTCATCTCGCCGGCGAAGACCTGGCTGAGGTTGGTCAGCAGGGCCTGTCCCTGGTCGGCCGGGAGCGCCTGGTCCCAGGAGAGCTGGAAGTTCGGCGCGTCCTGGACCATCGAGTAGGCGAAGTCGAGGTACTCCGGGTGCTCGGTCTCGGCGATCCTGTCCTCCACGCCGTCCACGGCGGGGATCAGCCCGGCGTCGAAGAGCGTGTCGACCGCGGCGTCGTCGAGGTTCATGTCGTCGAGGTACTCGAGGGCCGTGGCCTGCTCCTCCTCGGACGCGTCCGCGGACACGGCCCAGAAGTTCGCCGGGTTGCCCACGATGTTCTGCGGGTCGCCCTGTCCGCCCTCGATCTCGGGGAACGTGGTGTAGCCCAGGTTGCCCTCGGCGGTCCACTCGGGGGCGTCGGTGAGGAAGCTGGAGTAGACCCAGCTGCCGTGCAGCATCATGGCCGCCTGGTCGGTGTGCACGAGCGCCACGTCGGCGCCCGCGTCGGCCACCACGGATCCGTAGGCGTCGCCGAAGCCGCCGGCCTCGACGAGCTCCTGGATCTTCTCCAGGGCCTGGGTGATCGCCGGGTGCGACCACGCGTCCTCCTCGCCGTCCACGACGGCCTGGAACACCTCGGGCCCGCCGATCCGGTCGGTGAGGTACTGGATCCACATCAGGTACGGCCACTGGCTGGAGCCGGCCACGGAGATCGGCGTGACGCCCTCGGCCTTGAAGGCCTCCACGGCGTCCAGCATCTCCTCCCACGTGGTGGGGACCTCGACGCCGGCCTCCTCGAAGAGCTTGGTGTTGTAGTACAGGATGACGGGCTGGGTGTTGTTGTTCGGGACGGCGTAGAGCTTCCCGTCCACCTTGCCGGTCTCCAGCACGGAGTCGAGGGCGCGCTCCTCCATCTCGGGGATCTCCCCGGTCAGCTCCACCACGCTGCCGTTCTCGACGTAGCTCTCCAGGGTGTCGCCGCCCCAGTTGTAGATCAGGGTCGGCGCGTTGCCGGAGCCGACGCTGGTGCGGATCTTCTCCTTGAAGGCGTCGTTCGCGAAGTACTCGGCGGTGATCGGGCTGTCGCCGTTGGCGTCGTTCCACGCCTGGAAGGAGCTGCGGAACGTCTCCTCGGCGCCGCCGGTCAGTGTCCAGGCGCTGGCGCCGCCCTCGCCGCCCCCGCCGCCGGGCTGGGCCCCGGCGCTGCACCCGGCCAGGGTCAGGGCCGCGGCGCCCACGAGCGCGATGCGGGACAGCGAGCGGGGGGAGAAGGGGCCCCGGTGCGCGCCGGCGGGCGCGGGGCGGAGGCTGCGGTGGGTGGTCATGGCGTTCTCCTCGTCGTCGAGCAATGCATTGCGCCCACGAAACTTTTCGTATAGCGTTTCGTTGCGAGAAGAGTAAGTGGCCTGTTTCACACCCGTCAACCCCCTGGTGTGACCGGGGCCACTGCGGCGAAGTGCGTCGAAACGTTTCGCCGTGCGCCCGTGACCCGCCCGCGTCCGAGGAGATCGTCCCGCATGAAGAGAACCACGCTGAGCCAGGTGGCCGCCCAGGCCGGCGTCTCCAAGGGCACGGTCTCCAAGGTGCTCAACGGACGCCCCGACGTGGGGGAGGACACGCGGGAGCGGGTCCGGGCCGCGGTCGCCGACCTCGGCTACACGGGCTCGGCCGCCCGCCGGCCCCGGACGGCCATCGTGCTCGTCTTCGACACCCTCGAGAGCAACTACTCCCTCCAGGTGATGGCCGGCGCCGTGGACGCCTGCGGCCGCGCCGAGGCCGACCTCATGCTGAGCACGCTGCCGAGCCTGGAGCAGGGCGACGTCTCCCCGTTCTCCGAGGACTGGTTCGCCCGCTGCGGCCGCACGGGCGAGACCGCGGTCATCGCCGTGACCACCCCGCTGACCGCGGAGCAGGTGGCCGCCGCGGCCCACGCGCAGGTCCCGCTGGTGGCCATCGACCCCGTGAACAGCCTGCCGTCCACGGTTCCCAGCATCGGCTCCACCAACTGGGCCGGCGGGCACGAGGCCACCACCCACCTCCTGGGGCTCGGGCACCGCCGGATCGGCCACCTCAGCGGCGCCGGGGGCTCGGTCCCGGCGCGCGAGCGCCTGGCCGGCTACCGCAGCGCCCTGGAGGACGCCGGGGTGCCGCACGACCCCGGGCTCGTGACGGGCGGCGGGTTCAGCTACGAGGCGGGCTTCGCCGGCGCCCAGGAGCTGCTCGAGCTCGAGGATCCGCCCACGGCCCTGTTCGCGGCCTCCGACGAGGCCGCCCTCGGCGCCTTCGAGGCCGCCCGGCAGGCGGGGCTGCGGGTGCCCGAGGACCTCAGCGTGGTCGGCTTCGACGACACGCTGCTCGCGCGCTGGGCCTCGCCCAAGCTGACCACGGTGCGCCAGCCCCTGCACGCCATGGGCGAGATGGCCGTCGAGCGCGCGATCACCCTGCTGGCCGGCGGGTCCCGCCGGGTCCACCCGCTCCAGCTCCAGACCTCGCTCGTCGAGCGCTCCTCCACCGCCGCGCCCCGGGGCGCGGCGGACGGGGTGGTCACTCCCGGATGAGGCGGGCCCGGCCGGCCTGCCAGCCGAAGACCGCCGCGAGCGTGCCGACCGCCGCGAACATGACGCCCGCCGCGGCGAAGCCCCCGGTCCAGTGCAGCAGCTGCCCCACCAGGAAGGTGCCCGAGGAGCCCACGCCGTAGCCGACGCCCTGCATCATGCCCGAGAGCCGCACCGCCATGTGGCTGCTGCGGGTCCGCAGCGCGATCATCGTCAGGGCCACGGCGGTGAGGCTGCCCTGGCCCAGCCCCAGCAGCCCGGTCCAGACCCAGATCAGCTGGAGGGGCCCGAAGATCGAGAGCACGAAGCCGCCGCCGGCCATGAGGGCCACCGCGGCGTTGAGCACCCGCTGGTCGGCCATCCGCGCGGCCAGGACCGGGGCGAAGAGCGAGCCCGTCATCTGGAGCAGGATGGACACGGCCACGATCAGCCCGGCGGCGGCACCGTCGATCCCGCGGTCCCGCAGGATGGGGGCGAGCCACGCGAAGACGCTGAAGGACATCATCGCCTGGAAGACCATGAACAGGGTGATCTGCCAGGCCACCGGCGAGCGCCAGGGGCCGGGCCCGTCGGTCCCTGGCGGCGGGGGGCCGGGCGCCCGGCGGCGGAGCGCCACCGGCACGAGCAGCGCCACCACCACGGCCGCGGGCACCGCCCACACCGCCAGGGAGCCCCGCCAGGAGCCCGTGGCCTGGAACACCGGGTAGGTGAGGCCCGCGCCGAGGGCGGCGGACGCGCAGATCGCGGTGGTGTAGAGCCCGCTCATCAGGCCGATCCGGTGGGCGAAGTCCCGCTTGACGATGGACGGCAGCAGCACGTTGCCCAGGGCGATCGCGGCGCCGCACGCGACCGTCCCCGCGAGCAGCAGCGGCAGGGCGCTCGCCCCGGGCAGGGGCAGCCCGCGGGCCACCAGGCCCAGGGTCAGGACCACCATCGCGCCCAGCAGCACGTTCTCGGACCCGAACCGGCGGGCCAGGCGCGGCGCGAACGGCGCGAAGACGCCGAGCAGCGTCACCGGGGCGGTGGTCAGCACGGTGACCGCCCACCCGGGGAGGCCGGCGGCCGCGGTGATCTCCGGGAGGATCGCGGAGAAGCTGGAGAAGACCGTGCGCAGGTTCAGGCCCACCAGGACCACGCACACGGCGAGGTAGACGAGCGCCCGGCGGGACGTGGGGGCGCTCGGCGGATCGGCGCTCGGGCTCGGCACGGGGAGGTCTCCTCGGGGCTGGCGGGCAGGCCGGCCCCGCGAGGGGCGGCCCGGACAGGCTCCACGGTACTGCGACAGCGCTCCGACCCCGTGCAGCGCCGGTGCCGTGCACGCGGGGCGCCCCGGGTCAGTGCAGGAGCAGGCCGGCGAGGAGGACGGCCGGGAAGGAGAGGAACGAGCTGAGGAGGATGATGTCGCGGGCGGCGTTGGCCGGCATCCGGAACTGGGACGAGAACAGGAACACGTTCTGGGCCGTGGGCAGGGCCGCCATGACGACCACGCCCAGCAGCTCGGTGCCGCCCAGGCCGAACCCGAACCTGCCGATCGCCCACGCCAGCACGGGCATCGCGACCACCTTGACCAGCGTCCCGCCGAGCACGTCCGGCACGAGCGCGCGGTTCCGGAACGGGCGCTGCCCGTGCAGTCCCATCCCGAACAGCAGGAGCAGCAGGGGGACGGACGCCTGGCCGAGCATCTCGAGGGGGGCCCACAGCACCTCGGGCACCTCCAGGCCGGTCGCGGAGAGCAGCACTCCGGCCGCGGTGCCGACCGTGACGGGGTTCGCCACCGACCGCACGATCGTGCGGCCGGTCGAGGTGCTCGTCCGCCCGGGGGCCGCCGTCCGGATTGCCGCTCCCGGACCGGCACGGCGCGACGGGCGGGTGGCCCAGGAGAACACGAGCAGATAGAGCGGGGCGATCACCAGCAGCTGGGCCAGCAGCACGGAGACCACGGGCGCGGCGCTGCCCACCGCGTAGAGCGCGATGGGCAGCCCGATGTTCCCGGCGTTCACGTAGGAGGAGGCCATGGCGCCGACCGCCGTGCGGGCCGCTCCCCGGCGCAGCACCAGGCCGCTGTACAGGGCGAAGAGCGCACCCGCCACCGCGGCGGTGGCGAGGGCGATCGGGGTGTAGACCCCGAGCACGGCCCCGAGGTCGGTGCCCGCCACGAGCACCACCATCAGCGCCGGATTGGTCAGGTAGTAGATGACGGGGGTGAGGCCCGCACGCATGGTGCGGGCCTCACCGGGCAGCAGCGCGGCGGTGGCGAAACCGACGGCCGTGAGCACGGCCACCACGCCGAAGCCCAGCAGCACCCCCGTCATCCGGCCGCTCCTCTCCGGCTCAGCGGACCAGGCAGGGGCGCTTCGGGTCGAAGCTCCAGCCCTCGATGAGGTACTGCATGGCCGCGGCGTCGTCGCGGGCGCCCAGCCCGTGCTCGAGGTAGAGCTCGTGGGCCTCCGCCAGGCGCTCGCGGTCCAGCTCCACGCCGAGGCCCGGGCTCGCGGGCACCCGGATCTCGCCGTCGCGGATGCGCAGCGGCTCCCGGGTGAGGCCCTGGCCGTCCTGCCAGATCCAGTGCGTGTCCAGCGCGGTGATCTCGCCCGGTGCCGCCGCACCCACGTGGGTGAACATGGCCAGGGAGATGTCGAAGTGGTTGTTGGAGTGGGAGCCCCACGTCAGCCCGAACTCGTGGCACAGCTGGGCCACGCGCACGGAACCGGCCATCGTCCAGAAGTGCGGGTCCGCCAGCGGGATGTCCACGGCGCCGGCACGCACCGCGTGGGACATCTCGCGCCAGTCGGTGGCGATCATGTTCGTCGCCGTCGGCAGGCCGGTGGCCCGCCGGAACTCCGCCATCACCTCGCGGCCGGAGAACCGGCCCTCGGCGCCGCACGGGTCCTCGGCGTAGGCGACCACGCCCTGCATCCGCCGGCCCAGCCGGACGGCCTCCTCGAGCAGCCAGCCGCCGTTGGGGTCGAGGGTGACCCGGGCCTCGGGGAACCGCTCCTTGATCGCCGTGACGGCGTCGACCTCGAGGTCGCCGGCCTGGACGCCGCCCTTGAGCTTGAAGTCCTTGAAGCCGTACCGCTCCCGGGAGGCCTCGGCCAGGCGCACGATGCCCTCGGGGGTCATCGCCTCCTCCCGGCGCACCCGCTCCCACTGGTCCGCGCCGTGGGGCTCGCGCAGGTACGGCAGGCCGGTGCTGTCCGGGTCGCCCACGAAGAACAGGTAGCCCAGCATGGGCACCGAGGCGCGCTGCTGCCCGTCGCCGAGCAGCTCGGCCACCGGCACGCCCAGGAACTGCCCGTGCAGGTCCAGGAGGGCGGACTCGATGCCGGTCACGGCGTGCACGGCGGTGCGCAGGTCGAAGGTCTGCAGGCCGCGCCCGCCGGCGTCCCGGTCCGCGAAGGCCGCGGCGACCCGGCGCAGCAGGGTGCGGAACAGCGCCACGGGCTGCCCCGCCAGCAGCCCGGCAGCCTCCTCGATCGTGGCGCGGATCGCCTCCCCGCCCGGGACCTCGCCCAGGCCGGTCCGCCCGTCGGAGTCCGTCACGATCACCACGTTGCGGGTGAAGAACGGCCCGTGGGCGCCGGAGAGGTTGAGCAGCATGGAGTCGTGCCCCGCGACGGGCACGACCTCGAGCCGTGCGACGGTGGGCTGGGCGCTCATGCGCGGTCTCCTTCCTGGGGGCCGGCCAGCTGGATGCGGCCGTCGACCCGGCGGTTGAGGTGCCACGGGTTGTCGTCCTGCACGGGCGCGGGCAGCAGGGCGGCGGGGATGTTCTGGTAGGCCACGGGGCGGAGGAACCTTTCGATCGCGAGCGTGCCCACCGAGGTGGTCCGCGAGTCGGAGGTCGCCGGGAACGGGCCGCCGTGGACCATCGCCTCGCCCACGTCCACGCCGGTCGGCCAGCCGTTGGCGAGGATCCGGCCCACCTTGCGCTCCAGCACCGGAAGCAGCGGGGCCGCGGTGGGGACGTCCTCCTCGGACAGGAACAGGCTCGCCGTCAGCTGGCCCTCCATCCGGGCCGCCGCGGCCACCAGCTCCTCCGCGGAGCCGTAGCGGATCGCCAGGGACGAGGCGCCGAAGATCTCCTCCTGCAGCACCGGGTTGGTGAGGAAGGCGGGGACCTGGGCGCCGAAGACCACGGGGGCGGGGGCGTTCTCGGTGGGGCCCTCCTTGCCGCGGGCCACGATCTCGACGTCCTCCTGGGAGCCCAGGGCGTCGATGCCCTCCCGGCAGGAGCGGGCGATGCCGGGGGTGAGCATGGTCGCGCCCTCGGCGTCGGCCAGCACGAGCCCGACGGCGGCCAGGAACGCGTCGCCGGCCTCTCCCTCGGGCACGAACAGCAGACCCGGGTTGGTGCACAGCTGCCCGGAGGAGCCCGTCAGGGAGGTGACGTAGGCGCGGGCGAACTCCTCGGCGTCACCGCGCAGGGCGGAGTCGAAGAGGAAGACGGGGTTGATGGAGCTCATCTCGGCGTACACCGGAATGGGCTCGGGACGGGCCGCAGCCGTGGCCATCAGCGCCGTGCCGGCGCCGCGGGACCCGGTGAACCCGACGGCCTTGATGGCCGGGTCCCTGACCAGGGCCTGGCCGATGCTCGCGCCGGGACCGTAGATCAGCGAGAACACCCCCGGGTGCAGGCCGCTCTCGCGGACCGCGTCCGTGAGGGCGCGGCCCACGATCTCTCCCGTGCCGGGGTGGGCGTTGTGCGCCTTGAAGACCACCGGGCAGCCGGCTGCCAGCGCGGAGGCGGTGTCGCCGCCGGCGGTGGAGAAGGCGAACGGGAAGTTGCTGGCCCCGAACACGGCCACCGGGCCCAGCGGGACCTTGCGCTGGCGCAGGTCCGGGCGGGGCAGGGGGGTGCGCTCCGGCAGGGGCGGCTCGATGCGCACGCCGCGGTGGTCGCCCTGCCGCACCACACGGGCGAACAGCCGCAGCTGCCCGGTGGTGCGCGCCAGCTCGCCCTGCAGGCGGGGCTTCGGCAGTCCGGTCTCGGTCGAGGCGCGGTCCACCAGCTCGGGGCCGGCGGCCTCGATGTTGGCGGCGATCTTCTCGAGGAAGCCCGCGTGGGTCTCGGGCTCGAGGCTGCTGAAGGACTCGAAGGCCTCTTCGGCGGCCGCGGTGGCCTGGGCGAGCTGGGCCTCGTCGACCAGGGAGTACGCGGGCTCGAGCTCGGCGTTGGTCGCCGGGTCGATGCCGTGGGTGGTGCCGCCGGTGCCGACGACCTGGCGGCCGGCGATGATCGAGTGGCCGGAGAGGGTGGTGGTCTGGGTGCTCACGGACATGGGTTTCCTTCGCTGTCTGTGCGTGCGGTCTCTTGGGGAGAGGCTGGTGTCAGGCCCGCTGCAGGGTGTCCGCCGGGGTGCCGGTGGGGAGGGCGTCGATGAGGGCGGTGAGGTCGGCGAGGTCGGTCTCGGTGAGGTCCTGGAGCGGGGGGCGGACCCCGCCGGCGTCCCGGCCCACGGCCTTGAGCCCGCCCTTGACGATGGAGACCCCGTAGCCCTTCACCCGGTCGCGGATCTCGATGTAGGGCAGCACGAACCGGTTGAGCTTGTCCGTGACGGCGGCCCGGTCCTGGGCGCGGACGTCGGCGTAGAACTCCAGGGCGAACTCGGGGACGAAGTTGTACATCGCCGAGGAGTAGGTGCTCATCCCCAGCTGCAGCAGGGGCAGGGCGAAGGTCTCCGCGGTGGGCAGCCCGCCCAGGTAGAACAGGCGGTCCCCGTTGGTGGCGTAGACCTTGGTGAGGTGCTCGATGTCGCCGACGCCGTCCTTGAAGCCGATGAAGTTCTCGTGCCGTTCGGCCAGCCGGGCGATCGTGGCGGCGGAGTAGATGGCGTTGGCCCGGTTGTAGGCGATGACCCCGAGGTCGGTGGCCTGGCAGACGGCCGAGGCGTGGGCGAGCAGGCCCTCCTGGTCGCACTCGGTGAGGTAGGGGGGCAGCAGCAGCAGGCCCTCGGCGCCGGCGGCGGCGGCGTCGGCGGCGTTGCGCACGGCCTGGGCGGTGTTGCCGGCCGCGGGGGCCAGCACGGGGACCCGGCCGGCGACCTCGTCAACGGCCGCGGCCACCACGGTGGCGGTCTCCTCGGGGGTGAGGGAGAAGCCCTCCCCGGTGCCGCCGGCGGCGAAGAGCCCGGCCACGGGGTAGGAGGCCTGCCAGGCCAGGTGCTGGCGGTAGGCGCTCTCGTCGAAGAGCAGGTCCTGGTCGAACGCGGTGACGGGGAAGGACAGCAGGCCGTCCTTGAGCTTTTCCGCCAGTTCCCGGGGAGTGTGTGTGGCCACGGTCGTCGTCCTTCGCATGGGTCGAGGTGAGGCGTTCTGCCTGTGAATCACGTCTCACCCTAGGGAGGACTTTTGATGCTGTCCAAGGCCGTTTTTGAATGGAGTCATGCACTGAGGGCATCGATGCTGTGCTCAGTGCGGCTGGGTGCGCAGGAGGTCGAGCAGGTGGTGCAGGGCGGGATTCTTCGAGGTGCGGTCCCACAGGGCGTGCAGCTCGACGGAGCCCGAGGAGCTGCTGGCCAGCCGGTGGTAGGACACGCCGTCGATGCCGAGCAGCCGGGCGGACTCCGGGACGAAGGCGATTCCTCGCCCCGCGGCCACGAGCGCCACCATGGTGAGGACCTGGCTGACGGTGTGGACGACGTTGCGGTGCTCCACCTCCACGAGCCGCACCACGTGGTCGTAGAAGTACCGCGCCTTGGTGGGGGAGTGCATGATCAGCGGGAGGTCCTTGAGGTCGGCCGACGTGACGGGCCGCCTGAGGGTGCTCAGCGGGTGGTCGGCCGGGGCGGCGACGTACAGGTCCTCGGCGAGCAGCAGCTGCGACTCGAAGAGCTCCGTGTCGAAGGGCGGGCGGGCGAGCCCGAGGTCGAGGTCGCCGTTCTCGAGCGCCTGCAGCTGCTCGCCGGTCACCAGTTCCTGCAGGTCGACGTCGACGTCCGGCAGCACCCGCTCGATCTCGCTGAGCAGCGGTCCCAGCAGGCTGAACCCGGAGGCCGCCGTGAAGCCGATCCGCAGCACCCCCGAGCGCCCGGCGGCGATCCGGCGCGCCAGCAGCGGCGCCCGGTCGGCGGCGACCACCAGCTTGCGGGCCTCGACCAGGAACGCCCGCCCGGCGGCCGTGAGCGCCACCCGGCGGTTGTCCCGCTCCAGGAGCTCGACCCCCACCGTCTTCTCGAGCTTCTGGATCTGGCGGCTCAGGGGAGGCTGCGTCATGTTGAGCCGCACGGCGGCGCGGCCGAAGTGCAGCTCCTCCGCGACGGCGATGAAGCTCCGTGCCTGATCGAGTGTGAACATCATGTCCTCCGGGTATTACTCAATGCACGAATTGGCTTGGACAGGCATCATCATCCCTCTTTAGGCTCGGGAACCGATCCGCTTGTGATGCCACTCACAGGGGTGCGGGTCCTCTCGCGCCCCGGTCGGGCGGTTCCGATCCCTCACCCCTTCAGGAGAACCCATGAAGAACACCTCGTTCCGCACGGCGCTCGTCGGCGTCACCGCAGCGACCTCGCTCCTCGCGCTCAGCGCGTGCGGCGGCAACGTCGGCGGGGGCAGCAGCGCCTCCGGGGCGGACTTCCCGACGGATCCCATCACCCTGACCGTCGGCCAGGCCGCCGGCGGATCCACCGACCTCATCGCCCGCGCCGTGTCCGACGCCGCCGCGGAGGACCTCGGGGTCCCGATGCCGGTCGTGAACAAGCCCGGAGCCAACGGCGCCCTCGCCACCCAGGAGGTCGCCGGCGCGTCCCCCGACGGCCAGAACCTGGTGCTGCTCAACGCCTCGCTGATCACCATCACGCCGCTGGCCGTGGGCGAGGAGGAGGCCGTGTCCCTGGACGACGTCGAGGTGCTCAAGGGCCTGTCCCAGGACGACTACGTGATGGTCGCGAGCAAGGAGTCCGGCTTGGAGTCCCTCGAGGACGTGCAGGGCGCCTCGGGCTCGTTCAGCTACGGCACCACCGGCGTGGGCACCGGCTCCCAGCTGGCCCAGACCGTGCTGTTCGCGCAGGCCGACATCACCGGCACCGAGGTGCCCTTCGACTCCGGCTCCCCGGCGCTGACCGCCGTGCTCGGCGACCAGGTGCAGGTCGCCACCGTCCAGCTGGGCGAGGCCAAGCCGCAGATCGACGCCGGCGAGGTGACGCCGATCGTGGTGTTCTCCGAGGAGCGCAACGAGTTCCTGCCCGACGTGCCCACCGCCGTCGAGTCCGGCTACGACGTCCCCGTCTCCCAGTACCGGGCGGTGGCCGCTCCCGAGGGGCTCCCGGACGACGTCAAGGCGCGGCTGGTCGAGGCCTTCGACGCCGCCGTGCAGTCGGAGGCCTACCAGGACTTCAACGAGCAGAACCTGCTCACCCCGTGGGAGGTCTCCGGCGAGGAGGTCGAGGCGGAGTGGACCGAGCTCGCCGAGCGCTACGAGCAGCTCGTCGAGGAGCACGACATCTCCCTCGCCGAGTAGGGACCGGCGCCGCCATGACCACCACCACGGCCCTGCCGACCACTACAGCCAGGAGCGACTCCATGAAGCAGTCCCGCCCGGACGGCACGGCCTCCGTCGCCGACGTCCTCCACGACCCGGAGACGGCGGTCGAGGAGCTCACCCCGGAGCAGCTCGCCGCCCGGTGGGAGGCCGAGGGCCCGCCGCCCGGCGGCCGCGCGGCGGCCCTCGGCTCGACCCTGGCGGTCACGGTGCTGGCGGCTGCCGCGGCCGTGCTGTCCCTGCGCATGGGACTGGGCACACCGCAGCAGCCGGCCCCCGGCATGTGGCCGTTCGTGGTGAGCGTCGTGGCCGTCGTGATCGGCCTGTCCCACCTGGTCCTGGGCCGGCGCGGAGGAGAGGGGGAGAAGTTCACCCGGGAGTCGCTGCTGGCCGCCTGCGGGCTCGTGACCCTCGTGGGGCTGGTGCTGCTCATGCCCGTGATCGGCTTCGAGATCCCCGCCCTGCTCCTGTCCTTCGTCTGGATGAAGTTCCTGGGCGGCGAGACGTGGCGGGCCGCGGCCCTGTACTCCGCGCTCGTCGTCGTCGCCTTCTACCTGATCTTCATCACCGCCCTCGGCACGTCGATCCCGCACCTGTTCTGACGGCCGCCGCCACGGCGGCCACCGACCAAAGGCTCCCGCATGGACTTCCTGCAACCCGCCCTGGACGGCTTCGGCGTCGTCCTCCAACCGACCAACCTGCTGTACTGCCTCCTGGGCGTGACCATCGGCATGCTGATCGGCGTGCTGCCCGGCCTGGGCCCCGCCGCGACCATCGCCATCCTGCTGCCGCTGACCTACGGCATCGAACCGGTGACGGCGATCATCATGCTGGCCGGCATCTTCTACGGGGCCCAGTACGGCGGGACCATCACCTCCGTGCTGCTCCGGCTGCCCGGCGAGGCCAGCTCCGTGGTCACGGTCTTCGACGGCTACATGCTGGCCAAGCAGGGCCGCGCCGGCACCGCGCTGGGCATCGCCGCGATCGGCTCCTTCATCGGCGGCACCGTCGCGATCGTCGGCCTCACCTTCCTGGCCCCGCTCGTCGCCGGCTTCGCCCTCGACTTCGGTCCGCCCGAGTACACCGCGCTCGCCCTGCTCGGCATCCTGCTGGTGGCCACCATCAGCAACGGCAACAAGTCCAAGGCGCTGATCGCCGCGTGCTTCGGGCTGCTGCTGGCCACGGTCGGCCGCGACGTCTTCACCGGAGCCGAACGGCTCACGTTCGGCAACCTCAACCTGGCCGACGGCATCGACTTCGTGCCCGTGGCCATGGGGCTGTTCGGCCTCGGCGAGATCCTGCACAACCTGGAGGAGCGCCACCGTGCGGCCAAGGCGCCCGACAAGGTCTCCAACGTCTGGCCCTCCCGGGCGGACCTCAAGCAGTCGTCCGGGGCCATCGGCCGCGGCTCGGTCCTGGGCTTCTTCCTCGGCATCCTGCCCGGCGGCGGCGCCACGATCTCCTCGATGGCCGCCTACGCCATGGAGAAGAAGCGGGCCAAGCAGCCCGAGCGCTTCGGCAGGGGCGCCATCGAGGGCGTCGCCGGCCCGGAGACCGCCAACAACGCGGCGGCCACCAGCTCCTTCATCCCCCTGCTCACCCTGGGCATCCCGGCCAACGCCACAATGGCCCTGATGTTCGGCGCCCTGCTCATCCAGGGCGTCACGCCGGGCCCGCAGCTCGTCCAGCAGGACCCCGAGCTGTTCTGGGGCGTGGTCAACTCCATGTACGTCGGCAACATCCTGCTGCTGGTCATGTCGATCCCCCTCATCGGGGTGTTCGTGCGCATCCTCCGGGTGCGGGGCGCCATCCTCGCCCCCATCACCGTGCTGATCACGATGCTGGGCGCCTACACGATCAACAACTCGATGTTCGACGTCATGCTCGTCGTGGTCTTCGGCGCCGTCGGCTACCTCATGAAGAAGTTCGGCTTCGAGCCCGGCCCCCTGGTGCTGGCCTTCGTCCTCGGCTCCCTGCTGGAGTCCAACCTGCGCCGCTCCCTGCTCGTCTTCGAGGGAGACGTCACCGGGTTCTTCACCCGCCCCATCTCGGCGACCCTGCTGCTGCTGTTCGTGCTCGTCGCCGTGCTGCCCGTCATCCAGTCCGCCCTCCGCCGTCGCAGCGCCTCCGGGACGTCCCCCGCGGGACCGTCCGTCGAGGACTCCGACCGCACCCCTGTCAAGGAGAACGCATGAGCATCCTCGTCGGTTACGTCCCCACCCCCGTCGGCGAGGCCGCCGTCCGCGCCGCCATCGAGGAGGCCCGGCTGCGGGGGGAGCGGCTGCTGATCGTCAACTCCGTGCGCGAGGGCGCCCTGGCGGACAAGTCGGTCGCCTCCGACGACGACCTGCGCCGCGTCACCTCCGCCGCCGAGTCCGCCGGTGTCCCGCACACCGTGCTCCAGCCGTCCCACCGGGACGACCTCGCCCAGGAGATCCTCGACCTCGCCCGGGAGCACGACGTGTCCCGGATCGTCATCGGCCTGCGCCAGCGCTCCCAGGTGGGGAAGTTCATCATGGGCTCGCACGCCCAGCGGATCCTCCTGCAGTCCGACCGGCCGGTCCTGGCCGTGAAGGCGGGGGAGGCGCACCTCTGAGCCCCTGCCCCGCACGGCCGAGGGCGCCGCCGTCGGACAGGAGTCCGGCGGCGGCGCCCTCGGCCGTGCGGGGGTCAGGCGCTCTCGCGCCGCACGATCTCGCCCACCACGTGCTCGATCCGGACCTGGTCGTGGCTCAGGGCGATGTCCGCGGCGGTCTCCCCGATCTGCTCCAGGGGGAAGCGCACGGTGGTCAGGCCCGGGGAGAAGTCCCGCAGGTTGGGGATGTCGTCGAAGCCGGCCACCCGCAGGTCGTCCGGCACCACGAGCCCGGCGTGCCGGAAGCCCGCGATCGCGCCCAGCGCCATGACGTCGTTGCCGACCACGACCGTGAGCCCGCGCACGGCGTCGGCCCCGAGCCGGTCCACCAGTGCCCGTGCGGCCTCGTAGCCGCCCTGGCTGTTGAAGTCCTCCGTGACCTCGGCCTCCGGCTCCAGGCCCGCCCGCTCGAGGGCCGCGCGGAAGCCCGCCCGGCGCTCCGCCGCGCTGGCGAGCTCGTCCGGCCCGCCGAGGAAGGCGAAGCGGGTCCGGCCCGTCCCGATCAGCATGTCCGTCAGGTCGTCGCCGGCGCTGCGGTTGTCGATGGTGACGGCGCCGGCGCCCTCGAGCCAGGCCTGGCCGATGGTCACCACCCGGCCGCCGTTCTTCTGGTAGCGGGTGAGCTCGGCGAGCAGCCGGGGGTCGATCTCCCGCCGCCGCGAGCCCGCCATGATGATCGCGTCGGTGCGGTGGGACGCGAAGGCCGCGACGGCGTCGAGCTGGTCGGTGCCGTCGGTCGCGGCCAGCAGCAGCTGGTGCCGGTCCGTGCGGGCCCGGCGCTGCACGCCCTTGGCGATCGAGGAGAAGTAGGGGTCGGCGATGTCGTGGACCACGAGCCCCACCAGCCCGGTGGTGGACCGCGCCAGCGCCTGCGCCTGCGCGTTGGCCACGTAGCCGAGGGACTCCGCGGCGTCCCGGACGCGCTCCGCGATGTGCTCGGCCGGCCGGCGGTCCGACCCGTTGAGCACCCGGGAGGCCGTGGCCAGGGACACCCCGGCCTCCCGGGCCACCTGGGAGAGGGTCACTGCGCTCATCGTCCGGTCCTGCTTCCTCCTCACCGCATCCGGTGGGCGTCTCGCCCCCGCGCCGGGGAGTCCGGGACCGGGAACGTGTTGACAGTCACACTGAGCCAACCCTAGAGTGGAAAGCGCTTTCCTACAAATTTCCCGAATCCTCTGGAGTTGATGATGTCCGAGCCCCGAGTTCTCCGCATCGCCATGAACGGCATCACCGGCCGCATGGGCTACCGCCAGCACCTGCTGCGCTCGATCCTGCCCATCCGGGACCAGGGAGGAGTGACCCTGCCGGACGGCACCCGCGTGACCGTCGAGCCGATCCTCGTGGGCCGCAACGAGGCCAAGGTCGCCGAGCTGGCGCGCCGGCACGGCGTGGAGCACTGGACCACCGATCTCGACGCGGTCATCGAGGACCCCACCGTGGACGTGGTCTTCGACGCCTCCATGACCAGCCTCCGGGCCGAGACCCTCAAGAAGGCCATGCGCGCCGGCAAGCACGTCTACACCGAGAAGCCGACCGCCGAGACCCTGGACGAGGCGGTCGAGCTGGCGCAGATCGCCCAGGAGCGCGGCGTCACCGCCGGCGTGGTCCACGACAAGCTCTACCTGCCCGGTCTCGTGAAGCTGCGGCGGCTCGTGGACGAGGGCTTCTTCGGCCGGATCCTGTCCCTGCGCGGCGAGTTCGGCTACTGGGTCTTCGAGGGCGAGCACCAGGAGGCCCAGCGCCCGTCCTGGAACTACCGGCGCGAGGACGGCGGGTCCATGACCGTCGACATGTACTGCCACTGGAACTACGTCCTCGAGGGCATCGTGGGCCCGGTCCGGTCCGTCACCTCGACCGCCGTGACGCACATCCCCGCGCGGTGGGACGAGCAGGGCCACGAGTACCCGGCCACCGCGGACGACGCCGCCTACGGCGTCTTCGAGCTCGAGACCCCGGACGGCGACCCCGTGGTCGCCCAGATCAACTCCTCCTGGGCCGTGCGCGTGTACCGCGACGAGCTGGTGGAGTTCCAGGTGGACGGCACCCACGGCTCGGCGGTCGCCGGGCTGAACAAGTGCGTGGCCCAGCAGCGGGCCCACACGCCCAAGCCGGTCTGGAACCCGGACCTGCCCGTCACCGAGTCCTTCCGCGACCAGTGGCTGGAGGTGCCGGCCAACGCGGAGCTGGACAACGGCTTCAAGGCGCAGTGGGAGGAGTTCCTGGCCGACGTCGCAGCGGGCCGCGAGCACCGGTTCGGGCTGCTCTCCGCCGCGCGCGGGGTGCAGCTGGCCGAGCTTGGCCTGCGCTCCTCGGCCGAGCGCCGCACCATCGACATCCCGGCGATCGAGCTCTCCCCGGCCGAGCGGCGCACCGCCGAGGCCGTCCGGTGAGCGCCGTGCTCCTGCCCGACGGCAGCGGATCCCGCACCGAGCACGTGCTCTCCGGGCCGGGGAGCTGGACCCGGCCGCAGGCGCCCCTCACCGCGCGCAAGGCCTACGCCGCCGCGCACGTGGTGCCCCTGGTGCTCGCGGACAACACCCCCGGGGCGCCGGCGCAGCTGGACTGGGACGCGACCCTGGGCTTCCGCCACGACGTCTGGTCCTACGGGCTGGGCGTGGCCGACGCCATGGACACCGCCCAGCGGGGGATGGGACTGGACTGGCCGGCCACCCAGCAGCTGATCCGGCGCTCGACCGCCGAGGCCTCGGCGGCGCTGGCCACCGGCAGCCCGGCCCTGGCGGGCAGGACCGTCCGCGACCTCATCGCGTGCGGGGCGGGCACGGACCAGCTGGACCCGGCGGGCGTCACGCCCGGCGAGAACGGGCTGCGCGCCGTGCTCGAGGCCTACCGGGAGCAGGTCGAGGTGGTCGAGGGCGCCGGGGCGAAGGTCATCCTGATGGCGTCCCGCGCACTGGTGCGGGCCGCCCGGGACGCCGACGACTACCTGCGGGTCTACTCCCAGCTCCTGGGCGAGGCCCGGCACCCGGTGGTCCTGCACTGGCTCGGGACGATGTTCGACCCGGCGCTGGCCGGCTACTGGGGCAGCGACGCGGTGGACACGGCCACGGAGACCTTCCTCGAGCTCATCCGGTCCCACCCGGGGCAGGTCGACGGCGTCAAGGTCTCCCTCCTGGACGCCGCGCACGAGACCCGGCTGCGGGCGGCGCTGCCGGAGGGGGTCCGCCTCTACACCGGCGACGACTTCAACTACCCCGAGCTCATCGACGGCGACGGCACCCGGCACTCCGACGCGCTGCTGGGGATCTTCGCCGGCATCTACCCGGCGGCGTCCACCGCGCTGCAGGCCTACGACGCCGAGGAGCCCGGCCGGGCGCGGGCGATCCTCGACGCCACGGAGGAGCTCGGGCGCCACGTCTTCAGTGCCCCGACCTTCTACTACAAGTGCGGCATCGCGTTCCTGTCCTGGCTCAACGGCAGCCAGCCGGGGTTCCAGATGGTCGGCGGACTGCACTCGGGCCGCTCCGTGCCGCACCTGGTCGAGGTGTTCAGGCTGGCCGACCGGGCCGGGCTCCTGCTCGACCCGGAGCTCGCCGCGCGGCGGATGAGCACCTTCCTCGACGCGGCGGGCCTCGGCGCGCCGGTCCTCGCACCGGCTCTCGTGCCGGCCGGCAGCACCGGAGGTGCGGCATGAGCGCGGACTTCCAGCTGTCGCTGAACACGGGCACCACCCGCGGCCTGACCCTGCAGCAGGCGGTGGACGCCACCGCCCGCGCCGGGCTGGGGCACATCGGCGTGTGGCGCGACCGCGTGGCCGAGGCAGGGCTCGAGAACGCGGCCCGGATCATCGAGCAGGCCGGGCTGCAGGTCTCCAGCCTGTGCCGCGGCGGCTTCCTCACGGCGGCCGACGAGGCCGGGCAGCGGGCCGCGCTCGAGAGCAACCGGGCCGCCATCCGGGAGGCCCAGGTCCTGGGCACGAGCGAGCTGATCATGGTCGTGGGCGGCCTGCCCGCCGCCGCCCACGTCCTGGGCGGCGAGGGCGACCGGGGCGACAAGGACGTCGTGGCCGCCCGCGAGCGCGTGGCCGAACGGCTGGCCGAGCTCGTCCCCTACGCCCTCGAGCACGGGGTGCGCCTCGTGCTCGAGGCCCTCCACCCCATGTACGCGGCCGACCGGGCCGTGCTCTCCACGCTCGGGCAGGCCCTGGACCTCGCCGCCCCGCACCCGGTGGACGCCGTGGGCGTGGTGGTGGACACCTTCCACGTCTGGTGGGACCCCGGGCTGGAGACCCAGATCGCCCGGGCCGGCGCGGAGGGCCGGCTGGCGTCCTACCAGGTCTGCGACTTCAACCTGCCGATCGCCTCCGACGCCCTGCTCTCCCGCGGGATGATGGGGGACGGGGTGATCGACTTCGGCACGATCGGGCGCTGGATCGCCGCCGCCGGCTACACGGGCCCGGTCGAGGTCGAGATCTTCAACCAGGAGATCTTCGACCAGGACCCGGACGTCGTGCTCGCCGTGATGAAGGAGCGCTGGGAGTCCCTGGTGCTGCCGTCCCTGACCGGCGCACCCGCCCGCGCCACCGCCTGACGTGGGGCCGCACGTGCTCGGCGAGCGGCCCCGGGTGGTCGTGGCCCCGGACAAGTTCAAGGGGTCGCTGACGGCGGCCGAGGCCGCCGCCGTGCTCGCGGCCGGGGTGCGTGAGCACCGGCCCGGGGCCCGGATCCGGGCGGTGCCCCTGGCCGACGGGGGCGAGGGCACCGTCGACGCCGCGGTGGCGGCCGGGGCGCGGCTGCGCCGCACCCTCGTCCGGGGCGCCGTGGAAGGCAGGGTGCGGGCGCGCTGGGCGCTGCTCACGGCGCCCTCCGGCGCCACCACCGCGGTCGTCGAGTCCGCCCAGGCGAGCGGGCTGGACCAGGTGCGCCCGAGTCCGGCGACGGCCCGGGCGGCGCACAGCTACGGCTGCGGCCAGCTGATCCGGGCGGCGCTGGACGCCGGGGCGACCGACGTCGTCGTCGGGCTCGGCGGCTCGGCGATGACGGACGGGGGCTCGGGCGCCCTGCGGGCGCTCGGCCTGGACGTCCTCGACGACGACGGCGCGCCCGTCCCCCTGGGCGGGGAGGGGCTGCTGTCCGCCGCCCGCCTGGACGTCTCCGCCCTGGACCCGAGGCTGCGCACGGTGCGGCTGCGGCTGGCCGTGGACGTGCAGAACCCGCTGCACGGCCCTGACGGCGCCGCGCACGTCTTCGCCCCGCAGAAGGGCGCGAACCGCGATGCCCGGCGCGAGCTGGACGCCGCGCTCCGGCGCTGGGCCGGGCTGCTGGCCGGTCTCGAGGGCGCCCGTCCGTTCCTGCTCCCGGGGGCCGGCGCCGCCGGCGGCTTCCCGTCCGGCTTCCTGGCCCTGACCCCGGCGACGCTCGAGCGCGGCTTCGACCTCGTGTCCTCCCTCGTGGGGCTCGAGGAGCAGCTCGAGGACGCGGACCTGCTCGTCGTCGGCGAGGGGTCGCTGGACGCCCAGTCGCTGCAGGGCAAGGCGCCGCTCGCCGCGGCCGCGCTGGCCGCGGCCCGGGGGGTGCCCGTCGTGGCCGTGGCCGGGTGGCTGGGCCTGTCCGCGGAGCAGCTGCGCGGCGCGGGGGTCCTGGCGGCGGCCTCGCTCGTGGGCGTCGCGCCGTCCGTCCGGGCCGCGCAGGACGAGGCGGAGCGCTACGGCCCGCCGGCGACGGTCGAGGCGCTGCGGCTCCTGGCCGGGCTCCCGTCCGACGGCGGGTCGGCCCCGCGAGTGGGCGCCGACACAACCGTAGATTGTGGTTGACGTCACAGGAGCCGGCTACTAGCCTGGACGCAACGCAGCTCTGGAAAACGCTTTCCCACACGCTTCGAGGAGATACCGATGACAACGACGCACATCGACACCGAACCGCTCCGGGTCTCCCGGGCGCGGTTGCGCCGAGGGGCGGTCCCGGCATGAGCGTCGTCGAGGAGCTGACCCGGGAGGGCCTGCCCGGGAAGCGGGCCAAGCGTGCGGCCGGCCGGCGGAAGCCCCGCGCCGACAGGCGGGACAACAAGGCCGCGGC
Organism: Kocuria sp. LHG3120; assembly: GCF_049897445.1. Classification (NCBI taxonomy): domain Bacteria; kingdom Bacillati; phylum Actinomycetota; class Actinomycetes; order Micrococcales; family Micrococcaceae; genus Kocuria; species Kocuria sp. LHG3120. Next base: position 219,325 of record NZ_JAFCWG010000007.1, on the reverse strand, counting down.
GGTCTTCCTGGCACCGTGGATCGTGGGACTGGTGGTCATCACCCTGGGCCCCATGCTGATGTCCCTCTACCTCTCCTTCACCGACTACAACCTCATGCGGGCGCCCGACTGGATCGGGACGGAGAACTTCTCCCGGATGCTCGCGGACGAGCGGCTGCACAACTCGCTGCAGGTGACCTTCACGTACGTGCTCGTCGGGGTGCCGCTGCAGCTCATGCTGGCCCTGGCGATCGCCATGGTCCTCGACCGGGGCCTGCGCGGCCTCGCGTTCTACCGCTCCGTCTTCTACCTGCCCTCGCTGCTCGGCTCCTCGGTGGCCATCGCCATCCTCTGGAAGCAGCTCTTCGGCACCACCGGACTGGTCAACCAGCTCCTGGCCCTCGTGGGCATCGAGGGCATCGGCTGGATCGCCGACCCCCGGACCGCGCTCGGCAGCATCATCCTGCTGCACGTGTGGACCTTCGGGGCGCCGATGATCATCTTCCTCGCGGGCCTGCGCCAGATCCCCACCATGTACTACGAGGCGGCCTCCATCGACGGCGCCGGGAAGATCACAAAGTTCTTCCGGATCACGCTGCCGCTGCTGAGCCCGATCATCTTCTTCAACCTGGTGCTGCAGATCATCCAGGCGTTCCAGTCCTTCACGCAGGCGTTCATCGTCTCCGGCGGCCGAGGAGGTCCGTCCGACTCCACGATGTTCTTCACGCTGTACCTGTACCAGACGGGCTTCGGCCGCTTCGACATGGGCTACGCCGCGGCCATGGCCTGGCTGCTGCTCCTCATCATCGGGGCATTCACCGCCCTCAACTTCATCGCGTCTAAGTATTGGGTGTTCTACGATGACTAATTCGACAATCGCCGACAGCGCCGTCCGGACGGCCGACCAGGGCCTCGTCCCGGCGCAGACCGAGGGCTCGCAGAGCGCCCCGGCGCCGAAGCCCCGCGGTCCGGGGACCCGGGCACGGATCCGCTCCCTGCTCAAGCACCTGGCGCTGATCCTCACCGGCGGCGTGATGATCTACCCGCTGCTGTGGATGGTGGCCAGCTCCCTGCGCCCCGACGACATCATCTTCCGCGAGCCCGGGATCCTGCTGCAGACGCTCGAGACCGCGAACTACTCGGACGGGTGGGGCGCCCTGTCCAGCCCGTTCAGCGTGTACCTGTTCAACTCCGCGGTGGTGGTGCTCGGGTGCATCGTCGGCAACCTGGTCTCCTGCTCCATGGCGGCCTACGCGTTCGCCCGGCTGGAGTTCCGCTTCAAGAAGCCGGCCTTCGCCCTCATGCTCCTCACGATCATGCTGCCGTTCCACGTGGTGATCGTGCCGCAGTACATCATGTTCTCCCAGATCGGGTGGGTGAACACCTTCTGGCCCCTGATCGTGCCGAAGCTGCTCGCCACCGACGCGTTCTTCGTGTTCCTCATGGTGCAGTTCATCCGCGGCATCCCGAAGGACATGGACGAGGCGGCGCGGATCGACGGCGCCGGGCACGCCCGGATCTTCGGGCAGATCATCCTGCCGATGATGGTCCCGGCCCTGGCCACCACCACGATCTTCACGTTCATCTGGACCTGGAACGACTTCTTCAGCGCCCTGATCTACCTGACCGACCCGAACATGTTCACCGTCCCCGTGGCGCTGCGGGCCTTCGTGGACGCCTCCGGGGAGTCCTCGTGGGGATCCCTGTTCGCGATGTCGATCGTGTCCCTGCTGCCGGTGTTCATCGCCTTCCTCGTGGGACAGAAGTTCCTCGTGAAGGGCATCGCCACCACGGGCATCAAGTAGCCGGCGACGGGCCCCGGTGTCCCCGGCCCGCCCGGGCCGGGGACACCCGGCCGCCGGCCCCCACCCCCGCACACCCCTCCAGAACCAGGAGCAACCGATGGACAGCGCAGAGCACAGCGGCACGGACGGCACGGCACGGCAGGGGAGGCGGACCCGGTACGTCCTGGTCGGCACCGGCAACCGGTGCGAGATGTACCTCCGCTCCCTGCTGGACGACCACGCCGACGTCGCCGAGCTGGTGGCGGTGGGCGACACCAACCCCGGGCGGGCCGAGCACTACCGCCGGCTCGCCGAGGAGACCTCGGGCGTCCGGATCGGCGTCCTGGACCCCGCGGAGCTCACCCGGACGATCCGCGAGCAGGGGATCGACCGGGTCATCATCACCACCCCCGACCTCACCCACGCCGACTACATCTGTCAGACGCTGCGCGCCGGGGCGGACGCCGTCGTCGAGAAGCCCCTGACCGTGGACGCCGAGGGCTGCCGCCGGATCACCGCGGCCGTCGACGAGACCGGCCGCCACGTGGTGGTCACCTTCAACTACCGGTACTCCCCGCGCAACACCGCCCTCAAGGACGTCGTGCAGTCCGGGGCGATCGGCACGGTCACCTCCGTGGACTTCAGCTGGATGCTCGACACCGTGCACGGCGCCGACTACTTCCGCCGCTGGCACCGGCAGAAGGAGAACTCCGGCGGGCTGCTGGTGCACAAGTCCTCCCACCACTTCGACCTCGTCAACTGGTGGCTGGCCGACACCCCGGAGCGGGTCTTCGCCTCGGGCGGGCTGCGGTTCTACGGCCGGGACAACGCCGAGGCCCGGGCGCGCGCGGGCGCCCCCGCACGGGACGCCGACGGGGGCGACCCCTTCGCCCTGGACCTGCGCACCGACGAGCGGCTGAGCCGGCTCTACCTCGACCACCAGCACCACGACGGGTACCGCCGGGACCAGGACGTGTTCTCCGACGGGATCAGCATCGAGGACAACCTGGCCCTCGTGGTCGACTACGCCCGCGGCGCCACCCTCTCCTACTCCCTCAACGCCCACTCCCCGTGGGAGGGGTACCGGGTCGCCGTCAACGGCACCGAGGGCCGGGCCGAGCTGGAGGTCGTCGAACGGGCGGCGGTCCTGCCGGCGAGCGGTGGCTCCCCGGTGGACCCCTCGGTCACGGTGGGCCCCCGCCGGGGCGGTGCCCGCAGCCGCGGCGAGCGCCTGACCGTCCAGCGCCACTGGGGCGCCGCCGAGGAGGTCGTCATCAGCAACGGGGCGGGCAGCCACGGCGGCGGGGACCGGCTGCTGCTGGCCGACGTCTTCCGCGGCCCCGGCGAGGACCCGTACGGGCGGCCCTCCGGCTACCGGGACGGCGTGGCGGCGGTGGCCGTGGGCATCGCCGGCAACCGCTCCCTCGAGTCCGGGCTGCCCGTCCGGATCGCCGAGCTGGACCTGGGGGCGACCTCCGGGGCGAGCCGGAGCGAGGTCCCGGCATGAGCCGCGTCCTCGTCACCGGCGGCGCGGGCCGGCTCGGCCGCAGCGTGGTCGCCGGGCTGGCGGAGGCCGGCTACGACGTCCTCAGCGTCGACCGGTCCCTGCCCGCGGACCCCGCCGGCTCCCACCCCGCCGTGGAGCACCGCGGCGCGGAGCTCACCGACCCGGACGCCGTGCACGCGCTGATGCGCGCGGTCCGCCCGGACGCCGTGATCAACCTGGCGGCCATTGCCGTCCCGTTCAGCGCCCCCGAGCACGTCATCCTGCAGACCAACGCGGTGATCGCGCACAACGTGGCCGGCGCGGCGACCGAGGCCGGGGTGCGGCGGATCGTCATGGCCAGCAGCCCCACGGTGCTGGGCTACGGCTCCCCGGCGGGCTGGCTGCCGCCCGCGCTCCCGCTCACGGAGGAGACCCCTCCCCGGCCGTGGCACGCCTACGGGCTGTCCAAGCACGTGGCGGAGCAGGTGGCACAGATGTTCGCCGCCGCCCGGGGCGAGGCCGTGCGCTACGCGTCCTTCCGCCCCTGCTACGTGATCGCCCCCGAGGAGTGGGAGGGCGCCCCCACGCAGCAGGGCCACACCGTGCGGGAGCGGCTCGACGACCCCGCGCTCGCCGCGCCGGCGCTGTTCAACTACGTGGACGCCCGGGACGTCACGGCCTTCCTGGAGGCGCTGCTGGAACGGATGGGCGCGATCCGCAACGGCGACACCTTCCTGGTGGGCGCCGCCGACGCCCTGGCCCGGCGCCCGCTCGCGGAGCTGCTGCCCGAGTTCGTCCCGGGCAGCGAGCAGCTCGCCGCGGGGCTGACCGGGACGGCCCCCGCCTTCAGCATCGACAAGGCCCGCCGGGTCCTGGACTGGGAGCCGGCGCGCAGCTGGCGCACCGAGCTCCGGGAGGAGCCCGTGGCCGCCGCGGCCGGGGAGCCCGCGGGCGCCGGCCGGCACGGGAAGGACACCGCATGAGCATCGCCGCCCTGCACACGGAGCTCATCACGGCCCGGCTGCCGCGCAGCTGGGGGCCGGAGGCCCCGCAGAACCACGTCGTGGCCGTCACGGTCGTGGCCGACGACGGCGCCACCGGCACCGGCTTCTCCTGGACCCCGACGATCGGGGCGACGGCCGTCAAGGCGCTCCTCGACGACGACCTCGCGGGCTTCGTGCGCGGGCGCACCGAGAACCCCGAGGCCCTCTGGGACGACGCCTGGAAGCACCTGCACGAGGGCGGCACCGGGCTGACCGGGGTGGCGCTCGCGGGCGTGGACCTCGCGCTGTGGGACCTGCGGGCGCGCCGGGCCGGGGTCTCGATCACCGCGCTGCTGGGCCGGCGGCAGGAGAGCGTGGCCGTCTACGGCTCCGGCGTGAACCTGCACTACACCCTGGAGGAGCTGCAGGAGCAGGTGCGCCGGTGGGTCGCCGCCGGCTTCGGCGCGGTCAAGATCAAGGTGGGCAGGGCCGACCTGCGCGAGGACGTGGAACGCGTGGCGGCCGTCCGCGAGCTGCTCGGCCCGTACCGCGGGCTCATGGTCGACGCCAACCAGCGGTGGGACCTGCCCACGGCGCGCCGGGCCCTGGACGCCCTCGCCGAGTTCGGGCCGTCGTGGCTGGAGGAGCCGCTGCGCGCCGACGACCTCGAGGGCTACCGGCAGCTGCGCCGGTTCAGCCGGGTCCCCATCGCCCTGGGGGAGAACCTGCACAACGTCTACCGCTTCCGGGACTTCATCACGGCCGGCGCCGTGGACGTCGTCCAGCCGAACATCGTCCGGGTGGGCGGCATCACGCCGTTCCGGCGGATCGTGGAGCTCGCGCGCACGCACAGCGTGGGGATCGCCCCGCACCTGCTGCCGGACCTCTCCGGGCAGCTGGCCCTGACCCTCGCCGAGCCCACCACGGTCGAGGTCGTGGAGGACGCCGGGTTCGCGGACCTCGGCATCCTGGACGGGCCGTCCCCGGTCCGGGTGACCGGCTCGCGGCTGGAGACCCGGGACCTGCCCGGTCTCGGGCTGGCGCTGCGGCAGCAGGTGCTGCCCGCCCTGGACGGTGCGCGTCCCTGAGCACCGGAGCCCGGACCGCCGGAAGGCCCGCACCCCCGGGGGCGCGGGCCTTCCGGCTCGGTGCGGGCGGACGGGGGCGGTCAGCGCTCCAGCACGGCCGGGCGGTCCCGGCCCCGGACCCGGACCACGGGCCAGCGCGGGTCCACGGACAGGGGCACGACGCCGCCGGGACCCAGCAGCACCGTGTCCTCGATCTTCGTGCCCGGCGCGGACGGGTTCCACGTGAAGGCCTGGTGCTCGTGCACGAGGTCCGGCACCCCGGGGGCGAGCCGCGGGTCCCGCCCGGCGTACCCGGCGGGCCCACCCTGGTGGTGGCGGGTCCACTCCTCGGCGTCGAAGCCGTGGCGCGGATAGGCGTGCCGGAGCACCGGCAGCAGGTCGGCGAGGGGCAGCCCGGGGCGCAGCGCGTCGAGGACGTCGGCCTCGACCTCCGCGATCCTCGCCTCCGCGTCCGTCTCGGCGGGCTCGGCCGGGCCGAAGCGCACCCAGCGGGTCGCATTGGCGATGAGTCCGCCGCGGCGGGCGCAGACGACCGCCATCGCGCGCCGGCCCAGGGGCCCGGCGGTCGGCAGGGGGTGGCGGTGGGGCAGGCGGTCGGCGCCCCCGCACAGCACCACGACGGGTTCCGCGCCCGCGCGCACCAGGCCGGCGGTCAGCTCGGCGGCGAGCTCCCGCTCGGTGGTGCGCGGCGTCGCCCGGGTCAGCGCCCCGGTCAGCACCGCCGCGGCGTCCCGGCACAGCTGCGCGTAGCGCTGCGCCTCGCCGGGGAGCAGCGAGGCCCGCGCCGCCCGCAGCGGTGCGGCGACGCACTCCTCGGCGGCCACGGCCATCGCGCGCGCCCCGGGGAACCAGTCCTCCGGCGCTGTGAGGGACCCGTGCCAGGGCACCTCGTGCAGCCGGAGGCCCGCGGGCAGCTCCTCGGCCACCAGGCGGGCGGCCTCGTTGGCGGAGGTCACGACCTCGTCACCGTCCCGGTGCACCAGGACCGCGGCCACCGGCGGACCGGCGAGCGAGACGTGCACGCGCGCGCCGTCGAGGTACCAGGACACGGCGGAGTGGCTCTGCAGCAGCACGGCGTCCACCCCGTGCGCGTCCAGCACCCGCAGGACCCGCCGGCGCTTCTCCGCCCGCTCCGGGGCGCTCACGCGGTCCGGCCCCGGGCCGCGTCCCCGAGCAGGGCCTCCACCCGGGGGGTGTCGAGACGGCCGTCGACGACGAGCACGCGCACCTCCCGCTCGACCGGCCGGTCCGTCGTCGTCGTGACGGGCGCGTCCCAGGCCAGGGCGAGACCCACCCCCGGGTACCCGGCGTGCCGGACGAACCAGGGGTCGGCCGAGTCGTCGCCGCGCCGCAGGACGAGGGTCGCGGGGCGCCCCGCGAACTCGGCGGAGAAGGCGAGCCACGGGGAGGTGCTGCCGTGCACGGCCTGCTCGCCCGCCGCGTCCGCGGTGAACACGTCCGCGTCGGTGCAGGCGGGGAGTCGCCAGAAGAATCCTCCGTAGCCGCCGCCGGCCCGCCCGTTGGAGCCGGGGCTGCCGAGCCGCACCGGGTGGTCGCCGGCGGGGGAGAGGCGGAAGCGCAGGCCGAGCTCCCAGGCGCGCTCGTGCACGGGCCGGAACGTCCAGCGGCGCTCCTCGGTCAGCACCGCGGCGCCGTCCGGGCCCGTCCAGGCGAGCTCCTCGTCGAGGCGGTCGTCGGCGTGGTGCGCCGCGACCCGGAGCACGCGGCCGTGGTCCTCCCGCCACACGTAGCGCTGCGCCTCCCGGGTGTAGGTGCGCCCGCCCCAGAAGTTGAGGCCGTCCACGTCCTGGAGCGCCGTGCCGACCCCCAGGTGCCAGACGTGGTCCAGGGGCTGCTGGTCCGTGAGGACGACGCCGCCGAGGGTCCGCACGGGGTGCAGGAACGGGCGGGGGGAGGAGCTCGGGGCGACGTCCTCGCCCGTGCGGACCTGCGCCACCTCGCGCTCGCCGAGGAGCACGCTCCCGCTCGTGGCGGCGGGTTGCGCCCAGGGGGCGCCCAGGCCGGCGAAGTCCGACTGCGCCCTGACCGCCCGCGCCGCCCAGTCCTCGATCCCGTCGAGGACGGCGCGCGGCGCCGTCCCGTCCTCCTGGTGCCAGCGGACGTGCTCGGGGGCGATCGGGACGGGGTCCGGGGCGGTGCGGACGGCGTCCAGCACCCGCACGAAGGCCCCCGTGGCGACCAGCGGGCACAGCAGCGCGGTGCCCCGGGCCCGGGCGTCGATCAGGTTCTCGAGCAGGTTCGTGCGCCCGGACTCGACAACCCGCGTCCCCTCCGGGCCCGTGACGGTCAGCCGGTCCTGGGTGTAGTGCAGGACGGCCTGCCCCTCCGTGCCCTCCACGGTGATGAACGGGTCCTGCTGCTCGGCGGCGCACAGGGTCAGGGCACACGTGACCGGGATCCCGGCCGCGGTGCGCACCCGGACCACCGAGGTGTCGTCGGACTCGATGGCGTTGGCGCGGTAGAGCTCGGTGCTCAGCTCGGCGACGTCCTCGCGGGTGCGGGCACCGGCGAGGTGCAGGGCGGTCATCACCGCGTGGGCCAGCGGGTTGGTGACCACGCCGTCCACCACGTCCACCCCGCCGATGCGGCGCCGCCCGGCCCACGGGGACCGGGTGAAGTAGTCGGTGTCCCGGGACCACAGCCCCGTGGCGCCCACCGCGCGCAGCCGCCCGATCTCCCCGCTGGCGAGCAGTCGCTCGACGACCTCCAGGGAGTGGGAGCCCAGGCTCTGGAAGCCCACCTGGACGAGCCGGTCCGCCGCCCCGGCGGCCTCGAGGAGGCGGTCGAACTGGTCGAGGCTGGCCACGGGGGGCTTCTCGAGCAGGACGTCGGCCCCCATCCGGAGGGCGGCCAGGGCGAGGTCGAAGTGGGTGTCGATGGGGGTGGAGACCACCACGACGTCCACGTCCGGGCCGGCGTCCTCCAGCTGCGCCAGGTCGCCGAACATGGGCACGTCCGGTCCGAGCACCCCGTCGTCGTCGACCCGCCGGTCGACGGCCGCCACCAGGCGGACACGGCCCTCCTCCTCGAGCCGGCGGATGTTCGCGAGGTGGCGTCCGCCGAAGCCGCCGATCCCCACCAGGCAGACGCGCACGGGTCCCTCCGGCGCGGTGCGGGCGGCGGGGGCGGACACGGTCTGGGTCTGCACAGGTTCTCCTGGATTCGGCGGGCGGGTTCGGCGGGCGGGTTCGGCTGTCGGAGGCAGGTGGAGCCGCGGGCGCCGGACGGTGCCGTCCGGCGCCCGCGGAGTGTGCGGGGGGTCAGCTGATCGCCGACTCCATCTCGGACATCATGCGCTCGGCGGCCTCCTCGGGGGTCGAGCGCTCGAAGAGCACGTCGAGCTCGTAGCGGTAGATGATCTCCTGCAGGGTGCTGAAGCCCAGCGGCGGGACCGGCAGCGCCTCGCCCAGCTCGGGCTGGATCTCCTCGACGAACTCCGCGGCCGCGGTGTCCGCCTCGCTGAGCTCGGGCAGCACGGCCTCGCGCACCGTCTCGTTGGCGGGCAGGCCGCGGTCCGCGAGGTTGATCTTGCCGGCCTCCTCGCTGTTGACCATGAAGTCGATGAACGCCTTGACCTCCTCGGGGTGCTCGGTGCGGGCGGAGGCGGACATGAACATGGCCGACTTCTGGAAGAGCTGCGCGCCGCCCTCGGTGCCGTCGGTGCTCGGGAAGCGGAGCGGGACGAGCTGGTTGCCGGACGCGGCGTTGAGGGCGCTCAGCTGGTTGGTCCACCACATGCCCATGGCCGCGCCGTTGGTGCCGGTGAGCGACTGGTCGGGGCCCGGCTCCTGGTCCTCCGTGACCACCGAGGCCGGGGGCAGGGCGCCGTCCTCCATCATCTGGTGCCACATGCCCAGGTAGCCGGCGGCGTCGCTCGCCTCGAAGCCGAGCTGCCCCTCGGGCGTGGTGAGCTCCTTGCCCTGCTGGCGCAGCCAGATCTGGAAGCCGGCCGGCTCGTTCGGGCCGCTGGTGCCGTGGACGTCCGTGTTCTCGGCGATCTGCTGGGAGACCTCGGAGAAGTCGTCCCAGGTCCACGTGGAGTCGTCCGGCAGCTCGACCCCGGCCTCCTCGTAGATGGTGGGGTTCGCCATCATCGCCATCACGTTGACGCCCGTGGCCACGCCGAAGAGGCCCTCCTCGGTCCGGCCGCTGTCCACGACGCCCTCGTCGAGCTCGGCGACGTCCACGTCGGAGAGGTCCAGCAGCGCGCCGTTGTCCGCGTACTCGCGCAGGTACTTCTCGTCCATCTGGATGATGTCCGGGGCGTCGCTGGAGGCCGTCTGCGTGGCCAGCTTGTCCCAGTAGCCGCCGAAGTCGCCGTACTCGCCCACGATGGTGACCCCCGGGTTCTGCTCCTCGAAGGCGTCGATGATCTCCTGCGTCTGCTGGTGGCGGGTGTCCGAGCCCCACCAGGCGAAGCGCAGCTCGACGTTGCCGTCGGCGTTCGCATCGTCGGCGCCGCCGCAGCCGGTCAGGGCCAGCGCCGACACGCTGAGGACGGTGGCGGCCTTCGCGAGGGTTCCCGTTCGCTTCATGCTGATCATGTCTCCTATGGGTCGAGGCAACGCCTTCTGGAAAGCGTTTTCCCGAGCGTAGCTGTGACCTGCCTCACGGGTCAAGAGGTCACTCGGAATTCGCCGGCCGTGTCGCGCCGGCGCCCTCGGAGGGCGCCGGCCGCGGCTCCTACGGCCTGCCGAACGCCACGCTGTCCGTGGTCCAGGCGCGGGCCTGGCCGCTGAGCGTGACGCCCAGTCCGGGGCGCTCGGGGACGAGCATGCGCCCGTCCCGGGTCTCCAGGCGCTCCTCGAAGAGGGGGTCGAGCCAGTCGAAGTGCTCCACCCACGGCTCGCGCGGATAGGCCGCCGCCAGGTGCAGGTGGATCTCCATGGCGAAGTGGGGGGCCAGGCCCAGTCCGCGCTGGTCGGCCAGGGCCGCCAGGCGCAGGAACTGGGTGATGCCCCCCACGCGCGGGGCGTCGGGCTGGATGATGTCGCAGGCCCGGGCGTCGATGAGCCGGACGTGCTCCGCCACGGAGGCGAGCATCTCGCCCGTGGCGATCGGCGTGTCCAGGGCCGCGGCCAGCTGGGCGTGGCCCTCGGCGTCGTAGGCGTCCAGGGGCTCCTCGATCCAGACGAGGTCGAACTCCTCCAGCCGGCGCCCCATGCGCAGGGCCGTGGCGCGGTCCCACTGCTGGTTGGCGTCGACCATCAGGGGCACGTCCGTGCCGATGTGCTCGCGGACGCCCGCGACGCGGCGCAGGTCCTCGGCGGAGTCCGGCAGGCCCACCTTGATCTTGATCCCGCCGATGCCCTCCTCGAGGGAGCGGGTGGCGCGGTCCCGGACCTCCTCCAGGGAGGCGTTGAGGAACCCGCCGGAGGTGTTGTAGGTCCGCACGGAGTCCCGGTGGGCGCCCAGCAGCTTGGCCAGCGGCAGCCCGGCCCGCTTGGCCTTGAGGTCCCAGAGGGCGACGTCGATCGCGGCCAGCGCCTGGGTGGCCACGCCGGAGCGGCCCACGGAGGCGCCCGCCCACAGCAGCTTGTCGTACACCCGGGCGATGTCGTTGGGGTCCTCGCCGAGCAGGCCCTCGGCCACCTCCTTCGCGTGGGCGTACTGGGCCGGGCCCCCCGCGCGCTTGGAGTAGCTGAAGCCCACCCCGGTGTGCCCCTGCGCCGTGGTGATCTCGGCGAAGAGGAACACGACCTCGGTCATCGGCCGCTGGCGGCCGGTGAAGACCTTGGCGTCGGAGATCGGGGTGCTCAGCGGCAGGGTGGCGGTGGAGAGCTGGACGTGGCGGACGGCGTCCGGGGTGTACGGCATGGCGGGATCCTCGAGGGTCTCGGCGGTGGCGGTCACCACGAATAGTACAAATAAACAACTTGTATGACTAGTACCTCGGGGCGATCCCTGGGCCGCCCGGCACCGAAACACTCTGTACATAGTTATTGTGACCTGCAACACTGGCGGCGAGACCGTGTGAACCCCGCGCCCGCGGCGCGCCCCCGGGCACGCACCGCGGAAAGGATGTGGACCGATGCCGATCGACCCGCCCCACGCCGGACCGGCCGCCGCGCTGCTCCGGGACTTCTCCCTCGAGATGACGGGCAAGGACGTGCCGGCCCTGGAGGAGGCCGCCGCCGTGGTCCCGGCGGGCACCCGGATCAACGTGACCTTCCTCGGCAACGAGGACCTGGGCATGCGCGTGGCCGCGGCCCGCGCGGTGCGCGAGCACGGCTTCGTCCCCGTGCCCCACTTCTCGGCGCGGAGGCTGCGCTCCCAGGGCGAGCTCGAGGAGTTCCTCGCGGCGCTCGCGGAGGTCGGCGCCGCCGAGCACGTGTTCGTGGTGGGCGGGGACCCCGAGACCCCCGAGGGCCCCTACCCGGACTCCCTCTCCGTCATCCGCACCGGGGTGCTCCCGCGGCACGGCGTGCGGGGGGTGGGCGTCAGCGGCTACCCGGAGGGCCACCCCGGCATCGACGACGCCGCCCTCTGGTCCGCCCTGACCGACAAGACGGCCGCGATCCGCGAGCAGGGCCTCGAGCCCGAGATCATCACCCAGTTCGGCTTCGACAAGGACCCGGTCCTGGAGTGGCTGGCCGAGGTGCGCCGCCGCGGCGTCGACACCCCGGTGCGGATCGGGGTGCCGGGGCCGGCGGGCGTCCGGCGGCTGCTCGGCTACGCGCGCCGCTTCGGCGTGGGCACCTCGGCGGGGATCGTCCAGAAGTACGGCTTCTCCCTGACGAACCTGCTGGGCACCGCGGGCCCGGACCGCTTCCTGCGCAACCTCGCCGCCGGCCTCGATCCCGCCGTCCACGGGCAGGTGCTGCTGCACTTCTACACCTTCGGCGGGCTGCGGGCCACGGCCGAGTGGGTCCGCGAGTTCGGGACGGACGGGGGGATCCCGTGAGCGCGGCCCGCCCGTCGATGCTCCGCCCGGACCACGCCAGCCTCGTGGTGCACGGCCGGGACCAGCCGGGGATCGTCGCCGTCGTCACCGACGTCCTCGCCCGGCACGGGGCGAACATCGTGGCCCTCGACCAGCACTCGGACGACCCCGAGGGCGGGGCGTTCTTCCAGCGCACGGTCTTCCACCTGCCCGGCTACCCGGCCCTGCGGCCGGCGCTCGAGCAGGACCTCGGCGCGGCCCTCGCGGACGGGTTCGAGCTGGAGTGGCGGTTCACGGACCTCTCGGTGCCGCGGCGCGTGGCGATCTTCGCCTCGAAGTCCGACCACTGCCTGCTCGACCTCGTCTGGCGCCAGCGCCGGGGCGAGCTGCCCATGACGATCTCCATGGTCGTCTCCAACCACCCCGACATGGCCGAGGACGTCCGCGGCTTCGGCATCCCCTTCTTCCACGTCCCCACCCAGGACAAGGCCGCGGCCGAGGCGGAGCACCTGCGCCTGCTGCAGGGCAACGTCGACCTCGTGGTCCTCGCCCGCTACATGCAGATCCTGTCCTCCACGTTCCTGACCGAGGTCGGGGTGCCGGTGATCAACATCCACCACTCGTTCCTGCCGGCCTTCATCGGGGCCGAGCCGTACCGCAAGGCCAAGGAGCGGGGCGTGAAGATCATCGGCGCCACCGCGCACTACGTCACCGAGGACCTCGACGAGGGCCCGATCATCGAGCAGGACGTGGTCCGGGCCTCGCACCGGGACTCCGCGCAGGAGCTCGCCCGCCGCGGCGCGGACGTGGAGCGCCAGGTGCTCTCCCGCGCCGTGCTGTGGCACTGCCAGGACCGCATCATCCGGCACGACCGCCAGACCATCGTGTTCTGATCCCCGCCCCGGCCGCGCCGTCGCGGCCGGGGCACCACCGCAGAGAAGGAGTCAACCGTGGCACCCCGCACTCTCCAGGACGTCCTCGACGCCTCGAACGGCACCGTCGAGCTGCTCCGCAACTCGCAGATCGGCGCGTACGTCTACCCCGTGGTCGCGCCCGAGTTCCACAACTGGCGCAGCGAGCAGAAGGCGTGGCGGGAGACCGCCGTGCTCTACGACCAGTCCCACCACATGGACAACCTGTTCATCCGCGGCAAGGACGCCCTGCGACTGATCTCGGACACCGCGATCAACAGCACGAGGACGTTCCCCGTGAACAAGGCGAAGCAGTACGTGCCCACCACCCCGGCCGGCCACGTCATCGGCGACGGCATCCTGTTCCACCAGGAGGAGGACGAGTACGTCTACGTGGGCCGCGCCCCGGCCGCCAACTGGCTGCTCTACCACGGCGAGACCGGCGGCTACGACGTCGACATCGAGGTCGACCGCCGCTCCCCGTCCCGACCGATGGGCAAGCCCGTGGTCCGGAAGTACTGGCGCTTCCAGATCCAGGGCCCCAGCGCGTGGCAGATCATCGAGAAGCTCAACGGCGGGCCGCTCGAGCAGCTGAAGTTCTTCACCATGGACCGCATGAGCGTGGGCGGCGCCCGGGTGCGCACCCTGCGCCACGGCATGGCCGGCGCCCCCGGGCTGGAGATCTGGGGCCCCTACGAGTCCTACGACCAGGTGCGGGCCACGATCCTGGAGGCCGGCGCCGAGTTCGGCATCGTGCCCGTCGGCGCCCGGGCGTACCCCTCGAACACCCTCGAGTCGGGCTGGATCCCGTCCCCGCTGCCGGCGATCTACACCGGGGAGGGCACGGCGGACTACCGGAGGTGGCTCGGGGCGGACAGCTACGAGGCCACCAACGCGCTCGCCGGCAGCTTCGTCTCCGAGAACATCGAGGACTACTACCTCACGCCGTGGGAGCTGGGCTACGGGTCCTTCGTGAAGTTCGACCACGACTTCATCGGCCGCGACGCCCTGGAGCAGGTCGACCCCTCGACCCAGCGCCGGAAGGCGACCCTGGCCTGGAACGCCGAGGACATGACGAAGATCTTCGCCTCCCTGTTCGACACCGAGGGCCCGGACTACAAGTACTTCGACCTGCCCCTGGCCAACTACGGCTCGTCCAACTACGACGCGGTGGTCGACGCCGACGGCCGCACGGTGGGCCTGTCCATGTTCACCGGCTACAGCTACAACGAGCGCAAGGGCCTGTCCCTGGCGACCATCGACCCGAACGTGCCCGAGGGCACCGAGCTGAAGGTCGTCTGGGGCGAGCCGGACGGCGGCAGTCGCAAGACCACCGTGGAGCCGCACGAGCAGCTCGAGGTCCGGGCCGTGGTCAGCCCCGTGCCCTACTCCGAGGTGGTCCGCAAGGACTACCACGGGGGGTGGCGGACCGCCTCGGCGAAGGGCTAGCCGAGGAGCGGTCCGAGGGCGCGCAGCACGGGCCCGGGCTCCCAGCGCCCGAGGCCGTCGACCGCCCCGACGGGGTGCACGCCCGCCACCGAGTTGGTCACGAACACCTCGGTGGCGCGGGCGAGCTCCGCCCACGCCACCGGGCGCTCGCGGACGTCCGTGCCGGCGGCGCGCAGCGCCGCCAGCACGCGGGCGCGCACCACCCCGGGCAGGATCCGTCCGTCCGCGGGCGGGGTGAGCACGGCGCCGTCGACGACGACGAAGACGTTCGCCCGGCCCGTCTCCAGGAGCATGCCGTCCGCGTCCACGAGCAGCGGGTCGCAGCTGCGCGACCACAGCCCGGGGACCGGCTCGTGGGCGAGCACCCGGCGGTCCGCCCACTTGTGCCCCCCGAGGCCGCCGGGCAGCCGGACGGGGACGAGCCGCCACGGCGGCACCGGCTCCGGGGGGAGGGCCGTGGCCGTGACCGTCACGGTCACGGCGCCCCCCGGGGCGGGCACGGCCGTGATCCGCAGCCGGTGCGGACCGGGCAGCGCGGCGGCCCGGTCCAGCACCTCGCCGCGGACGCCTGCGGGCAGGGCCGCACCGCAGCAGGCGAGGCAGCTGGCGCCGAGCCGGGCGAGGTGGGCCTCGAGGTCCACGGGCGCGCCCTCGCGCACGAGCAGCGTGGTGAACACCCCCTCCTCCCGGGCCGGCGGGAGGACCGGCAGGGCCGGGAGGAGCTCGAGCACGGTCGCGGGCCGGTGCCCGTCCCAGTCCCGCCGGAGGTCCTCGTCCAGCACGGCCCCGACGGCGTCGAGCAGGGGCACCGCCTTCACGAGCGTCTCGTGCGCCTCGTCCGCGGGGTCGGAGTCGGCCACGATCCCGCCGCCCACCCCGAGCCGGACCCGGTCGCCGGTGAACTCGAAGGTGCGGATCGCCACGTTGAGCACCAGACCGGCCGGGCCCGCGCGGCCGATCGCCCCCGTGTAGATCTCGCGGGCCGCGGGCTCGAGCGCGTTGACGATCTCCATGGCCCGGATCTTGGGCGCACCCGTGCAGGACCCCGGGGGGAACGTGGCCCGCAGCAGCGCCCCGTCCCCCAGCCCCGCGGGCAGCCGCCCGTGCACGTCCGCCACCAGGTGGTGGACCCCGGTGTGCGGCTCGACCCGGGGCGTGGCCGGGGCGCGCACCGACCCGGGCACGCACGCCCGGGAGAGGTCGTTGCGCATCAGGTCCACGATCATGACGTTCTCCGCCCGGTTCTTCGCCGAGCCGTGCAGCGCCGCGGGGTCGCTCGCGGCCGGTGCGGTGCCCTTGATCGGGGACGTCAGGACCGTGCGCCCGGTGCGGCGCAGGAACAGCTCCGGGGACAGGCTCGCCACCGCGGCCCCCTCCGGGAGGCGCAGGAACGCGGCGAAGCGCGGGGCCAGGGCCTCCTGGCCGGCGCAGAACAGGTCCAGCGGGTCGCCCCGGAAACCGGCCTCGAGACCGCGGCAGACGTTGGTCTGGAAGACGTCGCCGTCGCGGATGTGGCCCAGCACCGCGGTCACGGCGGCGGCGTGCGCGGCGGCAGAGGCGTCGGCCGTGAAGGGCCCGCACCGGTAGGGCGCCGGTGCGTGCGGGGCGTCCGGCGCCGTGCGGGCGAGCTCCCGCGCGGCCGCCACCCGGGCCGGGTCCGTGCCCGGCAGCCACTCGAGCACCCAGGCGCCGTCCGCGGCGCGGTGGCGCAGGACGTGGTCGTAGTACCCGAGGTGGTGGTCCGGCAGCCGCGCGGGGCGCGGCGGGGCGGTGGGGAGCCGCTCGAGGCGCCGGGCCAGCTGGTAGCCGAGGTAGCCGATCCAGCCGCCGCCGAAGGCCGCCTCCTGGGGGTCGTCCGGCGGGGGATCCCCCTCCGGGGTGGCACCCGGCAGCGGGGCGTCCGGCAGCGGGGCGTCCGTCAGCGGGACCCGGGCGTCCAGGGCCGCGAAGGGGTCCTCGCCGGCGCCCAGCACCCGGAGCGGCCGCACGCCGATCACGGTGTCGCCGCCGGACCAGTCGCCGAACAGCCCCACCAGCCCGGGCTGGTCCCGCAGGGCCCGCAGCATCTGCACCGGGGACAGGCGGACCCCGGTGAGGACCTCCTGCGTCGTCACGGCCGCCTCAGCCGTTCCCCGGGGCGGTCGCGGACGGCCCGTCGCCCGCCTCCGCCTCGAGCCGCCACCGGGAGTTCGCCAGGTGCGCGCGCATCGCCGCCGACGCGGCGAGCGGGTCGCGGGCCCGGATCGCGTCCAGGACCGACCGGTGCTCGGCGGCGACCCGGGCCGCGCGCCCGCCGCCGGGGGCGCCGTCCAGCCGGCGCGGCGGCATGGTGATCATGGCGGGCCCGAGGCCGTTCAGGGCGTCCACGTAGTACGGGTTCCCGCTGGCCTCCGCCACGGTCCGGTGGAACTCGAAGTCGTTCTCCAGGGACGCGGCCGGGTTGTCGACCTCCTCCTCGGACCGCGCCAGGGCGTCCTCCATCCGGGCGAGCTGGTGCTCCTCCCGCGCCGTGGCCGCCAGCGCCGCGGCCTCGGACTCGACCCCGGTGCGGAAGGCCAGCAGGCGGCGCCGGTCCTGCAGGGTCCGCACCGGCCGGCTCGTCCCGCCGGGCGCGGCCGGAGGGGTCAGCACGAAGCTTCCGCTGCCCCGCCGGGTGTGCACGAGTCCCTCCGCCTGCAGCCGGGCGACGGCCTCGCGCACCACCGTGCGGCTGACCCCGTGCTCCGCGATCAGGGTGCTCTCGCTGGGCAGGCGCTCGCCGGGGGAGATGCGCCCGTCCACGATGCGCGCCCGGAGGTCGTCCACGAGGGTGGAGGTGAGGTTGCGGCTCATGGGGACATGATCCCACCCCGGGAGCGGCCCCCGCAGCCCGGGGCGTCAGGGCCGGCGGCCGACCTCCTCGACCACGCTGCGCCCCGTGCCTGCCCTGGACTCCCAGGCCCAGGTCTCGTGCAGGCGCACCCTGCCGTCCCCGAGCACCTCGATGCGGGACGTGCACGCCCCGCCGGCGGTCTCCCCGGCACGGTCCAGGTGCGAGTAGCGGAAGCTCAGCCCGTCCCCGGCGCGCGTGCCGACGAGGAAGCCCCGGCGCACCGAGCCGCCCGCGTACTCGGCCCACACGAGGTCGTCCTCCTGGTGGTAGTCGAAGACCGTGTCGGAGCCGACGTCCCCGTCGGCGGCGTTGGACACGCCCACGAACGTCCTCCCGTCGAGGTCCACGGCGTCCGGCGCGGTCGGCGGGGTGCGGTGCAGATCGGTCATGGGTCCACCGTACGGTGCGCCGGGCGCCGTCGTTATCGGTCCGCGATAACCTCCCTTGGCGGGCCCTTCCACGGGCCGCGACACTGGCACCGAGAGTCCCGGGGTGAACCGGGACGTCCGCGAGAGGGGAGCAGGGATGATCTTCATCGTCGTCAAGTTCAAGGTGAAGCCGGAGTGGGCCGACCGCTGGGTCGAGTTCTCGAAGGAGTTCACCGAGGCCACCCGCGCGGAGCCGGGCAACCTGTGGTTCGACTGGTCCCGCAGCGTGGAGGACCCGCACGAGTTCGTGCTCGTCGAGGCCTTCGCGGACGACGGCGCGGGCCCGCACGTGAACAGCGACCACTTCAGGAAGTTCACGGCGGAGGCGCCCCAGGCGCTCGTGGAGACCCCGCAGATCATCAGCGAGCAGATCTCCGCCTCGGGCTGGAACCGGATGGGGGAGATCACGGTCGGCTGACCGTCCGACGGCGCGCCGCCGGCCCGGGAGCGAGGCTCCCGGGCTGTTGGCATGTGCAACCCGGCACGCCACAATGTGAGGCATGACCGCACGCGACACCGGCATGGCCTCCGTCCAGAAAGCCTTCGCCCTCCTGGACGTGGTCGCGCGGGATCCCCGGGGCGCCACGGCCAAGGACATCAGCACCGAGCTGGGGATGCCGCTGCCCTCGGTCTACCGGCTGCTGCAGACGCTCGTGGCCTCCGAGCACGTGGTGCACCTCCGGGACCAGCGCCGCTACGGTCTGGGCTACAAGCTGCACGCGCTCGACGCCTCGCTGCGCCAGCAGGTCGCGACCCCGGCCACCGTGCAGCGCGCGGTGCGGGAGCTGCACGGGAGCGCCGACGCCGCCGCATACTTCGCGGTCTACCGCGGCGACGCCGTGGTGGTGGCGCACGTGGTCGACTCCCCGCGCCGGCCGCGCATCGACCCCATGGACTTCGGCTTCACGGGCGGCGCGCACGCCACGGCCTTCGGCAAGATCCTGCTCTCCCGCATGGACGACGACGAGGTGGCGGACTACCTCGGCCGCCACGGGATGCGCCCCCTGACGGACCGCACGCTCACCACGCCGGACGAGCTGGGGCGCGAGCTCGGGCGGGTGCGCGCGGAGGGCGTCGCCGTGGAGCGCGAGGAGTTCGTGCCCGGCGCCTCGTGCCTGGCCGCGCCGGTGGTCGACTCCGCCGGGCGCACCCTGGGCTCCGTGGCCGTGTCCCTGCGGCCCACCGACTTCGAGCGGCGGCACCGGGCGATCGCGCCGGTCCTGCGGGACGCCGCGGACCGGGTGGGACGGGCCCTGCGCGCCGCGGAGGGCTGCCCGGTCCGGTCCGCGACCGGCTGAGCAGCCCTCCACGTCCGGCGGCTACAGGTGGCGTCCCGCCAGCTGCTCGGCGATGTAGTCCGCCTGCCGGGCGGCCAGGGCCACGATCGTCAGCGTCGGGTTCGCCGCCGCGCCGGTCGTGAACAGGGAGCCGTCCGCGACGAACAGGTTCGGCACGTCGTGGGTCTGGCCGAACGCGTTGGTCACCCCGTCCTCGGGGCGCTCGCTCATCCGGGCCGTGCCCATGTTGTGCGTCGACGGGTAGGGCGGCGTGTGGTGCACGGAGGTCGCGCCCACGGACTCGTAGAGCAGGGACGCCTGCTGATAGCCGTGGTTGCGCATCGCCACGTCGTTCGGGTGGTCGTCGAAGTGCACGTTGGGCACGGGCAGCCCCAGGTGGTCCGTCACGGAGGAGTTGAGGGTCACCCGGTTGCTCTCCTGCGGCATGTCCTCGCCCACCACCCACATCCCGGCGGTGTTCTCGTAGCCGTCCAGCAGGGCTGTGAACTCCGGCCCCCAGGAGCCGGGGTCCACGAAGCTGGCGAGGAATGCGGGGCCCAGGGAGATCGTCTCCATGTAGTAGCCCCCGGCGAAGCCGCGGTCGACGTCGTGCCGGGACTCGTCCGCCACGAGCCCGGCCATCGTCTCGCCCCGGTACATGTGCACCGGCCGGTCGAACTGCGCGTAGATCGAGCCCGTGGTGTGCCGCATGTAGTTGCGGCCCAGCTGCCCGGAGGAGTTCGCGAGCCCGTCCGGGAACAGCGGGGAGCCGGAGAGCATGAGCAGCCGGGGCGTCTCGATCGCGTTGCACGCCACCGCCACCAGCCGTGCCCGCTGCCGCTGGACCCGGCCCTCGCCGTCGACGTAGAGCACGCTGTCGACCAGGCCCTTCTCCGTGTGGGTGATCTGCACGGCGTGGCAGTCCGGACGCAGGTCGAGGTTCCCGGTGCGCAGGGCCTTGGGGATCTCCGAGACGAGCGTGGACCACTTCGAGCGGTTCTTGTCGCCCTGGAAGTTGAACCCGTCCTGGACGGAGGCCGGCCGCCCGTCGTAGGGCTCCGCGTTGGTCCCGTAGGGGCCGGTCGCGTAGTGCCGGTAGCCGAGCTTCTGCGCGCCCGCGGCGAGCACCTTGTAGTTGTTGTTCGCGGGCAGCGGCGGCCGGCCGTGGCGGTGGGTGCTGCCGATCTTCTGCTCGGCCCGGTCGTAGTACGGGGCGAGGTCCTCCAGGCCGATCGGCCAGTCCAGGAGGTTGGCGCCGTCGACGCGCCCGTAGACGCTGCGCGTGCGGAACTCGTGGGCCTTGAACCGGGGCGTGGCCCCGGACCAGTGGGTGGTGGTCCCGCCGACGGCCTTGACGATCCACGCCGGGAGGTTGGGGAAGTCCCGGGCGATCCGCCACGACCCCGTGGTGGTGCGCGGGTCCAGCCAGGCCATCTGGTGGAAGGCCTCCCACTCGTCGTTGACCCAGTCCTCACTGGTCAGGTGCGGCCCGGCCTCGAGGAGCACCACCTTGATGCCCTTCTCCGTGAGCTCGTGGGCGAGGGTGCCTCCGCCGGCTCCGGAGCCGATGACGACGACGGCGGAGTCGTCGTCGAGCTCGATCCGTGCGGCGCGCTGCTGGTCCTGGGGCGTGGTGGTCATGCGGTCTCCCCGTGCTCGATGACGTCCGACCCCTTGAAGAGGTCGCTGAAGGGCTGCTCGGTGGTTTCGGAGGCGCCCTGCTGGTCCAGGTTCCACCCCTCCTTGGGGGCCGCGGTCGCCACCGGGTAGCCGAGGGGCCCGCACTCGGCCAGCTCCTCCTCGGACTCCTCGACGCGCGGGTCCGGCAGCCAGTCGAGGTCGTCGAAGCCGCGGTGCAGGTAGCCGCCCTTCGAGAAGGACTCGCCCTCGTAGCCCAGGGCCTCCCACACCTCGTGGTCGTCGTAGAGGTGCAGCACGGTGGTGCGGCGGATGAAGCCGAAGAACTCGAGGTCGGCGATCCGCTTGAGCACCTTCAGCGCGGCGTCGTCGGACAGCTCCACGAACGGTGCGTCGCTGAGCGAGTTCAGGGTCAGCAGCCCCTGGGTCAGGGCCATCCGGAACCACGTGGAGTCCTCGGCCTCGGCGGCGATCTTCTCCGCCATCCGTTCGTACGGGCCGTCGGGGATCCGGGGGTGGGGGAACGCCACCCGGATGACGCGGGTGAGGGTGCGCTTCGCCTCGTCCGTCAGGGCGAGGGCGTTGAGAGCGGAGTACTTCGCGGGATAGACCATGGGTCTCCTCCTCGTCGGCGGTGACGGGTGTGTCTCAGAGTGTGAGCCAGCGCACGTCCGCGGGCCAGGTCCGTTATCGCAGGACGAGAATCGGCGCCCGTGAGAGCATGGGCCGACCGAAGGAGGCCGTGTGATCGTCGAACGACTGCCGGAGCACCTGCACGAGGACGCCGTGTCCCTGTGGGAGGAGGCGGGGCTGACCCGCCCCTGGAACGACCCGCGGGCGGACCTGGACCGGGCGCTCGCCGGCCCGACCTCCACCGTCCTGGCCGCCGTCGAGGAGGGGCGTCTCGCCGGCACCGCCATGGTGGGCCACGACGGCCACCGGGGGTGGGTGTACTACGTGGCCGTGCACCCGTCCCGCCGGGGCCAGGGGCTCGGCCGCGAGCTGATGGTCGCCGCCGAGGGGTGGGTGGCCGGGCGCGGCATCCCGAAGATGCAGCTCATGGTCCGCAGCACGAACACGGGGACCCGGGAGTTCTACGAGCGGATGGGCTACGCCGTCCAGGACACCGTGGTGCTCGGGAAGTTCTTCGACCCCGAGCGGCAGGCCCGGCAGAGCGGCTGAGCCCGGCTCAGCGCAGGGGGTCGGTGACGCCCTGCGGGCAGTCGTAGCGGGCGAAGTCCCAGGCGCTGCGGCGCGCCCCCGCCCGGTAGGCGCTGTCCCAGAACTCCAGGACGGCGCCGTGCGGATCGGGCAGCGCCCGCACGTCGTCGTAGCGCAGGACCGCGAGGTGGCTGCCGCCGCGCTCGCGCCAGGACGCGGCGGCCGGCCGCAGGGGCTCACCGGCCAGCCCGTCGGGCTCCGGGGCGGTGTAGGAGTAGAAGGCCGGTTCCGGGAACGTGGGGTCCCCGAACCAGAACCCGGAGCTGATGACCTCCCGGGAGTAGGCCTCCCGGGTGACGGGGTCCGTGCCGGGCGGGGGATCCACGAAGCGGTCCGCGAAGCGGGTCACGGCGATGTCGAACGTGTGCCAGAAGTGGTGCACGGGGCTGGTCTTCCCGGACCAGCCGGCCGCGAACTCCTCCAGCAGCAGGTTCACCTGGCCGAGGACCTGCCAGTAGCGGGTGACGGCGGCGGTGTCGTAGGCGGCGTGCTCGGTGTCGGCGCCGAACGGGCGCCCGGAGTCGGGCAGGTCGAACGGGTGGGGACGGGCGATCGTCACCTCCACCCCCACCGCCTCCAGGGCGTGCAGGACCCGGGCGTGGAACTCGGCGACGGACAGCCCCGGCAGGGCGAAGGAGTGCCGGGCCCCGGCGGCGGTGCTCACGTCGAGGCGGTGGTCCAGGAGGTCGAGGTCGACGGCGAAGACCGGGTCCCGTCCCATCGGCCGGGTGGTGATGCCGCGGCCGGTCAGGTGGAACGGCACGTTCCACCAGTGGTTGCGCCGCGGCGCGGACGCCAGCCGCACCTTGCCGACCACCTGCGCGAACCGGTGGAGGGTGTCCAGGGTGTCCCGCCAGGACTCGTAGGGCATCTCGGGGAACGCGACGTGGGTCATGGTGGCCTCCTGCGCCCCAGTGTGCTGCCCCACCGGGCGGTCCGTCCAGGGCGCCCGGGGCCGCGGGCACGGGACCGGGGGTCCTCCCGGTGGGACACTGGGCGGGAACGATCCGGTGACGGCGCGGGGTGCTCCGGCGGGGCCCGTGCCCGACCCCGTGCCGGACCCCGGGACCGACCCCGGTACCGACCCCCGTACCGAGGAGGAACGAGCTGCCCATGGTGCGATCCTCCGGCGACGGCCCTCCGTCCGAGCCGCTGGCCTGGGGTGAGCGGCGGGCTCGCTGGGTGCTGGCCGCCACCGTGCTCGGCTCGGCCCTGACGTTCATCGACACGACGGTGGTGAGCATCGCCCTGCCGTCCGTCGCCGCCGACCTGGGCGCGGGGAGCACCGGCCTGACCTGGGTGGTCAACGGGTACACGCTGACCCTGGCCGCCCTGGTCCTGCTCGGCGGCTCGCTGGGGGACCGGTACGGCCGGCGCCGGATCTTCCTGATCGGCGTCGGCTGCTTCGCCGGGGCCTCCGCGCTGTGCGGCCTGGCCCCGGACGTCACCGTCCTCGTCGCCGCGCGGGCCGTCCAGGGGATCGGCGGCGCCCTCCTGGTGCCGACCGCGCTCGCGATCCTGCAGGCCTCCTTCGCCCCGGAGCACCGCGCCCGCGCCATCGGCGCCTGGTCGGGGCTCACAGGGGTCGCCTCGGCCGTGGGGCCGTTCGCGGGCGGCTGGCTCGTCCAGACCACCTCGTGGCGGTGGGTGTTCCTGGTCAACCTCCCGGTGGCGCTCGCCGTGGCGCTGATCGCCCGCCGGCACGTCCCCGAGTCGAGGAACCCGGCGGCGTGCCCGCAGCTGGACGTGCCCGGCGCGGCGCTGCTGGTGGCCGGTCTCGGGGCGCTGACGCTCGGGCTGACCACCGCGTCCGGCGACGACCCGTCGGTGCCGGCGGCGGGCGGGGCGCTCGCGGCCGGGGCCGTCCTGCTGGCGGCGTTCCTGCTCCGGGAGCGGCGTGCGAGGTCCCCGCTGCTGCCGCCCGCCCTGTTCCGCCGGCGCCTGTTCGTGGCGGCGAACGTCATCACCTTCGTGGTCTACGCCGGCCTGGGCGCGGTCTTCTTCGTCCTCGTCGTCGCCCTCCAGGTGGGAGCCGGGTTCTCGCCCGTGGCCGCCGGACTGGCCCTGCTGCCCGTCACCGTCCTGATGCTGCTGCTCTCGCCGTCCGCGGGCGCCCTGGTGCACCGGGTGGGTCCGCGGGCGCCCATGACCGCCGGGCCGCTGATCGCCGCGCTCGGGGTGCTCCTGCTGGGCCGGGCCGGGCCCGGGGCGCACTACCTCCTGGAGGTGCTGGTGCCGGCCGCGGTGTTCGGCGCCGGGCTGACCCTGCTGGTCACGCCGCTGACCGCCACGGTCCTCGGCGCGCTGCCCACGGAGCAGGCCGGGCTGGCCAGCGGGGTCAACAACGCCGTGGCGCGCACGGCGGGCCTGCTCGCGGTCGCGGCGATCCCGCTGGTGGGCGGGCTCGGGGAGACCGGTCTCACCGACCCGGCCCGGCTCCGTGCGGGGTTCCCCGTGGTCATGGGGCTGTGCGCGGGCCTGCTCGCGGCGGGCGGGCTGCTGTCCGCCGTGGTCCTCCAACCGCCCGCGGCGCGGGGCGGGCCGGGAGGCCTTCGCGCCACGACACATCCTTGACCGCCCGATCGGCGCGCTCCTAGCCTGAAGCCCCTGGTGGGACGCCGGTGGGGTGCGGAGGCCGGGGCGCGGGGGCGCCCGGTGCCCGGGCGGGCCGCGAGGCCGGTGGCAGGATCCTGACGTGCGCGTCCGCGCTCGTGCTCGCGCACCGGCGTCCGGCCGGTCCGACCGAAAGCAGTGGTGAGCCATGCGTGCTCCCGAGAACGACCACCGCCCCGCCTCCGGCCCCGGTCCCCGCGACCGGAGGCGCCGGCGCACGCGCCGGGCGGGCTCCGCACTGGCCCTGGCCGTGCTGCTGGCGACCGCTCCGGCGGCCGGGGCGGCCACGGTCGCCGCACCGCCGCCAGGCGTCCTCGTCACCGCCCAGGTGCCGCCCGGGCTCGAGGAGTTCTACGCCCAGCAGCCCGTCTGGACCCCGTGCGGGGCGGCGGCGGAGTGCGCCCTGGTGCAGGTGCCGCTCGACCACGAGAACCCGGCCGCAGGGCAGATCCAGCTGGCGGTCACCCGGGTGCCGAGCACGGACCCCGCCGCCCGGCAGGGCTCCCTGCTCGTCAACTTCGGCGGCCCGGGCGGATCCGGGACGGCTTCGATCGAGGCGTGGGCGGCCGGACTGGACCCGCGCGTCCGGGCCGCGTACGACATCGTGGGCTTCGACCCGCGGGGCGTGGGCAGCTCCACCGCGGTGGAGTGCCTCGACGACGCCGCAATGGACGCGAGCCGGGCCACCACGGTCGACCCCGACACCCCGGAGGGCCTGGCCCAGGCCGTCGCGGCGGCCGAGCGGTTCGCCGCGGCGTGCGCGGCGAACACCGGCCCGCTGCTCGGCGAGGTCGACACGGTCAGCGCCGCCCGGGACCTGGACATCCTGCGGGCGGTGCTCGGCGACGAGGAGCTCGACTACCTCGGCTACTCCTACGGCACCCGGCTCGGCGCCACGTACGCCGACCTCTTCCCCGAGCGGACGGGACGGTTCGTGCTGGACGCGGCGGTGGATCCGTCCCTCGACGGGGCCCGACTGACCCTCGATCAGGCCGCCGGCTTCGAACGTGCCCTCCGGGTGTACGTCGAGTCCTGCCTGCCCCTGGACGGGTGCCCGTTCGAGGGGACCGTCGACGAGGGGACGGCCGAGATCGAGGCGCTGCTCCGGCAGACCGAGGTGCAGCCGCTGCCGACCGCCGACGGGCGGCCGCTCACCGTGAACGACGCCGTCAGCGGGCTCATCAAACCGCTCTACGACTCGCGCATCTGGTGGTTCCTGACCCAGTCCCTCACGCTGGCCACGGAGCACGGGGACGGGACGGGACTGATGCGCCTTGCGGACATCGCCTACGGCCGGGGACCCGACGGCACCTACGCCAACTCCAGCGCGGCGAACATCGCGATCAACTGCCTCGACCTTCCCGAGGACGACGACCCCGCCGCGATGGCGGCGCTGGACGCGCAGCTGCAGGAGGTGTCCCCGACCCTCGGTGACTGGTTCAGCCACGACGAGGTCACCTGCGGGGCCTGGCCGCACGAGCCCGTCGGCGTGCCCGCCCCGATCGACGCCGCCGGTGCCGGGCCCATCCTGGTGGTCGGCGGCACGGGGGACCCGGCCACGCCCTACGCGTGGTCGCAGGCGCTGGCCGAGCAGCTCGAGGGCGGGCACCTGCTGACCCGGGTGGGCGAGGGGCACGGGTCCTACGCGACCGGCAACCGGTGCATCGACGAGACGGTCACCGCTCATCTCCTCGAGGGCGTGCTGCCCGCGGAGGAGCGGATCTGCTGAGCCGGAGGGCCCGCGGCGGAGCGGGCAGAAAGCGGCCGGTACGAGATCGCCCCCGCACCGGCCCAGCCACCAGGGAAATCAGGAAGATCCGGCGGCCTCGCCCCATCCTACTGAGACGCCGGTCACGGATCACCCCTGGATTTTCCGGACCGCGTGCGAACCGGCGCGGACCGCCGCCGCCGATCGACCGGCAGGACGTCCGGCGGCAGCTCATGAAGAACCATGACGGGCTCCGCGGCCGCTGCGGTGTGGTCCGTCTCCGCCCGGGCGGGACCGGCCGGCGTCCCCGCGGCGGAGCCCTGCGCGCGGCAGGCCCGGCAGCTGTCCCGCCAGGGACGCGACGAGGGCCAGGCCGAAGCCCGCGGCCTGGAGGCCCGTGAGCGTCTCGTCCAGCAGCAGGAGGCCCAGGGCCGCGGCCGTCACCGGAGTCAGCGGGATCAGCAGGGTCAGGCTCGTGGCCGGCACGCGCCGGCCGGCGTGGAACCACGCGGCGTAGGCAATGGCGCCGCCGGGCAGCGCCAGCCAGGCGTAGCCGAGCACGGCCGGCAGGTCCAGGAAGAAGGCACCGGTGTCCAGCAGGGGCACGAGCGGGGCGATCATCAGACCGCCCAGGGTCAGCTGCCAGCCGGTCGCCGCGAGCCCGCTCATGCCGTCGGGCAGACCCCACCTGCGGGTCAGGACCACCCCGGCGGCCATGACCGCGGTTCCGGCGAAGGCCGCGGCGAGCCCCAGGGCGTCCAGGGTGACGGTCCCGGCGAACACGGCCACGGACACGCCCGCCACTGCGGCGAGGGCCCACAGCATCCGGGGCAGCGGCGTGCGCTGCCGGAAGGCCAGCAGCAGCAGGAGTGCGGCGACCAGGGGCTGGGCGGAGCCCACGACCGCGGCGAGACCGCCCGGCAGGCGGTAGGCGCCGAGGAACAGCAGGGGGAAGAACGCCCCGAAGTTGAGCAGCGCGAGCACCGCGAACCGTCCCCACCAGTCCCGCGGCGGCCGCTGCCGGGTCAGGGCGAGCAGCAGCAGCCCGGCGGGGAGGGCCCGCAGGAGGGAGGCGGTCATGGGCCGGTCCGGCGGCAGCAGCTCGGTGGTGACCACGTAGGTGGTGCCCCACACGACCGGCGCCACGGCGCCCAGGAGGATCAGCCGGGCACGACCGGCCGGGGCGTGGTCCACCGGCGCACCTCCGATCCGCTCCGCGCCCCGTCCGGGGCAGGATGCCCCGATCCTACGGGTCCGGCCCGGCGGCGACCGGAGTAGATTGCCACCATGGACATCCGCGGGGGGATCGTGAGCACGCTGTCCGTGCTCGTGCTGCTGCTGAGCGCCTGCGCCCCGGAGGGCGGCGGGACCGTGGCCACCGGCGAGCGCCTGGGCGCCCCGGCGGACGCCCCCGCCCTCGACGTCGAGGTCGTCGTGGACGAGCTCGAGCTCGCGTGGGACGTGGCCCGCACCCCGGAGGGGACCGTGCTGGTCACCGAGCGGGGCGGCCGGCTGCTGGCCCACGACGAGCAGGGCACGCGGGAGGTCGCGGCCGACCTGGACGACCTGTTCGTGGGCAGCGAGGCCGGGCTGATGGGCCTGGAGGTCTCCCCGGACTTCGGGCGGACCCGGGAGATCTTCCTGTGCCACGCGACGCGCACCGGGGACGGCCTGCCGCAGGACGTGCGGGTCACCCGCTGGCGGCTCGACGAGGGCGCCGCGGCGGCCGAGCGCACCGGGACGGTCGTCGACGGCCTGCCCATCAGCTCCGGCCGGCACAGCGGCTGCCGGCTGCGCTTCGTCCCGGACGGCACGCTCCTCGTGGGCACCGGGGACGCCGCGCAGGGCGCGAACCCGCAGGACCCCGACTCGCTCGGGGGCAAGACGCTGCGGCTGCACCCCGACGGCACGGTCCCGGAGGACAACCCGTTCGCCGACCGGGACGGGCCCGGGGCCGCCGTCCACACCCTGGGCCACCGCAACGTCCAGGGCCTGGCGGTGCAGCCCGGGACGGGCACGGTGTGGTCGGCGGAGCACGGCCCCGGCACCGACGACGAGATCAACGTCCTGGAGCCCGGCGCCAACTACGGGTGGGACCCGGCGCCCGGCTACGACGAGTCCGTGCCCATGACCGATCTCGAGGAGTTCCCGGACGCGCTCCCGGCCGCGTGGTCCTCCGGGCGCCCGACGGTCGCCCTCAGCGGGGCCGCCTTCCTCGAGGGGGACCAGTGGGGGGCGTGGGAGGGCGCCCTGGCGGTCGCGGAGCTGAAGAACACCGGCGTGGGGGTCTACCGGGTCGAGGACACCGCGGTCACCGGGCTGACCCGCATGGCGGAGCTGGAGAACGACTACGGCCGGCTGCGCTCGCTGACCCTCGACGACGAGGGCGCGCTGTGGGTCACCACCTCCAACGGCGACGACGACGCCGTCCTGCGCGTCACGGCGAGCGCCGGCGACTCCTGAGCGGGGCGCACGACACGCCGGAGGGCGCCCGTGCCGCCCGCCCGCCGGGCGGCTCCGGTTGACTGGCGCCTGACACCGTCCCCCGAACGGCCCCCGCGGAACGGTCCCCCCGGTGACGCGGCCCCCGACCTCGTCACGATCCCCCTCCCGCACCCCCACCCCCCCCCTCTCGGGCCCAGGGAGTTCCCCCATGCACCGCCGCACCCTTCTCGCGCTGGGCGCCGCCCTCGCGACTGTCCCCGTCGCCGCCCCGACGACCCCCGCACAGGCAGGAACCACGCTCAGCCCGAGCAGCACGACGCAGCGGCAGCTGGACGCCGCGATCCGCACGCTGTGGGCCGACTGGACGTCGCTGCTGCGGCACGACGCGGCCCGCGGCTGGTGGGCCGTCCGTGCCGATGCCCAGAACGGGGCCAACCCCTACGTCGCGGAGGGGCAGGGGTACGGGCTGATACTCAGCGCCCAGCTGGCGCCCCTCGACCCCCGGGCCCGCGGCTACGTCGACGGGATCACCCGCTACGTCCTGGACCACCCCTCCCGGATCGACCCGGGCCTGCACGCCGCCGAGCAGGACGACCGCATGGTCTCCCACCACGGCCGGGACAGCGCCACCGACGGCGACCTGGACCTCGCCATGGGGTGGCTGATGGCGCACCAGCGGTGGGGCTCCGGGGGGACGTACGACTACCGGCGGCTGGCCCTGACCCGCATCGCCGCGATCAAGCGCTCCCTGATCTCCCCCACCACCGGGCTCGTCGAGCTCGGGGACTGGTCCAACGGGGCCTGGCAGAACGTCTCGCGCCCGAGCGACTGGATGATCGGGCACTTCGGGGCGTTCCACCGCGCCACGGGGGACGTGAGCTGGGCGGCCGTCTGGGGGCGGCACCTGGCCGCGGTCCGGCGCCTGCAGTCGGTCCACGCTCCGCGCACCGGCCTGCTCCCGGACTTCACCGTGGGCTCCGCCTCGACCATCGCCCCCGCCCCGGCCCACACCCTGGAATCCGGCCACGACCGGCACTACTACTACAACTCGTGCCGCGTCCCGCTGCGGCTGGGGGCGTCCCGGCACCCGGAGGCCCGGGCCGCCGCGGCCCGCATCTCCGGCTGGGCGCGGACGAAGTGCGGCGGTGATCCTGCCCGGCTGCCCTCCGGCTTCACCCTGGACGGAGCGACGCTGCCGGGCGGGGGCTACCAGGACCTCGCGTTCATCGCGCCCCTGCTCGTGGGTGCCCGCTGGGGCGGCGACCAGGCCTGGCTCGACGCCCTGGGCCGCTGTCTGGCGGCCCGCACGGAGTTCACGTCCTACTACTCCAGCTCGATCCAACTGCTGTCCATGGTGAGCGTCTCCCGCGCCTACGCCCTCCACCCCTGAGCCGGCGCGGACCGCCGTCCGGCGCGTCGCCCCCAGCCCGGTCGACGGCGGACCGCCGCCCCGCCGGGCTCCGCCCCGGGGCGGATCCGCCGCGTGCCGGGGCCGGGCAGAGTGGACCCATGCCCGCTCCCGCCCCCTCCCGCATCGCGGCCCTCGACGTGGCCCGCGGTCTCGCGATCCTCGGCACGCTCGCCACCAACATCTGGATCTTCAGCCACCAGGGCGGCTTCCTCGGCTACCTGACCGATCCGCTGGCCGGCACCGCCGGCGGAGCGGCGCGCGCTGCCCAGGCGCTGCTGATGGCCGCGGCCAACGGCAAGTTCCTGGGCCTGCTGATGCTCCTCTTCGGGATCGGCCTCGCCGTCCAGCACGCCTCCGCCCGGCGGCGCGGACTCGCGTGGCCCCGGTCCTACCGGGTGCGGGCGGGGATCCTGTTCCTGGACGGGCTGCTCAACTACCTGCTGATCATCGAGTTCGACGTCCTGATGGGCTACGCGCTCACGGGGATGGTCGTGGCGTGGCTGGTGACCACCTCGGAGCGGGTGCAGCGCGGCGTCGTCCTGGCGTGCGCCGCCGCGCACGTCGCGGTGATCGGCGCGCTGACGGCCGTCCTCCTCGTCGTCCCCGCCGGGGACCCGGCCGAGGCCCTGGCCCGGCCGAACCCCTACGCCGACGGCACGTGGTGGGAGCTCGTGCTGCTGCGGCTGGACGCCGTCGTCCTGTTCCGCGCCGAACCCGTCCTGATCCTCGGACTGGGAGTGGTCATGTTCCTGGCCGGGCGGTTCCTGTGGCGGGCCGGTCTCCTCGTCCCGGACGGGGGCCGGTGGCGGCGGCGGCTCATGGTCCTGGGCCTGGGGGCCGCCCTGCCCGTGGACCTCGGCCTGAACGTCCTGGGCGGTCAGGCCGGTGCCTTCTTCGCCCGCTACACCACCGCCCCGGTCGTGGCGCTGGGTCTGCTGGCCCTCGTGGCCCACCTCGGTGTGCGTCGCCCCGGACAGCCGCCGTCCTGGGCCGCACGGAGGCTGGCAGAGGTCGGCCGGACCGCCCTGAGCTGCTACCTGCTGCAGAACCTCCTGGCCTCGGCGCTGTTCTACGGCTGGGGCGCGGGCCTGGCCGTGGCCGCGGCCCAGCACCGGCTGCCCGCCACGGTGCTCGGCTGGCTGCTGGTGTGCGCCGCCGTGCTGGTCTTCGCGCACCTGTGGCTGCGGCGCTTCCCGCGCGGCCCGCTGGAGGAGCTCACAGCGCGCGCCGCCGGCGCGCGCCGGGCCCCTGCGGCCGTGGCCCGCCAGAGCTGAGACCTCGGACCCCGGCGTCGGCTCCGGCGGCCGGGCGGCCCGGCGCGCGGCCGCTCAGGACTCCGCCTGCCCCTGCCGCCAGTAGCCCATGAAGGAGACGTGCTCCTTGGGGATGCCCGCGGCGTCGACGCACAGCCGGCGCAGCGCCTTGACGGTGCCGGACTCGCCGGCGAGGAACACATAGGGGGCGTCGGCGCGCGCGGGAGCGGCCACCGACCAGGCCCGGGGCTCCGCGGCGTTCTCCGCGTCCGCCAGGGCGGGCGCCCCGCGGCCGCGCTGCGGGCGGCGGCCCGCCAGGACGTCGTCCACGGCTCCGCCGGGCAGCTCGAGCAGGCGCGCGAGGCGCACCGCGGCCCGGTGCCCGTGCCCGGCCGGCTCGGCGCCCCCGGCGCGCGGCAGGACGTGCAGCCGGACGTCCGGCAGGTCCGCCGGCAGGCAGTGGGCGGCGACGTCCTCGGGGTGCGGGACCTCCAGCACCACGTCGAGGCGGGGGCGGGTCCCGCCGGCGGGCAGCCCGTGGTGGGCGTCCGTGAACTCCTCCGCGACGGACATCAGGGCCGGGGCGGCGGTCTCATCCCCGACGGCGAGCACGCGCTGGGCGCCGCCGTGGTCCCACGCCGCCCAGGGCCGCTCCTGGGGACCGGGTCCGAGCAGGTACACGCGCTCGCCGGGGGACACTGCGGCCGCCCACCGGCTGCCCGGGCCGTCCTGGGCGTGCCCGCCGTGCACCACCACGTCGATCACGAGCTCCGGGACCACCATCCCGCAGAACGTGGTGCGCCGGACGCCGCGCACGGTGTAGGTGCGCATCCACCCGCGCTCCTCGGCGGGCCGGGCGAACCAGCCCTCCCGCAGCCCCAGTGACAGGTCCGCCCGCTCGGGCTCGCGCCCGGGCGGCGGGACCAGCAGCTTGATGTAGGCGTCCCGGCACCGGGTCCGGCCCCCGGCCCCGATGAGCGCGGGGGACAGGCCGGCGAGCTCCGGGCCCGCCAGGGTGATCCGGCGGAAGGACGGGCACAGCTGGGTCACGGACGTCACGGCGGCCTCGACGCACAGCACGGGGTCCGCGCGGGCACCGGTGGCCTCGGGGGTGGGGATGACGGTCACGGCAGGGTCCTTCCGATCTCGGCGGCGGCCCGGGGCGCGGGCTCCAGGGCCACGGGTGCGGCGGGCGGTACGGGGTGGGAGCCCTCGCGGGCCCGCCCGCGGGGCAGGACGACGGGCCGGCCGCCCACGGGGTCCCGCGCGACGTCCGCCCGGAGCCCGAAGACCTCGGCCAGCAGCTCGGGGGTGAGCACCTCGGCGGGCGTGCCCACGGCCACGATCCGTCCCGCGGCCATCGCCACGAGCCGGTCGGCCACGCGCGCGGCCAGGTTCAGCTCGTGCAGGACGGCGACGACGGTGGCCCGGCCGGCACCCGGCCCGTCCGGGTGCTCCAGCCCCCGGAGCATGTCCAGCAGGTCCACCTGGTGCGCCAGATCGAGGTAGGAGGTGGGCTCGTCGAGGAGCATCGTGCGGGCGCGCTGGGCCAGGGTCAGGGCGATCCAGACCCGCTGGCGCTGCCCGCCGGAGAGCTCCTCCACGGGCCGCGCGGCCAGGGCCGTGAGCTCGGTGAGCTCCATCGCCCGGGCCACGGCCGCGTCGTCGTCGGGGGAGGGGGCGCCCCACCACCGGCGGTGCGGGTGCCGTCCGCGCTCCACGAGCTCGGCGACGGTCAGGCCCTCCGGGACCACGGGCGACTGCGGCAGGAGGCTGACCGAGCGGGCGTACTGGCGGGCGTGCCACTCGCGCACGCCGCGGCCGTCCGCCTCGAGCGTGCCGGCGAGCGGGCGCAGCTGCCGGGACAGGCCCTTGAGCAGCGTGGTCTTGCCGCAGCCGTTGGCGCCGATGAGCACGGTGGTGGCCCCGTGCGGGATGTCGAGGTCCACCTCCCGCACCACGGTGCGGTCCTGGTAGCCCAGGGACAGGCCGCGCATCCGGAACGCGGGGACGCCGGCCCCGGGGTCCGCCACGGGCTCCTCCACGGGGCGCAGGCCGGGGCGCACGTCGTCGCGCAGCTCGGGGCTCATGCCAGGGCTCCTCTCCGCTGCCGCACGAGCAGCCACAGCATCACGGGGGCGCCCACGGCGCCCGTGACCACACCGGCCGGCAGCTGCACCTGCGCCACCAGGCCCGCGCCGACGGCGTCGGCAACCACCACGACCACGGCGCCCACGAGGGCGCACGCCACGATCGAGGTCCGCCCGCGGGTCAGGGCGGTGGCCACCGGGGTGGACATGAGCGCCACGAAGGCGAGCGGGCCGGTCGCGGCCGTGGCCACGGCGGCCAGCAGCACGCCCAGGCCCAGGGCGAGGGCCCGGCTGCGCGCCGGGCGCGCCCCGAGCCCGGCCGCCAGCTCCGGGCCGAGCTCGGCGGGCTCGAGCGCGCGGTGCACGGCCACGGCCGCGGGCACGGCCAGCAGCAGGCACGCCCCGAGGACCGTGATCCGGTCCCACGTGGCGGCGTTGAGGGAGCCCGCGGTCCAGAGGGCGGCGTCCTGGGCGGAGTTCAGGGACAGCCGTGCCAGCAGGGCCGCGGTGAGGGCCTGGGCGAGCGCGGCCACGCCGATGCCGGCGAGCAGGAAGCGCTCGCCCACGATCCCCCCGGTGCGCAGCCGCACCGAGGCGGTGGCGATGAGGGCCGCGGCGAGCAGCGCCCCGGCCAGGGCGGTCCAGGACACGGCCGTGCCCCGCAGACCCCACAGCGCGGTGCCGGCCACGGCTCCCGCCGCGGCGCCGTAGGTGATGCCCAGGATGTCGGGGCTGGCCAGGGGGTTGCGGAGCACCCGGCGGAACAGGGCGCCGGAGCAGCCGAGGGCGGTCCCGGCGAGCGCGCCCAGCACGGCGCGCGGCAGCTTCTCCTGCAGCACGATGAAGCTCGCCCCGGGGATCTGCTCCCCGGCGAGGATCGCGAAGAAGTCGGGGACCGTCACGGTGTAGCGCCCGAGCAGCACGCGCACGGCCAGGGCCGCGAGCAGCGCCAGGGCCAGCAGGGCGACCGCCCGGCGGGTGCGGCGGGTCCGGTCGCGGCGGACGCCCCGGACGAGCTCGGTGGCGCCGGAATCCGCGGGGGCGGCGGGCGCGGGGGCGAGCACGGTGCCGGTCACAGCGTCACGCTCCGGCCCCGGCGCAGCAGCGCCAGCAGCACGGGCACGCCCAGCACCACGGTGGTGACGCCCACGTGGATCTCCTGGGGCGGGGTCAGCACCCGGCCCAGGACGTCGGCCGAGAGGAGCAGCACGGGGCCCAGGACCACGCTGAACAGGACGATCCAGCGGTAGTCGCCGCCGAGGAGACGGCGCACGGCGTGGGGCACGAGCAGGCCCACGAAGGCGATGGGGCCCGCGAGCGCCGTGGCCGAGCCGGAGAGCAGGACCACGCCCACGAAGACGAGGACGCGCTGCACGCCCAGGTCCACGCCCAGTCCGTGGGCGAGCTCGTCGCCCAGGGCCATGGCGTTGAGCCCCGAGGAGCCGCCGAGCACGAGGAGCACGCCGAGCAGCACGAGCGGCGCCACGGCGGCGAGATCGGTGGTCTCGGCGCGGGCGACCGAGCCGATGCTCCAGAACCGGAAGCGGTCCAGGACCGCGGGCAGCATCAGCACCACGGAGGAGGTCAGCGCGGTGAAGCCGGCGTTCACGGCCGCGCCGGAGAGGACCAGGCCCGCGGGGGTCGGGGCGCCGCCGCCGAGCCGGGAGGAGCCGAAGACGAGCACCGCGGCCACGGCCGAGCCGGCGAGGGCCAGAGCGGTGAGCTGCCACGTGGCCACGAGGCCGAGCCAGCCGATGCCGAGAACCACCGCGCACGCGGCGCCGGCGGTCAGCCCCAGGAGCCCGGGGTCGCCCAGCGGGTTGCGGCTGACCCCCTGCATGCCGGCGCCGGTCACGGCCAGGGCCGCCCCCGCGAGCACCGCGGTCAGGGTGCGGGGGATCCTGCTCTGCACCACGGCGGCGTCGATGCCCAGGCCGGCGGAGACCTGCGCCCAGCCGCCCTCCAGGAGCGCGGCGGGCAGGCCGGTGAGCACGGCGACCACGGTGGCCGGGTCCACCGAGCGGGCCCCCCAGAACAGGGAGGCCGCGGCGGCGAGGGCCAGCAGCAGCACGGCCGCGGACAGGGCGAGACCCCGGCGCCGCTGCGCGGTGCCGGGGACCTGCCGGGTGGCCCGGGCGGGGGAGACCGTGCTCGAGCTGCTCACCGGGACCGCGGTCTCACCGGCCGCCGGCGGACGCGGCGGCCTCGGCGATGTCCGGCAGCACGTTCTCGAGCGCCCACGGGATGCTCAGCGGGGAGGCGGCCGAGACCGAGAGCACCTCCTGCTGGTCGCTCTGGAGCACCAGGGCGTCGTTCTCGACCGCGGGGACGCGGCTGAGCAGGGGGTCGTTCTCGATGGCCTCCCGCACGCTGTCGTCCTCGGCCCAGCTGACGAAGACGTCGGAGGTCAGCTCGTCGGCGCGCTCCGGGGACCAGGTGATGAAGAACTCGTCCTCCTTGCCCTCGGCGGCCTCCGCGACCGCCTCGGACTGGACCATGCCGAGGGACTCGAGGAACTTGGGGCGGTTGTCCACCGCGGTGTAGGCGAAGATCTGGTCGGCCGCGGACGGGTCGAGCGTGCCGTACACGAAGGACGTGCCCTCGAGCTCCGGGTGCTCGGCGGCGGCGTCCTCGATCTGCTGCTCGACGTCCGCCACGACCTCGGCGGCCCGCTCCTCCCGGCCCAGGGCCTGGCCGATGAGCTCGGTGGAGTCCTGCCAGGACGTCCCGTAGGCCACGGCGTCCTCGGGGAAGCCGACCACGGGCGCGATCTCGGAGAGCTTGTCGTAGTCCTCCTGCGTCAGCCCGGAGTAGGCGCCCAGGATGACGTCCGGCTGGAGCGCGGCGATCGCCTCGAAGTTGATGCCGTCCGTCTCGGCGTAGGTCTCCGGGGCCTCGGCGCCGGACTCCTCGAGCGCGGCGTCGAACCAGTCCGTGGAGCCGTTCTCGTTGGCGCCGAAGTCCAGGGCGGGCACCCCGACCGGGACCACGCCGAGGGCGGTGGCGACGTCGTGGTTGACCCAGGACACCGTGGCCACGCGCTCGGGGGCCTCCTCGATCGTGGTCTCGCCGAAGGCGTGCTCCACGGTGCGCGGGAACTCGCCGGTGGCGCCCTCCGCAGAGGCGGACCCGCTCCCGGACTCCCCGCCCGCCGGTCCGGTGGAGCACCCGGTCAGGACCAGGGCCCCCGCGGCCAGCAGGGCGGACGGGGCGAGGACGCGGCGGCGCGCGGCGGACGGGGCGGGGAACAGCGGGCGCGGAGCGCGGGGGAGCAGAGAGGCCACGGCCACCCTTTCGGACGTCGACGGCGGAACCGTCGGTGGGACGCGAGGTGAGGCAAGGGTTGCCTAACCCGGAAGACAGGGATCACCCTAGGGCGTGATCCGGCGAATACGCAACACGAGCATGATGTAATCGCTCCGCCGATGTGGTTAGGTATGCCTTGCCTAACTCCACGAGGGGCCCGAGCGGCCCCGTCCACCCCCTGCGAGGAGCCCATGCACGACTTCCTGCTGACCCACGACACCCCGGCGCAGTACGCCCGCGCCCTGCACGAGACCGTCGACGTGCTCGCCGTCCACCTCGCCGGCGCCCGGAGCCCCCGCTCCGCCGCCACGCCCGAGGAGCTCGAGGAGCTGGTCGCCGCGGTGGACCTCGAGCGGCCCCTCGGGGACCTCGGCGCCGTGGTCGAGGAGACCCGGCGGCTCTACCTCGACCACGCCGTGCACTTCCACGCCCCGGGCTACATGGCCCACCTCAACTGTCCCGTGGCCATCCCGGCGGTGGCCGCCGAGGCGCTCACCGCCGCGGTGAACACGGCGGTCGAGACCTGGGACCAGAGCACCACCGCCACCCTGGTCGAGCAGCGGATCGTGGACTGGACCGCCGCGCGGATCGGCTTCCCCGCCGCGGGCGAGCCGGACGGCGTGTTCACCACCGGCGGCACCCAGTCCAACCTCCAGGCGCTGTTCACGGCCCGGGAGGAGCGCCTGTCCCGGGCGCACCCGGCGTCCCGCGGGGAGCGGCTCGGGCGGCTGCGGATCGTGGCGGGGGAGCACGCCCACTTCAGCATCGCGAAGGCGGCGCACCTGCTGGGCCTGTCCGCGGACGCGGTCGTGCCCGTGCCCGCCGCGCGGGGCGGGGCCCTGGACCCGGTCGCCCTCGAGCGCGTCCTGCACGAGGTCGCCGCGTCCGGCGCGGAGGTCGCCGCGGTCGTGGCCACGGCCGGCACCACGGACCTCGGGGCGATCGACCCCCTGGCCGACGTCGCCCGGGCGTGCTCCGCCCACGGCGTCTGGCTGCACGTCGACGCCGCCTACGGCGGCGGCCTGCTCGTCTCGCCCGCCCACC
This sequence comes from Kocuria sp. LHG3120, assembly GCF_049897445.1. Classification (NCBI taxonomy): domain Bacteria; kingdom Bacillati; phylum Actinomycetota; class Actinomycetes; order Micrococcales; family Micrococcaceae; genus Kocuria; species Kocuria sp. LHG3120. The sequence goes on along the minus strand of NZ_JAFCWG010000007.1, from coordinate 181,435 downwards.
GCCACCGGCTGGACGGGATCGAACGGGCGGACTCCGTCACCGTGGACTTCCACAAGTCCTGGTTCCAGCCGGTCGCCGCCTCCGCCCTGCTGCTGCGGGAGGGGCGGAGCCTGCGCTTCTCCACGTGGAGCGCCGAGTACCTGAACCCCCGGCACGCGGCGCGGCCCAACCTCGTGGACAAGTCCCTGCAGACCACCCGCCGCTTCGACGCCCTGAAGCTGTGGATGACCCTGCGCACCGTCGGCGCCGAGGGGATCGGCCGCGCCCTCGACCGGGTGCTGGAGCTCGCCCAGGAGGCGGGCCGGATCGTGGACGAGACCCCCGACCTGGAGCTGGTGGCCGAGCCCGTGCTCTCGACCGTCCTGTTCCGGCACCGGTCCCCGGACGCCGACGACGACGCCGCGGACCGGCTCGTGGAGACCGTGCGGAGCGCGCTGTTCGACTCCGGCCGCGCCGCGGTCGCCTCGACCGTCCTCGACGGCCGCCGGTGCCTGAAGCTCACGCTCCTCAACCCGGCGACGACCACCGAGGACGTCCGGGGCGTGCTGGACCTCGTCCGGGCCGCCGTCCGCGGTGCCGCGCCCCGCCCGCTCGAGGCCGCGGCGGGGGCCCGCTGATGGCCCCCGCGAACGGGCACGTCCACGACCTGCTGGGCATCGGGATCGGCCCCTTCAACCTGGGCCTGGCCTGCCTCGCCGCACCGCTGGAGGACCTCGACGCGGTGTTCCTCGACGCGAAGGACGCCTTCGACTGGCACCCCGGGCTGATGCTCGAGGACGCCACGATCCAGGTCCCGTTCCTCGCCGACCTCGTCACCCTGGCCGACCCCACCTCCCCCTACTCCTTCCTCCACTACCTCAAGCGGACCGGACGGCTGTACCCGTTCTACATCCGGGAGGACTTCAACCCGCTGCGCGCCGAGTACAGCGCCTACTGCCGGTGGGCGAGCGAGCAGCTCGGCAGCCTGCGCTGGGGCCGGGAGGTCGTCGGCGTCGAGCGCGACCCCGCCGACGACGCCTACGTGGTCACGGCCCGGACGGCCGCCGAGACGGAGCAGTGGCGGACCCGCCGGCTGGTCCTCGGCGTCGGCACGGTGCCCGCAGTGCCCGCGGGCGTGGATCCCGCCGCCGGCACCGTCCTGCACACCAGCGACTACCTGCCCCGGCGCGAGGAGCTGCTCGGGCGGGGGAGCGTCACCGTGCTCGGCAGCGGCCAGTCCGCCGCCGAGGTCTACCGCGACCTGCTCGAGCGCTCCGGCGCCGACGGCCCGCGGGTGGACTGGATCACCCGCTCCCCGCGGTTCTTCCCCATGGAGTACACGAAGCTCACCCTCGAGCTGACCTCCCCCGAGTACGTGGACCACTTCCACGGCCTCGGCGCGGACCGGCGGGACCGGCTCAACCGCGAGCACGCCAGCCTCTACAAGGGGATCAGCGCGGAGCTGGTGAACGACATCCACGAGCTGCTCTACCGCCGCTCGGTGCACGGGCACCCCGCCGGCCTGCTGACCACGAGCACCACCCTCACGGGTGTCGAGCAGGACGGCCGCGACCTGGTTCTGGCCCTGCACGACGACGAGCTCGAGCGCGGCTGGCGGCACCCCACCGGCGCCCTGGTGCTGGCCACCGGATACCGCGCCGAGGTGCCCGGCTTCCTGGCCCCGGTCCTCGACGACATCGCGTGGGACCCCGCCGGCCGCTACGACGTCTCCCGCGACTACGCGGTCGACCACGAGCGCTCCCGGATCTGGGTGCAGAACGCCGAGGTGCACACCCACGGCCTGACCTCCCCCGACCTCGGCATGGGCGCCTACCGCAACAGCGTCATCCTCCGGGCCGTCACGGGCCGGGAGGTCTACCCGGTCGAGCCCGCCATCGCCTTCCAGACCTTCGGCGTCCCCCGGGGCGCCGCCCAGGACGTCCCCCGTGACGTCCCCCGCGACATCCCCCGCGACATCCCCCAGGAGACCGCATGACCGCCCGCCCCGCGCCCGCCCGTCTCGCCACCCCCGGCGGCGTCCTGACCCTCGAGCCGCTCGTCCCGGACGCGACCACCGTCGAGCTCCTGCACGCCTGGCTCACCCACCCCCGGTCCCGGTTCTGGGACCTGCTCGACGCCGACCCCGAGCGCGTCCGGCGCACCTTCGCAGCCGTCGCCGAGGACCCGCACCGCGACGCGTGGCTGGCCCGCCTCGACGGGGTCCCGCTCGGGCTCGTCGAGACCTACGACCCCGGCGCGGTGCTCCTCCCCGGCCACTACGCGCACCGGCCCGGCGACGTGGGGATGCACCTGCTCCTCGCCCCCGCACGGACCCCCGTGCCGGGCACGAGCGCCGCCCTCATGGCCGCCACGCTGCGCTGGCTCTTCGAGGCGCGCGGGGCCCGGCGCGTCGTCGTCGAGCCCGACGTCCGCAACACCGCCGTCCACCGGCTCAACGCCCGCGCCGGCTTCGAGGTCCACGGCCCGCTCGAGCTGCCGGGCAAGACCGCCCTGCTCAGCACGTGCACCCCCGAGGGGTTCGCGGCCTCCGAGCTGGGCCCCGCGGCCGCCGTGGTCCCGGCCGTGGTCCCGGCCGTGGTCCCCGGGGAGGAGGCCGACGACGGGCCCGCCCACCTCGGCCTGCACCCGATGCGGATCGCCCACCGCCACCTGTGCTGCAAGGCCCTGGCCGAGTTCGCCCACGAACGGCTGATCGCCCCCGAGCCCGTGGGGGAGGGGCTCTACGAGGTCCGCACCGGCGGGGACCGGGTCCGCTACCGGTTCCGCGCCCGGCGCACCGCCCTGGAGCACTGGGTGCTGGACGAGGGCTCGCTGCGCCGTTCCGTGGACGGCGCGGACGCCGAGCCGGACGCCCAGGCGCTGGTCACGGAGCTGGCCCCCGCGCTCGGCATCCCCCCGCACCTGCTGGCGACCTACCTCGAGGAGATCGCCGGGACCCTCGCCTCGGCCGCGTACAAGCTGGTGCACCGGACCCGGCCCTCGGCCGCGCTCGCGGAGGCGGGCTTCCAGGACGTCGAGGCGGCGATGACCGAGGGGCACCCGGGCTTCGTGGCCAACAACGGCCGGATCGGGATGGGCGTCACCGAGCACGACCGCTTCGCCCCCGAGGCCGCCCGTCCGGTGCGCCTCGTGTGGCTCGCCGTCCGCCGGGAGCTCAGCCGCCTCGACACCGGGCGCGGCCGCACCGAGGAGCAGCTGTGGGCCGGCGAGCTGGACCCGGCCGTGCGGTCCCGCTTCCGGGCCCGGCTGACCGGTCTGGGCCTGGACCCGGAGGACTACCGTCCCCTGCCGGTGCACCCCCACCAGTGGGAGCACCGGATCGCGGTGACGTTCGCCCCCGACCTCGCCCGCCGGGACCTCGTGCTGCTGGGCACCACCGGGGACGAGCACCGGGCGCAGCAGTCGATCCGCACGTTCTTCAACGTCTCCCGTCCCGACCGGCACTACGTGAAGACCGCCCTGGCCGTGCAGAACATGGGCTTCCTCCGGGGGCTCTCCCCCCGGTACATGCGCGACACCCCCGCGATCAACGACTGGGTCGCCGACGTCGTCGCGGCCGACCCGGTGCTCGCGGAGGCCGGGTTCTCGGTCCTGCGGGAGGTGGCCGCGGTCGGCTACACCGGGGACGCGTACCACCGCGCCGCCGCCTCCGGCCACGGGGAGGAGGGCCCGCACACCAAGATGCTCGCGGCGCTGTGGCGGGAGAGCCCCGTGCCCCGGCTCGCGGACGGGGAGCGGCTCGTGACCCTCGCGTCCCTGCTGCACGTCGACGCCGGCGGCACGCCGCTGGTCTCCGTGCACGTGCGCGCGTCCGGGCTGGACGCCGCGGAGTGGGTGCGGCGGCTGCTCGCCGTGTACCTCGCCCCGGTGGCCCGGTGCCTGCTCACCCACGACCTCGTGTTCATGCCGCACGGCGAGAACGTCGTCCTCGTGCTGGACGGGCACGTCCCGCGGCGGGCGGTCATGAAGGACATCGGCGAGGAGGTCGCCGTCGTCACGGACCGGCCCCTCCCGGAGGGCCTCGAGCGGATCCGCCACGTGGTGCCGCCCGCCACGGCGGCGCTGTCCGTGCACACGGACGTGTTCGACGGCGTGCTGCGGCACCTCGCGGGCCTGCTCGAGGCCGACGGGCTGCTGGCCGCGGACGAGTTCTGGGACCTCGCGGCGCGGTGCCTCCAGGACGTCGCCGACGCCGACCCGGCCGGCGCGGACCGCGTGCCGCTCTTCGCGCCCCGGTTCGAGCACTCCTGCCTCAACCGGCTGCAGCTGCTCAACACCCTGCAGATGGTCGACCTGACCGACCAGGCGGCGTCCCTGCAGTACGCCGGGACCCTGGAGAACCCGGTGGCCGGGCGGATGCCCGTGCACTGAGCACGACGCGGCCCCACTCGGGGCCCGGGCGGGGCCCCGCCCGCCCGGACCCCGAGTGGCGTTTCCCCGGGGCCTGCCCCAGGATTGAGCGGTGCCCGACGACCGTTCCGCCACCGCCGACCCCACCCCCGGCCACGAGCCCGCCCACGACTCCGTGCCCGAGCTGCTGGTCGGCCTCGTCCTCTCCCCCCAGATCGCGGGCGCCCTGCCCCGGGACCTCGCGGCCTCCCTGCCGGGGCCGCTGCACGCGCGCTATCCCGGGGTGCGCTGGCGGGTGGCGGCGGTGACCGACCGGCTGGTCGTCCCGCCCGCCGACGGCCTGGACCTGCTCGAGGCCGCTCGCGACCGGATGCTGGACGAGGACTGGGACCTCGTCGTGGTCCTCACGGACGTCCCGCTCAAGGACGGCCGCAGCCCGGTGCTCACGCAGCTGAGCCCCGTGCACGGCGTGGGCCTGGTCGCCGTCCCGGCCCTCGGCGCGCTGCACGTGGGGCAGAAGGTGCGGCAGACGACCGTGCGGGTGGTCGGCCACCTGCTCGGCCACGACACGGAGGACGCGGACGACGCCGACGCGCAGGAGGAGCTCGTGCGGCGGGCGCGGCAGCGGTCGGAAAACCTGGAGGACCGGCCCGAGGACAACGCCGTGCAGTTCACGGCCCGCGTCCTCGGCGGCAACGTGCGCCTGCTGCTCGGGATGATCCGCGCCAACCGGCCGTGGACCCTGGTGGTGCGGCTGTCCCGCACGCTCGCCCTGGCCGCGGCGACCGGCGTGCTCACCCTGGTCGCCTCGGACCTGTGGCTGCTCGCCGCCGCCTACGGGCCCTGGCGGCTCGGGCTGCTGGGTCTGCTGTCGATCGCCGCGGTGACCGGTGCCCTCGTCGTCGGCGCCCGGCTGTGGGAGCGCCCGCGCCGGCGGGCCGAGCGCGAGCAGGTGGCCCTGTTCAACCTCGCCACCGCCGCCACCGTGGCCATCGGCGTCTCCGTCTTCTACCTCGCGGTCTTCGCCCTGTCCTGGCTCGGGGCGCTGCTGCTCGTGGACGGCGGAGTCTTCGCGGCGGTGATCGGCGCCCCGGCCGGGGCGGTGGAGTACGTCAAGCTCGCGTGGCTGACCGCCACGCTCGCCACCGTGGGCGGGGCCCTCGGCGCCGGGCTGGAGGACGACGACGCCGTGCGCGCCGCGGCGTACACCCGCTCGGAGCCCTGACCGGACCCGCCGCGGGCCTCGTCCGCGCGGACGCCGACAGTCAGTAGACTTGGTGTTCCCGGGGTGCTCCCGGAGCCGACCCGGGAGGACACCATGGCCGCCGCGCAGCAGAGCCCCGCGAAACCCCGCACGCCCCGCACGCCGCGCCTGCGGCGCAGCAACTGCAGCCGTCCCGGGATCACCCGCCGCGGGTACGGCAAGGGGTTCGCCTACCGGCACGCCGACGGCACGAAGGTCCAGGACGGGGACGAGCTCGACCGGATCCGCGGGCTGGCGATCCCCCCGGCCTGGAAGGACGTGTGGATCAGCCCCCAGCCCAACGGGCACATCCAGGCCACGGGAGTCGACGGCGCCGGACGGCGCCAGTACATCTACCACCCCCGGTGGCGGGAGCTGAAGGACCGCGAGAAGTTCGACCGCGTCCTCGACTTCGGCGACACGCTCCCGCAGGCCCGCCCGGCCGTCACCCGGCTGCTGCGGACGGAGGGCGCCACGGAGGAGAAGGCCTGCGCGGCGGCCTTCCGGCTCATGGACGAGGCCGCCCTGCGCATCGGCAACGAGGAGTACGCCCAGTCGAACGGCTCCTACGGCGTCACCACCCTGCTGGTCCGGCACGTCCGGGTGGACGGCCGGGACGTGCACCTCGACTTCCCCGGCAAGAGCGGGCACCGGTGGACGCTGGACCTCCGGGACGCCGACCTCGCCGCCGCGCTCGCGCCCCTGCTGGAGCGCGGCCCGGACGAGACCGCGCTCGCGTTCCGCGACGAGGACGGGCAGTGGACCGGCATCACCAGCGCCCGCCTCAACGACTTCGTGCGGGACCGGTGCGGCCCCGACTTCACCGCCAAGGACTTCCGCACCTGGCAGGGCACGGTGACCGCCGCGATGGCGCTCGCCGCCCGCGCCGGCACCCGCCCCAGCGAGAGCGCCCGGAAGAAGGCCGTGTCCGCCGCCATGCGGGAGGTCGCCGAGCACCTGGGCAACACCCCCGCCATCGCCCGCAGCTCCTACACGGACCCGCGCGTGATCGACCGGTTCCTGGACGGCGAGACCATCGACGCCGCCACCTACCGGGCCGCGGAGCGGTCCCTGCGCGGATTCCTCACCTGAGCCGCGGGCCCGGGGTGGCCGGGCGGCCGCCCCGGGCCCGTGCTCAGGACAGGCCCACGTAGGTGGCCGAGTAGCCGAAGCCGACGACGTCGTCGCGGCCGTCGCCGTCGACGTCCCCGAGCAGGCGCGGATACCGCGCCGGGTCCCAGCCGGCCGCCCAGCCGAAGGAGCCGGACGTCAGCTCGGGCCCGGTCAGGAAGTCGTCGTCCCCGTAGGCCACGAGCACGCCCGCGTTGCCGAAGCCGACCACGTCCAGGATCCCGTCGCCGTTGATGTCCGCGAGGTCCCGGGGGTGCCGGTCGGTGCGCCAGCCCTGCGCGGCGCCGAAGTCGGCGAGCTCGAGCGAGACCGGCTGGTACCTGGGCTCGCCCGGGGCGGAGGGCCGGGAGTAGGCGGCGAGGGCCCCGCGGTGGCCGAAGCCGACCACGTCCGGGGGAAGGTGACCGCTGACGTTGCCGACGACCCGGGGGTGCTGGTCGACGCGCCACCCCTGGGCGTAGCCGAAGTCGCGGATCTCCAGGGCGGGCTGGGTGAACGTGTCCCCGAGCGCCGAGAAGTAGGAGACGTACGTCCCGGCGTCGCCGAAGCCCACGATGTCCGCCGTCCCGTTGCCGTCCATGTCGGCGAGCATCCGGGGGTTCTTGTCGATCCGCCACCCGCGGTCCCAGCCGTAGCTGTCGATCCGCTTGCCGGTGCCGTCGAAGGTGCGGTCCGCACGGCCGTGGGAGATGGTCACGCCGGAGTACCCGAAGCCGACGATGTCCGCCGTCCCGTTCCCGGAGAGGTCGGCCAGCTCGCGGACGTGCTGGTCGACCCGCCAGCCCTGGTTCCAGCCGAACTCGCGGACCTCGAGCTGCGGCGCGGTGAAGCTGCCGTCGGGCTGCGCGTAGGAGACGATCACGCCGGCGTTGCCGAAGCCGACGAGATCGTCCCGGCCGTCGCCGTCGACGTCGGCGACCGTGCGCGGGTGCCGGTCGGTGCGCCAGCCCTGCGCGGTGCCGAAGTCGCGGACCCTCAGCACCGGCGCGGCGAACGTGCCGTTGGTCTGGCCCAGGGCGACGAAGACGCCGGGGTCGCCGAAGGCCACGACGTCGGCGCGGCCGTCCCCGTTGACGTCGGCGAGCTCGCGCACGTGCTGGCCGACCCGCCAGCCGTCGACGTAGGAGAGGAACCCCTGGGTGGACACGGCGTGGGCCGGTCCGGCGAGAGCGATGCCGGTGGTGGCCAGCGCCGCCGCGGAGAGCCCGGTGAGCAGCCGGGCCGTCGGTGAGCGTTTCATGGTGGAACCTCCAGGTTCCGTGGAGCGGAGAACTCGGTCCGGAGCGCCGGACGGCGGGTGGGACGCCGGTCGGCCCCCACCGCCCGGCGATCGGCCGTGCGCTCGGCCGGGGTCCCGGGACCGTGGGTCCACCGGTGACCGCCCTCTGCCGAGCGGACGGAACTGCTGGTGGGACCAGTCTAGATCCGTGCGTATGCGATCGCTAAGTGTTCTCCGTGCCGTGCTGAATCGTTATCCCGGATCCGTGACCGGGAGGCCCGGGTCCCCGTCCCGGGGCCGCTCAGCGGCGGATGCCGCGGCGGAAGTACAGGACCGGGCCCACGAAGTTGACGGCGATGATCGCGGCCCACTTCCCCTTGCCGCCGTTGACCTCCGCCGCGGGCCGCAGAGCGAGGTCCGCCCAGGCGGTGGCCGCCAGTGAGACCTGCACGGACGCCAGCGTCAGCAGCGCGGTCCGCTGCCCCGGCGTGAGGTCCTTCCACCGGGTGCTCCTCCTGGTGCCGATGCGCGTCATGGTCGTCCTCCCGGTGCTCGGGGACTCGGGGTCCCGGCGGCCGCTCCGCGGGCGGCCCGTGGCACTCATGCTGGTGCGGGCGCCGCCGGCAGTCAACGCCTGACCGGCATGCGGGCCCCGGGCGCCGGTGCACGCGCATGGGGACATCCTGCTCCACCGACGGGTCCCGTGTCCGAGTGCGACCGAGGATTCAGGGCGTCGGCGGGCTCCGGCGTCCGCCGCGGGGCCGGCACCGGTCCGGCGGTCTAGCCTGGGAGGCATGACCCGGTCCCGGACCTTGTCGCCGTCCGTTCCCGTCCCCGTCCCCGTTCGGGGGCCGGGCGCCCGCGCGGCCGCCGCCGTGCCGCTCGGGGTCCAGCCGTGACCGGGCGGTTGCCGCGCGGCGCCCGCCGGCACTGGGCGGACCTGGAGCGCCCGGGCCACCCGGTGCCGCCCCCGGTGGACACCGCGGCGTTCGCCGGCCTGCCCGAGCCCGCGCGCCGCTGGCTGGGGCACGCCGTGCCGCCCGGCACCCCGGCGTGGGTCTCGGCGGAGCTGTCGATGCGCGGCGAGATCCGGCTCGGCGGGGCGTGGCGCCCCTTCTCCGCCCGGCAGCTCATCACCCCCGGGATCGGCTTCGTCTGGGCCGCCCGCACCCGGGTCCTCGGCCTGCCGGTCGCGGGCTACGACCGGTACGGGCCCGGCGGGGGCGAGCTGCGGTGGCGGCTGCTGGGCCTCGTGCCCGTGCTGTCCGCCGCGGGACCGGACATCACGCGCAGCGCCGCCGGGCGGCTCGCCGGCGAGGCGGTCGTCGTGCCGTCGGCCTGCCCGGCCGCCGCGTGGTCGGAGGGGCCCGTCCCGGACACCGCCGTCATGACCTGGGTCCTCGACGGGGAGCGCGAGGACGCCCTGATCCGGGTCGACCCGGACGGCCGGCTCCGGGAGCTGAGCATGCAGCGGTGGGGCGACCCCGACGGCACCGGGTACGGCCGCCACCCCTTCGGGGTCGCGTTCTCCGAGGAGGCCGATCTCGCCGGCGTGCGCGTGGCCACCGTCCTGCGCGCCGGCTGGGCCCGGGGCACCGACCGGCAGGCCGAGGGCGAGTTCTTCCGGGCGCGGATCGAGGGCGTCCGGTTCCGCTGAGCGGCCCTCCCGGGACGGGACTCCCCGAACGGGGCGACCTGCCCCGGAGGCCGTCCGGTCAGCGGTTCGGTCCCTGGTCGACCGGTCCGTCCCCGGGCCGGTCCTGCGGCCGGTCGTGCGGCCGGTCGGGCGCCGGGGAGGACCAGGGCACCGGCGCGGCCGCAGGGGACCGGGGCTCGACCGGCCCCTGGTCGAGCCGGAACGGCGGGTACTCGTCCCGCAGGAGCAGCACGTAGGCGAGGACCCGGTTGACCCAGCGGTTGATGCCCACGACCAGCGCGAACAGCTCGGGACGGTACCGGCCCGTGAAGAGCAGGACCACGGCGGCCACCAGCACGAGCAGCCCGAGCAGGGACGGTCCCCAGCTGGTGGTCGTCGTGCCGTCGTCGCCGCTGCGGGTGGTGCTCCACGTGCCTCCGCCCGTGAGCACCCCCACGATCAGCAGGTGCGGGATCGCCAGGAGCCACCACTTCACGAGCACGAGGCCGCGGGAGAGCCGCTCCGGGTAGGCGACCTCCAGCTGCGCCGGATGGTCCGCGCGGGCCAGGGTGAAGGGCGGGTACCGGTCGGTGCCCAGGGCCGAGTAGGAGTAGAACGCCACCCGCCAGCTCCACCGCAGGACCCCTACGCTGAAGGAGAACCACGAGGGCGGGTACCGGCCCGTGAACAGGATGGCGAACCCGGCGGCGACCGTGGTGACCACCAGGGCGAACCACAGCACGGCCAGCACGATCAGGTGCGGGATCACCAGGAGCCACTTGACCAGCCACAGCCACCGGGACAGCCCCGCGTCGAGGAAGCCGGTCAGGCGCACGGGCGAGACCGGCGGCGGGGTCCGGTCCCGCCCCGGGTCCTCGGCGAGGGCCGCGCCCGGGCCCGTGCCGCGCGGCGGGGTGCGCGGGTCGATGTCCCGGCCGAGTCCGGCGGCGCCGAGCAGCAGCAGCGGGAGGCCCACGACCAGCCCGGCCAGCCCGCCGACCAGCTGGCCGCCGGCCAGGGGGCCCAGGAGGTCGGAGCGCGCCCCGAGCTGCAGGTCCGCCCAGACCGGCCGGGTGGCGTCGGCGTTCATCACCACGAGCGTCCAGCTGCCCGAGCGCAGGTCCAGGGTCAGCTCCCGGGTGCCGGGGCCCTGGTCCGAGTCGGCCCAGAAGGTCTGGTTCCCGGGCCGGTCGGGCACCCGTTCGCCGGGCACCCGGGCCCGCATGTCGTCCCCGGACTCCGTGGCGCGGCCGAGCTCGGCGTGGGCGACGCCGTCGAGGTACCGGTCGACGTCGGCGGTCTCGGCCACGCCCACGAAGATGTCCTGCTGCGGGTCGGCCGCCGTCACGCGCACCTGCACCCTGCCGAGCTGGTCGAGGAAGGGCACGGGGGAGAGCTGGGCGTCGCCGACGTCGAGCACGGCGGGCGGGCCCACCAGGGCGTAGGTGATGGTCTGGTGCCGGTCCGGGGACGCGGTGAGGAAGCGCCCGTCCTGCTGGGCCGCGGCCGCGCCGGCGAGGACCAGACCGCTCACTAGCGCCGCCAGGCCCAGGGCGGTCAGCAGGGTGCCCAGGACCAGCAGCACCCACTGCCCGGGTCTGGTGCGGCGCGGGGCGTCCTGCCGGTCGGCCGGACGGGGCGGGCGGGAGGCGGGGTGCTCGTTCACGGGAGCTCCTGAGGAGTCGGACGGTGGCCGGAGCCCGGTGCGGGGCGTCCGCGGGATGTCGGCGGGCGGTCTCTTCGATGTGCTTCCGGGGTCCGCTGCCCTGCGGTGCGGTCCCTGCGGTGCGGTGCGGTGCGGTTCCGGCCGGGCCCGGGGCTCACCCGCGCAGGACGGCGGCCCCCGTGATCCGGTCCGCGGCCAGGTCGGCGAGGGCCCGGTCCGCGGCGCGCAGGGGATAGGGGACGGTGGTGGGGCGCAGCCCCAGCCGGGCGGCCAGCCGCAGGAACTCCTCGCCGTCCTGCCGGGTGTTGGCGGTCACGCTGCGCAGCTGCCGCTCCTGGAAGAGCTCCGCGGCGTAGTCGAGGGCCGGGACGTCGCTGAGGTGGATCCCGGCGACGGCCAGGGTGCCGCCCCGGTCCAGGGCGCGCAGCGCCGGGGGGACGAGGGTGCCCACGGGGGCGAAGAGGATCGCCGCGTCCAGCGGCACCGGGGGAGGCTCGTCCGCCTCCCCCACGAAGGCGGCGCCGAGGTCGCGGGCCAGCTCGCGCGCCGCCATCGAGCGGGTCATGACGTGGACCTCCGCGCCCTGGTGCAGGGCCACCTGGGCGGCGAGGTGGGCGGACGCGCCGAAGCCGTAGATGCCCAGCCGGCCCCCGGGGGGCAGCTGGGCCCGCCGCAGCGCCCGGTAGCCGATGATCCCGGCGCACAGCAGGGGGGCCGCGTGCTCGTCGTCGAACTCCTCGGGCAGGCGGTAGGCGAAGGCCTCCGGGGCCAGGGTGAGCTCCGCGTAGCCGCCGTCCTGGTCCCACCCGGTGAAGCGCGGGGCGGTGCAGAGGTTCTCCCGGCCGCGGCGGCAGAACCGGCAGCGGCCGCAGGTGTGCCGCAGCCACGCGACGCCCACGCGCTCGCCCTTCCGGAACCGGGCGCAGCCGGGACCCGCGCCCACCACCTCGCCGACGATCTCGTGGCCCGGGATCACCCCCGCCCGGTGCAGGGGGAGGTCGCCCTCCACGAGGTGCAGGTCGGTGCGGCACACCCCGCAGGCCCGCACCCGGAGGAGCAGCTCCCCGGGCCCCGGCACGGGGTCGGGGCACTGCCCGAAGCGCATCGGCCCGCCGGCCGCGGGACCGGGCTCATCGATCCACCACGCGCGCATGCTGTCCTCGTCGATCCCCCGGGGAGGGCTCCGGCCGCGGCCGTGACCCCTGTCCTGGCTCCGAGTCTAGGAACGGATCGGGGGCGCCGTCAGGAAACGAGGAATGTTAATGCACGGCCCCGGAGCCCGGAGCCCGGGGCCGTGCGGGCCGCCCCCGCTTCTCGGCGGGAGGTGTTCCCAATCGGGACGCGGGGGACGAGCATGGGGACGAAGGACCGCGCGGGTGCGGCCAGCGTCGCAGGCACCCGGGCGGAACCCGATCCGGCGCGCGACGAGAGGACTCAGGGATGACCGAGCGCATCGACCGATGGCCCACGGGGGCTCCGTGCTGGGCGGACATCATGGTCTCGGACCTGGACCGTTCCATGGACTTCTACGCGAGCGTGCTCGGGTGGCGGTTCACGCCCTCGGACCCGGAGTACGGCGGCTACTGCAACGCCCTGGTGGACGGCCAGCCGGTGGCGGGGATGTCCCCCGCGCTGCCCGAGATGGAGGACGACCCGCACGCGTGGGCGGTCTACCTCGCGTCCGACGACATCGTGGCCACGGGCAGGGCCGCGGTGGCGGCCGGTGCCCGGCAGCTGTTCGAGCCGATGGCGGTGGGCAGCTTCGGCACCATGGGCGTGTGGATCGACCCCACGGGGGCGGCCTTCGGGGTGTGGCAGCCGCAGGAGCACACCGGGTTCAGCATCGTCGGCAGGCACGGGACCGTGGCCTGGTGCGACCTCCTGACCACCGACCAGGCGGCCGCCGAGCGGTTCTACGCCGAGGTCTTCGGCTACACGTACCAGGACATCGGGACGCGGCACGAGGCGTACGCGGTGTTCACGGTCCCGGGCATGGACCGTTCGGCCGGCGGCATCGGCGTGGCCGCCGAGGACGTCGACCACCTGCAGGAGGCGCCGCCGCTGTGGTGGGTCTGCTTCGAGGTCGACGACGCCGACACCGCCGCCGAGCGGGTCGTCGCCGCGGGGGGCGCGCTGGTCCAGGAGCCGGAGGAGTTCGGCTACGGGGAGCTGGTGTTCGCCGCCGGCCCGGACGGCGAGCGCTTCGCCATGATGGGCCCGTCCTCGGAGGACTGGACGGAGGAGGACGACGAGGACGACGAGGACGCCGACCAGGACGACGACGGCACCGACGGGGACGCCGGCCGGCCGTGAGCGCCGTCCCGGCCCGCCCCCGCCCGGCGGCGGGCCGGGACGGTCGGGTGCCTCAGGTCGGCGGGCTCAGAACATCCCGACGACGGCGCCGACGAACCACAGCACCACGAACAGCGCCACGAGGCCGATGATGACGGCCAGCGCGAGCTTCCCCTTCGAGGAGTCGCCGGGCCGGTCGACGTCGAGCTCGTGGTTGGTGGGGCCCACGCCCGAGCCGGCGTCGGGCGGGGTGTCGCCCTCGATGCTCAGGCCGGACTCCTCGTTCAGGGCGTCACCGGCCTTCTTCGGGTCGTTGCGTGCCTGCTCGGGATTGATCTCGGCCACGGGGTCCTGCTCTCTTCCGGTGGGACGTGCTGGGACGGGTGCTCCCAGCAGAATAGCAAGCTTACTGGTGAAACGGTGGGGGTCGCCGGGGTGCCCCGGGAACGGGCGAACCGGTGTGCGCGATCGGAAAAATGCCCGCCACGCGGGCATGAGATGACTTGAGTGCAACTCGTGGTATCACTTGTACCGTGTGGTACCCGTCACACGCCTGCCGGCCGTCCGGGGACCCGCGTCCCCGCTCCGCCACCCGGAGCCGGTCCTGCCGCTCGCCCCTCGAGGAGTCCGTTCATGTCCACGCCATCCCGTCCGGGGCGCGCCCGCCGCCCCCTCGCCGTCACCTCCCTGGCCGCCGTGGCCGCCCTCGTCCTCACCGGCTGCCTCTCCTCGGACCGCGAGGAGGGGGGAGCCGGCGCCACCCAGGCCGCCGGCGGCGACGTCGACGGCACGTTCGTCTTCGCGGCGTCGTCCGACCCCAAGACGCTCGACCCGGCGTTCGCGCAGGACGGGGAGTCCTTCCGCGTCTCCCGCCAGATCTTCGAGGGTCTCGTGGGCGTGCAGGAGGGCTCGGCGGACCCCGAGCCCCTGCTCGCCGAGTCGTGGGAGCAGTCCGAGGACGGGCGGACCTACACGTTCCAGCTCCGGGAGGGCGTCACCTTCCACGACGGCACGGCGTTCGACGCCGAGGCCGTCTGCGCGAACTTCGAGCGCTGGTACAACTTCGAGGGCCTCCTGCAGTCCGAGAACATGGCCTACTACTACGGCTCGCTGTTCAAGGGCTTCGCGGACGCCCCCGAGGACGCCATCTACGCCGGCTGCGAGGCCACGGGGGAGGGGGAGGCCGAGGTGACCCTGAACAAGCCGTTCGCCGGTTTCATCGCCGCTCTGTCCCTGCCGGCGTTCGCCATGCAGTCCCCCACGGCCCTCGAGGAGTACGGCGCGGACACCGCCGGCGGCACGGAGGAGTCCCCGGAGCTCTCCGAGTACGCCCAGGGCCACCCGGTGGGCACCGGACCGTTCCGGTTCGACTCCTGGGACGTGGGCAACCAGGTGGTCCTGGCCGCCCACGACGACTACTGGGGCGAGCAGGGCCAGGTCACCGACGTGATCTTCCGGATCATCGACGACCCCCAGGCCCGCCGCCAGGCGCTCGAGTCCGGCAGCGTGGACGGCTACGACCTGGTGGCCCCGGCCGACACCCAGGCCCTGACGGACGCCGGCTACAACGTGGTCACCCGCGACCCGTTCACGATCCTGTACCTCGGCTTCAACCAGGCGCAGGAGGAGCTCGCGGACGTCGACGTCCGCCGCGCCATCGCGCACGCCATCGACAAGGAGGCCCTGGTCTCCCAGACGCTGCCCGAGGGCACCACGGTGGCCACCCAGTTCATCCCGGAGTCCGTCAACGGTTACAACCAGGACGTCACCGAGTACGCGTACGACCCCGAGCGGGCCCGCGAGCTGCTCGCGGAGGCCGGCTACGCCGACGGCCTGGAGCTGGACTTCAGCTACCCGACCGGCGTCTCCCGCCCCTACATGCCGAACCCCGAGCAGACGTTCACCACGCTCACCGCGCAGCTGGAGGAGGTGGGCATCACCGTGAACCCGCAGCCGGACAAGTGGTCCCCGGACTACCTCGACCGCATCAACGGCACCCCGGACCACGACCTGCACCTGCTCGGCTGGACCGGCGACTACAACGACACCGACAACTTCGTGGGCGTGTTCTTCGGCCGGGAGAAGCCCGAGTTCGGCTTCGAGGACCCCGAGCTGTTCCGGGCGCTGGCCGAGGCCCGCGAGCTGACCAGCGTCGAGGAGCAGACGCCGGTCTACGAGGACATCAACGAGCAGATCATGCAGCTGCTGCCGGCGGTGCCCCTGGCCAACCCGGCGCCGTCGCTGGCCTTCGACCCCCGGGTGGAGTCCTACCCGGTGAGCCCGGTCAACGACGAGGTCTTCAACAGGATCGAGCTCAGCGAGTGAGCCCGGGTCCGGGGCGACGCAGCGCGCGCCGCCCCGGACCGCCCCCGCCGTCCTCCCGGCGGTCCTCCCCTCTGCCCCTCTCCGTCCGGAAGGACCGGAATGCTCCGCGTCATCGGCAAGCGGCTCGCCCTGCTCGTCCCCACCCTCATCGGCCTGTCGGTCCTGCTCTTCGCGTGGGTCCGCGCCCTGCCCGGCGGGCCGGCCACCGCCCTGCTGGGGGACAAGGCCACCCCCGAGGCCGTGGCCCGCATCAACGAGGTCTACGGCTTCGACCGCCCCCTGCTCGAGCAGTACGTCGTCTACACGGGTCAGCTCCTCCGGGGGGACTTCGGCGCCTCCATCGTGACCGGCCGGCCCGTGGTCGAGGAGTTCCTCACCCGCTTCCCCGCCACCCTGGAGCTCTCGCTCGTGGCGCTGGTCTTCGCCGTGGGCATCGGGGTTCCGCTCGGCTACGTGGCCGCCCGCCACCGCGGCAGGCTCCTGGACCACTCCTCGGTGGTGCTGTCCCTGCTGGGCGTCACCGTCCCCGTGTTCTTCCTGGCGTTCGTCCTCAAGTGGCTGCTCGCGATCCAGGTCCCGCTGTTCCCGGCGGACGGACGGCAGGACCCGCGCATCGACGCGACGCACCACACCAACTTCTTCGTCCTCGACGGCGTCCTCACGGGCGAGTGGGACGCGGCGTGGGACGCGCTCCTGCACCTGGTCCTGCCGGGCGTGGCCCTGGGCACGATCCCACTGGCGATCATCGTGCGCATCACCCGCGCCTCGGTGCTGGAGGTCCAGAGCGCGGACTACGTGCGCACCGCCCGCGCCAAGGGCCTGACGCGCGGTCTGATCCGCGGCCGCTACATCCTGCGCAACGCCATGC
Source organism: Kocuria sp. LHG3120 (assembly GCF_049897445.1). Lineage (NCBI taxonomy): Bacteria > Bacillati > Actinomycetota > Actinomycetes > Micrococcales > Micrococcaceae > Kocuria > Kocuria sp. LHG3120. Next base: position 164,705 of record NZ_JAFCWG010000007.1, on the reverse strand, counting down.
TCCCCGTGGTCACCACCATCGGCCTGCAGACCGGCCTGCTGATCTCCGGGGCCGTGCTCACCGAGACCGTCTTCGCGTTCAACGGCATCGGCCGGTTCCTGCGGGACGCGATCTTCACCCTCGACTACCCCGTGCTGCAGGGCTTCATCATCTTCATCGCCCTGGCCTACTCCCTGATCAACCTGCTGGTGGACATCTCCTACAGCCTCATCGACCCCCGGGTGCGTGTCCAGTGAGCGCCACACTTCCCCCCGCCCCCTCCGGCCCCTCGCACACCGAGGGCCCCGAGGCCGTCACGACCACCCCGGGCACCACCGCGGCGGTCGGCACGAGCCTGTGGAAGGACGCCTTCCGCCGGCTGCGCCGCAATCCCGCGGCCATCGCCGGGGCCGTGATCGTCGGCGTCTTCCTGCTCGTGGCCCTCCTGGCCCCGTGGCTCGCCCCGTTCGGCGGCGAGGAGCTGCCCGGGCGCACCGAGATCACCCCCACCACCATCCCCGGCCCCGGCGAGGTCGAGGGCTATCCGCTGGGCCTGGACCGCTTCGGCGGGGACCTGCTGTCCAAGCTGATCTGGGGGGCCCGCGCCTCCCTGGTGATCGGCGTGGTCTCCACCGCCCTGGGCCTGGTCGGCGGAATGGTCCTCGGCCTGCTGGCCGGCGGCCTCGGCGGCTGGGTGGACAGCGTGATCATGCGCTTCGTGGACATCCTGCTCTCCGTGCCCAACCTGCTGCTGGCCGTGTCCATCGCCGCGATCATGGGGCAGAGCCAGTGGGCCGTGATGATCGCGATCGGCGCCTCCCAGGTGCCCATCTTCGCCCGCCTCCTGCGTTCCTCGATGCTGTCCCAGCGGGGCGCCGACTACATCCTCGCCGCCCAGACCCTGGGCCTGTCCCGCCGCACCATCACCATGAGCCACCTGCTGCCCAACAGCACCGGGCCGGTCATCGTCCAGGGCACCCTGACGCTGGCCACCGCGGTGATCGACGCGGCCGCCCTGTCCTTCCTGGGCCTGGGCGGCGGCGTGCCGCAGACGGCGGAGTGGGGCCGCATGCTCACCTACGCCCAGGCCGAGCTGTCGATCGCCCCGCAGCTGGCGTTCCTGCCCGGCCTGTGCATCGCCGTCACCGCCCTGGGCTTCACCCTGCTGGGGGAGTCCCTGCGCGAGTCCCTCGATCCCAAGTCCCGAACCGCGTGAGGTGCACCGACCGATGAGACCGGAGAACCCCGCCCCGGGGGCGGACGCCGCCCCGCTGCTCGAGGTCGAGAACCTCGCCGTGGCCTTCAGCACGATGAACGGACCGGTCCAGGCCGTCCACGAGGCGTCCCTGGCCCTGCGCGAGGGCCGGACCCTCGCCATCGTGGGGGAGTCCGGTTCGGGCAAGTCCACCACCGCCATGTCCGTGATCGGGCTGCTGCCCGGCAACGGCCGGGTGACCGGCGGCTCCGTCCGCTTCGCGGGCCAGGAGCTCGTGGGCCTGGACGAGGCGCGGATGCGGCGGATCCGCGGCCGGCAGATCGGTCTCGTCCCGCAGGACCCCATGGCCAACCTCAACCCCGTGACCACGGTCGGCCGCCAGGTGGCCGAGACCCTGCTCGTGCACGGACTGGCCACCCGCCGGGACGTGGACGAGAAGGTCGTGGCGGCGCTCGCGGCCGCGGGGCTGCCCGAGCCCGAGCGGCGCGCCCGGCAGTACCCGCACGAGTTCTCCGGGGGCATGCGCCAGCGCGCGCTCATCGCGATCGGGCTCGCCTGCCGGCCGCGGCTGCTCATCGCCGACGAGCCGACGTCCGCCCTCGACGTCACCGTGCAGCGCACCATCCTGGACCAGATCGAGCGGATGACCGAGGAGATCGGCACGTCCGTGCTGCTCATCACCCACGACCTGGGCCTGGCCGCGGAGCGCGCCCAGGACATCGTGGTGATGCACCGCGGGCGGATCGTCGAGGCCGGCCCGTCCGCCCGGGTGCTCGAGGACCCGCAGGACGAGTACACCCGCCGCCTCGTGCAGGCGGCGCCCTCGGTGGCCGCGGCCCGGGTGGGCCGGCAGGCCGTCCCGTCGCCGGGCCGGACGGGAGCGGGGACGACGGCGGCGGCTCCGGCGGCGGCCGGTCCGTCGGCCTCGGGCCCGACGGCGGGAGGCGTCGCGGCCCCCGCCGCCCAGGAGGCGGCCGGGGCCGCCGCCCGGGAGCCGCTGGTGGTGATCGAGAACCTCACCAAGGTCTTCAAGGGGCGGCTGGGACAGGCGGACTTCACCGCGGTCCAGGACGTCTCCCTCACGGTGCCCCGCGGCAGGACCGTGGCGATCGTGGGCGAGTCCGGGTCGGGGAAGACGACGACGGCGCGGATGCTGCTGAAGCTCTACGAGTCCACCTCCGGGTCGATCCGCTTCGACGGCCAGGACGTGACGGGACTCCGGGGCAGGCAGCTGGCCGCGTTCCGGCAGCGGGTCCAGCCGATCTTCCAGGACCCGTACTCGTCCCTCAACCCGATGTTCACGATCGGGCGGATCGTCGAGGAGCCGCTGTCCACCTACGGCCGCGGCACCCGGGCGGAGCGCCAGGACCGGGTGAAGTGGCTGCTCGAGGAGGTCGCCCTGCCGCCCTCGACGGTCAGCCGCTACCCCAACGAGCTCTCCGGCGGCCAGCGCCAGCGCGTGGCGATCGCCCGGGCGCTCGCCCTGCAGCCGGAGCTGATCGTGTGCGACGAGCCGGTGTCCGCGCTCGACGTGCTCGTGCAGAAGCAGATCCTGGACCTGCTGGGGCGGCTCCAGGACGAGTTCGGGCTGTCCTACCTGTTCATCTCGCACGACCTCGCGGTGGTCCGGCTGATCTCGGACGAGGTGTGCGTGATGAAGGACGGCCGGCTGGTGGAGGCCGGCGCCAGCGAGGAGATCTTCACCGACCCGCAGCACCCGTACACCCGGCAGCTGCTGGCCTCCATCCCCGGCAACGAGCTGCGCGTAGGGGTCTGAGACCGGCCGGGCGGCCGCGCTCAGCGCAGCGGTGCGGTCGCGGCCAGCCCCGCGAGCACCGCGAGCACGGTCAGCGCGCCGGTGCCCGCGGCGTTGAGCACCGCCCGGAGCGTCCTGCCGTCCCGGACCAGCCGCACGGTGTCGGCCATCGCGGTGGAGAAGGTGGTGTAGCCGCCGCAGAAGCCGATCACGGCGACCGACGCCGCGGGCCCGCCCAGCACCCCGGCCAGTGCGGCCCCGGACAGGAGGCCGGCCAGGAACGAGCCGCTCATGTTGACGACCACGGTGCCGGCGGGGAAGGACGTCCCCCACCGCTGCCGCACGGTCCCGTCCACCGCGAACCGGGCCATCGCGCCCAGTCCGCCGAGGAGGCAGATCAGCAGGGCGGTCACGCGCGCCGCCCGCGGGCCGCGAGGACGGTGCCGGCGAGGCACGCCAGGAACCCGCAGGCCAGCGAGATCCCCACGTAGGCCAGCGCCTGTCCCGCGGCCCCGCCGGTCAGCAGCCGCTCGGTCTCGAGGGCGAGCGAGGAGAACGTCGTGAAGCCGCCCAGCGCCCCGGTGCCCGCGCCGAGGCGCAGCAGCATCCCGCGGGGGGTCTCCGCACCGCGCCGCAGGAGGACCTCCAGGAGCATCCCCAGCAGGAACGCCCCGAGCAGGTTCGCGGTCAGGGTGGCCAGGGGCCAGCCGGCCACCGTCGGCACCAGCTGGGCGAGTCCGTGGCGGGCGCCGGTGCCCAGCGCCCCGCCGGCGCCCACGGCGAGGACCAGCAGCAGGCGCCGGTGCGGCGGTCGGCTCATGGGGGTGCTCCTCGGGGCGGGCTCCCTGGGGGAGCGGTCGGCGGGCTCGATCCTACCGGCCGGTCCGTAGGATGTCCGGGTGCAGACGATACGCGGCGCCCGGATCCTCCTGGCCCTCAAGACCTCGCTCGCGGTGGCCCTGTCCTGGGTGGTGGCCCAGCGGATGCCCGGCGTGATCGACCAGTACCCCTACTACGCGCCGCTCGGCGCGATCTCCGCGATGTACCCGACCGTGCTGGGCTCGGTGCGCGCGGGGCTGCAGACGGTGGCCGGCATCGCCCTGGGCATCCTCCTGGCGGCCGGGGTCCTGCTGGTCGGCGAGCCCAACCTGGTGACGGTCGCCGTGGCGGTCGGCCTGGGCGTGCTCCTGGCGGGCATCCGCCGGCTCGGGGCGGGTGCGGAGTACGTCCCGGTCGGCGCCCTGTTCGTCCTCATCGTCGGCGGCCAGGACGCCGAGGGCTTCTCGGCGGGCTTCCTCGTGCAGATGTCGGTGGGCGTGGCGATCGGGCTCGTCGTCAACGTGACGGTCTTCCCGCCGCTGGACTTCCGCACGGCCCGCCTGCAGCTCGACCGGCTGCAGAACGTCGTCGTCGACTACCTCGAGGACGTCGCCGGGGAGCTCGCGGAGCCCGGCACCACCGGGGGACGGGACTGGCGCCGGCGCAACCACTCCCTGGTGCGGATCACCGGCGAGGTGCGCGAGGCGGTCGACGAGTCGGCGCGCAGCGCCCGCGGCAACCCCCGGATGGTGCTCCGGCGGCGGCGGCGGCCCGCCGCGGACCCGGGGGACCCGGGCTACGACTCCCTGCTGAAGCTCGAGAACGTCATCTTCCACCTCCGGGGCTTCACGGACGCGGTGCGCGAGCTCTACGACCACCGGACGCACGACTGGCTGGTGCCCGCGTCCCTGACCGCCCGGCTCGGCGAGGCGGTGCAGTCCGCCGCCGACGCGGTGCGGGCGTGGGCCGCGGATGAGGATCCGGAGGAGGCCGCCGAGCGGGTCCGCTCCCTGGGGGGCCGTCTCCACTCCGATCTCACCGACCCCTCCCGGGCGGAGGACCGGCTCGTCATGGCCGCGGCCCAGGACCTCGCCAGGCTCGTGGCGGTCCTGGACCCGCCGACCGCCCCGACGGCCGGCAGCAGCGCCGTGACCCGGGGATAGGGGTCTCCGCCGTCCCGGGGCCCGTGGGGCCACCGGGACGGCGGGCGGCTCAGGACCGGCGGCGCCGCCGCAGGCGCAGCGCGCCCGCCGCGCTCGCGGCGATCCCCGCGGCGAGCAGGCCCGCGGCCAGGCCGGGGCCGGGGCGCTGCTCCGGCTCCGCGACGGCGGTCTGCATGTTGAGGCCCGGGTTGACCTCCACCGGCGCGGTCTCGGCGGGCACCTCGACGGGTGCTGCCTCGACAGGTGCTGCCACGACGGGCGCCGCCTCGACCGGCGCCGCCACGACGGGCGCCGGGGCCGGCTCCGCCGGGGCCGGGAGCACCGGCGCCACGGGGGCCGGGGCCGCGGGCGCCTCGCAGGCCAGGACGGCCTGCTCGAGGAGCACGAGGAACTGGTCGACCGCGCTCTCGTCGAGGGCCAGCTCGGCCAGCAGCGCCTCGAACGCCACGGCGGCCTCGGCGACGGCCTGCTCCGCGACAGCGGGGTCGAGCGTGCCGAGCGCCATGGTGAGCTGCTGGTCGAGCTCCACCAGGCGGGCCTCGGCCAGGGCGACGGCCTCCGCGTCGCCGGACTCCTGGGCCACCATCAGCGCGGCCGCGGCCGCCTCCAGCTCCTGCAGGCTGGGTCCGCCGGCGCCCTCGACGAGCGCGGCGTACTGGGCCTCGGCGGCGGCCACGGCCTCGGCCGAGAGGTCGAGCGCCCCGAGCGACTCGGGGGAAAGCCCGGCGCCCGCCAGCGCCGCGTCCAGCTGTGCCGTGGCCTGCAGGCAGGCGGGGTCCCCCGGGGCCGCGACGGCCGCCGGGGCCCCGAGGAGGAGGCCTCCGGCCAGCATCGCGGCGGTGGCGCCCGTGGCCGCCCATGTCTTTCCAGCAGTCATGTCCTGTGTCTCCTGTGCTCGGTCGTCGCCCCGGGGTCGCCCCGCGGCCGGCAGCGCGCGGCAGGACCTCCCCCCGCGCCGCCGGTCCGCGCGGCGGCGGGGGCGACAGGAAATGTCGTGCTGCTGGTCGTGCGGCGTGCACCGCGGAGCTCGCGGAGATCCGGAGCGCGTCCGACGGACTGCTGTGCCGTCGAACCTACTTGCCGGTAGTCCGTGTTGACAATAGTGAACGGGTCGGGCGCGTGCGGGCCCCGGCCGCTGGGCTCCGGCGGCGTCCTGCGCGTGCTGGGTGCTCCCGGTTGCCGTCCTGCGCGCACAGGACGGGGACCGGGCACGCAGGACGCCGCGTCCCCCGGTGCGGTGGCACCGGGGGACGCGGCGTCAGGGGCGGGGCTGCCGTCCGAGCGGAGCGGGGCTCAGCGGGCGGGGGTGGCCTCCAGGGCCTCCTGCCCGGCGGACCAGGCGGCGTAGGAGCCCTCGAGCTCCACCACGTCGTAGCCGGCGTGGCGCAGGGTCGAGGCCACGACCGAGCTGCGCAGCCCGCTCTGGCAGTAGGTCACGATCGTGCCCTGCTCCGGGAGCCGGTCCAGGTTCCACAGGACCCGGCCGCCGTGCAGCTGGGTGGAGCCGGGGACATGGCCGGCGGTGTGCTCGCTCACGGCGCGCACGTCCAGCAGGAGGGCCTTGTCGAAGGTCTCGACCTCCTCGGGGGAGACCAGCCGCGGGGTGGTCTGCGGCAGGCCCTCGATCCCGGTGACGTAGCCGGCCACGGCGTCGATGCCCACGCGCACCAGGTGGTCCCAGAACTCCTGGGCGGCCTCCTGGTCGGGTGCCAGCAGCACCAGCGGCCGGTCGTCGGCCTCGGGGTTCACGGCCCAGGCGCCGAAGGTCGCGATGGACTTCCCCGCCGGGATGTTCAGCGCCCCGGACACGGTCCCGGTGTGCACCTCGTCCGCGGAGCGGGTGTCCACGAAGGTCACCTCGCCGGCCGCCAGCCGCTGCGCGACCTGCTGCGGGTCGAGCTCGGGCAGGGGCGCCCGCTCGCCCATGACGGCCGGGCCCCGGCGGTTCTGGTTCTTCATCCGGCCGAAGTAGAACGGGGCGTCCGGCTGGCCGTCGAGCAGCTCGGCGACGAAGCCGGCCTCGTCGTCGGCCGCCAGGTAGGGGCCCCACCAGGCGTAGAGGCGCTCGTAGCCCACCGTGGTCGACGGGATCGCGCCCAGGGCCTTGCCGCAGGCCGAGCCCGCGCCGTGGCCGGGAAAGACCTGGACGTGGTCGGGCAGGGTGAGGAACTTCTCCTTGAGGCTGGCGAACATCTGCTTCGCGCCGAGGAAGCGGGTGTCCACCCCACCGGCGGCCTCGTCCAGCAGGTCCGGACGGCCCGGGTCGCCGGAGAACACGAAGTCGCCGGTGAGCAGGTAGCCCGGGGCGTCGGCGAAGGCGCCGTCGGTGACCAGGAAGGACAGGTGCTCGGGGGTGTGGCCCGGGGTGTGCACCGCGGCCACCACGATGTTGCCGATGCGGATCTCGTCGCCGTCGTGCAGGCGGGCGGCCTCGAACTCGTACTGCCAGTCCTCCCCGCCCTCGCCGGAGACGTGGATGTCCGCGCCGGTGGCCGCGGCCAGCTCGCGGGTGCCGGAGAGGTAGTCGGCGTGGATGTGGGTCTCGGTGACGGCGGTGATCTCCATGCCGTTCTTCGCGGCCATGTCCCGGTAGACGTCGATGTCGCGGCGGGCGTCGACCACCAGCGCCTGGCCGGTGCGCTGGCACCCGATGAAGTAGCTGGCCTGGGCGAGGTCCTCGTCGTAGATGCGCTCGATCAGCATGGGATTCTCCTTCGTTCGATGGCTGATGACGCGTGTCCGGAAGGGGTTCCCGCGTCGTCCTGAGCACAACGATAATACCCCTGGGGGTATAGCGCAAGTACCCCCGGGGGTATCTAGTCGGAGGGGTGCCGGGGCGCCGGCCGGCGGCTCCGGTGCCGGCGGACCGCCTCGTCGTAGCAGGCCACGAGGAACTCCGTCGCGGCCCGCCAGCCCAGGCCCTCGGCCTCCGCCCGGCCGGCGGCGCCCATCCGCGCGCGCAGGGCCGCGTCGTCGAGCAGCCGGGCCAGGCCCGCGGTGAGCGCGTCCGCGTCGCCTGGCGGCACGAGCAGCCCGGTCCGCCCGTCGGCCACCGCGAACGGGATGCCGCCGGCCCGGGCGCCGACCACCGGCACCCCGCTCGCCAGGGACTCCAGGGCCACGAGACCCAGCGTCTCGGTGGTGGACGGGAACGCGAGCACGTCCGCCGAGGCGTAGGCGGCCGCCAGCTCCTCCCCGACGAGCCGGCCCGGGAAGACCGTGGGGGTGTCCGCGAAGCGCCGTTCGAGCTCGGGCCGGTGCGGGCCGTCGCCCACCACGGCGAGCCGGGTGCCCGGCAGCCGCCGGATCGGCTCGAGCAGCGCCGCCACGTTCTTCTCCCTCGACAGCCGCCCCACGGAGAGCACCAGCCGCTCCCCGGGGTGCCCGCCGGTGAGCCGGGACCGCATCGCGGCGGAGGCCCTCGCGGGGTGGAACAGGACGGTGTCCACACCCTTGGGCCACAGCGCCACGCGGCGCACGCCCAGGGCCTCGGCCCGGTGCACCATGGGCCCCGACGTGCACAGGTTGACCTCGGCGAGGTTGTGGGTCGTGCGGATCCACCGCTCCACGGGCCGGCGCAGGGCACCGAGCCCGTGCCCGAACACGCTCATGTACTGCGGCACGTCGGTGTGGAAGGACGCCAGCAGCGGCAGGTCCCGCGTCCGCGCGGAGAGCGCGCCCCACGCGCCGAACCACACCGGGTTCACGGCGTGCACCACGTCGGGGCGGAACGCCGACACGGCCCGCTCCGTGCGCGGGGACGGCAGGCCTCCCCGGACGTCCCGGTACCAGGGGAACGTCACGGACGGGGCCCTGACCACCCGGTGCGGACCCCAGCGCCCGGGCGGATCCCCCGGCGTGAGCACGAGCACCTCGTGGCCGAGGTCCCCGAGCTCGTCCAGGGTGCGCGTCAGGCGCGTCACCACCCCGTCGACGTTCGGGGCGAAGACGTCCGTCCAGAGCGCGATCCGCATCCGCCGGCTCAGGCGCCCGCGGACATGGGCGCGGGCGCGGCCGGGACCGCGGAGCGGACCGGCCGCGCCGGGATCCCCGGGCGCCGGCGGGAGTTCCACACGGACGTCGCCGGGATGCGGGAGCGGTCCACGCGGTGGGCCCAGCGCACGGCGGTCCGCTCGACCTCGAGCAGCAGCCCCTCCGACAGGGTGGTGGGCCGCAGGCCGAGGTCCAGGAATGCGTCGTTGTCCACGTGCAGGTCGTTCTCCGCGGACTCCTGCCGGGGGTTGGGGACCATCTCCACCTCGGCGCCGGTGAGTCCGGCCACGAGCTCCGCGAGGTCGCGGACCCGGTGGGTCTCCGTCATCTGGTTGAAGATCTTCACGCGGTCGCCGGCCGCCGGGGGGTGGAGCAGGGCCAGCTCCACGCACCGGACCATGTCCTGGAGGTGGATGAACGCCCGGGTCTGCCCGCCGGTGCCGTGCACGGTCAGCGGGTGGCCGACCGCCGCCTGGACGAGGAAGCGGTTGAGCACCGTGCCGTAGTCGCCGTCGTAGTCGAAGCGGGTGACGAGCCGCTCGTCGAGCGCCGTCTCCGCGGTGCCGGTGCCCCAGACGATGCCCTGGTGCAGGTCGGTGATCCGCAGGCGGTCGTTCCTGGCGTAGAACGCGAACATGGTCTGGTCCAGGACCTTGGTCATGTGGTACAGCGAGCCGGGGTGGGAGGGGTAGAGGATCTGCTGGGGGACCGTGCCGTGCGGTCCGGGGACCTCCACGTCCAGGTAGCCCTCCGGGATGCGCATCCCGGCGGTGCCGTACCCGTAGACCCCCATGGTGCCCAGGTGCACCACGTGGACGTCCAGCCCGGACTCCACGACCGCGCACAGCACGTTGTGCGTGGCGCCGACGTTGTTGTCCACCGTGTAGCGCTTCGTGGCCGGGGTGCGCATGGAGTACGGCGCCGCCCGCTGCTCCGCGAAGTGCACCACGGCGTCCGGGCGCTCGACGACCAGGAGGTCGAGGAACGCCTCGTAGTCGGCGGCGAGGTCGATCTCGGCCCCGCCGATCCGCCGGCCCGTCAGCTCCTGCCAGGCCGCGCGGCGCTCGTCGAGGCCGCGGATGGGCGTCAGCGACTCCGTCCCGAGCCGGACGTCGATGGCGCGGCGGGAGAAGTTGTCCACCACCACCACGTCGTGGCCGCGCGCGGACAGGTGCAGGGCCGCGGGCCAGCCGCAGAAGCCGTCGCCGCCGAGGATCGCGATCTTCACGGGTGCTCCGTTCCCGGGCCGCTGCCGGGCCCGTCCTGTCGGTCTCGCGCTCAGCGTGGGGCACGCGCGTGAACCGGGAGTGAACGGTCCAGGACCAGCTGCTGGTGCCCGAACGAACCGGGGAGCACCTCCCAGCCCGGACCGGTCAGCTCGCGCAGCTCGTGGGGCAGGTAGGCGCGGCGCAGGGACCGCAGCCCGTCGGTGCGCAGGAAGGAGCCCGGGGCCAGGGGCAGCACGCCCACCGAGTACAGCCGGTAGGCCGCCGGGCTGCGCACGAGGTCGTTGTGCAGCACGAGCCGGCCGGCCAGGTGCTCCGAGTCCGCCGCGAGGTCCCGCACCGGCCCCGGGTCCAAGTGGTGGAGCAGGTGGTTGGAGACCACCACGTCGAACGTCACGCCGGCCGCGACCAGTTCCCGGCTGGTGACCCGCCGGAAGACCGGGGGCACTGCCCGCGAGTGCCGGGTCGACCAGCGGCGGGTCCGCGCCGAGGCCCACTCGTGGGCGCGGGCGTCCGGGTCGATGCCGGTGACCCGCAGGTCGATCCCGTCCCGCTGCGCCCACCGGGCCAGGGCGCGTGCCACGTCCCCGCCGCCGGCGCCGACGTCCAGGAGGGTCAGCGGCCGGCCGGGCACGGCCAGGGGCCGAATCCGGCGCCGGTAGGTCGCGGCCCACCCGGCGACCAGGGAGTTGACCACGTCGAAGCGTGCGTAGGTGCGCCGCAGTGCGACGAGATCGCAGCAGGGGTCGTCCATGAGCTCGCGCAGCTCGGCGTCCCGCCGGGAGAGGTCGGGCCGGGAGCGCGGCTGGACGGAGGGCATCTGCCCATTCTCCGCGGGCCGACACGATCCGCCAAGGAGCACGGCGGGCCGGGGGCGGCGCGGGGTGCCGTCACTAGACTGGGGCTCCCGGCCGGTGCCGGGCAGGACCGGACGGCAGGAGGGGACCGCGTGGGACACACCGTGCACGCCGTGGGCTCGCGACCCGGCCCGTGGATCGGCCTCGCGAGCGCGTGCTGGGCCGCCAACGCGGCCCTGGGGGCGTCCGTCGGCGCCGGGATCGTGCGCACGGGCCGGTTCCGCTGGATCCACCACGCCCTCTACGTCACCACCACCACGACGACGGCGCTGGCCGCGGTCCTCGCCGCCGGCTCCTCCTCCGCCTCCGGGCGCGCGGCGGGCCGGGCCCTGGCGCCGGCGCTGCTGCCCCTGGCCGCCCTGCCCCACCTCGGCACGCCCGCCCAGGGGCACCCGCGCCGCCACACGCTCGCCGCGCTGTCCGCGGCGCCGTTCTACGCCACCGCCCTGTTCCGAGCCCGCGCCGCCCGCGCCGGCTGAGCCGCCCGACCTGACCGGAGAGCACATGGAGTTCCTCGACGTCGTCTTCAACCGCCGCACCACCAACGGCCCGTTCCTGCCGGACCGGGTGTCCCCGGAGCACCAGAAGCTGCTGCTGCGCACGGCCGCGGCCGCGCCCTCCCAGTTCAACAGCCAGCCGTGGCGCTTCGTGCTGATCGAGGACCGGGGGACCATCGACCGGATCGCCCGGATCAGCGCCGACTCGATGACGCAGGTGATGGCCGAGGGGAGCTTCTTCGACCGGTACAAGCGCTACTTCCGCTTCAGCAGGCAGGAGATGGAGGAGCAGCGCTTCGGGATGCTCTTCGACAAGCTGCCCGCGGTGCTGCGCCCCTTCACCAAGAAGGCGTTCACCCCGGGCGGGCAGGCGATGATGAACCGGCTGCGGGTGCCCCAGACCCTGGGCGCGGAGAACCACAAGCTCGTGGCGGGCTCCCCGCTGCTGCTCGGCGTGATGCTCGACCGCCGCGAGTACCGGCCCGGGGAGCTCTCCGGGTTCTACTCGCTGTTCTCGATGGGCGCGGCCATGGAGAACCTCTGGCTGACCACCGTGGAGCTCGGCATGGGCATCCAGTTCATCTCCTTCCCCATGGAGGCCCCCGCCCGGTGGGCCGAGGTCGTGGACCTCCTGGACGTGCCCGAGGACCTCGAACTCATGGCCGTCTACCGCCTGGGCTACGTCCCCGAGGAGCACCGCCGCCCGGCCATCGACTGGTCCAGCCGGGAGCGGCGCCGGATCTCCCAGTACGTGTTCCGGGAGTCCTGTGCCACGCCGCAGGAGGGCTGGGACGACTGAGCGCCGCCCGCCGGCGACGAGGGCCGGGGCGTCGGGTGGGCGGCTCTTCCATTAGTGTGTGGCACACACTATCGTGTGGATATGGCAGCTGAACCGAGCGACCCGATCGTGGCCTCCCACTTCCAGGAGCTGCGCCGCGGCACGGTGGTCCTGGCCTGCCTGCTCGTCCTGGACGAGCCCCGCTACGGCTACGCCCTGCTCCGGACCCTCAGTGACGCGGGGCTCGACGTCGAGGCCAACACGCTCTACCCGCTGCTGCGCCGTCTCGAGGCGCAGGGCCTGCTCGAGAGCGACTGGAACACCGACGAGTCCCGGCCCCGCAAGTTCTACCGGATCACCGGTCCCGGGGGCAGCGTCCGGGACGCCCTCGAGGCCGAGCGGCTCCGGCTGCACGCCGCCCTGTCCACCCTCGCCCGCCCCACTCGCCCCGAGGACTGATCGCCATGTCCGCCAGCACCCTCACCCCGCGCACCGAGAGCTATCTCCACGAGGTCGCCCGGCGCCTGCCGCCCAGAGCCCGCGAGGACGTGTCCCGGGAGCTGCGGGGCACCGTCGCCGACATGGTCGACGACGGCGTGGCGCACGGTCTGCCGCCGGCCGAGGCGGAGCGGCGCGCCCTCGAGGAGCTCGGCGACCCCGCCCTGCTGGCCGAGGACTACGGCCCCGGCCCGCGGCACCTGATCGGGCCCGAGCACTACCACGACTTCCTCGAGCTGCTGAAGGTCCTGGTGCCCGTCCTGGCCGGCCTCTTCGGCGGGCTCACCCTGATCGGCCGGCTGTTCGGGGAGGCGGGGCGCGAGGACCTGGTCACCTACCTCGTGCTCTCGCTCGCCCCCGCGGTCGGTGCCGCGATCCAGGGGGCGCTCATGGGGGCGGGCATCGCCGTCGTCGTCTTCGCCGTGGTGGAGCGCACGGAGGTCGCGGAGGCGGTGGAGCGCGGCGCCCGGGGGGAGGCCGGGGCGGCGGCGGAGGCGCCCCCGCGCTGGACGGTCGAGCAGCTGCCCCCGCCGCGTCCGGAGCGGGACTCGACCGTGGGGGAGCTGGTCTGGGCCACCATCGCCCTGGGCCTGGCCTTCGCCGCGCCCTTCCTGCTCTCGCGGCCGCTGCTCCGTGAGGGCCCGCTCGCCGGCGAGCCCCTGCTCGACCCCGCCGTGTGGACGCCCTGGGTGCCGCTCTACCTGGGGATCGTGCTGCTGGCCTGGGGGTGGGAGCTGCTGCGCTTCTTCCGCCGCCGCTGGTCCTGGGCGCTGTTCGGGATCAGCGCCGTCCTGGACCTCGCCATGGCCGCGCTGCTCGTCACCGTGCTGCGCACCGAGTCCGTGGTGAACCCGGTCTTCCGCGAGCGCGGCTGGGTGGGCGAGGAGTTCGCCCAGATCGGGGTCGCGCTCGTGGTGGTCATCACCGTCTGGGACCTCGTGGCGAGCTTCCTCGCCTGCCGCCGGTCGACGGTCCGGCGGCGCTGACCGGCGGAGCTGACCGGCGGCGGCGCCCGTCGCTCCTGTCCGGGGAAGCACTCGGCCCGCGGGAGCTCCGAGGAGCTCCCGCGGGCCGGAAGGGGGCCTCTGCCGCCGCGGGGTGCCGGGCAGCGCGGGACGCGGGACGCCTCGTGGGCGACCGGCGCCGGCCGGGATGCGCCGAACCGGGTCAGGTGGCGCATCGTGTGACCATCATTCGACACCCTGGTCGGCACTGTGCGCAAACGTCTACTCTGGAACCGGTCAGATCGATCAGATCGAAGCGGGGAAGTGGGGCTGCGGTGGTCAGCATGACGAACGGCGGGGCGGCAGCGGGTCCGTTGGACGCGACGGACCGGAGGATCCTGGCGGCGCTGGACGAGGACCCGCGGATGACGGTGCTCGCCCTGGCCCAGCGCACCGGCCTGGCGCGCGGGACGATCCACGCCCGGCTCGAGCGCTACCGCGCGAGCCCCGCGCTGCGCCCGCACAGCACCCGGGTGACGCCCGCGGCGCTCGGCTACGGCCTGGCCGCGAGCGTGGCCGTGGAGCTCGACCAGCACCAGCTCGACGAGGCGATCGCGGGACTGCAGGCGATCCCTCAGGTCATCGAGGTGTTCGCCCCCGCGGGGCAGACGGACCTGCTGTGCCGGGTGGTGGCGAAGGATCCCGAGGACCTCTACCGGGTCTCCGAGGAGATCCGGCTGTGCCCCGGCATCCTGCGGACCTCCACGAGCATGTTCCTGCGCACGGTCATCCCGTACCGGGTGGCGCCGCTGCTCGCGGGGGACGAGGTCCCGGGGAGGGGCGGGGTCAGTTCCGGGCGGCCGCGCCCATGACCTCGGCCCGCAGCCGGTCCAGGTCCACGGCGTCCCCCTCGTGCAGGCCGTGGGTGCGGACCCACGCGCGGGCGCTGAGCATGATGTCGTCGTAGTGCTGGTGCGTCTCGCAGTGGGCGGCGCCGATCCGGGCCTGGGCGCGGTGCTCCCGGTCGTCCTCCGTGAAGGAGATGACGGCCACCGGGCTGAGGGCGAGTCCCACCACGCCGCGGACGGCCGTGATGGTGCGCCCGTGGAACGTGTCGCCGGGAGCGAGGTCCCAGGCCCTGGCGGCGGGGTGCTGATGGGTGAGGTCCATGATCGGCTCTTGTGGTGTCGGGAGGCCGTCCCCCGCGCGCAGTGCCGGGGGACGGCCTCGGGGGCGTCGGGAGGAGGAGCGGTCCGGGGGTCGTCCGGTGTCCGGCCGGCCCCCGGTGCCGTCCGGTCAGTGGCCGAGACCGGTCCAGTGGCTGGTCTCCTGGTACCAGGGGGACCAATGCTTGCCGTCGTAGTAGCGGTACTTGACCACGTGGTAGACCTTCTTGGCGTCGTGGTGGTCCAGGTGCTTCCAGTGCTCGCCGCCCCAGGAGCCGCCCCAGTAGTAGTCGTGGTGGCCGCCGGTGTAGTAGTGGTGGTCGTGCTTGTCCACCGCGTAGTAGTACTGCTTGACCTCCACCTTGTAGCCCTTGTGGCACTTCACGTGGAACGGGTACTTGACGTACTTCTTCCCGTGGTGCCACGTCCAGGACGGCTTGTGGGCGTCGACCGAGCAGTGCTTCTGGTGGGGCTTGTGCGACGCCGTCTCGAGCACCGAGGACTGCGTCGAGGCCGTCTGGGCCGGGGCGGCCTGGGCCGGGGCGCCCAGCAGCGGCAGGGCGCCTGCGGCCAGGGTCAGGGAGGCCAGGGACAGCCCCGCCTTGCGGGCGTGGCGGCGGGCGCCGGCCGGCTGCGGGGCTGCGGTCGTGCTGGTTTCGATGGACATTTGGGGTCTCCTGCGGGAAAGAGATTTCGTGGGTGCCGGCGGTTCCAGCCCGGGGTCCGGAGGGGAACTTCTCGAACCGACAGGACCAGGGTCGCAGTGGGGGGCACCTCCCGGCGTCCACCCGGGAGGTGAACTCCGGCGTACAACCGGGGTGGTACGCGCGGGACCGGGGCAGGGATCAGAAGCGGTCGGTGGGCTTGACGAGCCCGCTCTTGAACGCCGCCGTGACCGCCTGGGCGCGCTCGCTGACGCCCAGCTTCAGGAAGATCCGGTGGACGTGGGTCTTCACCGTCGCCTCGCTGAGGAACAGGCGCCGGGCGATCTCCGAGTTCGTCAGGCCGTGGGCGACGGCGACCAGGACCTCGCGCTCCCGCCGGGTCAGCTGCTGCAGCCGCTCCGGCGGAGGGGCGGAGGGGTCGGGCCCGCGGCCGAACTCGGTCAGGAGCCTGCGGGTCACGTCCGGGTCCAGCCAGCCCCCGCCGCGGGCCAGCGAGCGGACGGCGTCCGCCAGGACCTTCGGCGCGGAGCTCTTGAGGATGAAGCCGGAGGCGCCCGCCCGCAGGGCGGCGTGGACGGCGGCGTCCTCGTCGAAGGTCGTCAGCACCAGGACGGCGGGGACGTTCGGCACCCGGTCCAGGAACGCGTCGGAGGTGAGCACCCGGGTGGCGGCCACCCCGTCCGTGCCGGGCATGCGCACGTCCATGACCACCACGTCCGGCTGCAGCCGCGCGGTCTCCTCGACGGCCTCCGCGCCGTCGGCGGCCTCCCCGACGACGATCAGGTCCGGCTCGGCCGTGAGGAGCATGGCCAGCCCGGAGCGCACCATCGCCTCGTCGTCCACCAGGAGCACCCGGACGGGTGCGGGTTCCGCGCCCCGTGTCATCCGGTGCCCTCCCCGCGGCCGGTGGCCGCCGTGGCCGCCGTGGTCGCCGCGGCGTCCTGCGCCGCGGCGTCGCCGGGACCGGGCGGCCGGACGGGCAGCCGCGCGGACACCAGGTACCCCCCGTGCGGATCGGGCCCGGCCGTCGCCTCGCCGCCCACCGCCCGGGCCCGCTCCGCCATCCCCCGCACCCCGTGCCCGGTCGACAGCCGCGCGGAGAGCCGGCCCCGGGCCCCGGCGCCGTCCGTGCGGACGGAGAGCTCGACGTCCCGGGGGCCCCAGTCGAGGGCGACCCGGACCGGGCGGTCCGGGGCGGCGTGCTTGACCGCGTTGGTCAGCGCCTCCTGCGCGATCCGGTACGCGGCCTCGTCCACCGCCGGCTCCAGGGCCCCGGGCTCGCCCGCCACGCAGAGCTCCACCTCACGGCCCGCCGTGCGCAGGTGGTCGAGCAGGCTGTCCAATCGTTGCAGCCCCACCGGCTCCGGCGCGGTCTGCGCCGCCGCGGACGGCGCCGGGGAGAGCAGGCCCAGCATGCGCCGCAGCTCCGTGACGGCCTGCTCCCCGAGCTCGTCGACCTGCCGCAGCGCCGCCCGCGCCCGCTCCGGGTCCCGGTCCATCACGCGCTCGGCCCCTCCGGCCTGCAGCACCATGAGGCTCACCGCGTGGGCCACGACGTCGTGCAGCTCGCGGGCGATGCGCTGGCGCTCCTCGGCCTCGGCCCGGGCGGCGGCCAGCCGGGCCACGAGCGCCCGCTGGGCCACGCTCCAGCGGACCCACCGGCCCACGCCGAAGACGACCACGTGGGCCACGGTGAGGAACAGCGCGGCGACGACGAACGTGGCCACCCGCATCGACGGGTCGGGAGTGTCCCGGACGGTGGCCTGCACGCTCGTGGCGACCGGCAGGAACGCGAGCGCCAGGCCGAGGAGGGCGTTCCGGTCGGAGCAGTGCGCGGCCGCCGCGAAGAGGGCCAGCCAGACGCAGAAGACGGGGTGGAACGCGAAGCCGAGCAGGGGGACGGCCACGGCGCCCAGCGACACCAGGGCCAGCACCGTCAGGGGCCGGCGCCGGCGCCAGAACAGGGGCAGGTACAGCAGCGCCGCCGTGAGGACGACCACCCAGGTGGCGGTCGCGTCCGGCTCCGCCGTGCGGTCCCACGTGATCTGGAGCTCGATGCCCCACAGCACCGGTACCGCGACGAGGTCCACGGCCAGGCGCGAGGGGTGCCTCCGGGATCTCATCGGGTCCCGCTCAGCTGCACACGGACCTGCCGAAGACGGTGCAGATCCACATCCGCTCGACGGGAGGAGCGGGCAGCCGGCAGTCCTCCACGATCGAGTGGCGCCGGATCTCCTCCCACGCCACCACGGGTCGCAGGGCCTCCTCGGTGCTGTCCGGGGCCTCCTCGGCCGGGGCCGGGCCCAGCACCGTGTCCACGGCCGAGCACAGTTCGGCGCCCGTGGCGAGCCGGCGCTCGGAGCCCGCGCCGTCCGGTGGGCCCTGGGCCGGGCACCCGGACGGGTGGTCGAGCCGGATGCCCGTCATCTCGGACGCGGGGTCGTGCAGGACGCCGTGCAGCTGGATCCGGGCGATCCTGATCCGCTCGACCTCGTCCGTCCGCCCCGACGCGACCCGGGCGATCAGCACCTCGGGGTCGACGTCCCGTCCCAGCCAGTCCGGCGGCCCGTGCACCAGCACGTAGTCGCTGTCCACCAGGCGTCCCCACGCCAGGTGTCCCTCGACGGCATCAGCTGCCCGCGCGTCCTGGACGGACACCAGTGTCCGGAATTCTGTCTCGAGATTCGCCATGTCGAGCCCCCCGCAGGTCGTGCGGCAATTCTCCCCGTCCGCCCACGTCAAGTCCATAGTCCTCCGTGGGGCGCCCCGGGCCCGTGCCGGCCGGGCCGCCGACCCCTGGTCACACCGCGCGCCCAGCGGTATCGTAAGCACACTGGCGAATCGGCGACGCTTCGCCGCCCCTGATCGTCGAGACGGATCGAAGGAGATGCCATGAGCACCAAGGTCGAGAAGAATGTCGTGGTCGACGTGCCGCTGAGCACCGTGTACAACCAGTGGACCCAGTTCGAGGACTTCCCCCACTTCATGAACGGCGTGCAGAGCGTGACCCAGCTCGGCGACGACCGCCTCCAGTGGGTCGCCGAGCTCGGCGGCGTCCGCCGGCAGTGGGAGGCGAAG
Source organism: Kocuria sp. LHG3120 (assembly GCF_049897445.1). Classification (NCBI taxonomy): domain Bacteria; kingdom Bacillati; phylum Actinomycetota; class Actinomycetes; order Micrococcales; family Micrococcaceae; genus Kocuria; species Kocuria sp. LHG3120. The sequence continues at coordinate 146,070 of NZ_JAFCWG010000007.1, read as the reverse complement.
ATCGTGGAGCAGGTCCCCGACAGCCGGGTCTCCTGGGCCGCCACCGAGGGCGCCACCAACGCCGGCACCGTGACGTTCCGCGACGCGGGCAACGGGCGGACCGAGGTGCACCTGGTCCTCGAGTACGAGCCCGAGGGCCTCGTGGAGAAGGTCGGCGAGAAGCTCAACGTGGTCGAGAACCAGGCCGAGGGCGACCTCGAGCGGTTCAAGAAGTTCATCGAGGCCGAGGGCTACGCGACCGGAGCCTGGCGGGGATCCGTCAACGAGGGCGCCCCGGTCGGCACGCCCGGCGTGGAGCACGCCGCGGCCTCCCGCGGTGACGACGGCAAGGCCGGGGTCTCGGGCAAGGCGGTCGCCGCGGGCGTCGCCGCGGCCGGGGTCGCCGCCGCCGGGGTCGCGGCCGCGGCGAAGAAGAAGGACTCCGGCCCGGACACGGAGCCGGTGACCTTCGAGTCGACCGCGCCCCCGGCGGCGCCGGCCGCACCGGTGGCACCGGTGGCGCCGGGGGCTTCCGGGGAGACCGTGACCGGGGAGGTCCCGCCGATCCCGCCCGTGGACGAGGCGCTCGCCGACGACACCGTCGACGCGGACCCGGGCGTGGGCCCCGCCACCCGACGCATCGACGACCGCCCCGCGGGCGGCCCGCTCTGATTCGTCCCCGTGCACGCACCGGGCCCCGACCGCACACGGTCGGGGCCCGGTGCGTGCACGGGGCGTCCCGTTCGGCGGGACGGCGGAACCGGCCGGTCAGCCGGTCACGGCGCCCAGCGAGGCCGAGCGCACCAGTTTGACGTACTTGCCCAGCACGCCGCCCTCGTACTGCGGGCGCAGGGGGGCCCAGCCGCTGCGCCGCTGCGCCAGCTCCTCGGCGTCCACCAGCAGGTCCAGGGAGCGGGCCGCCAGGTCCACCCGGATCCGGTCGCCGTCGCGCAGGAACGCGACCGGTCCGGCGTCGACGGCCTCCGGCGCGATGTGGCCGATGCACAGACCCGTGGTGCCGCCCGAGAACCGGCCGTCCGTGAGCAGCAGGACGTCCTTGCCCAGGCCCGCGCCCTTGATCGCCCCGGTGATGGCCAGCATCTCGCGCATGCCGGGGCCGCCCTTGGGACCCTCGTAGCGGATCACGAGCACGTCCCCGGCCGTGATCTCCCCGGCCTCCAGGGCGTCCATCGCGGCCTGCTCCCGCTCGAAGACGCGGGCCGGGCCCTCGAAGACCTCGGCGTCGAAGCCCGCGGACTTCACCACCGCGCCCTCCGGCGCCAGGGAGCCGTGCAGGACGGTGATCCCGCCCGTGCGGTGGATCGGGTTGTCGAGGGTGCGGATCACGTCGCCGTCCAGGGGTCCGGGATCCAGGGCGGCCAGGTTCTCGGCCACCGTGCGGCCGGTCACGGTGAGGGCGTCCCCGTGCAGCAGCCCGGCGTCGAGCAGGGCCTTCATGACCACCGGGATGCCGCCGTGCCGGTCGACGTCGTTCATGACGTACCGGCCGAACGGCTTGAGGTCCGCGAGGTGCGGGACGCGGTCCCCGATCCGGTTGAAGTCCTCGAGGGTGAGCTCCACCTCCGCCTCGTGGGCGATGGCCAGCAGGTGCAGGACGGCGTTGGTGGACCCGCCGAGGGCCATGAGCACGGTGACGGCGTTCTCGAAGGCCTCCTTCGTCAGGACGTCCCGGGCCGTGATGCCCTGCCGGAGCATCTCGACGACGGCCTCCCCGGAGCGGTGGGCGAACTGGTCGCGCCGCCGGTCCGCCGAGGGCGGGGCCGCGGAGCCGGGCAGGCTCATGCCCAGGGCCTCGGCCACGGAGGCCATCGTGTTGGCCGTGTACATCCCGCCGCAGGCGCCCTCGCCCGGGCAGATGGCCCGCTCAATGCGGTCGAGGTCCGTCCTGCCCATCAGGCCCGCCTTGCACGCGCCCACGGCCTCGAACGCGTCGATGAGGGTGACGTCCTTCTCGGTCCCGTCGGTGAGCTTCACCCACCCCGGGGCGATGGTCCCCGCGTAGAGGAACACCGAGGCCAGGTCCAGGCGGGCTGCGGCCATGAGCATGCCCGGCAGGGACTTGTCGCACCCGGCCAGCAGGACGGACCCGTCGAGGCGCTCGGCCTGCATCACCGTCTCCACGGAGTCCGCGATGACCTCGCGGGAGACCAGCGAGAAGTGCATCCCCACGTGGCCCATCGAGATCCCGTCCGAGACCGAGATCGTGCCGAACTGGAGGGGGTAGCCGCCGCCGGCGTGGACGCCCTCCTTGCAGTCCTGGGCGAGCCGGTCCAGGGAGAGGTTGCAGGGGGTGATCTCGTTCCAGGAGCTCGCGATGCCGATCTGGGGCTTCTCCCAGTCGGCGTCGCCCATGCCCACGGCGCGGAGCATGCCGCGGCTGGCGGTCGCGTCGATGCCGTCGGTCACCTGACGGCTGCGGGGCTTCATGTCGGGGCTCATGCGGTCTCTCCCGGGTCGTCGGTGCGCGGTGGGGTGCGTGCCGCGAACCTATCAACGGAACTCGAGGAGCGTCGAGGGGTGTCCACGGCCGGCGCGGAAGATTGTGCACCCCCGGGGGAAGACAAGGGGGCGCCCGTCCTCCTAGGGTGGGAGAAGCAAACGATAAGCAACCTGATCGAAGGAGTCCGACATGCCCGAGGCACCCGTCTCCCAGCACGCCCGCGCGATGGCCGACGACGAGGGCGGGATGCCCGAGCAGCAGCAGACGCCTCCGGGGCTGACCGCCGCCATGGACCCCGTCCCCGACCACGGCGAGGCGTCCTGGGAGGGCAGGGGCCGGCTCGAGGGGCTCAAGGCCCTCATCACCGGCGGGGACTCCGGGATCGGCCGCGCCGTGGCCATCGCGTTCGCGCGGGAGGGGGCCGACGTCGCGATCAACTACCTGCCCGAGGAGCAGGAGGACGCCCAGGACGTGGTGGGGTGGATCGAGAAGGCCGGCCGCACCGCCGTCCTGGTCCCCGGCGACGTGCGCGAGGAGCAGAGCTGCCGGGACATCGTGGACCGGGCGGTCGAGGGTCTCGGCGGGCTCAACGTGGTCGTCAACAACGCGGGCTTCCACTGGGCCCGCGGGGAGGCGGGGCTCAAGGGCCTCGCCACGGAGGACCTCGAGCGCGCCGTGCGCACCAACCTCTACGGCACCCTCTGGATCAGCCGGGCGGCGCTGCCGCACCTCGGCCGCGGGGACAGCATCATCAACACCACGTCTGTGCAGGCCTACGACCCGTCCGTGTCGATGATCGACTACGCGGCCACGAAAGCCGCGCTGAACAACGTCACCGCCAACCTCGCCGCCGAGCTGGGGCCCGAGGGCATCCGCGTCAACGCGGTCGCCCCCGGACCGGTGTGGACCCCGCTGGGGCCCGCCACGAAGGAGCCCGGAGCGGTCGCGAACATGGGCAAGGAGACGCCCCTGGGCCGGATCGGCCAGCCCGCCGAGCTGGCCGGCGCCTACGTCTTCCTCGCGAGCCCGGCCGAGGCCAGCTACGTCAGCGGCACCGTCCTCGGCGTCACCGGCGGCATGCCCGTCTTCTGACCCGCGCCCCCACACCCCTACGGAAGGAGCACCTCGTGCCCAAGACCGGCAAGGACGACCACGCCAAGAAGAGCGAACTGCCCTCCACCCTGCAGCGCTCGGGGCAGAAGGCGCAGGACACGTTCGCCAAGACCTACGACTCCGCGCTCGAGGAGTACGGCGACGAGGAGCGTGCGGCGCGCACGGCCTACAGCACGCTCAAGCACACCCACGAGAAGGTCGGCGACCACTGGGAGGGCAAGGAGGAGTACGGGCCCTCCGACGAGCACGCCGCGGGCGGCCGCGACTCCCGCGCGGAGACCGCCGGCGGGGTCGACGCGAACTCCTCGAAGGAGCACCTCTACCAGGTGGCGAAGCGGCTCGACGTGGAGGGGCGCTCCTACATGACCAAGAAGGAGCTCGTCGACGCGATCCGGAAGGCCAACGACGCCGCGACGCGCCGGGCCCGCGAGGACTGAGGGGCGGCCGGGCTCAGAGCACGCCCAGCAGCCCGCGCACCAGCGTGATCGCCCCGCCCAGCCCCGCGAGGACCAGAGCGACCGTGCGCGCCGTGCTCAGGGACACGCGGCGGGCGACGACCCCGCCGATCCGCACGCCCAGCACCACCGTGAGGGCCACGCCGGGGGCCACCCACCACGGCGGCATCCCGCCGGTCCCCGCCGCGCCCAGCAGGGTCTTGGTGAGCACCGACAGGGCGCCCATCGTCATGAACACCGGCTGCAGGGTCGCGGCGAAGGAGCGCTGCTCCCAGCGGGCCAGCCGGGAGTGGATCACCATGACCGGTCCGGCCACCCCCGCCGTGGTGTTGAAGAACCCCCCGATCGCCCCGGCGAGCACCGTGGGCAGCCGCCCCGGCCACTCGGGCAGGCGGGGGAGCCCGAACATGGTGGTGAGGGCCAGCAGCACCACGCCGCCCACCAGCACCTGCAGCCAGGCGGCGGGCAGCTCGCGGACCACGAGCGCCGCCGGCACGGCGCCCACCGCCGCGGCCGGGGCGATGAGGGCGAACCGCCGCCAGTCCACGTGGCGCCACACCGAGAGCATGATGAGGAAGCCGGAGACGGTCGTCGTCGCGTTGGTCACGAGCACGCCCGTGGCGGGGCCCAGCAGCAGGGCGAGGGTAGGGGCCACGACCAGGCCGACCCCCGTGCCCGAGACGCGCTGCAGGACCGAGCCCACGAGGATCGCGAGGGCGGCGATGACGATGATTTCCACGGGTCCCATTCTGCGCCTCCGGCAGCCCGGCCCCGGACCGCACACGGGCCCGCCGTGGTGATTCCCGGATCCGGTGCCTACCCTGGCCGTGAGGAGAGACGGCCGCAGGGTGCGGCAGCGGACGGGAGCGGCACCATGGGCACCAGCCGGGACCTGGTCGACGACGACGAGGGCGGGCACGGGCCCGCGACCGTCCTCGCCCGGATCCCCCGCTGAGCCGGTGGGTGCCGCCACGGGCGCGGGCGGGCGCGCCGCACCGGTCACCGCGGAACGGCTCCGGGAGGTCGCCGCGTCCGGCTTCGGCATCACGGAGTTCCGCGAGGGCCAGCTCGAGGCGATGGCGGCGGCGGCGGCCGGCCGGGACGTCCTGGCGGTGATGCCCACCGGCCACGGCAAGTCCGCGATCTACCAGGTCCCGGGCGCCGCCCTGCCCGGGACCGCCGTGGTGGTGTCCCCGCTGATCGCCCTCCAGCACGACCAGGTCGAGGCGATCAACGAGGACCTCGGGGCGGAGGTCGCCTTCGCGGTGAACTCCGCGGTGGGGGCGCGGCGCGAGCGCGCCGCCTGGGACGCCGTGGCGCGCGGGGACGCGAAGTTCCTCTTCCTCGCCCCCGAGCAGCTGGCCAGGGAGGAGATCACCGAGCGGCTCGCCGCGCACCCGCCGTCCCTGTTCGTGGTGGACGAGGCGCACTGCATCTCCTCGTGGGGCCACGACTTCCGCCCCGACTACCTGGTGCTGCAGGAGGCCGTCGAGCGGATGGGGCGCCCGGCCGTCGTGGCCCTGACTGCCACCGCCTCCCCGCACACCCGGGCAGAGATCGTCGACCGGCTGGGCCTGCGCGACCCCCTGGTCCTGGTGCACAGCTTCGACCGGCCCAACATCGAGCTGCGGGTGGTGCGCCACCACCAGGCCTCCGACAAGCGCCGGGCGGTGCTCGACGAGGTCTCGGGGCTCGCGGGCCCGGGGCTGGTCTACGTCGCCACCCGCCGGGAGACGGAGGACTACGCCGCGGAGCTGGTCCGGCGCGGCGTGCGTGCCGAGGCCTACCACGCGGGACGCCGGAGGTCCGAGCGGGACGAGGTGCACGCCCGGTTCCACGGCGACGAGCTGGACGTGGTGGTGGCCACCACCGCCTTCGGGATGGGCATCGACAAGCCGGACGTGCGCTTCGTGGTGCACGCGGACGTCCCCGACTCCCTGGACAGCTACTACCAGGAGATCGGCCGGGCCGGCCGGGACGGGAGACCCGCCCTCGCCGTGCTGCACTACCGCTCCGAGGACCTGGGGCTCCAGCAGTACTTCGCCGGGGCCGCCCCCGAGCCGGCGGACCTCGAGCAGGTCCTCCGCGCGGTCCGCCGGCACGGGCCGGTCCGGGCCCGCGAGCTGCGCGAGCACACCGGCCTCGGCCCCCGCGCCCAGGCCCGTGTCCTGCACCTGCTCGAGCACAGCGGCGGCGTGCTGGCCCGGCCCGAGGGCTACCGGGCCGTGGACGGGGTCGCGCCGGAGGACGCCGTCGCCGCCGCGCTCGAGGAGGCCGAGGCCCAGCACCGGATCGACCGCTCGCGGATCGACATGATGCGGGGCTACGCCGAGACGGACGGGTGCCGGCGGGACTGGCTGCTCCACTACTTCGGCGAGGAGACCGACGGCTGGTGCGGCAACTGCGACACCTGCGCGGAGACCGGCTCCGCCGCCGAGGCCGCGGAGCGGTCCGCCGCCACCCCGCACGGCTGGGCGATCCAGAGCCCCGTCACCCACCGCGAGTGGGGCCACGGGATCGTGATGGGCGCGGAGCCGGACCGGATCACCGTCCTGTTCGACACGGTCGGGTACAAGGAGCTCTCCCTGCGCCTGATCGAGGAGCACGACGGGCTGCTGGTGCGCGGCTCCGGGGAACGGCCGGATGAGGGACCGTGAGCCCCGACGGGCGGTCGCCGGTCAGCGGACGACGTCGTAGACGGACTTGAGGACGCCGTTGGCGTAGGCCTCCTGCTCCACCAGCTCCAGGGTGCGGAACGTGTCGGTGCTGTCGTCGAAGAGACGGCGGCCCGCGCCGAGCAGCACGGGGAACACCAGCAGGTGGTACCGGTCCACGAGATCCGCGGCGGCGAGGCCCTTGGCCAGGGTGGCGCTGCCGTGCACGAGGATCGTGCCGTCGACCGTGGCCTTCAGCCGCGCGACCTCGTCGAGGGAGCGCAGCACGGAGGTGTTGTGCCAGCGCGGGTCCTCCAGGGTGGAGGAGACCACGTACTTGGGCATGGCGTTGTACTCGGCGAACTCCTCCATCGACGGCCAGACGGGGGCGAACTCGTCGTAGCTGACCCGGCCCATCAGCATCGCCGCCGCCTCCTTCTGCTCCCGGTCCTTGAGCTCGTAGGCAGCCTCGTCATAGGTCACGTGCCGGAAGCTCCAGCCCGCGTGCGGGTGCGGGCCGCCGCCGGGGGAGTCGACGACGCCGTCGAGGGTGATGAACACGGTGACGATCAGCGTGCCCATGGGGATCTCCTGTCGGTGCGGTCGGCGTCCGTCGCTGCGGTTCCCACTCTCGCGCTCCCGCGCGGCCGGGGGAAGGGGGCGGCGCGGGATGACGCGTCCGGCCGGGGCGCGGGCCGGGCCGCCTCTTGCGCGACCGCCACCCCGGTGGGATCGTCGGCAGGGACAGCGGACGAGCGAGGGCCCGGGAGGCACCCGTGGCGGCGGAGCGGACGACGGAGCAGGTGCGGACCACGTGCTGCGTGGTGGGCGGCGGCCCGGCCGGGCTGATGGCCGGGGTGCTGCTCGCGCGGCAGGGCGTGGACGTGGTGGTCCTGGAGAAGCACGGGGACTTCCTGCGCGACTTCCGCGGCGACACCCTGCACCCCTCCACCCTCGAGCTGATGGCCGAGCTCGGCTGGCTCGAGGACGTCCTGGAGCTGCCGCACACCCGCGTGGAGCGCGCCACCGTCTCCCTCGGTGGCGAGACGGTGGTGGTCGGGCGGTTCGACCGCCTGCCCGTGCGCTGCCCGTTCATCGCGTTCCTGCCGCAGTGGGACTTCCTGGACCTGCTCGCCGAGAAGGGCGAGGCGCTGCCCGGCTTCCGGCTGCTGCGCTCCACGGCCGCCGACGGCCTGCTCGTCGAGGACGGCCGGTGCACCGGCGTCACGGCGCACGACGACGACGGGGCGCCGGTGCGGATCCGGGCCGAGCTGGTGCTGGCCGCCGACGGCCGCGACTCCGTGCTGCGGGCCGCGGCCGGCCTGGTGCCCAGGGCCTCGCCGTCGCGGATGGACGTGCTGTGGTTCCGCGTGCCCCGCCGCGAGGGGCAGGAGCAGCCGCTGTTCAACGCCGGGGACGGCGCGGTGGTGGCCCTGCCGCGCACCGGCTACTGGCAGGCCGCCATGATCGTGCGGGCCGGCGAGCACGACGCCCTGCGCGCCCAGGGGCTGGACGCCTTCCGGGAACGGGTGCGCGCGCTCGCCCCCGGGCTGGGGGAGGGGGTCACCACGATCGAGGACTGGGACCAGGTGAAGCTGCTGCGTGTGCGCGTGGACCGGCTGCGCCGGTGGTGGCGGCCCGGGATCCTGTTCCTCGGCGACGCCGCGCACGCGATGTCCCCGGCCGGGGGTGTGGGCATCAACCTCGCGATCCAGGACGCGGTGGCGGCGGCGAACCTGCTCGGGCCGCGGCTGCTGCGCGGCGGGGTGCGGGCGCGGGACCTCGCGCGCGTGCAGCGCCGGCGGGCGTGGCCGGCGCGCGCCACCCAGCTGTTCCAGCTCGTGCTGGCCCGCCGGCTCGTGCCGGCCCGGACCGGGGCGCGGCCGCGGCCCCCGGTGCCGCTGGGCCTCGTCCGGGCGCTGCCGTTCCTGCCCCACCTCACGGGGCGGGCGATCGGCATCGGTCTGCGGCCCGAGCACGTGCGGCCGTTGCCCCGCGCATGACGAGGGCCGTCCCGCCCGGGCCGGCGCGGCGCGCTCAGGGGCGTGGGCTGAGCCGGTCCACCGCGGCCAGGAGGTGCTCCAGGATGGTGTGCCGCCGGGCGCTGCCGTCGGGCAGCAGGCCGATCGACGCGTTGTGGTAGAGCCCGTCGCCCATCTGCTGGACCGCGGTCGCCACCACCGGGTCGCCCACGTCCGCGAGGATCAGCTCGTACCATGCCACTTCGAGCCGCTTCAGGGCGGCCCGGGCGTTCTCGTCCCCGGCCTGGACCAGCCGGGAGGCCACGATCAGGGCCCGGTCCAGCCGGCTGTCCTCGAACAGGGACGTGACCAGGAAGTAGCGCGCGGCCCCGTCCGGCGCCGCCGCCATGGCCTCGAGGTCCAGCTGCATGAGCTCCTCGAGGCGCTGCAGCGTCGCGTCCACGAGGGCCTGGCGGTGCGGGAAGTGGTAGAGCAGGCCCCCTTTGGACACTCCGGCGGCGGCGGCGACGGCGTCGAGGGTCGCGGCGCGCTCGCCGTCGTCGAGGACGATCTGCTCGAAGGCGGCCAGGAGCTTGTCCCGGGCCACGGGTGGGCGGGGCATGTGAGGAAGACCTCCCTGGGTCGGACGTGGTGCCCATTGTGTCAGCTCGCCCATAACTGTACCGTCTAGACGGTACAGTTACTGAGACTGTCCGCTCCCGATCCGTTCCCCGGAGGTGAACCATGACCACTCTGCTGACGCCCCGCCCCACGGCCGGTGCGCGCGAATGGGCCGCGCTCGCGGTCCTGATGATGCCCGTCCTGCTCGTGTCGGTCGACAACACGGCCCTGAGCTTCGCGCTGCCCACCATCTCCCAGGCGCTGCACCCCACCGGGGCGCAGCTGCTGTGGATCGTGGACGTCTACCCCCTCGTGCTCGCGGGCCTGCTCATCCCCATGGGCTCCCTGGGGGACCGGATCGGCCGCCGGCGGCTGCTGCTGATCGGCGGCACGGGCTTCGCCGCGGTCTCCGCGGCGTCGGCCTTCGCACCCACCGCGGAGCTGCTGGTGGCGGGGCGGGCCGCCATGGGGCTCTTCGGCGCCATGCTGATGCCCGCGACGCTGTCCCTGCTGCGCAACATCTTCCTGGACCCGGGGCAGCGCCGGATCGCGATCGCGGTGTGGGCCGGCGGCTTCAGCGGCGGCGCCGCGCTGGGCCCGATCGTGGGCGGCTTCCTGCTCAACCACTTCTGGTGGGGCTCGGTGTTCCTGATGGCCGTGCCGGTGCTGCTGCCCCTGCTCGTGCTGGGCCCCCTGCTCGTGCCGGAGTCGCGGGACCCCCGGCCCGGGCCGGTGGACGTGCCGTCCGTGCTCCTCGCCATGCTCGCCATGACCCCCGTGGTCTACGGCATCAAGGCGGCGACGGCCTCCGGGGAGCTCTTCCAGGGTCTGCTCAGCGCGGCCTTCGGCGTGCTGGCCGGTGTGCTGTTCGTCCGGCGCCAGGCGGTCCTGGCGCACCCGATGCTCGACCTCGCCCTGTTCCGGCACCCCGGCTTCCGCGGCGGCGTCACCGTCAACGTCCTCGGCAACGTGGGGCTCTACGGGTTCCTGTTCATGCTGACCCAGTACCTGCAGCTCGTGGTCGGCCTGGACCCGATGACCGCGGGGCTCACCATGGTCCCAGGCCTCGTCCTCACGGTCCTCGCCGGCTTCGTGGCCGTGCGCGCCGTGCGGTGGCTGAGCCCCCGGACCGTGATCACGGCGGGGATCCTCCTGTCCTCGGCCGGCTTCCTCGTGGTCACCCTCGCGGACCTCTCCGCGACCGCCGGCGCCCTGGTGGTCCTCGTGGCCTTCTGCCTGGTGGGCACCGGCATCGGCCTCGCCGAGACGCTGTCCAACGACCTCGTCCTCACGGCGGCCCCGCCGCACAAGGCCGGAGCGGCCTCGGCGATCTCGGAGACCGGCTACGAGGTCGGTGCGGTGCTGGGCACCGCCGTGCTCGGCGGACTGCTGACCGCGTTCTACCAGCGCCACCTCGACTTGCCCGCGGCCCTGGACGCCGGCTCCTCGGCCGCGGCGCACGAAACCCTCGGGGGCGCTGTCGAGATCGCCGAGGGCGCCGGGGCGCTCGGTCCCGCGGTGCAGGAGGCGGCGGTCGCCGCGTTCACCGCGGGCATGCACTGGACGGCGCTGGTCATGACGGCCGTGGTGCTCCTGGCGGCGTTCACGGTCTCCCGCATGCTGCGGCCGGCCGTGCGCTGACCCGCCCGCCCCCGGGGCCGCCACCTCACCGGGACCCGGCGCCACGGGCCCCGGGGGACGTAGGCTCGGCGGCAGGGGCCGGCCCGGCCCCGGCGAGGAAGGAGTGGTCGCGATGACGCCGCAGGAACTGTTCGAGGACGCCGCCCGCCGCCCGTCCGAGGTGGCGGAGCACGTGCTCGAGGGCATCTCGGCGGAGGTGCTGCACACCATGCCGGGCGGGACCGCGAACTCCGTGGCCTGGCTGGTGTGGCACGCGTCCCGCCAGCAGGACGCACAGGTGGCCCAGCTCGCCGGCACGGAGGAGGTGTGGACCGCCGAGGGGTGGAGCGGGCGGTTCGCCCTCGACGTCCCGGACTCCTCCATGGGCTTCGGAGACGGGCCGGAGGACGTCGCTCGGATCCGCGTGGCGTCCCCCGACCTGCTGCGCGGCTACCTCGACGCGGTGGTCGAGCGCACCGTGGCGTACGTGCACGGGCTCACGGAGGCCCAGCTGGACGACGTGGTGGACCGGTCGTGGACCCCGCCCGTCACCCGTGGCGTCCGCCTGGTGAGCACGGTCGACGACGCCGCGCAGCACCTCGGCCAGGCCGCCTACGTCCGCGGACTGCTCGAGGACGGGTGGTCGGGGCCCTACTGATCGCCCGTCCCGAGGCGTTTGCGTTTGCATCAAGTCGTCGCATGACAAGGCGCTGATGTGGGGACGGGAGTTTCCTCGGTGGTCAGGGTCCGTTCGCTTAAGCTGATCACGCTGGGTCCCAGCACCTCGAACTCCTGCACGATCTTCACGTCGCTCGTCGCGACATCCTGGGGGAAACACCGTCATGCCCCGCGACTCCTCTCGCCGTCCCGCCCGCCCCGACCTGCGGCACCGCGCGTCCTCGCCGGTGACCGCCCTCACCGCGTTCTCGGCGCTGGTGGCCGTCAGCGTGGCGGTCAGCTCCGGCATCACCCCGGACGCCGGGCAGGGACGGGGCTCGGCCTTCGGCGCCCCGGCGGCCTCCGCGGAGCGGACGGAGCAGCGGGACAGCGGATGGAGCCTGCTCGCGGCCGGTCAGGAGCAGACAGTCCCTCCGGCCGGACCGCTGCGGGGGGACCGTGCCGCCTCGCCCGTGCGGGACGGCGGCGCGGGCCAGGGCTCCTGGCGGGCCGGGGCGGGCCGCGGTGACGGGGGCCGTGAGTCGGCCTCGACCGTGCGCCCGGGCCGGCAGGCGCCGAAGCTGTACCAGGGCGAGCTGCCCGTCAACACGATCATCGCCCCGGCCCGTCCCGGCGCCGTCCTGCCCGGCGGCCAGTTCGGCTGGCGGATCGCCCCGGATCGCGGCGGGCGCGAGTTCCACAACGGCACCGACGTCTCCGCCGCGGCGGGGCTGCCGGTCGTCGCCGCCCTGGACGGCGTGGTGACGGCCGTGTTCTGGGACGTCTGGGGCGGCAACCGGGTGGAGGTCACCCACGCGGACGGGATCAGGACCACCTACAACCACCTCGAGGACGTCCGGGTGCGCACCGGTGACCGGCTCGCCGCCTCCGAGCAGCTCGGCACGGTCGGGGCCACCGGCATCCGCGTCACGGGCCCGCACCTGCACTTCGAGACCTGGGTGGACGGGCAGGCCGTCGACCCGCAGTCCTTCGACTGGGTCGACGGCATGCGCGTCATCCCCGCCTCCCGCAGCAAGTACTCCCTCGAGGTCCCCGTCCCGGAGACGGTCGAGGACCCGGCCGCGCAGCGGGCCGAGGCGGCGCAGAAGACCGAGGCGGCGAAGAAGGCCGAGGCCGCGCAGAAGGCGGCGGCCGCCCAGAAGGCCGCGGTCAAGGCGGACGCGGCGCGGAAGCAGGCGGCGCAGCAGAAGGCAGAGGCCGTGAAGAGGGCCGAGGCGGTCCAGAAGGCGGATGCAGCGAAGAGGGCCGAGGCGGTCCAGAAGGCGGAGGCCGCGAAGCGAGCAGAGGCCGAGAAGGCCGGAACCGCCAAGCCGCCCGTGCAGCAGCCGGAGGCCGTCCCCGCCACCCCGGCCGTGCCCGCCACCCCGGCCGTGCCCGCCACCCCGGCCGTGCCGGCCGTGCCGGCCACCCCGGCCGATCCTGGCGTGCCCGATCCCGTGCCGGCCCCGCCGGCGCCCGGGCCCGTGGTGAAGCCCGCGCCTGAGCCCGAGCCCGAGCCCGAGCCGGGAGTCGCCCCGCGGATTCCGGACGCGGAGCGGGACACCGACAAGGACGGGATCCTGGACGTCGACGACGACAACCTGGACGGCGACCTCCTCGACGGCGCCCCCCTGCTGAACCACGAGGACCCGGATCTCGACGGGGACGGCGTCCTCAACGACGTCGACCCGGACCTGGACGGCGACGGCCTGCGCAACGAGGACGACCCGGACCGCGACGGCGACGGGATCCTGAACGACCAGGACGCGGAGCCGGACCGCCCGGCGCCGAAGGCCGCGGCCGAGCCGGTCACCGGCCGGACCGGGACCACCGGTCCGGCCGCTCCGGCCGACCCCGCGGAGGGCGCCGGTGCCGCCGGGGCGGCTCCGGCCGCTGAGCCCGGGCCGGCCGCCGGAGCGGACGGGACCGTCCGTCCCTGACGTCCCGCCTGGAGTTATGCAGGCGTGACGAGGTCATCTGCCGACTCGGGAACACGGACGACTAGAATTTGCCCCCGGGCTGACGAATTGATGTCGCGCAGGAGCGGGAGCCATGAGCACCACCGACCACGGTGCGCCGGACCACGGGACGACCAGGGCGCTCCAGGAACTCCAGGACCGTCTCGCCGGGGTGCTGGTCGAGCCGGGGGACGCCGACTACGACAGGGCCCGCCGCGTCTGGAACGGCCTGATCGACGCCCGTCCCCGGGCCGTCGTGCGGGCCGGGGACCTCGCCGACATCGACCTGGCGCTGGCCACGGCCCAGCGCACGCGCCTGCCGCTGGCGGTGCGGGGCGGCGGGCACGGCGTGGCGGGCCACGGCACGGTCGAGGGCGGCCTGGTGCTGGACCTCGGGCGGCTGCGGAGCGTCGTCGTCGATCCCGCGTACCAGCTCGTGAGCGTGGAGCCCGGCACCACCGTCGCCGCTCTCGACCGCGCCACGGCCCGGCACGGCCTCGCCGTTCCCGGCGGCCTCACCGGCGCGGTGGGCGTGGCGGGGCTGACCCTGTGCGGGGGCATGGGGTGGCTGACCCGCAGCAGCGGGCTGACCCTCGACAACCTGGACTCGGCCGACGTCGTGACCGCCGCCGGCGACCACCTGCACGTCAGCGAGGAGGAGAACGCCGGGCTGTTCTGGGGGCTCCGCGGCGGCGGGGGCAACCTCGGGGTGGTCTCCTCCTTCACCTTCCGGGCCCGCCGGCTGCCGTCCACCGTGCTCGCGGGGAACCTCCACTACCGAAGGCCGCGCTGGGCGGGCGCCCTGTCCGCCTTCGCCGCGTGGTCGCGCGGTCTGCCGGACGAGATGAACCCGGTCCTCACCTTCGCGATCCCGCCCCCGGCGGCCGGGATGGGCGAGGAACCGGTGCTGACCGTGGGGTTCAGCTGGGTCTCGGAGGACCACGCAGCAGGCCTGGACGTCGTCGACGGACTGCGGGAGGACGCTCCGCCCGACGCCGAGGAGATGGGCCCGACGCCCTGGCTCGCGTGGCAGGGGGCGCGGGACGGGCTCTTCCCCCGGGGCTCGCACGGCCACTGGCGCAACCTTCCCTTCTCCCGGCTGGACGACGAGGTCGTCGACGTCCTCGTCGGGCTGGCCTCCGGGATCACCTGCCGAGGCACCGGCATCGACGTCCACCACCTCGAGGGCGCCTTCGGCAGGGTGCCCGAGGAGGCCACCGCCTTCCCCAACCGGTCCGCACGGTACTGGCTGACGGTGCACGGCGTCCGGCACGACCCGGCCGAGGACGAGCACCTCGCAGCCTTCGTGCGGACCGTGCGGGACACGATGCAGCCGTTCGCCGAGCACGGCGAGTACGTCGGCCTCATGGGGCCCGACGCCGAGCTCGGGGGCGACCCGGTGGAGGCGGCCCGCCTGGCCTACGGGCGGGAGAAGCACCAGCGGCTGGCCGCCCTCAAGGACCGCTACGATCCCGGGAACCTCTTCCGGCACAACCTGAACGTGCCGCCCGGCCGGCCCTGAGCGCACGTCCGGCAGGGCCTCCTGGTGCGGGCTCGCGCCCCGAGGAACCTGCGGCCCCGCCCCGTCATGTCCGGGCGATGTCGATGGCAGCCCTTCCCCGGCCACGGACCCCGCACTAGGGTCGTCAGTCCAGAGACCCCGCGTTCCCGGGAGGCGCCCCGCATGCCGATCTACGAGTACCGGTGCCGGGAGTGCGGCGACTTCGAGGTCCTGCTGGGCATGGGCGCGGCCACGCGCGAGAGCGACTGCCCCGGCTGCGGCTCCGCGGCGCGGCGGCTGATGAGCGCGCCCGGGCTCTCCCGGGCCGGCACCCCCGCGGCCCGGCTGATCGAGCGCACCGAGCGCACCGCCGCGGAGCCCGACGTCGTCGCCGCGCCCCCGCCCGGCTCCCGGCGAGCGACCCGCACCACCGGCAACCCCCTGCACCGCAGACTTCCCCGGCCCTGAGAGGCACACCACCGCAGCACAGCCGCCAAGGAGGCACGTCATGCCGGAGCTCATCTTTCCCCTGGACTCGTCACGGCCGTTCGAGGACCAGCAGCTGGTCGGGCACAACCGGTGGCACCCGGAGATCCCCCCGGTGGCCACCGTGCGACCGGGGGACACGTTCCGGGTGCACTGCCGGGAGTGGTTCGACGGCGCGATCGTCAACGACGACTCCGCCGAGGACGTCCTCAACGCGCCGCTGACGACCGTGCACAAGCTCTCCGGCCCGTTCGCGGTGCAGGGCGCCCAGCCGGGCGACCTGCTCGTCGTCGACATCCTCGACGTCGGCCCGATCCCGCAGGAGGACTCCGGCCCCCTGGCCGGGCAGGGCTGGGGGTACACCGGCGTCTTCGCGCGGTCCAACGGTGGCGGCTTCCTCACCGACCGGTTCCCGGACGCCTACAAGGCGATCTGGGACTTCCGCGGCCAGACCGCGACCTCCCGGCACGTCCCGGAGGTCTCGTTCACCGGCATCGTCCACCCCGGCCTGATGGGCACCGCGCCCTCCGCGGAGCTCCTGGCCCGGTGGAACGCGCGCGAAGGGGCGCTCATCGCCACCGACCCGGACCGGGTCCCGCCCCTGGCGCTGCCGCCCGAGCCGGAGAACGCCCTGCTCGGCGGGGTTCCCGGCCCGGACGTCGAGCGGGTCGCCGCGGAGGCCGCGCGCACCGCGCCGCCCCGCGAGAACGGCGGCAACCAGGACATCAAGAACCTCACCAAGGGCACCCGCGTCTTCTACCCCGTCTTCGTGGACGGCGCGAACTTCTCCGTGGGCGACCTGCACTTCTCCCAGGGCGACGGCGAGATCACGTTCTGCGGCGCCATCGAGATGGGCGGGTTCATCGACTTCCACGTGGACGTCATCAAGGGCGGGATGGAGACCTACGGGGTCACGGAGAACGCGATCTTCCTGCCGGGCAGGACGGACCCGCAGTACAGCGAGTGGATCGCCTTCTCCGGCACCTCGGTGACCCTCGACGGCGAGCAGCGCTACCTCGACTCGCAGCTGTCCTACCAGCGGGCGTGCCTGCACGCCGTCGACTACCTCACGAAGTTCGGGTACTCCCCGGAGCAGGCGTACCTGCTGCTGGGCGCCGCGCCGATCGAGGGCCGGTTCTCGGGGGTGGTGGACATCCCCAACTCCTGCGCCACGGTCTATCTGCCCACCGCGATCTTCGACTTCGACGTCCGGCCGTCCGCGTCCGGACCGCACCGGGTGGATCCGGGCGCGGGGGCGCCGCACGCGGCCGCGTGAGCTCAGCCGGTCCCGAGCGCGAGGTACAGGTCGACCACGGCGGTGGCCACGTCCTGGCCGCAGGCCGCGGAGGGGTAGCCGGAGCCCAGCACCGCGATGTGGTGGGCGGTCCCGCCCGACACCGTGCGCCCCACGCTGTGGGTGTCCCACGCGCCGCCGGCGTCCGGCAGCCACCCGTTCTTGACGAGGGAGTCCGCCGCCCCGGACCCGTCCGCGCGGGCCGCGCCCACGCCCCAGGTCTGGGACGGATGGGTGGGCCGCATCTGCTCCCGCAGCCAGGCCAGGTCCTCCTCGGGCAGCCAGTCCGCCCCGTGGACGACCGTGCCCAGCACGGCCAGCTGGTCGGAGGCGGTGGTCAGGTTGTGGCCCCAGCCGCCCGAGGACCGGGTCGAGCTGACGCCCATGAGGTCGTAGGTCTCGTTGAGCTCGCCCTCCATGGCGGAGAGCGTGGGCCCGAGCGCGCCGTAGAGGGCGGTGGTGGACTCGTTGCCGCTCTCGTGGACGCTGTCGCGGATCAGGGCCCGCTGCTGCTCCGTGAGCCGGCCGTCCCGCTCGGCGGCCAGGCGCATGATGGTGAGGGCCAGCGGGACCTTGGAGAGGCTGGCCTCCATGCCGGACACCTCGGGGCGGTGGGCGAAGACCGTGCGGCCGTCCGCGTCCTGCACCAGCAGCCCGATCTCGGCGCCCACCGCCGCGCTCAGCCCGTCCAGCGCGGTGGTCAGGGCGCGCCGGTCGTCCTGCGCCGCGGGTCCCACCGCGGCGGGCAGCGGACCCGCGGCCGGACCGCAGGAGGCGGGGACGGTGACCGCCGCGGTCGTGGCGGCCGCGCCGCCCGGGGCGTCCGGGAGCGCCGCCGCGGGGGCCGGGACGGTGAGTCCCAGGAGGAGCGCGGCGGCCCCCAGGGTGCGGACGGTCCTGCGGTGCTGCGGGTGCGATCGGCTCATGGTGCCCATGCTCTCGCACGGCGGCCGTCCTGCCGAGCCGGGCGGGTCCGGCTCACGCAATGAGACCCCGGTCCGTCCAGGACGTCGGCAGGTGCCCACCGGAGGGGAGCAGCACGAGCTGGGCCGAGGGCAGCCGCTCGGTGAGGCAGCGCGCGTGGGCGGGGGGCACCACGTCGTCGTCCTCGGCGTGGACCACGACGATCTCGAGGTCGGCGAGCTTCCGGCCCACGGTGGAGGGCAGGGCGAAGCCCTGCTCCTCCACGTCCGGGTGCTCCGGGCACCAGCACGGGGCCGCCACGGTCACGACGCGCTGCAGCAGGGTGGGGATCCGGTGGCAGAGGAAGCGCAGGGCCTCGGACCCGCCGAGGGAGTGGCCCACGATCACCCAGGGCTCGTCCGGGATGGCGCGGACGGCCCGGCCGATCGCCTCCTGCCACTGGTCCGGGTCGGGGTCCTCCGGGCTCGGGAGGTCCGGGGCCACGAGGTCGGCATCGGGCCACTGCCGCCGCACGGCCTCGAGCACCGGGTTGTCGCCGGTGCGGGGCTGGGGCCCGGCACCGTGCAGGAAGAGGATGCGCTGGACCATGGGTCACCTCGGGGACGGGGGAGGTGACGGCGGACGCCGCCTCCACCAGCGTCCCCGCCGCCGCGGCGAGGTGTCAAGAGCGGCGGGAGGCTCCCGGGCCCGCTCCCACGACGTCGAGGCCGGGCCCCTCGAGCCGGTCCAGCGCCGCGGTGCGGCCGGTCAGCAGCAGCAGGAGCGCGTCGATGGCGCCTCGGACCTCGGGGCCGCTGCCGGCGCGCCAGTCGACGTCGGTTGCGGTCAGCGTCACCCCGCGCAGTCTCCGGCGCGCCCGGAACGGGAACGGCATGGACCACACCCGGTCGGCGGCCGTGCGCGCGGCCTCCGGGGGCATGGCGTGGTGCCGGCCCAGGGGCAGGACGATGTCCTGGGTGTGGACCAGGACGTCCAGCAGCGGCTCGCGGACGGTCGTGCCCGGCGGGTGGCGCCTCGAGCCGTCCAGGCGGCGGTAGTCGGCGAGGATCGACTCGACCGGCCGGCGACCGCGGGCCCGGGCGTCCAGGTACAGGGCGCGGTTGTAGTCCCCGCGGCCCCGCCACAGGGCCGGGACGAGATCGGCGAGACCGACCTGGGGCGAGGCGATGACGTGGGCCGCGACGTCCCGCACCGCCCATCCCGAGCAGAGGGTGGGGTGGTCCCACTCCTCGGGGCGGAGCGTCTCGAGCAGGTCCGCCAGCGCGGACCGCTCCCGGTGGACGGCGTCCCAGATGGCGTCGCGGTCCATGATAATCTCCTCCAAATGGTCAGGTTTCCTGACTGAATTTTCCGGCGGCGACGGCCAGGCTGTCAAGGGGTGGGCATGCACGAGGACGCGAGGACCAACACCGGGCTGCTGCTGTACTACCCGTACCGGGACATGGAGATCCGGGTGGTCGAGGCCCTGCACGCCGCCGGCTTCGCGGACCTCTCCTACGCGCAGGCCCGGATCTTCCAGCGCATCGGCCCGGGCGGCACCCGCACGGTGCAGCTGGCGGAGCAGGCCCGGGTCACCAAGCAGACGGCCAGCCTCCTCGTCCAGGCCCTGGAGGAGGAGGGGTACGTGGAGCGGCGCCCCGATCCCGCCGACGCCCGGGCGCGGCTCGTGAGCGTCGCCGAGCGCGGCCGGGCCGCCCAGGCGGTGGCGG
This sequence comes from Kocuria sp. LHG3120, assembly GCF_049897445.1. NCBI lineage: Bacteria > Bacillati > Actinomycetota > Actinomycetes > Micrococcales > Micrococcaceae > Kocuria > Kocuria sp. LHG3120. The sequence continues at coordinate 126,677 of NZ_JAFCWG010000007.1, read as the reverse complement.
CCGGGGTGGTCGCCGAGGTGGAGGAGCAGTGGCGGCGCCGGCTCGGGGCGCGGCGCTATGCCGCGCTGCGCCGGGCGCTCGCCGAGCTGCACGAGGAGCCCGGCGACGTCCGCTCCCCGCCGGCCGACCACGGGGCGCCCGGCTGACCCGGCAGCGCCCGGCCGACCCCGCGGCGGCGTGGTCGGCCGGGGGCACGGGGGTCACGGGGGCGCGCCGTGGTCACCCGGTGGCGCGGCGCGGCCGTCAGGACACAATGGGACCATGACCGACGCCGCTCACCCCGCCCCGCCGGAGGACCCCCGCACCGGCCGCGCCTACTGGACCGTGGAGCCCGGCCGGGGAGAGCTGCGCACCGCGGAGCTGCCCGTCCCGGGCCCCGAGGACGTCCTGGTGCGGGCGCTGCGCTCCGGGGTCAGCCGCGGCACCGAGTCGCTCGTCCACCGCGGCCTCGTCCCGGCGCGCGTGCACGGGCGGATGCGCGCCCCGTACCAGGAGGGGGACTTCCCCGGCCCCGTGAAGTACGGCTACCTCTCCGTGGGCGTCGTGGAGCAGGGGCCGGAGGACCTGGTGGGCCGGCGGGTCTTCAGCCTCCACCCCCACCAGGACCGCTACGTGCTCCCGGCCTCCGCCGTGACCCCGGTGCCCGACGACGTCCCCTCCGGGCGCGCGGTGCTCGCGGGCTCGGTGGAGACGGCCGTCAACGCGCTGTGGGAGGCCGCGCCCCGCTTCGGGGACCGCGTGGCCGTGGTCGGCGCCGGGATGATCGGCGCGTGCACGGCCGCGCTGCTGGCCCGCTTCCCGCTGGCCCGGCTGCAGCTCGTGGACCCGCAGCCGTCCCGCGGGGGGCTCGCGGCCCGGCTCGGCGTGGAGCACGTGCTGCCGGAGGACGCCGCGGGGGAGTGCGACGTCGTCCTGCACGCCTCCTCCACCGCCGCCGGCCTGGCGCGGGGGCTCGAGCTGCTCGGCGACGAGGGGGAGCTGATCGAGCTGTCCTGGTACGGCGACGAGGACCCTGCCGTCCCGCTCGGCGCCGACTTCCACGCCCGCCGGCTGCAGCTGCGCGCCAGCCAGGTGGGCGTCGTCGCCCCCGCCCGCCGGGCCCGCCGCACGACCGCCGACCGGCTCGCCACAGCGCTGGACGCCCTCCGGGACCCCCGCTTCGACGCCCTGCTCTCCGGGAGCTCCTCGTTCGAGGAGCTGCCCGCCACGATGGCGCGGCTCGCCGCAGGGGCCCCGGACGTCCTGTGCCACGTGGTGCACTACGACTGACCGCCCCCCCCCACCGACCCGAGGAGCTCCGTGTTCACCCTGACCGTCCGAGACCACATGATGATCGCCCACAGCCTGCCGGACCCGTTCTTCGGCCCCGCCCAGAACCTGCACGGGGCCACCTACGTGGTGGAGACCACCTGGTCCCGGCCGGTCCTCGACGAGCACGGGGTGGTCATGGACATCGGCGTGGCCAACGACCTGCTCGCGGGCGTCCTCGACGGGCTGCGCTACCGCAACCTCGACGAGCATCCGGACTTCACGGGCCGGCTGTCCACCACGGAGGTCCTGGCCCAGTACGTCGCCGAGCGGCTCGCGGCGGGGGCGGCGTTCGTCGAAGGGCTCGAGCGGCTGACCGTGACCCTCCGGGAGACCCCCGACGCCTGGGCCTCCTACACCCTCGAGCTGCCCGTGCTGAGCGAGCGCGGCGGGCCCGCCCCCGCCCGGTGAGCACCGCGCGCGCGGGCATCGACGTGGTGGTGCCCGACGACGGCGGGCGGCCCACCGGCGGCTCGCTCTACGACCGCCGGCTCGTGGCGGCGCTGGACGCCCTGGGGCGCCCGGCCCGGCTCGTGCCGGTGGCCGGGTGCTGGCCCGCGCCGGACGGTGCCGCCCGGGCCCGGCTGCGGCGCGCGCTGGGCGCACCGGCCCCCGGGCGGGCGGTCGTCCTCGACGGCCTCGTGGGGTGCGCCGCCCCGGAGGCGGTCGACGACGCCGTGCGCTCCGGGCTGCCCGTGCACCTGCTCGTGCACCTGCCCCTGCCCGCCGAGACCGGGCTGGAGCCCGCGGCCGCCACGGAGCTCGCCCGGCGGGAGGCGACCGCTCTCGCCGCCGCCACCGGCGTGCTGGCGCCCAGCGCCTGGGCGGCCCGCGACCTCCTGCGCCGCTACGGCACCGCGGACGCCGTCGTGGCCGAGCCGGGGGCCGAGCGCGGACCGGTGGCCGCGGGGTCGCGCCCGCCGCGGCTGACCTGTGTGGCGTCCCTGACCCCGCGCAAGAACCAGGGCCTCCTGCTGGAGGCCCTCGCGCCGCTGGCCGCCCTCGGCTGGACCCTGGACCTTGTCGGCCCCGAGGGCGACCCCGAGCACGTCCGCGCTCTGCGCGCCGCGGTCCGGGAGCTCCCCGATCCGGGGCGCGTGCGTTGGCCCGGCCCCCTCGAGGGCGCCGCGCTGGCCCGGCAGTGGGCGCGCACCGACCTGCTGCTGCTGCCCTCCACGACCGAGACCTACGGCATGGTCGTCACCGAGGCGCTCGCCCACGGCGTGCCCGCGGTGGTCGCGGCCGGCACCGGTGCGGTCGAGGCCCTCGACGGCACGCCGGGGCCCCGGGGTGCGCCCGACACCGGTGTTCCGCCCGGCGCCGGCCTCCGGGCCGGTGCCGCCCTCGACCCCGCCGACCCGTCCGCCTGGACCGCGGTGCTGCGCGACTGGCTGACCGACCCCGCCCTGCGCGCGCAGTGGCGGGCCGCCGCACTGGCCCGCCGCGACCGCCTGCGCAGCTGGACGGACACCGCCCGCGACGTCCTCGCGGCGATCGGCCCGCCCTTCGACCCGCCCCTCGACCCGTCCGATCCCCTCGGGCGCAGTCCCGACCCCGACCACGACCGCACCAGGAGACCGTCATGACGAACCACTCCGCCCCCGACCGTCCCGTCGCCGGCGACTGGCTGGCCCTGCGGGAGCCCGCCGACGCCGCGGCCCGCGAGGACTCCCTGCCGCTGATCGCCCGCATCGTGCGGCACTGGGAGCAGCTGCCGCCGGCCGCGGCCCCCGGCGCCGCGGACACCGAGCCGGTCGTGGTGGTGGACCTCGGCGCCGGGACGGGCGCGAACCGGGCCTGGCTCGCCCGGCACCTCCCCGGCCCCCAGCGCTGGATCCTGCTCGACCACGACCGCGAGCTGCTCGACCAGGCCGTGGCCGCCGCCCGGGCGGAGGGGGCCGACGTCGTGCCCGTCCTCGCCGGGGTCGAGGAGCTCGGCCGAGTGCTCGCGGAGCACCCGGCGGCCCGCCGGCTCGTGACGTGCTCCGCCCTGCTCGACCTGCTGACCCGGCAGCAGCTCCGGGACCTGGCCCGCGTGCTCTCCGCGGAGGCCGTCCCGGCGCTCCTCGCCCTGACCGTCGACGGCGAGGTCCTCCTCGACCCGCCCCATCACCTGGACCCCTCGGTGCTGGGCGCCTTCGAGGACCACCAGCACCGCGGCGAGCTCGCCGGGACCGATGCCGTGCGGCTGGCCGCGGAGGCCCTGCAGGAGCGCGGCATGGTCGTGGACGTGACGCCCACCCCCTGGTGGATCTCCGACCAGCCGTGGGCCCGGCCCCTCCTGGAGCGGTTCCTCGCCGACCGCGCGGACGCCGCCGTGGAGCACCGCCCGGACCTCACGGCCGAGGCCCACGCCTGGCTGCGGACCCGCCTGGTGGACTGCGCCCGCGGCCGGCTGCGGGCCACGGTGGGGCACGCGGACGTGCTCGGCCTGCCGCCCGTCAGCTGAGGCCGCGGGCGCACCGCTCCAGCCACAGCACGTCCCGGCCGAAGGACACCAGCAGCAGGACGAGCGCGATCACGGTGGCCGTGACGGCCAGCGGCAGCGGGATCAGGGGGACCAGCGTGCCGAGCAGGACGCCGCCCTGGATCCCCGCCACCACCCGCCGGTACGAGGAGAAGGGCAGCTCGCGGCGCCACGCCGGGCGCACCCGCAGGCCCAGCAGGAAGAGGTAGCGCAGGGCGCCGATCACCACCACCCACGACGCCTCCGGCAGCCCGATCCGGGCGGCGACCGCCACCGAGAGGAGCAGCAGCAGCACGGCGTCGACCTCCTGGTCGAACCGGGCCCCGGCGCGCGTGGCGGTCCCGGTGCGGCGCGCCACCCACCCGTCGATCCCGTCGAGCAGCCACGCGGGCAGCGCGACGGCGAACACGGTCCAGCACCAGGCGTCGGCGGGCCGGCCCCCGTCATGCCCCAGCACGGGGGCCAGCCCCAGGGGCAGGAGCGCGGCGGCCAGGGCGACGAGCACGGAGCGGCCCACGGTGACCCGGTCGGCGGGGCCGTAGGGCTCGCCGCGGCGGCGCACGGTGCTGCGCACCACCGCCCCGAGCACGGCGAGACCCAGCAGCACCGAGCACGCCAGCACGGGGAGCGCCGCGTCCGCCAGGAGGAGGAGCGCCGCGAGGGCGCCGCCCAGCACCGCGAAGGCGAGCAGACCGTCCCGGCGCGCCGAGGAGTGCGGGCCGGTGGAACGGGCCAGGGGCATGCGGTCGCCTTCCGCGTCGGGGGTCTTCATCCTGGGCGGGCCCGGCCCGCCGCGTCAATCCGGGCGGCGGCGGGCGGTGGCTAGACTGCGCCCATGCCCGCCGAGACCACGCCCGCCCCCACGCGGCGGCGGCCCGTACTCCGCGTGCTGCTCGCCGCCGGGCAAGCGGTGGCCGGGCTGGTCCTCCTCGCCATGCTGTTCCGCGTGCTCGGCACGGACGCGGTCCGCAGCGCCGTCGGGATCCTCACCCCCGCCACCGTGGCGCTCGCCCTGGGCGCCGGGCTCGTGGCCACCGCGGCCCAGGCCCAGCGCTGGCGGCTGGTGGCTCGCAACCGGGCCACACCGATCGGCTTCCGGGAGGCGCTGGGCGAGTGCTGGGCGTCCGGGCTCGTCAACCTGCTGCTGCCCGGGGGCGTGACCGGGGACGCCGTGCGGGTGCTGCGCCGCCGCCGGCGCGGCGACAGCTGGCCCGGCGCCGGCGGCTCCGTGCTGGGCGAACGGCTGGCGGGGACGTCCGTGCTCCTCGCGGCCGGGGTCGTCCCGGCCCTGGCGGTCGGCGGCTGGCTCGCCACGGTCCTCGGCCTCGGGGCGCTCGCCGTGGGTGCCGTCGCCTGGCGCTCCACGAGCGGCGCCCCGGCGCGGGACCGGGCCGGGGTGTGGGCGCTGTCCGTGCTCGCCTGGGCCTGCTACCAGGGGCTGTTCCTGCTGGCGGCCGTGCGCACCGCACCCCAGGAGACCCTGGCGAACCTGTGGGGGACCACCGTGCTGGGCCTCGCCGGGATGTCCGTGCCCGTCGGGGTGGGCGGCTGGGGTCCGCGGGAGGGGATCACCACCCTGGCCGCGATGGCCCACGGCCTGCCCGCCGGGACCGGCTTCGCGATCTCGATCGGCTACGGGCTGCTCGCCCTGATCTCGGCCCTGCCGGGAGCCGTGGTCTTGGTGGGCTGGCTGCTGCCCCGGCGCGCCGGTTCTCCCCGAGCCGGTTCTCCCCGCGGGTGACGAGCCGGTCGCCCGGCGTCGGGAGGCCCGTGGTGTGCGTCAGCCTCCGATCGCGCTCATCGAGCGCTCCGGCTGGACGTAGTCGGGGGAGTCCAGGCCGGTGTGGTCCATGCCGTGGGCGGCCGGTTTCGCCCACATCGCCGCCCGCCAGCGCTCGGCCAGCTGTCCGTCGGTGGCACCGGCCCGCAGCAGCGGCAGCAGCTCGACCTCCTCGTGGGAGAACAGGCAGGACCGGATCCTGCCCTCGGCGGTGATCCGGGTCCGCTTGCAGTCGCCGCAGAAGGGCTCGGTGACCGAGGCGATGACCCCCACCGTGCCCAGCGGTGCGCCACCGGAGCCCCCGGCGCCGGCGGCCCGGGTTTCGTCCGGGGTGGGGGTGCGGGGGTGCACGTCCCACAGTTCGGCCGGGGCGCCCTCGCGCGGGCCCGGGTGCGGGGTCAGCCGGTACCGCTCACCGAGCCGGTGGCGGATCTCGGCGGCGGTGACCATCTCCGCCCGGGTCCAGCCGTGGTCGGCGTCCAGGGGCATCTGCTCGATGAACCGCAGCGCGAAGCCGCGCGCCAGCGCCCAGGCGAGCAGGTCGGGGGCCTCGTGGTCGTTGACCCCGCGCATCAGCACCGCGTTGATCTTCACCGGGGTCAGCCCGGCCGCGGCCGCCGCCTCGGCCCCGGCCAGCACGTCGGCCAGGCGGTCCCGGCGGGCCAGGGCGCGGAAGGTCGCCGCGTCCAGGGAGTCCAGGGAGATGTTGATCCGGGTCAGCCCGGCCTCGGCCAGGCCCTGGGCGCGGGCGGCCAGACCGATGCCGTTGGTGGTGAGCGAGACCGGCAGGTCCGGGTGGGTAGCACGGATCCCGGTGATGATGTCCTCGAGGTCGGCCCGGACCAGGGGTTCCCCGCCGGTCAGGCGCAGCTCGGTGACCCCGAGCTCGGTCACCCCGACGTGGACGATCCGGGTGATCTCGGCGGGGGTCATCAGCTGGGCGGCGGGCAGCCAGGGCAGACCTCCGGCGGGCATGCAGTAGGTGCAGCGCAGATTGCACTTGTCGATCACCGACAGTCGCAGGTCGGTGGCGCGGCGGCCGTGGCGGTCCATCAGCCCGGCCCCGGCCGGGGCGCCGCTGGGGCCCGGACCGGTGCTGCGCAGCCGGGGCAGTCCCAGGGAAACGCTCATGTCACCGCCTCGATCGTCTCGGACGGGCGTCCAGGGTCCGCGGGCGCCGCAGCCGGTGCGCCGGCGAGGTCCTGGAGCAGGCGGGCGGCGACGCTGATCGCGATCACCGCGGGCGCCTTGCCGGGGATGCCCGGGAGACCTATGGGGCACGTGATGCGATCCACGGTGCTCTCCGCATGGCCCTCCGCGCGCAGCCGCTGCCGAAAGCGGGCCCACTTGGCCCGGGAGCCGATCAGGCCCACGCTGCCGAGGTCGTCCCGGCGCAGCGCGGCGTCGCACAGCACGAAGTCCTCGGCGTGGTCGTGGCTCATGATCAGCACGTGCGCCCCGGCCGGCAGCCCGGCCAGCACGTTCTCCGGGACGGGGCTGTGGTGGAGGCGGACCTGCGCGGCTCCGTCGGTGACGTCGGCCAGCCGGGCGGGGGCCAGCTGACCCTCCCGGCTGTCCACCAGGTGCAGGTTCAGGGGCAGGCGGGACAGCACCCGGGCGAGCTCGTGACCCACGTGGCCCACACCGAACACGGCGACCACGGGGCGGGCGCCCTGGGGCTCGAGCAGCACGCTGACCACGCCTCCGCAGCACTGGCGCCCGTGCTCCACGGCGGCGTGCTCGTTGAGCGAGAAGGTCATCGTCTCCGGATCCGTGGCCCCCGCTGCGAGGAGGACCCGAGCCCGCTCGACCACGGTCGCCTCGAGGTTGCCGCCGCCCACGGTGTCCCACGCGGCGGACCCGGACACGACCATCTTGGCCCCGGCCTCCCGGGGGGCGTGCCCGCGCACCTCCGTGACGGTGACGAGCACCCCCGGCGCGCCCTCCGCGCGCAGGTGCTGCAGGGCGTCCAGCCAGTCCACGTCAGCGCGCCGCCGGAGCGGCCGGAGCGGTCGACGCGGCGACGTCCGCCACGGGCAGGGCGCGGCGCGCCTCCTGGACCGCCCAGAACACGGCCTCCGGGGTGGCGGGGCTCGCGAGCTCGGTGCTCCGCCCGCCCGGCCCGAACGCGGCCGCGGCCTCCCGCAGCGCCTCGCGCACGCTGAAGGCCAGCATGAGGGGCGGCTCCCCCACGGCCTTGGAGCCGTAGACGACGCCGCTCTCGGTGGCCTCCTCGAAGAGGTGCACGTTGAACTCCTCGGGCATCTCCGAGAAGCTCGGCAGCTTGTAGGTGCTCGCCGCCTGGGTCGCCAACCGGCCCCGGTGCGGCCCGTCGGACTCGTCCCAGCGCAGCTCCTCGAGCGTGAGCCAGCCGGCGCCCTGGACGAACCCGCCCTCGATCTGCCCCACGTCGATCAGCGGGGAGAGACTGTCGCCCACGTCGTGGACGATGTCGGTGCGCAGCAGCCGGTACGCGCCCGTGAACCCGTCGACCTCCACCTCGGAGACGGAGGCGCCGTAGGAGAAGTACTTGAACGGCTCGCCCTGCATCCGGGCCGCGTCCCAGTGGAGCCCCTCGGTGCGGTAGTAGCCGGCGGCCCACAGCGAGATCCGCTGGAAGTAGGCGTCGTGGGCGAGCTCGGCAAAGGACATCTGCCGGTCATGGAAGCCGATCCCGGTGACCGTGCCGTCGACGAACCGGACGTCATCGGGGTGGATGTCGAACTTGCGGGCGGCGACCTCGGCCAGCCGGTCGCGGATCTGCTCGCAGGCGTTCTTCACGGCCCCGCCGTTGAGGTCCGCCCCGGAGCTGGCGGCCGTCGCGGAGGTGTTGGGCACCTTGTCCGTGCGGGTGGGCGCGAGCCGGACGGTCTCCATGGGCACGCCCAGGGCCGTGGCCGCGACCTGGCGCATCTTGGTGTGCAGCCCCTGTCCCATCTCGGTGCCGCCGTGGTTGATGAGCACGGACCCGTCCTTGTAGACGTGCACGAGGGCGCCGGCCTGGTTGAAGGCCGTGAGGTTGAAGGAGATGCCGAACTTCACGGGGGTGAGCGCGAGCGCCCGCTTGGTGTCGGGGTGGGCGGCGTTGAAGGCGGCGATCTCCTCGCGGCGGCGCTCGACCTCGGCCCGGTCGAGCAGCTGGGTCCAGATGGTGCGCAGCCGCTCGGCGTGCCGGACGGGCTGGCCGTAGGGCGTGGTCTGGCCGGGGACGTAGAGGTTGCGGTGGCGCAGCTCCGTGGGGTCCAGGCCGAGCAACGGGGCGCAGCGGCCCATGACCTCCTCGATCACCAGCATGCCCTGCGGGCCGCCGAAGCCGCGGAACGCGGTCTGGGAGGTCTTGTGGGTCCGTGCGATCCGGCCGTGGACCTGCACGTGCGGAATCCAGTAGGCGTTGTCGATGTGGCACAGCGTGCGCTGCAGCACGGGCTCGGAGAGGTCCAGGCTCCACCCGCCGTCGCTGGTGACGGTGGCCTCCAGGGCCTGCAGGCGGCCGCTCTCGTCGAAACCGGCCTCCCACCGGGCGTGGTACGGATGACGCTTGCCGGACAGCGTGAGGTCCTGGGTGCGGTTGAGCCGCAGCCGCACCGGCCGGCCCGTCAGCACCGAGCCGAGGGCGGCGACGGCGGCGTAGCCGTGCGGCTGCATCTCCTTGCCGCCGAACCCACCGCCCATGCGCAGGCACTGCACGGTGACCTCGTGGCTGTGCAGACCCAGGACGTGGGCGACGATCTCCTGGGTCTCCGTGGGGTGCTGGGTGCTGCAGTGCACCAGGACCTGCTCGCCCTCGTCGACGTAGGCGAAGGAGGCGTGGGTCTCCAGGTAGAAGTGCTCCTGGCCGCCGAACTCGAACTCACCGCTGAAGCGGTGGGCCGCGGTGGCCAGCGCGGTGCTGGTGTCCCCGCGGCTGACGGTGGGCTGAGCGCCCTGGAAGCTGCCGGCCTCGATCGCCTCGGCCACGGTGACCAGCGACGGCAGCGGCTCGTAGTCGACCTCGACCGCTGCGGCGCCCAGCCGGGCGGCCTCCTGGGTCTCGCCCAGCACCCAGCACACCGCGTGCCCGTAGAACATGACCTCGGCGGGGAACAGCGGCTCGTCGTGCTTGGTGCCGGCGTCGTTGACCCCGGGCACGTCCGCCGCGGTGAGGACCCGGACCACCCCGGGGACCGCCAGGGCCGGGGCGGTGCGCAGGTCCTGCACGCGGGCGTGGGCGTGCGGGGCCTGCACGGGCCAGGCGTGCAGCACGTCCTGGTGGCGCACGATGAGGTCGTCGGTGTACAGGGCCGTGCCGGTGACGTGCAGCGCGGCGCTCTCGTGCGGGACGGGCACGCCCACCACGGGGTCGACGGGGCGGTCGGCGAGGGACTTCAACGGGACACCTCCAGATCGGGGGCGGGCGCGTGCTGCGCCCAGAACTTGAGCAGGGCCTGCTCGAGCATGGCCGAGCGGTAGCGGGCGCTGGCCCGGTGGTCGTCGATCGGGGTGCCCTCCCCGGCCAGCGCGGACGCCGCGGCGACGACCGTGTCGCGGTTCCACGGCGCCCCGTCGAGGAGGCGCTCCGCGCCGTGCGCCCGGATCGGGGTGGCCGCCACGCCGCCCAGGCCGATCCGCGCGGACGAGACCGTCCCGGCGTCCACCTGCACGGCGATGCCGACGGCCACGCTGGAGATGTCGTCGAAGCGCCGCTTGGCGATCTTGTGGAACCCGCTGTGCCGGGCGAGAGGCAGCGGGATCCGCACGGCGCGGATGATCTCCCCGGGGCGGCGGACGCTGCGCCGGTACCCCGTGTAGTACTCGTCCAGGGGCACCTCGCGCTCGCCCCCGGCGGAGGCCAGCACCACGGACGCGCCCAGGGCCAGCAGGGCCGGGGCCGAGTCCCCGATGGGCGATCCGGTGCCGAGGTTGCCGCCGAACGTCGCGGCGTTGCGGATCAGGCGGGAGGCGAACTGCGGGAAGAGCTGGTCGAGCAGGGGCACCCGTCCGGCGAGGCCGCGCTCGACCTCGGACAGGCTCAGGGACGCCCCGATCTCGATCCGCTCCTGTCCCACCTCGAGCGTGCGCAGCTCCTCGAGCCGGTCCACGGCGAGGGACAGCGGCGGACGGGTGTGGCGGATGTTGACGTCCACGCCCGCGTCCGTCGAACCGGAGATCAGCTGGGCCCCCGGTTCGCGCTCCAGGTGCTCGAAGAGCTCGTCCAGGGAGCCGGGACGGACGAACCGTGCGCCGTCGGCCTCCACCTGGGTGGGCGGGGCGGGCTGCGCGGGCCGCTCCTGGCGCCGGAGCAGGGGGTCGGCGTCGGCCGGAGCCCCCAGGGCGTAGGCGGCGTCGCGGATGGGCCGGTAGCCGGTGCAGCGGCAGAGGTTGCCGCTCAGGGCGTGCAGGTCGAACCCGTTGGGCCCGCACTCGTGATCGGCCGCGTGCTCCTCGCCGGTGACCGCGGTGCCGGTCTGCGCCTCGTCGGCCGCGCCGGAGGTGCCGCGCTCGGGGCGGTAGTACTCGGCGGCCATGGCGCAGACGAACCCCGGCGTGCAGTAGCCGCACTGGGAGCCTCCCCGGAACGCCATCTCCTGCTGGACGGGGTGCAGCGCCGCGGGCGCGCCGGCCCCGGGGGCGGACCCGAGCCCCTCGGCGGTGACGACCTCCTGGCCATCGAAGGCGACGGCGGGGGGCAGGCACGCGTTCACGGCGGTCCACCGACTGCGCCCTTCCCTGTCCGGCCGGGCGACCAGCACCGCGCAGGCACCGCACTCGCCCTCGGCGCAGCCTTCCTTGGCCCCGGTCAGGCCCTCGCCGCGCAGCCAGTCCAGCAGCCGGGTGTGCGGGCCGAGCCCGTCACAGCTCCGGGTACGACCGTTGACCGTCACTCGGATGTCGCTCATGCCTGCTGCTCCTCGGTGCATGCCACTGGCCGCGACCTGGAGTCAGGTGGTTCCCCGGGGGTACCGGGAGCTCTCTGGCGGCGGACCAGCGCGATTCGTCGTTGCTCGCCCGGTAGATAGTCCGCTTCAGGACCCGCCGTAGGCTGAGTCACACCATAACCACGCCGTGACGGGGCCGCAAGAGTTCGGGCGCCACGACCGGGCCACGGCGGATCTGGAAGAATTCTTCCACAATGTGTTGTACCTCACGTCCAACTGCTCTACGTTGGCCTCAGCCACAGGCGGGTCCCGCTCGATCGGGACTATCTACCGGGCATGATCTGACAGCCGGGTGGGCCCGCCGACGGACATCAGCCGTTCCCCGGGTCCCCCCACGATCCGTGAGGACCTGAGCAGCATGTCGACCGTTCACGAAGAGACCACGCACCTCCAGACCCACCTCCAGCACGCCGTCGACCTCGCGGCGGAGAACGCCGCTGTCGACGGCGGACCCTTCGGGGCCGTCGTCGTGACCGCGGACGGGCGGGAGTTCCCCGCCGTCAACCGTGTGACGGCGGACCACGACCCCACGGCGCACGCCGAGGTCATGGCGATCCGCAGCGCCTGCCGCGCGCTGGGCACCTTCGACCTCAGCGGGGCCGTGCTCTACACCAGCTGCGAACCGTGCCCGCTGTGCCTCTCGGCCTCGCTGTGGGCCCGGTTGGACGCGGTGTACTTCGCCGCCGACCGGCACGACGCCGCGGCCGGCGGATTCGACGACGCCGAGTTCTACGAGTTCTTCGCCCGGAGCGCGCCGGAGCGTGACCGGGCCCTGCCGGTCCGCCACGTCCCGCTCGACGCACGCACCGAGCCGTTCCGGGCGTGGGCCGGCAACGCCCACCGCACCGAGTACTGAGCCGACCGCCCGCCGCCCCCGGTCGGCTTCCACCGGGACCACCAGATCTGGACACTTCACGGGAGACCCGCCGACAGGGCGGGCCCGGGAAAAACAGAGGATCGCCGGACCTTGCGCAGCAGAGCCGACGCCTGCGCGCTGAAGGAGGCACCTTCCATGTCATCGACCACACCCGGCCGTCCGACCGGCGCCCGCGCGACCGCAGACCATCCGACCGCAGCCCGCACGATCCGCCGTGGGCGCCCGTCGCGCCCGGCGCCCGCACCCGGACCGGAGGACGAGCGGCTGCCGCTGGGGCGCACCACCGCCTACGGCTTCCAGCACGTCCTCACCATGTACGGCGCCATCGTCGCCGTCCCCCTCATCATCGGGCAGGCCGCCGGGCTCTCCGGCGAGGAGATCGCCCTCCTCATCAGCTCCTGCCTGCTCATGGGCGGGGTCGCCACCGTCCTGCAGAGCTTCGGGGCGCCCTTCCTCGGCTCCAGGCTGCCGCTCGTGCAGGGGGTGTCCTTCGCCGGGGTCGCCCCCATGCTCGCGATCCTGGCCGGTGGCAACGACCTGACCACCATCTTCGGGGCCGTGCTCGTCTCCTCGGTGGTGGGCTTCCTGCTCGCGGGCGCGTTCTCCCGCGTCCTCCGGCTGTTCCCGCCGGTGGTCACCGGAACGGTGATCACGGTCATCGGCATCTCCCTGCTGCCGGTCGCGATCTCCTGGGCCGCCGGCAGCGGGGAGGGCGGCGCCGCCGACCCCCGCAGCCTCGCGCTCGCCGGGATCACCCTGCTCATCGTGCTGGTGCTGTCCAAGGTGGGCGTCGGGATGATCTCGCGCCTGTCCATCCTGCTCTCCTTCGTGCTCGGCACCGTGATCGCCCACACGATGGGGATGGTGGACTTCTCCGGTGTGGGCCAGGGCGGTATCGTCACCTTCCCGACGCCCCTGGCCTTCGGCCCCCCGACCTTCGAGCTCGCCTCGATCATCTCGATGCTCATCGTGGTGCTCGTGACGATGACCGAGACCACGGCGGACATCCTCGCGGTGGGCGAGATCACCGGGGCCGAGGTCGACTCGAAGCGTGTGGCCAACGGCCTGCGGGCGGACATGCTCTCCTCCGCGGGGGCGCCGCTGCTCAACTCGTTCACCCAGACGGCCTTCGCCGCCAACGTGGGCCTCGTGGCGGTGACCGGCGTCCGCAGCCGCTTCGTGGTCACGGCCGCCGGCGTCATCATGGTGGGGCTGGGGCTGTTCCCCGTCATCGGCGAGGTCGTCGCGGCCATCCCGACCCCGGTGCTGGGCGGTGCGTCGATCGTGCTCTTCGGCACGGTGGCCTCGTCCGGGGTCCGCACGCTGGCCAAGGTGAACTTCGGCAACTCGATGAACCTCGTCATCGTGGCGGTCGCCTTCGCCTTCGGGCTCATCCCCGTGGCCGCACCGCAGTTCTACGCCGGCTTCCCGCCCTGGACTCAGACCATCCTCGGCTCGGGGATCAGCGCCGCAGCACTCGTGGCCATCGCCCTCAACCTCCTCTTCAACGAGCTGACCGCCGGCAACTCCCGGCACCAGTCCGTCATGGCGGCGGCCCCGGTGCGGGTCGTCCGGGCGGACACCCTGGCGCACCTGCGGGAGGGCGACCGGATCCAGGACGGTGCCGTGGTGGACAGCGACGGAGCCGAGGTGGCGGTCGTGGCCGAGCACCACTTCGACGACGTCCGGAAGATGATCGACGACGGGGAGATCACGCACACGGGACAGATCCGGACGGTCCTCGCCGCCAAGGACGCGACGGCCTGAGCGCCCGGGCCCGCACCCCACCTGCGAGGCCTCGACCAGGGGCGTTCCCCGCCTCCGCCCGGCACACCGCCGGGCGGAGGCGGGGAACGCCCCTGCAACGGTGTCCGGGCGGGCCCGATCAGCTCGCTGCCACCGGGGCGCGGCGCCCCGCCCCGGCCCGGTCCGCGAGCGCCGGGCCCGGCGGGGCCGGGAGCGTCAGGCGTTCACCAGGCGGCGGGCCGCCGCGGAGTGCTCGGCGGTGAGCGCCTCCACGTCCAGACCGGCGATCGCACCGTCCTCCACGAGCCAGCGCCCGCCCACCATGACCCGGTCCGCGCGCTCCGCGCCGCACAGCAGCAGCGCGGAGAGCGGGTCGTGGGCGCCGGAGAAGCGCAGCCCGTCGAGCCGGAACATCGCGAGGTCCGCCTGGGCGCCCGGGCGCAGCACGCCGAGGTCCGGGCGCCCGAGCAGGCGCGCGGAGCCGCGCGTCGCCCAGCCGAGAGCCCGCTCCGGGGTCACGGCCTCCGCCCCGTAGCGCAGCCGCTGCACGTACAGTGCCTGCCGGACCTCCTGCACCAGGTTGGAGGCGTCGTTGGAGGCGGAACCGTCCACCCCGAGACCCACGGGGGCTCCCGCCTCTTCGAGCTCCACGGCCCGGCAGATCCCGGAGGCCAGGCGCATGTTGGACGTGGGGCAGTGGGCCACGCCCACCCCGGCCGCGCCCAGACGGGCCACCTCGGCGTCGTCGAAGTGGATGCCGTGGGCCAGCCACGTCCGGTCGGTGAGCCAGCCCGTGGACTCGAGGTAGTCGACCGTCCGCAGTCCGAAGCGCTCCCGGCAGAAGTCCTCCTCGTCGATGGTCTCGGCGAGGTGGGTGTGCAGCCGCACGTCCAGCTCGCCGGCCAGCACGGCGGTGTCCCGCATGATCTCCCGCGTCACCGAGAACGGCGAGCACGGGGCCAGGGCGATCTGGGTCCGGGCGCCGTCGCCGCGCTCGTGGTAGGCACCCACCAGGCGTGCGCTGTCGGCGAGGATCGTCTCCGCCTCCTGCACCGTCTGCTGCGGGGGCAGCCCGCCGTCGCGCTCGCCCAGGCTCATGGATCCCCGGGAGAGGACGGCCCGCATGCCGAGGCTCCGGGCGGCCTCGACCTGCACGTCGATCGAGTGCTCCATGCCGCCGGGGAACAGGTAGTGGTGGTCGGCCGCCGTGGTGCAGCCCGAGAGCAGCAGCTCCGCCATCGCCACCGTGGTCGCGAGCTGCAGGTCTTGGGGGCGCAGGCGGGCCCACACGGGGTAGAGGTCCCGCAGCCACGGGAACAGGGGGACGCTGACCACGGGCGCCCAGGCGCGCGTGAGCGTCTGGTAGAAGTGGTGGTGCGTGTTGATCAGCCCGGGCACCACCACGTGCTCCCGGGCGTCGAGGACCCCGCACGGAACGGTCGGGGCTCCGCCGGCCGGGACCAGCTCCACCACGGTGCCGGAGGCGGTGTCCACCACGACACCGCCGGCCGTGTCCGCGGAGGTGTCCTCGCCGGTGTACAGGGCCAGGGGCTCGCGCAGCCACAGCAGGTGGGAGCCGGGGTTCGAGGTGTGGGGACGCACAGGGTTCTCCGATCGGTCGCAGGTCTCGTCACCGGCGCCGTGCGCCTCGTGTGTTCCGAGGGCGGCACGCGGCGCCGCCAGCTCAGTGAGGTCCTGTCTGCTGATCCAGGAGACCGCTCCCGCGGTCCCGGTGACCGTAGCACCGGCGGATGTTGGCCTTCAACCGTCCGGGCCCTGACGACGACGGGCCCGTCCGGCGTCCGGTCAGCTCTCCCCGCGCCGGATCAGGCGGCCCGTCGGGGACCGGAAGTCCACGGCGCTGCCCCGCAGATAGGTTCTGCGCACCTTTCCGGACAGCGCCTTGCCCTGGTACGGGGTGATGGGGTTCTTGTGATGCAGCTTCCCGGCGTCCACGACGAAGGCGTCGTCGGGCGCGAAGACCACCAGGTCGGCGTCGTAGCCGATGGAGACCTTGCCCTTGGCACGCAGGCCGGCCCGCTGGGCGGGCTTCGTCGACATCCACTCCACCACGCGGCCCAGGTCCACTCCGCGGCGCCGCGCCTCCGTCCAGATCAGGGACAGCCCCAGCTGCAGCGAGGAGACCCCACCCCAGGCCACCCCGAAGTCGCCGTTGTCGAGGTCCTTGAGGTCCAGGGTCGAGGGGGAGTGGTCGGACACGATGAAGTCGATGGTCCCGTCGATCAGTCCCTTCCACAGCAGCTCGCGGTTGCCGACCTCCCGCACGGGCGGGCAGCACTTGAAGGCGGTGGCGCCGTTGGGCACCTCCTCGGCGAGCAGGGTGAGGTAGTGCGGGCAGGTCTCCACCGTGATGTCCAGGCCGTCCCGCTTCGCGGTGGCGAGCATGGGCAGAGCGTCCGAGGAGGACAGGTGCAGGATGTGGGAGCGGGCGCCGGTCCAGCGGGTGCGCTCGATGACCTCGGCGATGGCCAGGTTCTCGGCGCCGCGCGGGCGGGACTTCAGGAAGTTCTCGTACACGTCCCCCTCGGGCCGCGGGGCACGGTCGATGGCCCGGGAGTCCTCTGCGTGCACGATCATCAGCGAGTCGAACGTCTTGATCTCGGCGAGGTCCTCCTCCATCTCGTCGGCCTCCAGATGGGGGAACTCGTCAACCCCGGAGTGCAGCAGGAAGCACTTGAAGCCGAAGACGCCGTCGTCGTGCAGCTCGCGCAGGTCGGGCTTGTTGCCGGGGATCGCCCCGCCCCAGAAGCCGACGTCCACGAAGACGTTGTTCTGGGCGAAGAGGCGCTTGTACTCGAGGGCCGGCACGTTGACGGTTGCCGGGACCGAGTTGAGCGGCATGTCCAGGACCGTGGTGACGCCCCCGGCGGCGGCCGCGCGGGTGGCGGAGGCGAACCCCTCCCACTCGGTGCGGCCGGGCTCGTTGATGTGCACGTGGGTGTCCACCAGGCCGGGCAGCAGGTGCTCGTCCTCGGCCAGCTCCACGACCTCGCGGCCGACCAGGCCGGCGCCGAGGGGTTCGATGGCCACGATCCTGCCGTTGCGCACGCCGACCTCGCGGGGAGCGAAGTGGTCCCCGCAGGAGACGTTCTGCCCCCGCACCACGAGGTCGAACTCGCGGTGGCCGTGCGCATCGGTGCCGGCGTCACCCGACGCCGGGCGGGAGGCCTCCGCGGCATCGGCAGGCATCCCGTGCTCCCGCTTGTAGTCGGCGATCAGCCGGCGCACGCGCTCGGGGTCGTTGACGTCGTGGCTCACGTCCAGCTTGTGCGCCTGCTCGGTCTCGAAGGCGCTCCGGGCGGCGGCCGGCTTGGTGGCCGCGCGGGCGGAGTCCTCCCTGGCGATCGCCGCAGGGTCCGCACTCACCTGTTGCGCACGCCCTGCGGCGTCAGAAGCGTCGTCCGCGCGCTGTCCGGGCTCCGCGGACGGTTGACCCGGATCCGGTCGGTGCCCCTGCTCGTCGCTCTGCTTCCCGCCCCGGTCGGTGGTCCCCGGCCGCTGCGGCGTCTTCTTCTCCGTCATTCGGAGCTCCTCCTCGTCTTCGGCGTCCGCGCGGGCCGCCGGATCGATCAGTTGGGTCGGGTCCCCGTGAGCAAAGCGGGGAGCTCGAGGGCGAGCCGGGCGCCCACCTGCTCGAGAAGCCTGCCGGCCTCGCGCATGCTGACCCGCGGGTCCGGCTCGAGCTCGGTGAGGGCATAGGTGCGCACGAAACCGGCGGCCCTGCGGGTCTCCTCGTCGAGGGTGGTGCGGCCGCACACGGCCACCACCGGGACGCCGGCGGCGTGCGCGGTGGTGGCGACCCCCATGGGGGTCTTCCCGCCGAGCGACTGCTCGTCGAGGCTGCCCTCCCCGGTGACGACCAGGTCGGTGCCCGCCATCCGGTCGGCGAGCCCCACGAACTCCAGGACCACGTCGATGCCGGGGCGGCGCTGGGCCCCGAGCACGGCCAGGGCCGCGTAGCCCACGCCGCCGGCGGCTCCGGCGCCGGGGGCCCCGGCCGCCGTCAGGGCGGCCGGGCCGAGGGCGTCCGCCAGCCGGTCCCGGAAGACCGTCAGTGCGGCATCGAGGGATGCGACGAGATCCGGGTCGGCGCCCTTCTGCGGGCCGAACACGGCCGCCGCACCGTTGGTCCCGGTGAGGGGGTTGTCGACGTCCGCGGCCAGGACGAACTGTGCGTCCCGCACCCGGGGATCCAGCCCGGTGAGGTCCACCCGGGCCAGCCGGGCGAGCTCGGCGCCTCCGCGGCCCAGCTCGGCGCCCTCGTCGTCCAGCAGGCGAGCGCCGAGGCCCTGGAGCAGCCCCGCACCGCCGTCGGTGCAGGCGCTGCCGCCCACCCCCAGGACGATCCGGGTGGCTCCGGCATCGAGGGCGGCGCGGACCAGTTCGCCGGTGCCGCGGCTGGTGGCGCCCCCGGCGTCGAGCACGGGTGCGCCGTTCTCGTCCACGGGGAGCGCGGCCAGTCCCGAGGCCAGGGCCATCTCCACCACCGCGGTCCGGTCGAGCAGGGCGAACCCTGCCGCGACGGGGTTCCCGGCGGGACCGGTCACGGTGGTGGAGGAGGCGACGAATCCGGCGCCGACGGCGGCGTCGAGGGTGCCCTCGCCGCCGTCGGCCACCGGGACGGCCACGACCGTGGCGGACGGCTCCACGGACCGGATGCCCGCCGCGAGGTGCTCCACCACGTCGGTGGCTTCCAGCGAACCCTTGAACTTGTCCGGGGCGACGACGATGCGCACGGGGCGTGCCTCCTGTTGTGTGCGGACGGGGATCAGTCGAGCAGGGCGATCGCCGTCGGGGCGTCCACGCCGCTGACGGCGAGCTCCTCGAACTCGACCACGTTGTCGATCTCGGTCCCCATGGAGATGTTGGTGACCTTCTCCAGTATGACCTCCACCACCACGGGGACCTGGTGCTTCTCCAGGAGGACCCGCGCCTGGCCGAAGGCCTCCTGGAGCTTCTCGGGATCGGTCACGCGCAGGGCCTTGCAGCCCAGGCCCTCGACGACCTTGAGGTGGTCCACGCCGTAGCCCTGGGTCTCCGGGGAGTTGATGTTCTCGAACGCCAGGGAGACGTTCTGCTCCATCTTGAACCCGCGCTGGGACTGGCGGATGAGGCCCAGGTACGAGTTGTTCACCACCACGTGGAGATAGGGCAGGTTGAACTGCGCCCCGACGGCCAGCTCCTCGATCATGAACTGGAAGTCGTAGTCCCCGGAGAGCGCGACGACGGTGGCTTCGGGCTTGCCCCGGACGACGCCGAGGGCGGCGGGCCCGGTCCAGCCCAGCGGGCCGGCCTGGCCGGCGTTGATCCACTGGCGGGGGCCGTGCACGTGCAGGAACTGGCCGCCGGCGATCTGGGAGAGCCCGATCGTGGAGACGTAGGTGACGTCCGTGCCGAAGGCGGTGTTCATCTCCTCGTAGACGCGCTGCGGCTTGACCGGGACCTGCGTGAAGTGCGTCTTGCGCTGCATCGAGCCCTTGCGCTGGGCGCAGTCCTTGACCCACACGGACCAGTCCGGCACGGAGAACCGCTCCTTCCGCTCCCGGGCGACCTCGATGAGGATCTCCAGGGCCGCGCCGGCGTCGGAGACGATGCCGAGGTCGGGGGAGAAGACGCGTCCGATCTGGGTGGGCTCGATGTCGATGTGCACGAACGTGCGGCCCCGGGTGTAGGTGTCCAGGCCGCCGGTGTGGCGGTTGGCCCACCGGTTGCCGATGCCGAGCACGAAGTCGGACTCCAGGAACGTCGCGTTGCCGTAGCGGTGGGAGGTCTGCAGTCCGACCATCCCGGCCATCAGCGGGTGGTCGTCCGGGATGGCGCCCCAGCCCATGAGGGTCGGGATCACGGGCACGTCCAGCAGCTCGGCGAGCTCGACCAGCTGCGCCGAGGCATCGGCGTTGATGATGCCGCCGCCGGCCACGATGAGCGGACGCTGCGCGGAGGAGAGCATGTCCAGGACCTTCTCGGCCTGCGCGCGGGTCGCCGCGGGGCGGTGGACGGCCAGGGGCTCGTAGACGTCGATGTCGAACTCGATCTCGGCGAGCTGGACGTCCAGGGGGAGATCCAGCAGCACCGGACCGGGCCGGCCCGAGCGCATGAGGTAGAAGGCCTTCTGGAACGCCCCCGGCACCTGGCCGGGCTCCAGCACCGTCATGGCCATCTTGGTGACCGGCGCGGCGATCGAGGAGATGTCCACGGCCTGGAAGTCCTCCTTGTGCAGCTTGGCCACGGGGGCCTGGCCGGTGATGCACAGGATCGGGACGGAGTCCGCCCACGCGGCGTAGAGGCCGGTGATCATGTCGGTGCCCGCAGGCCCGGACGTCCCCACGCAGATCCCGATGTTGCCGGGGGCGGCCCGGGTGTAGCCGTCGGCCATGTGCGAGGCGCCTTCGACGTGCCGGGCTAGGGTGTGCCGGATGCCGCCGTGGGCGCGCATCGCCGAGTAGAACGGGTTGATGGCGGCGCCGGGCAGGCCGAAGGCCTCGGTGGCGCCCTCCTTCTCGAGGATGGCGACGACGGCGTCGACCGTGCGCATTCTGGCCATGATGAACTCCTTGGAAGCAGGACCCGGGATCGGGTCGGGAAGCGGTGAGGTGGGGAAGGTCAGCGACCCGAGCGGCCGGAGAGCTCCTCGACGAGCTTGAAGAGACCCGAGTGGTCGAGTCCGCCGTCGCCCTTGTTGACGGTGGCGGCCACGAGCTGGGCGACGATCGCGCCGAGCGGCACGGCCACGCCGGCCTCCCGGGCGGCGGAGGTCACGATGCCCATGTCCTTGTGGTGCAGCTGGAGCCGGAAGCCCGGGTCGAAGTTGCGGTCCAGCATCTTCTGGCCCTTCTGGTCCAGGACCTTGGAACCGGCCAGGCCGCCCCCGAGGACCTTCAGCGCGGCGTCCGTGTCCACGCCGTAGGCCTCGAGGAAGACGACGGCCTCCGCGAGCAGCTGGATGTTGCCGGCCACGATCAGCTGGTTGGCCGCCTTGACGGTCTGCCCGGAGCCGGCGGGGCCCACGTGCACGATCGTCTTCCCGACGGCCTCGAGCACCGGGCGGGCGGCCTCGAAGTCCGCGGCCTCGCCGCCGACCATGATCGAGAGCACGGCGTCGATGGCGCCCTGCTCCCCGCCGGAGACCGGGGCGTCCAGCGGGCGCAGTCCGTGCTCGACGGCCTCCCGGGACAGGCGCGCGGCCACGTCCGGGCGGATGGAGCTCGCATCGATCCAGACGGTGCCCTGCGCGGCGTGGGCGAAGACGCCGTCCTCGCCGGTCACGACGCCCTCGACGTCCGGGGAGTCCGGGACCATCGTGATCACGACGTCGGCGTTCGCGACGGACTCGGCCACGCTGGACGCGCCCTTGCCGCCGGCCTCGACGAGCTGGTCGATCTTGTCCTGCGAACGGTTGAAGCCGACGACGTCGTAGCCGGCCTTGACGAGGTTCTTGGCCATGGGCAGGCCCATGATGCCGAGTCCGATGACGGTGACGTTGGTCATGGTGGGATTCCTCACTGTGGGAGCCCGTGCGGTGCGTGCGACGGGCCGTGGTGGCAGGTGCGGGGGAGGAGCGGCGTCAGGCGCCGGCGCGGGCCGCGGACCACGCGGCGGTCCAGGCGAAGGGGTCCTGCTGCGACGCCTTGTACTCGAGGCCCACGTAGCCCGAGTAGCCGAGCTCCCGGCTGCGCTCGATCCACTGCTGGAGCGGGAGCTCGCCGGTGCCGGGCTCGTTGCGCCCTGGGGAGTCGGCGATCTGGATGTGGCCGAAGTCAGCGGCGTGCTTCTCGATGACCGCGGAGACGTCGTCACCGTTGACCGACAGGTGGTAGAAGTCGGCGAGCAGCCTGATGTTGTCGGCGCCGGCGGCCCGGACCTTCGCGATGACGTCGAGGGCGTCCTGGGCGGTCTTCAGGGGATAGGCCTCGGTGCCGGAGACCGGCTCCAGCAGCACGGTCCCGCCGATGCGCGCCACGCCCTCGGCGGCGGCCACGAGATTGCGCACCGCCAGCTCGTCCTGGGCCTCCGGCGTGTGCTCGGGCCGGCGGTTGCCGTAGAGCGCGTTGAAGGCCTTGCAGCCGGTGCGCTCGCCGATGGCGGCGACCACGGCGATGTTCTCCTTGAACTCCCCGCAGCGGCCCTTCCAGGACACGAGGCCCCGGTCTCCGCCCGGCATGTCGCCTGCGTTGAAGTTCAGCCCGCTCAGCTGCACCCCCGCGTCCCGGATCGCGTCCACGAAGGCGTCGACGTCGCGGTCCGCGGGCACGGACTCCGCGAAGGGCCACCAGAACTCGACCGCGTCGAAGCCGGCGGCCTTGGCGGCCGCGGGGCGCTCGAGCAGGGGCAGGTCGGTGAGAAGGATGGAGCAGTTCACGGTGTAGGACATCTGGATCCTCCTGGTTCGGACGGGACCGCCACGTATTTCGAGATGTGGAAGTCAATTTCTGTCTTGTGAAACAGCGTACGATCTCCTGTGACGCAGGTCAATCCCTGATTGGAAGAAGTATTTCAGGATGTGGAAACTGTGGGGTGTGGTCCGATGGCATGGAAGGACCCCGTGCCGCCGCGGTGGCAGGGCGGCACGGGGTCCGGTCGGTGGGGACGGGATCGCCGTCCGGTCAGCGCAGCTTCATCTGCCGGTTGACGTCCTTGTAGAGGAGGTACCGGAACCGGCCGGGGCCGCCCGCGTAGCAGGCCTGGGGGCAGAACGCCCGCAGCCACATGAAGTCGCCGGCCTCGACCTCGACCCAGTCCTGGTTGAGCCGGTAGACGGCCTTGCCCTCGAGGACGTAGAGCCCGTGCTCCATGACGTGGGTCTCGGCGAAGGGGATCACCGCCCCCGGCTCGAAGGTCACGATCGTCACGTGCATGTCGTACCGGACGTCGTCCGGGTCCACGAAGCGCGTGGTCGCCCACTTGCCGTCGGTCCCCGGCATGGCCGTGGGCTCGACCTCCTGCTCGTTGGTGACGAACGGCTCCGGCACCTCGATGCCCTGCACGTACTCGTAGGCCTTGCGGATCCAGTGCAGGCGGGCGGGCTCGCCGCCGCGGTTGCGCACGGTCCACTCGCACTCCGGCGGGAGGAAGGCGTAGCCGCCGGGAACGAGTTCGTGCTCCTCCCCGTCGACGGTCAGGACGAGCGCCCCCTCCATGAGGAAGAGCACGCCCTCCACGCCGGCCTCCGTCTCGGGCCGGTCGCTGCCGCCGCCGGGGCCGACCTCCACGATGTACTGCGAGAAGGTCTCCGCGAAGCCGGACAGGGGCCGGGCGAGCACCCAGACCCGGGTGTCCTCCCAGAACGGGAGCCGGCTGGTCACGATGTCCCGCATGGTCCCGCGCGGGATCACCGCGTAGGCCTCCGTGAACATCGCCCGGTCCGTGAGCAGCTGGGTCTGGTCGGGCTGGCCGCCGTGCGGCGCGTGGTAGGTGGTCTCGGTCATCTGAAGTCGCCTCCGGTGGTCGATGCGGCCGGTGCCGCGGCCTTGGGGTGGGCCAGGGAGAAGAGCTCGTGCTCGCCGATGCCGGCGCTCTCCTCGAGCTCCTCCCCGGAGATCGCGCCGCACAGCACGCCGCGGTGGACGAAGCGGGCCAGGGCACGGGCGGTGGCCGGTTCGTCCATGATCTCCGACTCGATGCCGTGCACGTAGTTCTTCAGCCGCAGCGCCGCCGCGGGGAAGCCCTCGCGGTAGAAGAAGTACGTGGCCAGGTAGCGGGTGGGCAGCTGGTGCGCGTGCAGGTCCCATCCCTGGTAGTAGCCCCGCTCCAGGGAGCGGCGCACCAGACGGGCGTGCAGCCGCCAGGCGGCCAGCTTCTGCCGGTCGCTCCCGGTGGGCAGGATGTTCGTGGAGCCGTCGGACAGCCGCACCCCGGTGCCGGCCACGGCGACCTGCATGACGGCCTTGGCGTGGTCGGCGGCCGGGTGCTCCATGGACTGGTACTGGGCGGCGATCTGCAGGGAGTCGGAATAGTCGTAGGTCCCGTAGTGCAGGGCCTCGACCCGTCCGTCCGTTCGGTGGAGCATCACCGGGATGGGGCAGGTGCCGTCGGTCCCCAGGATCATCGGGGCCGTCTCCATCTGCACCTCGAACCGCAGCCGCCCGGCCGGCAGCCCGAGGCCCGCCTCGAGCTGTTCGCAGGCCTCGACCATGACGTCGACCTGCTCCGTGGTGCTCACCTTGGGCAGGGTGAGGACGAGGCCGCGGGGGAGGCCGTCCTCACTGTGCCCGGCCTCCCGCAGCCCGCCCTCGCGCACCAGGGTGGTGACGAACAGGTCGAGCGTGCGCAGGCCGCGGTCCCGGGTGGCGGCCTCGAAGCACTTGAAGCGGATCCCGATGTACGGCGGCGCGGTGCCCTCCCGGACGGCCAGGGCCACGGTGCGCGCCGCGCGCACGGCCCACTCATCCTCCTCCTGGTCCCCGCGGTCGCCGAAACCGTCCTCGAAGTCCAGGCGGACGTCCTCGATGGGCTCGGTGGCGAGCTTGTGCTCGACCGCTCGCGCCACCCGGTCGACCAGACCGGGGTCGGCGCCCTCGGGGGCCACCTGTCCCGCGAGGGAGGCCGCCCCGAGCCCGGCCACGGACCGGGCGGCGCGCTCTCCCCACTGCCGGGCGGTCTCCGGGGTGAAGCTGTCGGCGGGGAGGTAGACGGTGTGCACGGGCTGGCGTGTACCCGGGTCTCCCGGGTAGGACCGCTGGAGCAGCGCGTCGGTGCCGGCGAGCCGCTCCGCAGCGCGTTGCCGGAAGGCTGTGCCCAGCGTCCCGGTGTCCAGGTCGCCGGCGCTCACTTCGTGGCCACCCGGTCGCGGTCGGACTGCTCGAGCAGCTCGTAGGCGGGCAGGGTGAGGAAGTCGACGTAGTCCTCGCCCAGCACCAGATCGGCGATCAGGGCGGCCGCCGGCTCGAAGTGCGCCTCGTAGGACTGCGGGTCGACCTCCTCGCGCAGGACCTCCTTCTGCCGCTGGAGCTCCTCGGCCACGAGCTCGCGGGTCGCGGTGTTCCCGGTGTCCTCGTAGACCACGCCGTTGCGGATCTGCTGCCAGATCTGCGAGCGGGAGATCTCGGCGGTCGCGGCGTCCTCCATGAGGTTGTGGATGGCCACGGCCCCGTTGCCGGAGAGCCACACGGCGGTGTAGCGGATCGCCACGTAGAGGTTGGCCGCGAGCTCCTTCTGGGTGCTCACCCGCCCGGCGCTGGCGACGTCGAGCAGCTGCTCGGCGCTCACCCGCACGTCCTCGCGCAGCCGGTCCACCTGGTTGGGCCTCTCGCCGAGGACCCCGTCGAAGACCTCGCGGCAGGTGGGCACCAGGTCCGGGTGGGCCACCCAGGAGCCGTCGAAGCCGTCGTCGGCCTCGCGGGTCTTGTCCGCGCGCACCTTGGCGAACGCGGCCTCGGTGGCCTCCTGGTCCCGGCGGTTGGGGATCACCGCGGCCATGCCGCCCATCGCGAAGGCCCCGCGGCGGTGACAGGTCCGCACGAGCAGCTCGGTGTAGGCCCGCATCAGCGGGGCCGTCATGGTGATGGTGGAGCGGTCCGCCAGGACGAACTTCTCGCCGGCGTCCCGGAAGTACTTGATGATGCTGAACAGGTAGTCCCAGCGTCCCGCGTTGAGCCCCGAGGCGTGCTCGCGCAGCTCCCAGAGGATCTCGTCCATCTGGAACGCCGCGGGGATCGTCTCGATGAGCACGGTCGCCCGGACGGTGCCGTGCTCGATGCCCAGGTGCTCCTCGGCGAACGTGAACACGTCGTTCCACAGCCGGGCCTCGAGGTGGGACTCCAGCTTCGGCAGGTAGTAGTACGGTCCGTGCCCGTTTGCCAGCAGGAGCTTCGCGGTGTGGAAGAAGTGCAGGCCGAAGTCCACGAGCGCCCCGGAGGCCGGCTGCCCGTCCACCGTGACGTTGTGCTCGGGCAGGTGCCAGCCGCGGGGCCGGGTGACCACCACGGCGAGCGGGGCGTCCTGGCGCAGGGCGTACTGCTTGCCCTCCGGGGACGTGTGGCTCAGGGTGCCCCGGGCGGCGTCGCGCAGGTTGAGGACGCCGTCCACCTGGTTGTGCCAGGTGGGACTCGAGGCGTCCTCGAGATCGGCCAGCCACACCTTGGCCCCGGAGTTCAGCGCGTTGATCGCCATCTTGGCCGGCGAGGCGGGCCCGGTCATCTCGACCCGGCGGTCCTGCAGGGCCGGCGGCGCCGGGGCGACCGTCCAGTCCCCCTCGCGGATCTCCCGGGTCTCCGGGAGGAAGTCCAGGGTGCCGGTCTCGGCGGCCCGGCGGCGGTTCTGCTCCCGGGCGCCGAGCAGCTCGGCGCGGCGGTCGGCGAAGTGGTGGTGCAGGGCCTCCACGAAGGAGAGGGCCTCGGCGGTGAGGATCTCGCTCGCGCGGTCCAGGCCGGCGGGGGTGGTGAACTCGATGGCCATGGTGGTCTCCGTTCGGTGCTGGGTTCGGTGGGCGTCGCCGCCCGTGGTGCCGGGCGGCGACGCCCGGTGGTGCGGACTCGGTGCCGCGCTGCTAGCGGGCGGCCACCGGTGCGAGCTGACGGGTGTCCTGCTGGGCCGCCTGCTGCACGGCCTCGGCCACGGCCGGTGCCACGTGCTGGTCGAAGACACTGGGGACGATGTAGCTCGCGTTGAGCTCGTCCTCGGCCACGCAGTCGGCGATGGCCTGTGCGGCGGCGACCAGCATGTCGGTGGTGATGTCGGATGCCCCGGCGTCGAGCAGGCCGCGGAACAGGCCCGGGAAGGCCAGGACGTTGTTGATCTGGTTCGGGAAGTCCGAGCGGCCGGTCGCGACCACCGCGGCGTGCTCCGCGGCGACGCCCGGATCGATCTCGGGGTCGGGGTTGGCCATGGCGAAGACGATCGCGCGGTCGTTCATGGCGGCCACGTCGGCCCCGTCGAGCAGGTCGGGGGCGGAGACGCCGATGAAGACGTCGCTGCCCACCACGGCCTCCTTGAGCGAGCCGGAGAACCCGGTCTCGTTGGTGTTCTCGGCGATCCACTGCCGGTGCGGGTCGTCGTAGCTCTCCCCGCGGCGGATGGCGCCCTTGCGGGAGCAGGCGATGATGTCCTGCACCCCCTGGGCCTTGAGGAGCTGGATGATGGCGTGCCCTGCGGCGCCCACCCCGGAGACCACGACCTTGATGTCGCCGATCTGCTTGTCCACCACGCGCAGGGCGTTGAACAGCGCGGCCAGGGCCACGATCGCGGTGCCGTGCTGGTCGTCGTGGAAGACCGGGATGTCGAGCTCCTCGCGGAGCCGGGCCTCGATCTCGAAGCAGCGCGGGGCCGCGATGTCCTCGAGGTTGATCCCGCCGTAGACGGGTGCCATGGCCTTGACGATGCGCACGATCTCGTCGGTGTCCGTCGTGTCGAGGCAGACCGGCCACGCGTCCACGCCGGCGAACGCCTTGAACAGGGCGGCCTTGCCCTCCATGACCGGCAGGGCGGCGGCGGGGCCGATGTCGCCCAGGCCGAGCACCGCGGTGCCGTCGGTGACCACGGCCACCGTGTTGCGCTTGATCGTCAGCCGCCGGGCGTCCTCGGGGTTGTCGTGGATGGCCATGCAGACCCGGGCCACGCCGGGGGTGTAGGCGCGGGAGAGGTCGTCACGGTTGCGCAGCGAGACACGGGGGGTGACCTCGATCTTGCCGCCGAGGTGGATCAGGAACGTGCGGTCGCTGATCTTGCGCACCTGGACGCCGTCGAGCGCCTCGAGGGAGTCGCGCACCTCGTCGCGGTGGGAGGCGTCGGAGACGTTGCAGCTGACGTCGACGACGACGTGGTCTGCGTGGGACTCCACGATGTCGAGGGCGGTCACGGCCGCGCCGGCCCGAGCGGCGGCGGTGGCGAGCTCGCTGGTGACGGTGAGGCCTGCCGGGGCCTCCACACGCAGGATCATCGAGTATCCGGGACTGGGCGTGGCCATGGTTCCTCCAAGGGCTGTGGTGCGACCATTTCAGTCGCATCGTGGAATGAAACTTTCGTATTATGGATATTATGGGAGCCAGCCGAGGTTGGCAAGGATCTTTCGTGACACCTGTCACGGATCCGGCCGCCGAGATCTCGCCCGGCGCACGAGGCGGCCGGGCTATACCGACGGGAGATGGCCATGACCACGACGACCACACGAGCCGGTTCGGGCGGGGTGCAATCGGTGGAACGCGTTTTCGAGCTCCTCGAGGTGATCACCGCGGCCGGTGGGGAGATGTCGCTCAGCGAGCTCTCCGCCGCCGTGAAGCTTCCGCTGCCCACCATCCACCGGCTGCTGCGCACGCTGGTGCCCTCCGGCTACGTCCGTCAGCTCCCCAACCGCAACTACGCGCTGGGGCCGCGGCTGATCCTGCTGGGGGAGGCCGCCGGGCGGCAGTTCGGTTCGGCGGCCCGTTCGCGTCTGGACGAGCTGGTGGCCGAGCTCGGCGAGTCGGCGAACATGGCCGTGCTCGACGGCCAGGAGGTCGTCTACATCGCCCAGGCCCAGTCCAACCGGTCCATGCGCATGTTCACGGAGGTGGGCCGCCGGGCCGACACCCACGACACCGGTGTGGGCAAGGCCATGCTCGCCACCCTGCCGGACGAACGGGTCCGTGCCATCGTGGGCGCGGCGGGCATGGCCACGCCCACGCCCAAGAGCATCGGGACCCTCGAGGAGCTCTTCGCGGACCTCGACCGGATCCGGGAGCGCGGCTACGCGATCGACGACGAGGAGACCGAGCTCGGCGTGCGCTGCTACGCGATGGCCGTGCCCGGGGCGCCGACCCCCACGGCGATCTCCGTCTCCGGACCGGTGTCCCGGGTGGACGAGGAGTTCGGCCGCCGGGCCGTGCCCGTGCTGCGCCGGGCGGCCGAGGCGATCGCCGCCGAGCTGATGCCCGTCAAGGCCTGACTTCGGGGCGCGACGACGACGCCCGCCGGCCCCCGAGGGGCCGGCGGGCTTCGCTGTCGGAGGCGGGTGCGGGATCAGGCGTCGCCGCCCGCGTTGCCGGTGGTGCCGGCGGTGACGTCGTCCAGGCGGTAGCGCTCGACGGCCTGGGTCGGGGCCGCGGTGTCCACCTCGCCGCGGTCGGCGAGCATCTGCAGCGCCCGCACCACGATGGAGTGCACGTCGATCCCGAACCAGCGCCGGGCCGCGGCGCGGGTGTCCGAGAAGCCGAAGTCGTCGGCGCCCAGGGTGGCGAAGTCGTTCGGCAGGTACTGCCGGATCCGGTCCGGCAGCTCCGAGACGAAGTCCGTGGAGGCGATGACGGGCCCTTCCGCCCCGGCGAGCTGCTGGGTCACGAAGGGCACGCGGCGCGGTGCTGCCGGGTTGCGGAACGCCTCCTGCTCGGCGGCCAGGCCGTCGCGGCGCAGCTCGTTCCAGGAGGTCACCGACCACACGTCCGCGGAGACCCCCCACTCCTCGGCCAGGACCTGCTGGGCCTGGAGCGCCCACGGCACCGACACGCCCGAGCCGAGCAGCTGGACCTTGGGACCGGGGTGCGCGGAGCGGGCGATGCGGTGGATGCCGCCCAGGATGCCCTCGACGTCGACGTCCTCCGGCTCGGCCGGCTGCTGGTACGGCTCGTTGTAGACCGTCAGGTAGTACATGACGTTCGGGTCCGCCGAGTCCGGGCCGTACATCTGCTCGATGCCGTGCCGGACGATGTGGGCGATCTCGTAGCCGTAGGCGGGGTCGTAGCTGCGGACCGCCGGGTTCGTGCCGGCGAGCACGGGGGAGTGGCCGTCGGCGTGCTGGAGGCCCTCGCCGGTCAGGGTCGTGCGCCCGGCGGTGGCCCCGATGATGAACCCGCGGGTCATCTGGTCGGCGGCGGCCCAGAAGGAGTCGCCGGTGCGCTGGAAGCCGAACATCGAGTAGAAGATGTAGAACGGCACCATGGGCTCGCCGTGGGTGGCGTAGGAGGTGCCGGCGGCGGTGAACGCCGCCACGGCGCCGGCCTCGTTGATCCCCGGGTGGAGCAGGACGCCCTGCGGGGACTCCTTGTAGGCCAGCATGAGCTCGCGGTCCACGGAGAGGTAGTTCTGCCCGTTGGGGTTGTAGATCTTCGCCGTGGGGAAGAACGAGTCCATGCCGAAGGTGCGGGCCTCGTCGGGGACGATGGGCACGATCCGGTGGCCGAAGTCCTTGCTCCGCATGAGATCCCGCAGGACGCGCACGAAGGCCATGGTGGTGGCCGCCATCTGCTTGCCCGAGCCCTTCTTGCCGGACCGGTAGGCGTCGTCGCCGGGCAGCACCACGGGTGCGTGCCGGGCTCGGCGCACGGGCAGGCCTCCGCCCAGCTCCTTGCGCCGCTCGAGAAGGTACCGGATCTCCGGGGCGTCGGGGCCGGGGTGGTAGTACGGGGCGCCGTAGAGGTCGTCGTCGATCTGCTCGTCGGTGACCGGGATGCGCAAGAGATCGCGGAAGGCCTTGAGGTCCTCCAGGGTCAGCTTCTTCATCTGGTGGGTCGCGTTGCGCGCCTCGAAGGAGGCGCCCAGGCCGTAGCCCTTCACCGTCATCGCGAGCACCACCGTGGGCTTGCCCCGGAACTCGGTGGCTGCCCGGTAGGCGGCGTAGACCTTCCGATAGTCGTGGCCGCCCCGCTTGAGGGCCCAGATCTCGTCGTCGGTCATGTCCGCGACGAGCTCCTTGGTGGTGGTGGACCGGCCGAAGAAGTGGTCGCGGACGAACCCGCCGGACTCCGCCTTGAAGGTCTGGTAGTCCCCGTCGAGGGTCTCGTTCATGACCCGGACCAGCTCGCCGTTCGTGTCGGCCGCCAGCAGGGGGTCCCACTCCCGTCCCCACAGCACCTTGACCACGTTCCAGCCCGCCCCGCGGAAGAAGGCCTCCAGCTCCTGGACGATCTTGCCGTTGCCGCGCACCGGCCCGTCCAGGCGCTGCAGGTTGCAGTTGATCACGAAGTTGAGGTTGTCCAGCTTCTCGTTGGCGGCCAGCTGCAGCAGCCCGCGCGACTCCGGCTCGTCCATCTCGCCGTCGCCCAGGAACGCCCAGACCTGCTGCTCGGAGGTGTCCTTGATCCCGCGGTGGTGCAGGTAGTGGTTGAACTGCGCCTGGTAGATCGCGTTCATCGGCCCGATGCCCATCGAGACCGTGGGGAACTGCCAGAAGTCCGGCATGGACCGGGGGTGCGGATAGGACGGGATGCCGTTGCTGCCCTTGGACTTCTCCTGCCGGAACCCGTCCAGCTGCTCCTCGGTGAGCCGCCCCTCCAGGAACGCCCGGGCGTACATGCCCGGGGAGGCGTGGCCCTGGAAGAAGACCTGGTCCCCGCCGCCGGGATGGTCGGGGCCGCGGAAGAAGTGGTTGAAGCCCACCTCGTAGAGGGTGGCCGCGCCGGCGTAGGTGGAGATGTGTCCGCCCACGCCGATCTCGGGGCGCTGGGCCCGGTGCACCATCACGGCGGCGTTCCAGCGCAGCCAGCGGCGGTAGGTGCGCTCGATCTCCTCGTCGCCGGGGAACTCCGGCTCCTGGTCCACGGGGATCGTGTTCACGTAGTCCGTGGTGACCGTCGGCGCGGCCGGGCCCGCGGACCCGGGTCGTGGTGCCGACGACTGCAGGAGGTACTGCGTCCGCTCCCGCACCTGCTTCTCGACGAGGTCCTCGAAGGAACCCAGCCACTGCGCGGCCGCGGCCGATGTGCTGTCCGGGGCCTCGGGGGTCGGCCGGTTGCGGTGTTCAACCATGTGCTCAGGGGTCACGTCAACTCTTTCTCAGGGGTCATGGGTGGAGAAAGTCAGGGGTGGGGGAGAGGCACGTCCGACCGGCCTCCTGCGGCGCCGGGATCCCCGGCGCCGCAGAAGACCGGTGGAGGTTCGCGGGCGGGTCAGTGTGCGGACGAGCCGCCGGAGCCGTCCTGGGGCTTGCAGACCCTGGTGTCGATGATCTCGCCGGCGGCGGTGATGACGGGCACCTCGTTGCCGTCGCAGTCCACGAGCTTGCCGTTCCTGACCGTGTCGCCCTCCTGGAGGTGGTCCTGCAGGTGCTCGATGCTCTCGTAGCGCACCGCGCGCACCGGGGCGTTGGCGAAGACGGAGCCGGTGCCGCGCGGTGGATTGCCGGCGCGGAACTCGTTGAACAGGATGTTGAGCAGGATCGCCATCACGGCCGCCGAGCTGATGCCGGAGTGGAAGATCGTCTCGAACCAGGCCGGGAAGTTCGCGTAGATCTCGGGCACGGCGATGGGCAGCATGCCGAACCCGAGGGAGGTGGCCACGATGATCAGGTTGGCGCCGTTGCCGAAGTCCACCTTCGCCAGGGTGCGGATGCCGGAGGCGGCCACGCTGCCGAAGAGCACGATGCCGGCCCCGCCGAGCACGGGCGGCGGGACCGCCGCGACGACCCGCCCGAGCACGGGCAGCAGGCCGAGGGTCACGAGGATGAGGCCGCCGGCCGTGACCACGAAGCGGCTCTTGACGCCGGTGATGGCCACGAGCCCCACGTTCTGGGCGAAGGCGCTCTGGGTGAAGCCGTTGAAGAGGGGGGCCAGGGCGGAGGAGGCCATGTCCGCGCGCAGGCCGTCGGCGATGCGCTTCTTGTCGACCTTCGTGTCGACGATCTCGCCGACCGCGATGATGTCGGCGGTGGTCTCGGTGAGGGTCACGAGGATGACGATGAACATCGAGAGGATGGCCGCCACCTCGAACACGGGGGGACCGAAGGCCAGCGGCTGCGGGACGGCGAAGATGTCGCCGCTGAGCACCTGGCTGAAGTCCGCCATGCCCAGCGCCGCGGCCGCGGCCGTGCCGAGCACCAGGCCGATGAGGATGGAGAGCCGGGAGATGGCGGCGCTGCCCAGCTTGGAGAGCAGCATGATGATCAGCAGGGTCAGGCCGGCCAGGGCGATGTTGCCGACCGAGCCGTACTCGGGGGACTGCGCGTTGCCGCCCATGGCCCACCGGGCCGCCACCGGGAACAGCGTGAGGCCGATGGACGTGATCACCACGCCGGTGACGACCGGCGGGAAGAAGCGGATGATGCTCACGAAGAACGGTGTGATGAGGAAGCCGACGACCGAGGCGACGATGACGGCGCCGAAGACGGCCTGGATGCCGCCGCCGCTCTGGACGATCGCGGTCATGGTGGCCACGCCGGCGAAGGAGGTGCCCTGCACGAGCGGCAGCTGCGAGCCGAAGAACTTGAGGCCCCAGGACTGCAGGACCGTGGCGAGTCCGCCCACGAACAGCGAGGCCGCGATGAGCAGACCCTGCTCCTGCGGGGTCATGCCGGCGACCCCGCCGATGATGAGCGGCGGGGCGATGATGCCGCCGTACATGGTGAGCACGTGCTGCAGCCCGTAGCCGAGGCTGGCGCCCGCGCCGAGGTACTCGTCCTCGGGGCGGGCGCGGGTGGTGGTGGGCGGCTCGGCGGTGCGTGACCTGGCCATGGTGTTCTCCTAAGGATCCTGGTGACGGGAGAGACCCGGTGCCGGCGAAGGGGCGGGACCGGGGCGGAGCGAGGAGGTGGAGAGGTGCGCGATGCGCGGTGGGCGCCGCGGGGCGCCGGGTGAGCCGGCAGCGTGGGCGCCGCCCGCAGGAGGGTGCGGGGGTCCGCCGTCGTCGCGCACGGACGACGACGGACCCCGGCCGGTGCCGCCGTGGGCGGCACCGGGGAGTGCGGTGCTCAGCAGAAGCCTGCGATGCCCATCCAGGCGGACTCGTTCTCCGCGGCTCCCTTGCGCTGGATCGTGGCCTCGATGAGTCCGTAGGGGCGGTCGGCCGCCCAGTGGGTCTCCTTGTCGTTCTCGAGGCCGCAGAAGCCGAGGTCGTACACGAAGTGGTGCTTGTTCGGGCACGAGAACTTGATCTCGTCGATCTCCGGGTGGGCCTCGATGACAGCCTTGCCCATCAGGTAGAGGGTCTCCTGCAGGGCCTTGGAGTAGTGGTCGGTGAACTTGGTCAGGATGATCTTCTTGACGTTCTCGTAGACGGCGTCGTAGTCCACGTCGGTGGTGTTGTAGCGCCACCGGGTGGCCACGTCCGTGGACATGATCCGGTCCTCGGTCTCGGGCAGGACCGTGTACTTGTCCTTCGGGTAGCCCGTGAAGCCGGACTGCGTGGACTTCAGGACCGTGAGGTCCTTGAACCCGGAGATCACCGTGCGCTCCTCGCCGTCGGCGACGACCACCGCGGTGCGCACCTCGTCCTTGTGCTGCACGAAGCAGTGGTCGTGGTCGTTGATGCGGTTCCACGCGTACTCCTGGGCCGCCCAGCGACCACCGGTGATCCACTCGAACTCGCCGGTGAAGTGGTCGGCGAGCTTGAGCAGGAACTGCTCGGGGGACTCGATCCCGTACTGCTGGGCGAAGGCGAACACGGTCTGCTTCTGCGTGTCCGTGGGCACGCAGTGGGCGTTGTCGCCGAGGGTGTGCACCTCCTCCAGGTCGCCGCGCAGCTGCGAGGTGACCACGAGGTCGCGGATCTCGTGGCGGTCGGTGTCGCGGTTGATGCGCACCACGTGGTTCTCGGCCTGGCCGTACTGGTTCTTGCCCAGGACGACGGTGTCCGTGGTCTTCTCGGTGATGACGTCGGTCATGACGTTTCTCCTTGCACTCGAGGTTTCTGCTGATCGGGGCGGTCGAAGACGGGCTGACCCGTCGACTCCTGGGTCAACTGCCCCGGTAGGTGGAAAAGGCGAACGGGCTCAGCAGGAGCGGCACGTGGTAGTGCCTCTCCTCGGCCTGCACCGTGAAGTTCACCGTCACGAACGGGTAGAACGTCGGCTGGTTCCGGCCGGCGAAGTACTGTCCCGTGGCGAAGGTGATCCGGTAGTCGCCGGATTCCAGGGTCTCTGGGCCCAGTTCGGGCACGCGTCCGTCGGCGTTGGTCTCGGCGGTCGCGATGGAGGTGCCGTCGGCGGCCTCGAGGGCCACGGCGATCCCCTGGGCGGGGGTGCCGGTGACGGAGTCGAGGACGTGGGCGGTGACGTAGCTCATGGGGTGACGAGTCCTTCGAGTCGGAGGAGGGCGATCTGGCGCAGCTGGTCGGCGACCACGGCCTGCTCCGTCCCGGGGTCGTTGTCCATGCGGGTGGAGAGCTGGTCGAGGATCTCCTCGGGTGTGCGCCCGGCGGCGCGGATGAGGAACACCTGGCCGAACCGCTCCTCGTAGGCGAGGTTGCCCTCGCGCAGGCGCTGCTGGACGTCGGTGTCCGTGGGGTCGACCGCGGACTGCTCCGCTCGCGACAGCCCGGCCTCCGCGTGGTCGCCCTCGGCCCGTTCGCCGATGCGAGGGTGGTGGGACAGGGCTCTCTCGATCTCCTCGGCGCCGAACGGTTTCGCGGCCGTCCGGGCCGTGCTGAGCAGGGCATCATGGTGGGCGTAGGGCCGGGCGTCGACCACGGCCTCCACCCAGCGCGGGATGTCGAGCGCCGGACGGACGACCTCGGCCGCCTGGGTCCTGTTGAGGGAGTTGAACGCGGTGAGCTTCATGGAGTGTGCCTGTCACCTCTCTGTATTCCGTAATGTGGAAGAAAACTTTCACTACGTATAGTGAACTGGCTCACAAGCTGGAAGTCAATGGTCGCATCCTTGTGTTACTGATTTTTTGCAGAGAGATGCCGGGAGTGAAACTTCGGTTTCACCGCGGGGCAGGAGGATTGCGGCCATGCCGAGGGAGTGCGGAAGGAACGTCATGGATGGAGCAGGGGATCGGCACGGCGGTCCGGGTGCGGAGGACAAGGTGCTCGTGGTGACGGGAGCCGGTTCGGGGATCGGCCGCGCGGTGGCGCGCGCCTTCCTGGCGGCCGGGTGGGTGGTGGTGCTGGCCGGCCGGCGGCGTGCCGCCCTGGAGGAGGCCGCCGCCGGGGCGCCGGGCGCCCGGATCGTCCCGGTGGATGTGGCCGACGCCGAGAGCGTGGCCTCGGCCTTCCGGGAGATCGAGGAGCTGACCGGGCGGATCGACGTCCTGTTCAACAACGCGGGCACGTTCGGGCCCCGCGGCGGGGCGGACGAGATCGATCCCGCGGAGTGGCAGCGCACCCTGGAGGTCAACCTCACCGGCACGTTCCTGTGCTCGGCGCAGGCCGTCCGGATCATGAAGCGGCAGCAGCCCCGGGGTGGGCGGATCATCAACAACGGCTCGATCTCCGCGCACGCGCCCCGGCCCCTGTCCGCGGCCTACACCGCGAGCAAGCACGCCGTCACCGGCCTCACCCGGTCCCTGGACCTGGACGGGCGCCCCTACGGCATCACCTGCGGGCAGATCGACATCGGCAACGCGGCCACGGAGCTGCTGGCGGGCCTGGGCACGGACGGTGGCGCCCTGCAGGCCGACGGCACGCTGCGACCGGAACCGAGCTTCCCCGTCGAAGAGGTGGGGCGGGCGGTGCTGATGATGGCCG
Organism: Kocuria sp. LHG3120; assembly: GCF_049897445.1. Taxonomy (NCBI): domain Bacteria; kingdom Bacillati; phylum Actinomycetota; class Actinomycetes; order Micrococcales; family Micrococcaceae; genus Kocuria; species Kocuria sp. LHG3120. Next base: position 90,258 of record NZ_JAFCWG010000007.1, on the reverse strand, counting down.
AGCTGCCCGCCTCCGCCACGGTGAACTCGCTCGTGCTGACCGCCTCGGGGATGCCATTCGCCGGCCGCGGCTGACGGATCGGTGCCGCACTCCGCGCCGGGGACCTCCGCGACGCTGTCTCCGCGACACTGTCTCCGGGGGGCGCCCGTTCTCGCGATCCCTCTTGACGAGCGCCCCAGGAGGCACTAATTTCATATTGTGGAAACTTGATTCCATAGTACGAATCCTGGAGGAACCCGTGAACCACACCGCGCCGTCGCCCGCACCCGCGATCTTCTTCGACTACACCGCCATCGACTGCGACCCGGACCTCAGCCGCCCGCTGCACCGGCACCGGCGGACCGCACCGCTGTGGGCGCTCGCGGTGTCCTCGGCCTGCGTGGGCGCGATGGTGGGCCGCGCGGCCGCTCGACGCCTCCCGTAACCACGTCCTCCAGGAGCCGGTGCAGACCAGCGCGCCGGCTCGCTCCACCGATCCACCCCTCGAGGAGAACCCATGACCCAGCAGATCCGGACCGGCCGGCAGGCCCCCGACCTCGCACTGACCGACCACGAAGGACAGCAGGTCCGGCTCTCCGAGCTGCGCGACCACAAGGTGATCGTCTACTTCTATCCCAAGGCCTTCACCCCCGGCTGCACCTCCGAGGCGTGCGACTTCCGGGACAGCCTCGCCTCGCTCCAGCACCTGGGCTACACCGTGCTCGGGGTCTCCGGGGACGACCCCGAGACCCTGTCCCGATTCGCCGAGGAGTACCGCCTTCCCTACCGGCTGCTCTCCGACCCCGACGGTCAGGCCGCCCGGGCATGGGGTGCCTGGGGGGAGAAGACGGTCAACGGGGAGACCCGGACCGGCCCGCTCCGCTCGACCTTCGTCATCGAGCAGGACGGCACCGTGAGCTCCGCGGAGTACAACGTCCAGGCCGAGGGCCACGTCAAGAGCCTGCGGGAGCGGCTGGGCGCCTGAGCCGCACCGGTCGTCGGACCCGGATGGGCTCAGGCCCGGAAGGTCAGCTCGGTGCAGAGGTCGTCGCCGAGCACGAAGCGGCGCACCGGGGCGCGCAGCGCCCCGGAGAGGTGGTCCGCGCCGGGGAACCGGATGCCGGGCACCCCGTCCCCGATGAGCATGGGCGCGGTGGTGAGGTAGAGACGGTGCAGCGTCCCGGCCGCGAGGAACCCCGAGACGGTGCGCCCGCCGCCCTCCACGAGCACCCGCCGCAGGCCCCGCCGGGCCAGCGCCTCGAGCACGGCCCGGGGTGCCAGCCCGTGCTCGCCCACGGGCACCCGCAGCACCGCGACGTGCGGCGCCGGCGCCGTGGGCGCGTCCGCGTCCTCGCCCACGACCCACAGCGTGGGCGCGGCTCCGTCCGTGAGCACGGCCGAGGTCAGAGGGGCGCGCGCCGAGGGGTCCAGGACCACCCGGGTGGGATGGGGGCCGGGCACGGCGCGGACGGTCAGCCGGCAGTCGTCGGCGACCACGGTGCCGACGCCCACGACCACGGCCTCCACGAGTGCGCGCAACCGGTGCAGGTGCTCCCGGTCCTCCGGGCCGGTCACGAACTCGGCGTGCCCGGTGCGCGAGGCGATGAACCCGTCCAGGCTCTGTCCCAGCTGGGCGAGGACGAGGGGGCCCCGGTGCGCCACGAGCGGTCCGTAGCGTTCGACGAGCTCCGCCCCCGGCGGCGGAACGGGGCCGGTCCGGCCGGCGAGCAGCGCCTCCCAGGCGGCGGCGGGGGAGGCGTCCGGGGCGGCCGGGCCGGAGGCGTCGTCGTCCGCGGGCGGTGGGGCGGCCCCGGTGCCGCGGGGCGCGGAGCTGTCGGTCACGGCTTCGGTCACGGGGTCAGTCCCGGGCGAGGAACCGGTCCCGTGCCGTCTCCGCGGCGATGGCCCGCAGGCGGTCGTACTGGTCGGCGGCCCCGGCCTCGAGGGTCCTCAGCTCCTCGGCGTCGAGGCGCGGCTCGGCGGGGGCGAGCTCCAGGAGCGTGACCCACATGCTGCGCTTGGCGACCACCAGGGACTGCAGCATCTCGAGCTCACCGTGGGCGGCGATGCCGGTCCGCTCCCGGATCCGGCTCAGCGGATTGAGCCGGGAGGCAATGCCGGTGACGGTTCCGAGCCCCTTGGCCACCGTGCGCCGGCCGGAGCCCAGACGGTCGATCATCGCCTCGAGGCGGCCGATGTCGTCCTTGATCTCGTCGACGAACGCCGCGAACCGGCCCTCGTAGGGGGTGCCGGCCCACGTGGTGGCCGCCTCGTCGAAGAGCCGCACCCCGGAGAGGGCCCCCATGTAGTGCCCGAGCATGTAGGCCTCGAGCTTGTCGGATCGGACTCCGGCGCCCGCGGCGCCGTTCGGGCCGGTGGGCGGCTGCTCGCTCATCTGCTACTCCTCGCTCGTGGGAAGGGCGTCGCCGGGGCCCAGTACGGATCTCCCCGGGGCCACCAGCCTACTGACTCCGTCCCCCTCGCGGCAGGAGGGGTGCGGCGGGACGGGGTGCGGGGCCGCCGGGCCGGGCGGAAACCATAAGGGATGTGACTATCATGGGGCGCATGACTGAGAACGCGAGCGGATCCCCGGACCCCGACGAGCAGCAGACCATCGGCGCCTCCAGCCCCGAACCGGGCAGCGGGCTCGACCGCGACCCGGACGAGTGGGCCACCGGCGAGGAGCCGATGACCAGCGCGCAGCGCAGCTACCTCGACACCCTGGCCCGCGAGGCCGGCGAGGAGCTGCCGACGGACCTCACCAAGGCCGAGGCGTCCAAGCACATCGACCGCCTGCAGGGCGAGAGCGGCAGGGTCCAGGACCAGTAGGTCCTGCACCGGCGGAGGGGGAGCACCGTGAAGATCGTCGTCCTGGGAGCCACGGGCAACGTGGGCACCGCGGTGCTCCGCCGGCTGCACGCCGCGCCGGAGGTCACCCACATCGTCGGGGTCTCCCGCGAGGGGCCCGAGCGGGGCGGGGAGCCCTACGACGGCGTGGAGTGGCACACCGTCGACGTCGCCGCGAAGGAGTCCACCGCGGCGCTGGCGGAGATCATGGCCGGCGCGGACGCCGTGATCCACCTCGTGTGGCTCATCCGCCCGAACCGGGACTTCGCGCTGATGCACGAGACGAACGTGGACGGCCTCGTCCACGTGCTCGACGCCGTGGTGCTCGCCGGCGTGCCCCAGATCGTCTACCCCTCCTCGCTCGGCGCCTACAGCCCCGGCCCCAAGGACCGGGCCGTGGACGAGTCCTGGCCGGTCGGCGGGGTCGAGACCTCGCACTACAACGTGCAGAAGGCCGAGGCGGAGGCGCTGCTCAACCGGTTCGAGGAGGCCCACCCCGGGATCGTGGTGACCCGGCTGCGGCCCGGCTTCCTGTTCCAGGCGGACGCCGCCCCCGAGATCGGGGACTACTTCTTCGGCGCCCTCGTGCCCAGGAAGCTCATCGCCCGGCTGCGCCTGCCCGTGCTGCCGTTCCCCGAGAAGTTCCGCTTCCAGACGCTGCACACCGACGACGTCGCGGACGCGTTCTGGCGGGTCGTCCAGCACCGGGCCGGCGGGGCGTTCAACGTCGCCGCCGAGCCGGTGCTCGGCGCCGACGGCGTGGCGCAGGTGCTCGGCGCCCGGCGCGTGCTGCCCGTGCCGCCGGCCCTGGTGCGCGCGCTCGTGGCGATCACCTACCGGCTGCGGCTGCAGCCCACCGACCCCGGCTGGATCGACCTCGCCGGCGCCGTGCCGATCATGGACACCACGCGCATCCGCGAGGTCACCGGCTGGTCGGAGACCGTGAGCTCGCTCGAGGCGCTGCGGGAGCTCGTCGACCATCTGGCCGGCCGGGAGGGCCTGGGCAACAGGGAGCACCGGCCACGGTCGCCGCTGGTCTGACCGCGCCGGCCCCGCCGGGCGGGTCCGTGAACCGGACGTCCCGCGGGTCAGCGGTCCCGGCGCCGGAGCACGGCCAGCACCGCGCTGATCAGCACCATGGCGCAGGCCGCGCCGACCGCGGCGGCGAACGCGCCCCGGTGCCCGGCGGTCTCGGCCAGGAGCCCGGCCGACGCCGCGCCCACGGCGGAGCCGAGGACCACGCCGCTCGCGAGCATCGTCATGACCGTGCCCAGCCGCTCCGGCCGGGCGACGTCCCCGCCGATGGTGTAGATCGTGACCATGGCGGGTCCCAGCGGCAGACCGGCGAGCAGCAGCACCACGAGCATCGCCCCGATCCCGCTCGGCAGCAGGAACAGCAGGCTCAGGGCGGCCATGGCGCCGGAGCTGACCAGCCAGCGGGAGGCGGGCGGGAAGCGCTGCGGCCACCACGCCACCGACAGGGCCGCGGCTGCCGAGCTGATGCCGAGCACGGCGTAGAGCAGACCGGTCGCGCTCTGGATGCCGAACTCGCCGCCGAAGGCGTTGAGACCGTTCTGCACGGCGCCGAAGAACGCGCCCATGGCCACCATCCCCAGGACGGGGAGCAGCACGAGGACCCGCTCCCGGACGGGAACGGGACGGGCCGCCGCACGGCGCCGGTCCTCGCGCGAGACGGCCGGGACCGCCAGGCGCGTGGGGTGCACGGCGAAGGTCGTGACCATGGTGAGGGTCAGGACGGCCGCGAGGACGAAGGGGGACCAGGGGGAGACCAGGGAGGCCAGGACACCGACCAGGGCGGGGCCGAGCACGAAGGTCAGCTCGTCGGCGGTGGACTCGTAGGACAGGGCGGTGTCCAGCTCGCGCCGGTTCCTGCCGACCATGCCGCGCCACCGCACCCGGGCCAGCGGGCCGACCTGGGGACAGGTGGCGCCCACGAGCAGGGACGCGCCGACGAGCAGCGGCACGGCCGGCGCGTCCGGGCCCGCGGGAGCGTAGGCGGTGACCAGCAGCAGCGCGATGGCCACGGCGTGGGCGAGGGCGGAGACCAGCAGCACGGCCCGCTGGCCCAGGCGGTCGGCGAGGTGGCCCATCAGGGGCCCGCCCAGTGCCGAGCCCACCCCGACGGCGCCGGCGGCCAGCCCTCCGACGACGTAGGAGCCGCTGACGGCGGTGGCGAGGGTGAGCGCCCCGACGGTGAGCATGGCCAGGGGCAGGCGGGCCGCGAAGGCGATCGGCAGGAAGTCGCGCCCGGCGAGCTGCACGAGCCGGGCGTACCGGCCGCCGGACGAGGGCGTCGTCCGGCGGCCGGTGTCGTGCGGGGCGGCCGCGGGGTGCTCCGCGGCGGGGGCCGGGGCGGCGGGCACGCGGGCCGCGCGCTCGGCCGTGGAAGGGGTGGTCAGGGGGTTCACAGGGGTCCTCGGAGGATGTGCGCACCGTCCCCCCTCCCGGTGCGCCCGACCCGGACAACAGGGTCCAGTCTACCGCCCGGACGCCCCGCTGCCAGGGGCGGCGGACCGGCCGCCGTAGGTGATCTCCGCCGCGCCCACGGCCGAGGCCACGTACAGGCAGGGGCGGTCGTCGGGGACGGCGGCGCAGACGGTGGCCGCCGTCAGGTCCTCGGGGTCGCGGTCGTCCGCGCCGGCCACCGCGGGGGTCCACCAGTCGGCGTCCGGGACCGCGGCCTCGACGGCCCCCGCCCGGGTCGTGACGGCCACGCGCCGCGGGGCCTCGCCCACGAGCCGGACCTCGGTGGCCCCGACCTCGGTGTGCACGTCCAGGTCCTCGCGGACCCGGATCCCGTCGAGGTCCACGGCGCCGACCTCCGAGGACGCCCACAGGGTGCGGGCGCTGCCGCTCGCCTCGATCACGCCGGCCTCCGTGTCGAGCCGGACGTCGCCGAAGTCGCCCTCGACGCTCAGGGCGCCGGCGTCCCCGGAGAGCCGCAGGTCCACGGGTTCGTCCCCGGCCGGGACGGTGATCCGCACGTGCATCCCGCTGCCGGCGCCCGGCCAGGAGCGGGACGGGAGGGCGTCGATGCTCAGCCGGCCGTCCTCGACCCGGGGCTCGGGGGCGCTCTCGAGCCGGAACCCGGCGTACACGGACTCCACCCGCAGATCGGGGACGTCGGCCGTCACGACCTCGACGACCGCCGACCGGCCGTCGACCACGACCGTGTCCACGGACTCGGTCACGGTGGTGTCCACCCGGTGCTCCTGGACGGACAGGGACGCGGCGGCGGTCGCGCCGCCGGCGCCCAGCAGGAGGAGGGCGCCGATGCCGCCGAGCACGGCGGTGGGGACGAGCCAGGCCGTGCGCTCGTTGTCGCTGACGACGTCGTGGGAGGAGTCGTGGGCGGCGGGGTGCTCGGGGTGGGTGCTCATGGCCGGTGCTCCTGGTGGGACGGGTTTGCGGACGGGGTGTGGCCGGGCCCGGGGTCCGGGTAGCCGAGGTAGCGCAGGACCGCACGGACGCGGCGGTTGCCGCCGTCCTCGTGGGCGAGGCCCAGCTTGGTGAACACGGAGCGGATGTGCTTCTCCACCGAGGACTCGGTGAGGAAGAGATTCGCGGCGACCGAGGCGTTGGAGAGCCCCTGGGCCATGAGCCCGAGCACCTCGTGCTCCCGCGGGGAGAGGAGCTCCAGGTCCTGGCGGTGCCGCGAGCGCACGAGCAGCTGGGAGACGACCTCCGGGTCCAGGACGGTACCGCCCGCGCCCACGGTCTCCACGGACTCGAGGAACTGGTCGACGTCCGCGACCCGGTCCTTGAGCAGGTACCCCAGCCCGTCCCGGCGGGACGCGATGAGCTCCGAGGCGTAGCGCTCCTCGACGTACTGCGAGAGCACGAGCACCGCGATCCGCGGGTGCTGGGAGCGGACGAGGACGGCGGCGCGGATGCCCTCGTCCGTGAACGTCGGCGGCAGCCGCACGTCCACGAGGGCGAAGTCCGGCTCGTGCTCCTCGACGGCCCGGAGCAGGTCCTCCGCGGTGTCGACGTCGGCGACCACCTCGTGGCCGGCCTCGGTGAGCAGGCGGACGAGGCCCGCGCGCAGGAGGACGGCGTCCTCGGCGATGACGATGCGCATCAGGATCCCGCCCCCCGGTCGACCGGCAGCTCGACGGTCAGCTCGGTCGGCCCGCCCGCGGGGGAGTCGAGGAAGAAGTGCCCGCCCGCGGAGCGGATCCGGTCGGCGATCCCGGACAGGCCGCCGCCGGGGACCACCACGGCGCCGCCCCGGCCGTCGTCGGCGATCCGGGCGACCACGCGGGTGCCTCCCGCGGGATCGGTCTCGAGGCCCACCCGCACCGACGCGGCGCCGGCCTGGGCGTGCTTGACGATGTTGGCGATGCCCTCGGAGACCGCGAAGTACACGGCGGCCTCGGTCTCCGGCGCCAGCCGCGGCACCCGCACGTCCACGGCGACCGGGACGGGGGACTGGGCGGCCACGGCGGAGAGGGCGGCATCGAGGCCCCGGTCCTCCAGGACCGCCGGGTGGAAGCCCCGGGCCAGGCGGCGCAGCTCGGCGATCGCGGCCTTGGTGGTGGCGTGCGCCTCCCCGATGAGGTCCTTGGCCCCGGCGGGGTCGTGGTCGATCCGGCGCTGGGCCATCGACAGGTTCATGGCCACGGACACGAGCTGGGGCTGCACGCCGTCGTGCAGATCCCGTTCGATCCGGGACCGCTCGGTGCGGGCGCCGCGGACGGCGGTCTCGCGGGCGGCCGCGGCCTCGGCGGCCCGGCGGCGCAGCTCCGCCGCCTCGTCCACCCGGAGCAGCAGCCGGGACAGGCCCCGGTGCGCGGCCACGGCGAGGACCACGACGAGCAGCCCGAGGAGGGCCAGGGTGATCCCGGTCAGGACCACGGCCCAGTCCGGCCACGTCCCGACCACCTCGGAGGGCCAGAGCGGGTTGTTCGGCGCCGCGTAGAGCGGCGCGAAGGCCAGGGCGACGGCGGCGCCGGTGCCGGCCAGGGCCGCCACGGCGACCCAGCCCAGGACCGTGGTGAGGAGCAGGTGCAGCAGTCCCGTCCAGAACGCGGCGTCGGAGACGTCCAGCCACCACTGGTGGACGATCCGCCAGCCGTCGGTGCGGGGCGAGCGGCGCCGGCGCGGGCCAGGCAGGTGCAGCCCGAACGCCGCCTGCGTGCGGCGGCGCTCGACCCACTCGATCCCGCGGACCGCGTAGATCGCGGCCACGAGCAGGACCACGCCCACCAGGGCGGCGAGCGAGGCGAAGCCGGCGGAGACCAGGGAGACGAGGGCCGTCAGCCACAGCGTGCCGAGCGCGGCGTCCACCACGAGGTCGGTGGTGCCGAAGAACAGGGTCCTGGGGGACCACGGTCCCCACTCCCGGGACCGGGCCCCGGCGGCGGGGCCCGCGGGCCGGGAACCGCCTGCGGGGCGGGGGGCGTCGTCCGGGGTCCCACGACCGCTGCCGGGATCGGTGCCGGGGCTGCCCCACGGTACGGGTGGAAGGGGCCGGGTCTCGTGCGGTGTGCTCATGCCTTCACGCTACGGTCGCGGGGGTCGTCGCCGCAGCGACGTTCTCCACCTGGTACGCCTGCGGTTTTCCGCACCCCGGCCCGGCGCTCCGGGCGCCGGCGCGGCTCAGCCGGCGTCCAGCAGGCCGACTCCCATGGCCGCGAGGGTGCCGAAGGCGACGCCCCACAGGACGATGGAGACGATCTGCCACCGGATGACGGCGTTGCGGTCCGCGCCGAAGGAGACCATGGCGGTGGCCGTGATCTGGCTGGGCAGGATCGTTTGGCCGAGCAGGCTCACGCCGGCCACACCGTACTTGTCGAAGGCCCGGCGCAGTCTCTGCTGCCGGGGCGAGGGCTCCCGGGGGTCGCCGGCGAACCTGCGGCGGAGGCCGTGCGCGCCCAGGACCAGCGCCAGCATGGAGGCGACGTTGCCGACGACGGCGGCCCCGACGGCGATCGCCGGGTCGAGGCCAGCCAGGACGCCGACGACGGACCCGAAGTAGGACTCGACGAACGGGATCGCTCCTGCCACCACCACCCCCAGCCACTGGAGCAGCGGCGGCAGGGACGAGGTGAATTCCTGCAGGGCGTCGATCATCGGGGTCCTTCCGGGGGAGGTCGGCGCGGCCGGCCCGCGTCCGTCGCCGGGGCCGCTCCCAGCACGCTATCGGCGCGGCCCGCCCCGGGGCCTCCCCCGGCAGACGGAGCCTCGGCCGCTCCGGGCGAGGGAACCGTCAGCGGCCGCCGGCCGGCTCCGCCCCGGGGCGGAGGTGGCGGACCAGGAACCGGGCCTGGTCCTCGAGCACGCGCGAGCGCACGGGGTCCTCGTAGACCGCGAAGTGCCCCACCGGGTACGTCACGACCTCGCCCCGCGGCGCCGCCCGGGCGATCCGCGCGGCCCGCCGCGGATCCGTCTCGGTGTCCTGCTCCGCGACGCACACGAGCAGCGGCGCCCGCACCCGTTCGGCGGTGCCCGGCAGGTACACGGGAGGGTGTAGGAGCAGCCGGGGCGCGAACTCGTTGCGCCAGGACGGACCCGTCCTCACGGCGTGCTCCAGGTACCGGTCGCTGTCCGGGTCGATGATCGCGCCCACGTCCCCGGGGAGCGCGAACACCGGGATGCAGCGCGGGGGGAGCCCGCGCCGTCCCCGCAGCTCGTCGCGGACCGCGGCGGCCAGCAACCGGACGGTGGTCCGCAGGAGCAGCCCGAGCGGGATGTGCTCCTGCTGCTTCTTGACCCGGATCTCGCCGGCCGTGCCCTCGGAGCCCTTGCCGAACTCCGGCACCTGGGCGACCACGGCCCGGACCCGCCGGTCCTCGGAGGCCAGCCGCAGGACGTGCCCGCCGGACAGCGAGCTGCCCCACAGCGCGGTGCGGGCCGGGTCGAGGCCGGGCTGGGAGCGGGCCAGGCGTACGGCCGCGCGCCAGTCCTCGAGCTGCTCCGCGGCGTCCACGACCTGCCGGGGTGCGCCGCCGCTGCGGCCGAACCGCCGGTAGTCGAAGGTCAGCACGGCCAGGCCGTGCTCCACGAGGCCGGCGGCGTGCTCGGCCAGCTGGTCCTGGGTGCCGGTGAAGCCGTGGCCCATGACCACGCAGGGCGCCGCGGCGCCGGCCGGCGCCGGGCGGTACAGCGCGGCGGCGCACGGGACGCCGCCCGAGTCGAACGTGAGAGCCTCCGGCATCGTGTCCTCCACCGGCCGCGGCGGGCCCTGGTGCCCGCCCGTGGGGTCCATCGTGCGCGCGTTCCGGCGCCGGTGCCAGGGTCCCGGGCGGTCAGGCCGCGGTCGCCGGCTCGGACCGGCGCCGCCGGTGGCCGCGGATCGGGACCGGCCGCCGGAGTCCCGTGCGTCCTCTCCGCGACGGCAGGACGGGGTCGCCGGCCCGGGCCCGGTCAGTACTTCCGCAGGGCGACGCGCGGCTGTCCCGTCCACCGCGCGCGCAGCAGCGCCGAGACGTCCAGGAGCAGGTCCGTGAGCTCCGCGGAGCCGGGGCCCAGGGCGCGGACCACGAGGCCGGGCACCGGCAGCTCGGAGACCCCGCACCGCAGCCCCGGCACCCGGGCCTCGGCCGCGGCGAGCAGGTCGTGGACCTCCTCCACCAGCTCCCGGTCCGCCCGGGGGTCCACGACCAGCAGGGAGCCGAGGTGCGTGCGTCCCTCCAGGAAGCCGAGCCCGGCCACGGCGTCCTCCCCCGGGCGCAGGCGGAGGTTGTCGAGGACCACCGTGCGCCCGCCCATCAGCACCTCGGTGCGCAGCACCACGCCGCGGTAGCGGAAGACGGTGCCGTCCGGCGCCCACCCGGGGGTGACCACCTCGCCCGCCACGAGGCAGGCCGAGGGGTCCATCGTCACGGTCGTGGACTGCACGTAGTCGGCGTCCTCGTAGGCGATGAGCTGGTCCGGCAGGTACTCGAGGACCGCGCCGGGGCCGAGCTCGAGGCGCACGTCCTGGCGGGCGGGGGCGGCCGGGGTGCGGTAGACCTTGGTCGCGGACTGGGTGGTGACCAGAGCGGTGCCGGCGGCCCCGACCGTGACATCCAGCTCGTAGCGGTCCCCGCCGAGGTACCCGCCGCCGGGATTGACGACGACGAAGCACGGCTGCCCCGACCCGTCCAGGTGGTGCGGGCGCAGCACGCGCAGGGCGCCGGAGTGGAACTGGTGGGCCGCCACGGTCCGGTCCCCGCGGGGCACCAGCACCAGCTCGAGCCGGCCCGTCGGCGCGGAGGCCGGCGCGGAGGCCTCCGCGGCGCGCCGGCCGGGCGCCGCGGAGGCGGGCGCGGCGGCGGTCACGGGACCATGTCCAGCATCAGCACGTCGTGCCGGATCCACGCGAGGATCCGCTCGAGGCCCTCGTCGGTCCGGAGGTTGGTGAAGCAGAACGGCCGGTCCTTGCGGAACACGGCGGAGTCCGCGGCCATGACGTCGAGATCGGCGCCGACGTGCGGGGCGAGGTCGGTCTTGTTGATGACGAACAGGTCGGACTTGATCATGCCCTGCCCGGCCTTGCGGGGGATCTTCTCGCCCTGGGCCACGTCGATGACGTAGATGGAGAAGTCGACCAGCTCCGGGCTGAACGTGGCGGAGAGGTTGTCCCCGCCGGACTCGACGAACACGACCTGCAGGTCCGGGTGCTGGGCGCACAGCTTCTCGATCGCGGCCTCGTTCATCGAGGTGTCCTCGCGGATCGCGGTGTGCGGGCAGCCGCCGGTCTCGATGCCCACGATCCGGTCCAGCGGCAGCACGCCGTTGCGGGCCAGGATCCTGGCGTCCTCGATCGTGTAGATGTCGTTGGTGATCGCGGCCATCGAGACCTCGTGGATCAGCGCCCGGGTGACCCGCTCCACGAGCTGGGTCTTGCCGGCGCCCACGGGCCCGCCCACGCCGATGCGCACGGGGCCGCGGCCGGTCGGCGCGGAGGGGGCGGGGGAGACGGTGGTCATGGTGAGCTCCTGGGTCGGTGCGGTCGGTGCGGTCGGTGCGGTCGGTGCGGTCGGTGCGGTCGGTGCGGTGGTAGGTCAGGACATGAACATGCGGGCCCGCTGCCAGGCGTGGCGCATCTGGGCGATCTCCAGGCCGGGACTGGTCGCCCCGGCCTCGTGGTCGGCCATGGACCCGATCCGCTCGACGCCGCGGGCGACGTCCTCGTGCAGGGCGCGCAGCACGCGCTGGCCCGCGTTCTGGCCGATGGGGATGCCGCGCACGGCGTTCTGGGTCAAGGAGGTCACGGTCGAGAAGAGGTACGCGCCGGCCAGCTGCTCCCAGGCCACGCCCAGGCCGGCGCCCACGAGCGCGAAGGCCACCGCGGGATTGCCGCGGCTCGTCCCGGCGCGCTGGCGCTGCGCGTAGGCCAGCAGCCGGGGGGAGGGGAAGTTCTCGGCGCCGATGCCGGTCATCCGCCGGCTCATCGCGGTCGCGGCGTCCCGCACCTGGACGGGCAGGGCCTGGGCGGCCAGCAGGTCGTCGGCGCGCCACACGGCGTCGTCGTCGGCCGCCGTGGCGACCGCGCGCACCGCCCAGCCCTCCGCCGGCACCACCTGGTGGTGCAGGCAGTGCCGGACCCAGGCCAGGAAGCTCGGCTCGTCGTGGACCGTGCCGTCGTCCACGTAGGTCTCGAGCCCCAGGGAGTGGGCGAACGCGCCGGTGGGCAGGGCGGAGTCGGCCAGCTGCAGCACGGCGAGCGTCCCGGCGAGCGATCCGGCGGCGCCCGCGGGGGAGTGCTCAGTGGGTGTGCTCGGCATGGCGGAAGGGGACCTCCATCTGCCGCTCGACGCGCGCGAAGCGCACCCCGGCGCCCCGCAGGAAGGCCTCGGCCGTGTGGTCGTACTGGAGCACCATGACCCCGTCGTGGTCGGGCAGCTCGGGGACCTCGGCCGCGGGGCCGAGGAACTGGGCGGGCAGGTGCCGGTTGCCCAGGGAGTGGGCCACGAAGCCCATCTGCTCGATCGTGGCGGGCGCGACCACCAGGACGTCGGTGGGCAGGGTCGAGACGACGACGGCGTTGTGGCCGTCCCGGTGCAGGATGTCGCCGTCCCTGAGCTCCCGCCGCGAGCTCAGCCGGATCCCCACCTCGGTCCCGTGGTCGGTCACGACCCGCTGGACGCGCTTGCGCAGCTCGGGCCCGGAGAGCGCGACCCGCTCCAGGTGCAGGCCGGCGCGCTCCGGCTCGGTGAGCTCGGCCAGGTTGCCGAGGACGGCTTCGACGATCACGGGTGCGGGTCCTCTCGTGGGGCTTCGGGGTGTCTCAGGGCGTGCGGGGCCCGGGCGGCGGACCGGTCAGAACAGGAAGTAGCGCTGGGCCATGGCCAGCTCCTCGGCGGGCTCGCACGTGGCGATCTCGCCGTCCACACGGACCTCGTAGGTCTGCGGGTCCACCTCGATCTCCGGGGTGGCGTGGTTGTGCCGCATGTCCTGCTTGGTCAGGCCGCGGATCCCGCCCACGGGCAGCACTCGCTTGCGCAGGCCCAGGCGCTCGCCGACGCCCGCCTCGATGGCGGCGCGGGACATGAAGGTGATGGAGTTGGCGTGCGGGGCGGTGCCCTTCGCGCCGAACGCGTCCCGCATCAGCTGCGGCTGCGGGGTGGGGATCGAGGCGTTGGGGTCGCCCATGAGCGAGTGCACGATCTGCCCGCCCTTGAGCACGGCGTGCGGTTTGACCCCGAAGAACACCGGGTCCCACAGCACGAGGTCCGCGAACTTGCCCGGCTCGACCGAGCCCACGACGTCGGCGATCCCGTGCGCGACCGCCGGGTTGATCGTGTACTTGGCCACGTAGCGCTTCAGCCGGGCGTTGTCCCCGCGGCCCGTCTCCTCGGGCAGGGGCCCGGTTCGCCGCTTCATCTGGTCGGCCAGCTGCCAGGTGCGCAGCACCACCTCGCCCACGCGGCCCATGGCCTGGGAGTCGGAGGAGGTCATGGAGAACACTCCCAGGTCGTGCAGCACGTCCTCGGCGGCGATCGTCTCGGGCCGGATCCGGGAGTCCGCGAACGCCACGTCCTCCGGGATGTCCGGGTTGAGGTGGTGGCAGACCATGAGCATGTCCAGGTGCTCCTCCGCCGTGTTCCGGGTGAAGGGCAGCGTGGGGTTCGTCGAGGACGGCAGCACGTGGGGCAGGGCCGCGATGCGGATGATGTCCGGGGCGTGGCCGCCGCCGGCGCCCTCGGTGTGGAACGTGTGGATGACCCGCCCGCCGATCGCGGCCACCGTGTCCTCGAGGAACCCGCACTCGTTGAGGGTGTCGGTGTGGATGGCCACCTGCACGTCGAACTCGTCGGCCACGGTCAGGGCCGTGTCGATCGCGGCCGTGGTGGCGCCCCAGTCCTCGTGGATCTTGAGCCCCACGGCGCCGGCGCGGATCTGCTCCGCGAGGGGCTCGGCGGCGCTCGCGTGGCCCTTCCCGAGCAGCCCGAAGTTCATCGGGTAGCCGTCGAGGGCCCGGAACATGCGGGCGAGGTGCCACGCGCCGGGGGTGATCGTGGTGGCGTTGGAGCCCTCGGCGGGGCCCGTGCCGCCGCCGAACATCGTGGTGATCCCGGAGGACAGGGCCGTGCCGATCTGGTCGGCGCCGATGAAGTGGATGTGGGAGTCGATCCCGCCCGCGGTGAGGATCCGGCCCTCACCGGCGATCACCTCGGTGGAGGCGCCGATCAGGATGTCGACGCCGTCCATGATGTCCGGGTTGCCGGCCTTGCCGATCCCGCTGATGTGCCCGTCCCGGATGCCGACGTCCGCCTTGTAGATCCCGGAGGCGTCGAGCACCACGGCGTTGGTGACCACGGTGTCCACCACGCCGTCGTCCCGGGTCAGCCGCCCGTTGTGGCCCATGCCGTCCCGGATCACCTTGCCCCCGCCGAAGACCACCTCGTCCCCGGGGACCGTGCGGTCGTGCTCCACCTCGAGGAACAGCTCGGTGTCCGCCAGGCGCACCAGGTCCCCGGTGGTGGGCCCGTAGAGGCTCGTGTACTGGGCGCGGGACATCTCGTGGCTCATGCCTGCTCCTTCCCGGGGGCGTCGAGGGGCCCGTTCACCCGGTTCGCGAGGCCGTGGACCTCGCGGCGCCCCGCCAGGGCGACGAGCCGGACGCGCTTGCGGTCGCCGGGCTCGAAGCGCACCGCGGTGCCGGCGGGGACGTCCAGGCGGAAGCCGCGGGCCGCCGTCCGGTCGAACTCGAGGCCGGGGTTGGCCTCGGCGAAGTGGAAGTGCGAGCCCACCTGCACGGGGCGGTCGCCGCGGTTGACCACGTCCAGCTCCGTGGTGGGCCGGCCGGCGTTGATCACGACGGGTTCGGGCCGCAGGACGTACTCTCCGGGGATCACGGGCGCTCCTTCGGTGCCGGGGGCGGGCGGGTCAGCGGATGGGGTCGTGGACGGTGACGAGCTTGGTGCCGTCCGGGAAGGTCGCCTCGACCTGGACGGAGTGGACCATCTCCGGCACGCCCTCCATGACGTCCGCCCGGGCCAGGATCGTGGAGCCCCAGGACATGAGCTCGGCCACGGTCCGGCCGTCCCGGGCGCCCTCCAGCAGCTCGGCGGTGATCAGGGCGACGGCCTCCGGGTGGTTGAGCCGCAGCCCCCGGTCCCGGCGCCGCCGGGCGAGGTCGCCGGCCACGACGACCAGCAGCTTCTCCTGCTCACGGGGTGTCAGGTGCACGGCTCTCCTCGGGACGGCGGGCGCTCAGGGACAGTCGTCACCGTAGGGGCTCCGTGTTTCGGCGAGGTTCACCGGGTGTTTCCGGCACGTGCCCTGGTCACGGTCGCGGACCTGCCCTGCTGCGCGGAGACGACGGTGCCCGGTCCGGCCCCCGTCCGTGCCACGGCGCGGACGGAACTCCGTATGCTCGGGACCGATGGAGAGCGCGGTCCGCCGGGACCGCCCCGGTGCTGGGAAAGGTCGTGCGGCGATGTCCCCCTCGGTGCGCCCGCTCGCGGTGGCGGTGCTGACCGCGGCCCTGGTCACGGGGTGCGGCTCCGGGTTCCCGAAGGACCCGGAGGGAACCCTCGACCGGGTGCGCGGCGGTGAGCTGCGGGCCGGGGTCTCGGAGAGCCCGCCCTGGACGGAGGTCGCCGACAGCGGCCGTCCCTCGGGGGTGGAGGTCGAGCTGGTCGAGGAGTTCGCCGAGCGGATCGACGCCGAGGTCGTCTGGACCTCCGGCGCCGAGAGCCACCTGATCCGCTCGCTCGAGGGCGGCGACCTCGACGTCGTCGTCGCAGGCCTCACCGAGACGTCCCCCTGGGAGAAGCACGCCGCGCTGACCCGCCCGCACACGGAGATCGAGACGGGGGACGGCCGCACCGAGAAGATCGTGCTGGCCACCCGGCTGGGGGAGAACGGCTTCCTCACCGAGCTCGAGACGTTCCTGGTGGAACGGGAGGAGGGGTGATGTCGCAGTCCGGGGCGACGGCCCGGTTCGGGTCCACCGAGCTCACCGGCGCCCAGGCGCGCACCCTGGCGCGTGCGGTGCGCCTGGAGAAGATCACCCTCGGGGTGCTCGCCGTGACCGTGGCCGTCGTGGCGCTCGTGGCCGGGCAGTCCCAGGCCATGAAGGTCGCCTGGATCGAGGACTCGCTCTCGTTCCTGCCGCCCCTCGCCTTCCTCGTGGCGGTCCGCGTCGCCGGCCGGCGCCCCACGCCGCGCCACCCCTACGGCTACCACCGCTCCGTGGGCGTGGGCCACCTCGTGGCGGCGGTCGCGCTCCTGTCGATGGGCGCGTTCCTCGTGGTCGACTCCGGCTCCGGGCTCCTGCGGGGCGAGCGGCCCCCGATCGGGGTCACGAACCTGTTCGGCACGCCGGTGTGGTCCGGGTGGCTGATGGTGGCGGCGATGACGCTCACCAGCATCCCGCCCGTGGTCCTGGGCCGGATGAAGATGAGGCTCGCGGAGGAGCTCCACGACAAGGTGCTCTACGCCGACGCCGACATGAACAAGGCGGACTGGATGACCGGCCTGGCCACCTCGGTCGGTGTGCTGGGCATCGGGATGGGCCTGTGGTGGGCGGACGCGGTCGCGGCGCTCGTGGTCTCCACCTCGATCCTCAAGGACGGGGCCACGAACCTCAAGGGCGCCGTCGCCGACCTCGTGGACTCCCGCCCGACCACCTACGACGACGCCGCGCCGCACCCTCTCCTCCAGGAGATGGAGACCGTGCTGCGCCAGCAGCCCTGGGTGCAGGACGTGGGCGTCCGGGTCCGTGACGAGGGCCACGTCTTCCACGTGGAGGCCTTCATGGTCCCGGCCGAAGGGGTCGTCCCGACGCTCGAGCAGCTCGCGGCCGCCCGGAAGCGCTGCGCGGACCTGGACTGGAAGATCGAGGACGTCGTGCTCGCCCCCGTGACGGAGCTGCCGGAGGACCAGGTCCCGCGCTGACCCGACCCCCGCCCCTGCGCGAGGGGTCTCGTCCCGAGTCCATCCGGGCTGTGTTCCGACAGGCGGCGACCCCTCGGCAGGGATGTGGGTGGAACCGGACCCCTCGGCGGGGTCAGATCTTCAGGTGCACCAGGCTCGGCCCCTCGACCGCGAGCGCCTCGACGACCTTCTCGGCCAGATTCTCCGGGGTGGCCTCGAACCCGACCGCGCCGAAGGCCTCCGCGAGCGCGGGCCAGTCCGGCTGCCGCAGGTCCACGGCGAGTGGGTCGATGTCCCGGTCGGTCATGTTCTGCCGGATCTCGCCGTAGCCGCCGTTGTCCACGCACACGATCGGCAGGTCCACGCCGAGTTCCACGGCGGTCATCAGCTCCTGGATCGAGAACATCAGGGCGCCGTCGCCCACGAGGCACAGCACGGGCCGGTGCGGGGCGGCGAGCTTCGCCCCGATCGAGGCGGGCAGGCCGTAGCCCAGGGTCGCGTAGGTCCCCATGTAGAGCAGGGAGTGCGGGAGCTGGGCGCGGAAGAACGTGGTGGAGCCCAGGTAGGTGACCTGGGAGGAGTCGCCGCCGATGATCGTGTCCTCGGGCACCACCGCCATGATCGTCTCGTTGAGGGCCGCGAGCTCGGGTGCGGTGCGGCGGCCCTCGTCGTCGAGCCGGGCGAAGACCTCGGTGAGGTCGCGCGGGGGGCGCGGGGCGAGCGGGCCGATCGCCTCGAGGAGCTGCGGGACCACGGCCGCGGAGTGTCCGGGCAGCTCGATGTCCGGGTCCAGGTTGCACAGCATCTGGTCCCGCATGATGTCCACGCGCACGACCGGGCCCCGCGGCGTGATGTCCCCGCCCCACAGCTCGGCCTCGCCCACCTTCGAGCCGATCACCAGCAGGGCGTCGGCGCAGCGCAGGAACTCGTGCGCGGTGGACAGGCGCAGGTCGGCGCCCAGCGAGAGGCGGTGCCGCTCGGGGATCGCGCCCTTGCCGTTGGTCGTGGTGATGACCGGCGCCTCGAGCAGCTCGGCGAGCTCGAGCAGCCGCGCGCCGGCGGCCAGCGAGCCGCCGCCCGCGAGGATGACAGGGTGCTCGGCGTCCCGCAGCACCTCGGCGGCGCGGCGCACGTCGTCGACCGGTGCCGGCTGCGGGGCGCCGAGCCGGCGCGGGGCCACCTGCCGGTCGGTGTAGTCGAGCTCCGCCTCCAGGACGTCCAGCGGGATCTCGATGTGCACCGGCCGAGGGCGGGAGTGGGCGAAGTCCCGGAAGGCGTCGTGGACCATGGTCACGGCCTCGGCCCCGCTGGTGACCCGGCGGCTGCGGCCGACGATCGCGTCCACGGCCGCGGACGGGTTCTTCGTCTCGTGCAGCGAGCCGATGTCCCGGAAGTCGTGGCCCACCGGACGGCCGGGGGACAGGATGATCATCGGGCGGGACTCGGCGTAGGCCGTGGCCGCCCCGGACAGCGAGTTGAGCAGGCCCGGCCCGGACGTGGTGATGACGACGCCCGGCAGCCCGGAGACCTGGCTCCACCCGTCGGCGCCGTACGCGGCGCCCTGCTCGTGGCGGGTGGTGACCGCCCGGATGCCCAGCTCGCGCAGCGGGCGGTAGAACTCGAGCGAGTGGGTCCCGGGGATGCCGAAGACGGTGTCGACGCCGTAGCCCCGGAGGGTCTCCAGCACGGCACGGGCGGTGGTCCTGCGGGCGGTCATGAGCGGTCCTCCAAGGGGTGGGGCGGGTGGTGCGGGGCAGGTGGAGCAGATCGGGCCGGGCGGAGTGGGCCGTGCGGCGGACGCCGGCGGTCAGCCCTCCCCGGCGGGCCGGTCCTTGACGTAGAGCAGGCGCTTGTTGACGAACTCGTCCATGCCCAGCGGGCCCAGCTCCCGGCCGTAGCCGGAGCGCTTGACCCCGCCGAAGGGCATCTCGGCGCCCTCGGCCTCGGCGGCGTTGACGGCGGCCATGCCCGCGTCCAGGCCCTCGGCGAGTCGGCGCGCCCGGTCGGGGTCCGTGCTGAAGACCGCCCCGCCCAGGCCGTAGGGGGTGTCGTTGGCCAGGGCGAGCGCCTCCGCGTCGTCGGCCACCCGGTAGACCACGGCCACGGGGCCGAAGAGCTCCTCGTGGTGGGCGGCCATGTCCGGGGTGATCCCGGTGAGCACGGTGGGCTCCAGGTACGCGCCCGGGCCCTCGAGCAGCCGCCCGCCGGCGTGCAGGGTGGCGCCGGCGTCCACGGCGGCCCGGATCTGACGGGCCAGTCCCTCGGCCGCGGCCCGGGAGGACAGGGGGGCGAAGGTCCCGGGGGCGGCCTCGGCTGGGTCGCCCGGGGTCAGCGCCTCGGCCTGGCGGGTCAGCTCGGCCACGAACTCGTCGTAGAGGTCCGCCATGACGATCATCCGCTTGTTGGAGTTGCACGCCTGGCCCGTGTTGCCCATGCGGGTGGCGAAGGCCGCGCGGGCTGACTCGCGCACGTCGTCGCTGTCCAGCACCACGTAGGGGTCGGAGCCGCCGAGCTCGAGGACGACCTTCTTCAGGTTCCGCCCGGCGATCTCGGCGACCTTCGCCCCGGCCCGCTCGGAGCCGGTCAGGGACACCCCCTGGACCCGCGGGTCGGCGATGATGTCCGCGACCTGGTCGTGGCTCGCGAAGACGTTGGCGTAGGCGCCGGCCGGCACCCCGGCGTCGTCCATGAGCTGCTGGAGGGCCAGGGCCGCCCGGGGGCAGGACTCGGCGTGCTTGAGCACGATCGTGTTGCCCAGCACCAGGTTGGGGGCCGCGAAGCGGGCCACCTGGTAGTAGGGGTAGTTCCACGGCATGATCCCGAGCAGCACCCCCACAGGTCGCTTCTGGACCACCGCCCGGCCGCCGCCGGAGGCCGTGATGGGCTGGTCGGCGGCCAGGGCCGGGCCCTGCTCGGCGAAGTAGGCGAAGATCTCGGCGCAGAACGCGACCTCGTCCCGGGCCTCGGCGAGCGGCTTGCCCATCTCCTCGGTGATGACGGCGGCCAGCTCCTCGACCCGTTCGGCGAACAGCGTCCCGACGCGGGCCGCGACGGCCGCCCGCTCCTCGATCGGCAGGGTCCGCCAGGCGCGGAACGCGGCGTCGGCGCCGGCCAGGGCCTCCTGGACCTGGGCGTCGGTGGCGGTCGGGTGCTCGGCCAGGACCCGACCCGTCGCCGGGTTGACGGACCGGTAGGCGGACGGGGCGGTGGATCGGGCGTCGGCGGTCATGGCGGGGTCTCCTCGGGAGTGGTCGGGTGTCGTCGTCGTCGGTGACGTCGTGGTCCCGGGGCGGGGGCCGGGCAGGGGCGGTGCGGGGCTCACGGCTGCATCGCCACCGCCCGCACCGGGGAGCCGTCCAGTCCGCGCAGCCGCAGCGGCAGGACGCTCACCAGCGGGTCCCGCCAGTCGACGGCGTGCAGGTTCGTCAGGTTCTCGACGATCGCCCCGCCCGCTCCCAGGACCGCCGCGTGCACCGCCGGCTCGAGCGGGCCGGTCGAGCCGGCGTCCGGGGTGCGGTCCGGGTTGAGGGTGTCCGTGCCGAGCACGTGCACGCCCGCGGACAGCAGGCGCTCGGCGATCTCCACGTCCAGCACCGGGTGCGCCAGGTAGCGCGGGGTGCCGAAGTGCCGGGACCAGTCGGTGCGGAACAGCACGATCATGCCGGCCCGCACGTCCTCCAGCTGTGCGCGGACGTGCGCCCAGCGGATCACCTCGTGCTCCCGGAGGTCCGGCACGTGCACGATGCGCGCCGGTCCCACCAGGCGGGTGAGGTCGAGCTCGTCCACGGGCGAGCCGCCGTCCACGGTATGCAGCGGGGCGTCCACGTGCGTGCCGCTGTGCGTGCCCAGGTGCAGCTCGGCCACCTGGAAGCCGTCCCGCGGGACGGACGCCGCGAGCCGGGAGTCCACGGCCGGGTCCCCCGGGAAGACCTGCATGCCGGCCTCCACGGGGTGGCTCAGGTCAACGAGGCGCATCGGCGGCCTCCTCCGGCCCGCCGGCCGCGCCGACAGTGCCGACAGCGCCGACCGTGCAGGGTCCGCCGGTCCGCTCGGTCGCGGCGGCCCCGTCCCGCGCCCCGGTCCCGTCCGTCCCGGTCCTCCCCGCCTCGGCGAGGTGGCGCTGGGCCGGCCGGCCCGGCACGATCCGCTTCGCGGCCAGGGCCCAGAGCAGGTAGAGCGCCGCGGAGAGGACGAACGTGGGAATGGTCGCGCCCACGGGACTCGGCAGCACGTAGGTGAGCACCAGAGAGCAGACCGCACCGAGGACCCACACCGCCACGGCGGCGGGGTTGACCCCGCCCCGGTACCAGTACCGGCCGCCGCGCCCGCGCAGGATGTCCGCCGCGTAGGCGCCGCGCTGGACCACGTAGTAGTCCACCAGCATGATCGCGAAGACGGGGATGAACAGCGAGCCGATCAGCACCAGGAACTCGGTGAACTGGTCCAGCAGGCCCAGCCGGGTGGACCCGAGGACCGACACGGCCCCCAGCACGAGCGCCGTGGGCAGGAACCGCAGCCTCCGCGAGGGCGTGAGGTTCACCACCGAGGAGACCATGCCGTAGACGACCATGGTGTTGGTGGCCATCACCGACAGGAAGACCACCACCGCCAGGGGCGCGCCGAAGGCGGCGACGAGCACCGTCGGGTCGAACCCGACCGCCTCCCCGCCGTCGAGCACCACGTAGGCGACGGCGGTGGCCCCGAGGCTCATGGCCGCGACCGTGGACAGGACGTACCCCGCACCGGAGCCGATCATGCCCGCGGACTGCCGGCGGGCGAGCCGGTTGAACTCCGCGGAGAGCACGGTCCAGGAGATGGCCGTGGCGATGACGACGTCGAGGACCGCGATGGGGGACCAGCCCGCCCCGGGGTCCACGGGCAGGGCGGCGAAGTCGGCCACGGGGTAGGACGTGAACGCCACCGTGAACACCCAGGCCATGATGCCCAGGATCACCACCGCCAGCCACGGCTCCACCCGGGCGATGCCCTCGTGGCCGAGGACGGCCAGCGCCACGACCAGCGCCTGGCAGAGCACCGAGAACAGCACCGGGTTCGAGTAGCCGGTCGCCTGCGCCACGAGGAAGTTCACGGTGACGCCGGCGAGCATCGCCTGCACCCAGCTCCAGCCCATGAGGATGACAACGTTCGCGGCCACCGGCAGGAAGGACCCGCGCAGGCCGAAGGAGCCCTTGGTCAGGGACATGGTGGCGAGACCGGTGCGGGTGCCCATGTTCCCCACGAGCACCAGCACCGCCCCGCCGATCAGCGTGCCCAGGACGATCATGGCCAGGGCCGTGGGCCAGGACACCCCGGGCACGAACAGCGTCCCCGTCAGCAGGGTGGTCACCACCAGGTTCGCCGCGAGCCAGATCATCCCGATCCGGCCCGCGCCCAGCGTGCCGCGCAGCGGGCCGTAGCCCTCGGAGTTCTCGTCCAGGTGGTCCGAGAGCCGGGACCAGGCGCTCACGGGCGGGCCTCCGCGCGGTCGGCGCCGGAGCCCGCGAGGCGCTCGTTCCACTGCCGCAGCACCCCGGCGTGCGTGGGGCGGGACAGCAGCGAGACCACCACGTAGACCAGTGCGGAGCTCGCCAGTCCCAGGTAGATGGGGGCGTTGGCCAGCACGCCGAAGACTGCCATGGACGCCACGGTCACCACGGACCCGACGAGCATGGACAGGGCCGCACCGAGGCTCGTGCCGCGCCGCCACAGGAGCCCGCCGAGGATGGCGACGAGCAGGCCGCCCACCAGGATGTCGTAGGCGATGGTCAGGGCGGTGACGGTGTCCGAGACGAAGATCGAGATCACCGTGATCACCACGCCGAAGACGAGCACGTAGATCTGGTCCCCGCGCAGCGCCTCGGCGGTGCCCTCCGGGGCGGGGGCCGCGTGCCGGGTGAGCAGGGACCTCAGGGTCGGCACGACGTCGACGCGGGCCACCGTGGCCGCGGCGATGAGCGCGCCCGAGGCCGTGGACATCATGGCGGCGACCCCGGCCGCGAGCACGATCCCGCCGAGCCCGGCCGGGACGTACTGCTGCGCCATCGTGGCGAACGCGTCGTCCGGGGAGGAGAGGTCCGGGGCCACGGCGGCGGCCGTCATCCCGATGACGGCCCCGGCCACGCCGTAGAGCGCCACGTAGGCCGCGGAGGCGAGCCCGCCCCAGCGGGCGACCTGCGGGGAGCGGGCGGTGAAGACGCGCTGCCAGATGTCCTGGCCGATCAGCATGCCGAAGCCGTAGACCACGAACTGGGTGACGATCGCCTGCGTGCCCATGCCGTCCCAGGTGAAGAACGTGGCGTCCAGCCGGTCCTCGAGCCCGGTCCAGCCGCCCGCCGCGGAGAGGGAGAACGGCAGCAGGACCAGGAAGATGCCGACCGTCATGAACACGAACTGCATCATGTCCGTGAGCGTGATCGACCACATCCCGCCGAGCACGGAGTACGCCACGACCACCACGCCGCCGAGCAGGATCGCCCACGACCGGTCGAGCGGGAAGAGGACCGAGAAGATCGCGGCGTACGCGGAGGTGGAGGTCACCGAGAGCATCACGGTGTAGGCCAGCATCACGAACGAGGACGCCTTGGCCCCGCCGCGCTCGCCGTAGCGCAGCTGCAGCATCTGGGAGACGGTGAACACCTTGAGGGACTGGATGCGGCCGGCGAAGAACAGGCTCAGCGCGGCCAGGCCGGTGGCGATCGCCACCACCAGCCACATCCCGGAGATGCCGTAGGTGTAGCCGAGGCCCACCCCGCCCACGGTGGACGCGCCGCCGAGGACCACCGCGGCCATCGTCCCGGTGTAGAAGCCGGGGCCCAGGCGGCGGCCGGCCACCCGGTAGTCCTCGGCGTCGTGGGCCCGGCGGCTGGCCCAGAGCCCGACCGCCACCATGGCGACCAGGTACAGCACGATGATCAGCACGTTCATGGGTGTCGCTGCTTCCTCGGGGCGCGGGCGCCCACGGGGTCGATCGGGAGCCTCCCCGGAACGGGGTTGCTCTACAAGAAACAAAAGTTGTCCCACATAGTATGATGCAGATCATGTTTTGGGAACGGGTCCGGGTCGTGACGGGCGGGTAAAACCGTCCGGGAGGAGGCGTCGTCGTCGTGAAAGCACTGCCCATCGAGAGCTCCGGGCACACTGCCGCCGTGGGGTCGCGGCTGCGCAACCACCGGCGGCGCAGCCACATGACCATCGACCAGCTCGCCTCCGCCGCGGGCCTCACCAAGGGCTTCGTCAGCCGGGTGGAGCGGGACATCACCTCCCCGTCCGTGGACTCCCTGGTGCGGATGTGCCAGGTGCTGCGGATCGACGTGGGCGCGCTCTTCGCCGGGCCCGCCGACGTGGAGCTGGTCCGGCTCGAGGACGCCCCGCACATCGACCTCGGCGGCGAGGGCATCGAGGAGCAGCTCGTCACGCCGTCGGCCCAGCGCCAGGTCCAGGTCATCCGGGCCCGCGTGGCCGCCGGGGGCCGGGGCGAGGACGCGATGTACAGCATGGACTGCGAGACCGAGGTGCTGCACCTGATCAGCGGCCGGTTCCGGCTGCACGTCCCGGACCGCACCTTCGACCTGGCGGCCGGGGACACCGTCACCTTCCCCGGCTCCGAACCGCACACCTGGGAGAACCCCGGCACCGAGGACGCCGTGCTGCTGTGGATCCTCGGCTCGTGAGCCCCCCGCCCGGCCCGTCCGCCGCCCCCGCCGGCACCCCCGTCAGCACCCCCGTCAGCATCCACCGAGAGGACCGCACACCATGAACCCCGAGCGCATCACCGGCACCACCCCGGACGGCGCCCCCGTCGTCGGACCCGTCAACGCCGCCCTGACCCCGCGCTGGGCGGGGCTGGGCACGTTCGCCCGCCTGCCGCGCACGGACGAGGTCGAGCACACGGACATCGCGGTGGTGGGCGTGCCGTTCGACGCCGGCGTCTCCTACCGGCCCGGCGCCCGGTTCGGGGCCAACCACGTCCGGGAGTCCTCGCGCCTGCTGCGCCCCTACAACCCCGCGCAGAACGTCTCGCCGTTCGCCGGGGCGCAGGTCGCCGACGCCGGGGACATCGTGGCCAACCCCTTCGACATCCCCGAGGCGATCGCCTCCATCGAGGCCCAGGCCAAGGAGCTCATGGGCGAGGACACCCGGCTCGTGGCGATCGGCGGCGACCACACCATCGCCCTGCCGCTGCTGCGCGCCGCCCACGCGCGCCACGGCGAGGTCGCGCTGCTGCACTTCGACGCCCACCTGGACACCTGGGACACCTACTTCGGCGCCGAGTACACCCACGGCACCCCCTTCCGCCGGGCGTTCGAGGAGGGCCTGCTCGACACGGACGCCGTGTGCCACGTCGGCACCCGCGGGCCGCTCTACGGCACCGAGGACCTCGACGACGACGCCCGCTTCGGCTTCGGCATCGTCTCCTCCGCCGACGTCATGCGGCTGGGGGTGGACGCCGTCGTCGCGCACCTGCGCGAGCGCGTCGGCGACCGCCCGCTCTACGTCTCGCTGGACATCGACGTGCTGGACCCGGCCCACGCCCCCGGCACCGGGACCCCCGAGGCCGGCGGCATGACCAGCCGGGAGGTGCTCGAGATCCTGCGCGGGCTGCGCGGGACGAACGTGGTCGGCTGCGACGTCGTCGAGGTCGCCCCGGCCTACGACCACGCCGAGATCACCGGGGTGGCGGCCGCCCACGTGGCCTACGAGCTCATCAGCCTCCTCGCGCTGGGACCCGGCGCGGCGCCGGGCGGACCCGCCTACGGGCTGGCCGGGCACGTCTACGGGGACGCCGTCCCGGCGCAGGCCCCGGCGGGGGAGGGCCGGTGACCGGGGGCGCGGCCGTGGCCCCCCGGCCCGACCACACCTCGCTGTTCGCCCACCGCTCCGAGGGGTTCCGCCCCTCCCCGGTCCGGGCCGTGTTCGAGATCGCGATGCGCCCCGGGATCATCTCCCTGGCCGGCGGCAACCCGGACATGAGCGTGCTCCCGCACGACGTGGTGGCCGCGATGTCGGCGCGGATCCTCGCCGAGCGCGGCCCCGAGGTGCTCCAGTACGGCTCCGGGGCCGGGATCGGGCGCCTGCCCGGGCTGGTCGTGGAGCTCATGCGCCTGCAGGGCGCGGAGACCACGCCGGACACGATCCAGATCACCGCCGGGTCCCAGGCGGGTCTCGACCTCGTGACCAAGCTGTTCTGCGACCCGGGGGACGTGGTCGTGGCCGAGGGCCCCACCTACGTGGGGGCCCTCGGCGTGTTCGGCAGCTACGAGGTCGAGGTCGCCCACGTGGACGTCGACGACGACGGACTGGACCCCGAGGCGGTCGCCGGGCGGATCGACGGGCTGCGGGCCGCCGGCCGGAGCGTGAA
Organism: Kocuria sp. LHG3120; assembly: GCF_049897445.1. Lineage (NCBI taxonomy): Bacteria > Bacillati > Actinomycetota > Actinomycetes > Micrococcales > Micrococcaceae > Kocuria > Kocuria sp. LHG3120. The sequence continues at coordinate 63,740 of NZ_JAFCWG010000007.1, read as the reverse complement.
GTTCGTCTACACCATCCCGAACTTCCACAACCCCACCGGGGTGACCCTCACCGAGGAGCGGCGCCGGCGGCTCGTGGAGGTCTGCGCCGACCGCGGGGTGCTCATCCTCGAGGACGACCCGTACGCGCTGCTCGGCTTCGACCGCGCCCACCGGCTCCCGTCCCTGTACTCGCTGGACCCGGGCACCGTGATCCACCTGGGCAGCTTCTCCAAGATCTTCTCGCCCGGGCTGCGGGTCGGCTGGATCGCGGCGGCGCCGGCGGTGCGGGCCCGGCTGCAGATCGCGGCCGAGGCCGTGACCATCCACCCGTCCGTGCTCGGCCAGGAGCTCGCCGCCGAGTACGTGGCCAGCGAGCACTGGCGGCCCGCCCTGGACCGAGCGGTGGACCTGTACCGCGCGCGCTGCGCCGCCATGATGACCGCCCTCGAGCGGTTCATGCCCGAAAGGGTGCGCTGGACGCGTCCCGCCGGCGGCTTCTTCACGTGGCTGGACCTGGACCCGGCCCTCGACCACGGGGACCTCCTGGGCCGGGCCATCGGGCACGGCGTGGTGCTGGTGCCCGGCGGCGCCTGCTACGCGGACGGGCGCGCCTCCACGAGCCTGCGCCTCGCCTACTCCGCGGCCTCGCCGGAGGACATCACCGAAGGGGTCCGGCGGGTGGGGGAGATGCTGCGCGACTGACCTGCTGGGCCGCGGCGCCGCCCCGGCCCTGCGCCTCCCCCGGAGCTGGTGCGGTGTCCCCGGGAGGGGCGATACTGACCGCATGAGCGAGGAGCGGGCCGGGGGACTGTGGTCCCGCGCCCAGGGGAGCGGGCCGGGGTTCGTCCTGCTGCACCCCGGGGGCACGGACTCCCGGGCCCTGGACCCGCTGGTCGCGGAACTGGCCGGCCGGTACCGGGTGATCACCCCCGATCAGCGCGCGCACGGCCGCACCCCCGACCGGGAGGGCCCGCTCTCCTACGCGGCGATGGCCGAGGACACGATCGCCTTCCTCGAGGAGGAGGCCGGCGCCCCGGTGCACCTGCTGGGGTACAGCGACGGCGCCGTCGTCGCCCTGACCGTGGCGCTGCGCCGTCCCGACCTGGTCCGGGACCTGGTGCTGGCGGCGGGGGTGCACCACCGCGACGGGTGGGAGCCCGGCGTCCTGGCGGGCGAGGCGGAGGTGCCGGCCTTCATGGTCGACGCCTACGCGGAGGTCTCCCCCGACGGGCGCGAGCACTACGGCGAGGTCGCGGCGAAGCTGCGGCGGATGCACGAGGAGGGGCCGGTCTTCACGGACGCGGACCTGGCGGGCCTCGACCTCCCCGTCCTGGTGCTCGTCGGCGACGACGACGAGGTGCGGCTCGAGCACGCCGTGGCCGCGTACCGCGCTCTGCCCCACGGGGAGCTGGCCGTGGTCCCGCACGCCTCCCACGGCGTACTGGTCGAGAAGCCGCAGCTGTGCGCGCGCCTGATCACCGACTTCCACGCCGCCGACAAGCCGGCCACGTTCGCCCCGAGACGGCGCCGGCCGGGATCCTGACGGAACGGGCCCGACGGGGCGTCGCCGTCGGGCGGACGGCCCCGACGGAGCACCGGCACCTCCGCGGCGGACGCCGGATCCGGTCCCGTTCGTGACGATCCCGGTCCGCCGAGTGGACCGGGGACTGAGGGTAGCCTAACCTCTCCTCCGGGGGATTCCCCGATCATTCACATGTCCTCGGCGGGCGCTCTGTCCAGGGACGTCGACCTGAGGTGGTTCTGTGCGCGCAGTTTTCCGGGTAGCGGCATCGACGGGTGCCGTCGCCGTTCTCACGTTGTCCGGGTGCGGTTTCAGCGGCGGGGACGGAGGGAGCGAGCAGGCGGCGGATACCGGCCAGCGGATCGTGGTGGACAACTTCCGTGCACCGGTGGCCGACTGGGCCCTCGAGAGCGACGCCGCCTACATCCTGTCCCTGTCCGGTTGCCTGGAGACCCTGACCCGCTACGACGAGGTCCAGGGGGAGATCGTCCCGGCCCTGGCCGCGGAGTGGGACCAGGTCTCCCCCACGGAGTGGGACTTCACCCTGCGGGACGGCGTGCAGTTCCAGGACGGCACCCCGCTCACCGCCGACGCGGTGGTGACCTCGCTCCAGAACGTCCTGGACGCGGAGGTCCCGGCCCGGGCCTTCAGCCCGGCCGTCGTCAGCGGCGTCGAGGCCGTCGACGAGCGCACGGTGCGGGTCACCACTCCGGAGGAGAGCCCCCTGGTTCCCTACCGGCTGGCCGGTGTCAACACCGGCGTGCTGGCCCCCGCCGCCTTCGAGGGCGGGGCGGTGGACCCGTTCGGGCACTGCACCGGGCCGTTCACCCCGGTCTCGGAGCAGCCCAAGCAGTCACTGACCCTGGACCGGAACGAGGACTACTGGGGCGGACCGGTGCAGCTCGCCGGGGCCGAGGTCCGGTTCATCACGGACGGGGCGACGCGGGCGACGCAGGTGCAGACCGGCGAGGCCGACGTCTCCCTGTCCATCCCCGTCGCCAACCTGTCCGCGCTGGAGGCCGATCCCGGCGTCGAGGTCCTCAAGGCCGAGTCCCCGCGGACCGCGACGCTGTACATGAACAACGGCAGGGCGCCGTTCGACGACGTCGACTTCCGCAGGGCCGTCCGCTCCGCACTGGATCTCGACGCCCTGGCCGGCAGCGTCTACGAGGGCGCGGCCCTGCCGAGCACCGGGCCCTTCGCTTCGTCCGAGCCCTGGGCGGGCGAGGAGGCCGAGACGCCGCAGCAGGACGTGGCGGCGGCGAAGGAGCTCCTGGACGCCGCCGGCTACACCGCCGAGCGGCCGCTGGAGATCATCGCGATCGTGGAGCGGGCCGAGTTCGCCGACGTGGCCACCGTCATCCAGGAGAACCTGGAGAGCGTCGGCGTCCCCGTCACCATCACGACCAAGGAGTACGCCGCGGTGGAGCCGGACCTGCTGTCCGGGGACTACGACATGGTGCTCAGCCAGCGCAACCGCCTGATCGACATCGCCGACCCGATCGGGTTCCTCACCGCCGACTACACGTGCGAGGGCAGCTACAACCTCAGCCACTTCTGCGACGAGGACTACGACGCGCTCATCGCCCGGGCCGCCGGGACCGCCGACGCCGAGCAGCGCTACGAGCTGTACGCCCAGGCCGGGAAGATCCTCGAGGACCAGGCCGTGAACGTCTGGCTGGTCAACGAGCAGGCCATCGACGCGGTCCGCACCGACCTGCAGAACTACGTCCAGGACCCGCTGTCCCGGTACGTGCTGCGCGCGGAGACGACGAAGTCCGGCTCGTGAGCACGACCGGCAGCCGCAGAGCCCCGCGAGCGCGGGGGCGTCGATGACGGCGTTCCTCGCCAGGAGGACGGCGACCCTGGGGGTCACCGTCCTGCTGGCGTCCTTCGTGGTGTTCCTCATCCCCTACGTCACCCCGGGGGACCCGGTGCGCAAGATCATCCGGTCGCGGGTGGCGGGGGAGGTGGTCGACGACGCCGCCGCCCAGGGGCTGGCGCTCGAGCTGGGACTCCAGGACCCCCTCGCGGTGCAGTACCTGCGCTGGCTCGGCCGGCTCGCCGGCGGTGACCTGGGCCTGTCCTACGCCAGCCGGACACCGGTGATCGAGCAGGTGCTGCCCGCCCTGTGGATCACCGTGAGCCTGGTGGTCGTGAGCCTCGGGGTGGCGGCCGCGGTGTCCGTGGTGCTGGGGGCCGTGGCCGCCCTGCAGGAGGGGCGCCCGGCCGACCGGGTGATCACCACGGTCACCCAGGCCTTCATCGCGATGCCCGAGTACTGGCTGGCCCCGATGCTCGTGCTGGTCTTCGCGCTGCAGCTGTCCCTGCTGCCCTCCGCCGGGTGGGAGGGCCCCGCGTCCGCGGTCCTTCCGGTGGCGGTCCTGGCCCTGCGCCCCATCAGCTACTTCACCTCGGCGGTGCGCGAGGGGATGCTCGAGGCGCTGGGCGCCGAGCACGTCGTCGCCGCCCGGGCCCGGGGACTCAGCCACCCGCAGGCGGTCTGGCGCCACGTGCTCCCCAACGGTCTGCTGCCCCTCACCACGCTGGTGGCCGTGTGGTTCGCCGGTCTGCTGGGCGGGTCCGTCATCGTGGAGGTCGTCTTCGCGATCCCCGGCATGGGGAGGCTGCTGTTCGACGCCGTCCGCAACAGCGACATCCCCCTCGCCCAGGGCGGCGTGGTGGTGGTCGTGGGACTGGCGGTCGTCCTGACGACCGCGGCGGATCTGGTGCACGGCATCCTCAACCCCCGGATCAGGGGGCGTCATGCGTGACCGGCCCGTCCTGGTCCGGGCGGCGGCGGCGCTCCTGGCCCTGATCGTGCTGTCCGTGGTGTTCTCGCCCTGGATCGCACCGTACCCGCCGGCAGCCCAGGACCTCACGGCACGGCTCGCCCCGCCCGGCCCGGCGCACTGGCTGGGGACGGACCACCTGGGCCGGGACACCCTGAGCCGGCTGCTCGACGGCGGCCGGTTCTCCCTGGTGACCGCAGCTGTGGCCACCGTGCTGACCGCTGCGATCGGCACGGGGATCGGGGTGCTGAGCGCCCGCCGCCGGGGGTGGGTGGACGAGCTGCTCACCCGGACCAACGACGTCCTGCTGGCGCTGCCGGAGATGGTGGTGGCCCTGTTCCTGGTCGCCGTGCTGGGTCCCGGCCCCCTGTCCCTGCTCCTGGCCCTGACCGTGACCGGCTGGACGCCCTTCGCCCGGCTGGCCCGGGCACTGGCCTACGACGTCTCGGCCCGCGGCTTCGTCGAGGCCGCGCGTGTCCTGGGGTGCTCGCCGTCCTTCGTCGTCCTCCGGCACATCCTGCCGCACCTGTCCGGGCCCCTGCTCGGGCAGGCCGCCCTGCGGTTCGGCCAGTTCCTGATCACCGTCGGCGCCCTGTCCTACCTGGGGCTGGGGGTGCAGCCGCCGCAGTCGGACTGGGGGGCGATGCTGGCCGCGGCCCAGCCGTACGCCGTCCGGGCGCCGGTGACGGTCCTCGCCCCGGGCCTGGTGGTCTTCACCGTTGCGCTGTGCGTGACCCTGATCGGCCAACGGCTGGCGCACATGAGCAGCACCCGCATGCTGCTGCCGGCATCGTCGCGGACGGAACACGATGTCTGAGCGCCTCGTCGTCGAGGGCCTGCACCTCAGCCACCGGCCGGGCGCGGACGGCGCCGCTGGCCGCCCCCTCCTGTCCGGCGTCGACCTCACCGTGGCTCCGGGGGAGTTCGTGGCGCTGGTGGGCGCCTCCGGGTCGGGCAAGACCCTGACGGCCATGTCCGTCCTGGGCCTGCTGCCCCCGCAGGTGCACCGGGACGCCGGGACGATCCGGCTGGGTGACACCGACCTCGCCCGGGCCGGCGAAGCGGAGCTGAACCGTGTGCGCGGCGGCCGGATCGGCATGCTCTACCAGCAGCCCCAGCGCATGTTCAACCCCCGCCGGACCGTCGGCGAGCACCTGCGGGAACCGCTGACGCTCCATGCCGGCCTCCGCGGCACGCAGGCTCGTGCACGGACGCTGGAACTGCTGGCCGAAGTGGGGTTCGAGGACCCTCGGTGGTGCGCCCGGGCACGTCCCCACCAGCTCTCGGGCGGCATGGCCCAACGGGCCATGGTGGCCCTGGCCCTGGCCGGTCGCCCCGGACTGCTGCTGGCCGACGAGCCGACGTCGGCCCTGGACACGGTGCTCGAGCGGCAGATCCTGGAGCTGATCGACCGCGAACGGCGCGACCGAGGGCTGGGGGTCCTCTACATCACCCACAACCTGGCCACCGTGTCCGCCTACGCCGACCGGGTCGTGGTGCTGGACGCCGGGCGCGTGCAGGAGTCCGGGCCGGCCGGCACCGTGCTCAACGATCCGCGCAGCACGTGCACGAAGGCCCTCCTGGAGGCATCTGCCCTCACCCCCACCGGGACTCCGCCCGCCACCGGCGGGGCGCGCCCCCTCGTGGTGCTGGACGACCTCACCAAGCGCTTCGGGCCGAGGCGGCGGGAGGCCCGTCCCGCGGTGGACCGGGTGTCCCTCGACCTGCGGGAGGGCGAGATCCTCGGGGTGCTGGGCCAGTCTGGCTCCGGCAAGAGCACGCTCGCCCGGTTGGTCGTCGGACTCGAGGCACCGGACAGCGGACGGGTCACCAGCACCCCGGGCGCCGACCGCGCCGGCTCCGGCGCGGCGGCCTCGCACGTGCAGCTCGTCTTCCAGGACCCGCACGACTCCTTCGATCCCCGCATGCCGCTGGGCACCAGCCTCGAGGCCCCCCTCCTGCGGCACCGGAACGGAACGCCGGAGCAACGGCGTGCGAGCATCCACGAGGTGGTGCGGGAGGTGGGACTGGAGCCGGAGCTGCTGGACAGGCGTCCCGGCCAGTGCTCCGGAGGCCAGCTGCAGCGGCTCACCATCGCCAGAGCACTGCTGCTGGAACCGGCGGTGCTCATCTGCGACGAGGCCACCTCGGCCCTGGACGCGGTGACCCAGCGCACCGTTCTGGACCTGCTGCTGCGCCTGCACCGGGACCGGCGCCTGTCGCTGGTGATGATCTCCCACGACCTGAGCGTCGTCCGCTACATGAGCCACCGGGTCGCGGTGCTCTTCCGGGGCCGCCTGGTCGAGCTCGCGGAGACCTCCGAGCTCTTCGCCCGACCGCGCCACGAGCACAGCAGGCAGCTGGTGGCGGCGGCACTGCCCCAGGTGTGCGCGATCCTGGACACCCACCGCCTGTCCGAGGAGCAGCTCGATGCCCTTCCGTGACCACCGGGCCGAGACGCGCACCCTGCTGGGCGCGCAGCTGGTGTTCAACCTCGGCTTCTACGCCGTGGTGCCCTTCCTGGCCGGAGCCATGGGCACCGAGTACGGCCTGGGCGCCGCGGCCATCGGACTGGTGCTGGGAGCCCGGACCTTCAGTCAACAGGGCATGTTCCTCATCGGCGGCATGCTGGCCGACCGGTGGGGTGCCCGCCGGGCCGTCCTCACCGGCTGCCTGGTGCGCATCGTCGGCTACGCCACGCTGGCGGCGGCGTCCGACTTCGCCCTGTTCCTCCTGGGCGCGGTGCTCACCGGTGCCGGGGGCGCCCTGTTCTCACCCGCCCTGGAGTCCCGGCTCTCCCACGCCGACCAGCCGGCGGGGACGGAGGGCCCGGGCCGCCGGACCGGCCGCCGGCGGTCGGTGTTCGTGTGGCTGGCGATCACCGGAGAGATCGGCGCCGTCCTGGGCCCGGTGCTGGGGTCGTTCCTCCTGGGCTGGGGATTCGACGCGGCCCTGTTCCTGGGGATCGGGGTGTTCACCGCGGTGACGGTCCTGCTCTGGTACCTGCTCCCGGCCGAACCGGCCCACCATCAGCCGGACCGAGACGCCGCGTTGCCCGCCGCGGCGCCCTCCGCGGCCGGCCCCCGGTGGGCCTGCCTGCGGGATCGGCGCTTCGTGACGTTCTGCGCACTGGCCGGGATGAAGATGCTGGCCTACCACCAGCTCTACTTCGCCGTGCCCGTCGAGCTGGGCCGGCGAGGCCTCGACGGTGCCTGGCTCGGCGCGCTGTTCCTGCTCGCCTCGGTCCTGACCCTGCTGCTGCAGCTGCCGGTCTCCGCCGCCGGTCTGCGCATGGGCCCCGGCGCCGCCCTGGCGGTCGGCTTCGTGCTCGAAGCCGGCGCGTTCACCCTGGTCGCCGCGACCTCGATGCACCCCGGGACCGCCTCCGGCTCGATGGCGCCGCTGATGGGCGCCGTCGCCGTCCTGATCCTGGGCCACATGCTCCTGACCCCCACGATCCTGTCCCTGATCCCGTCGTTCGTCCCGGCGCACGGACCCACCTCGGGGCGGGGCGCCTACTACGGGCTGGCCGCCACCTGCGGCGGCATCACCGTGCTGGCCGGCAACGCCGTGCTCGGGCAGCTGCTCGATCTCACCGACCGGCACCACTGGTGGCCCGGCACCCCCTGGGCGCCTCTGGTCGTGCTCGCGCTCCTGGCCGCCGCGGGCCTGCCGACCGTGCTCCGCGGCCACCGCACCGCCCGGCCCGCCGACGCGCCCTCCACCACGGCACCGGCTCGACGAACCCGCTGACGACCGGCGGCCGCGGGGCCTGCTCCTCGGCAGGGGACGGGGCTCCGCAACGGCGGCGGGAACCTCGCGCACCGGCGCCCCACTGGTTCCGTCCGGTCGCCGGTCTGCCGATGGCTAAGCTCGGGGGACGACGTCGAGCTGCTCCGCGGGGCAGCCTCCGAGGCCGCGGCGCCACGTGCCGTGGGCTCGGGGGAGGAGGCCATGTGCAGTCACTGACCGTAGGGGTTCTCGCTGATCCGGGGTTGCCGGAGAAGGTGGCCCGCCGGGTGGCCGAGGACCTGCCGCGGGCGCTCGCGGAACGCTCCGGCCGGGAACGCTCCGGCCCGGAGATCTCCTGGACGGTGGAGGTCAGCCGCGAGACCCTGCCCCTGACGGCCGAGGGGAACATCCCGCTGCTGGACAAGGCCGGCCGGCTGCGCGAGGAGCACGGGTGGGACTTCGTGGTGTACCTGACGGACCTGCCGCGCGTCCACGACGGGGAACCGCTGCTCTGCGAGGTCGGCGCGGCCGACGCCGCGGCGCTGGTCTCGCTGCCGGGCCTGGGCGCTGACCACTTCTCCCGCAAGGCCTGCCGGCTGCTGGCCGCCCTGGTCGGCGCGATCCGGGACGGCGCCGAGGACGCCCCTTCGCCGTCCGCGGTGCACGGGGCCCTGGGACGGGCGGCGGCGCGCAAGGTCTCCTCCGGGGAGGCGGGAGGCGCGGCCTACGTCGTGCTTCCCGGGCGGATGAACCGGCTGCGGCTGCTGATCGGCATGATCCTGAGCAACCAGCCCGGGCGCCTGCTGCCGGCCCTGGCCAGCTGCGTGGCGGCCGCGGCCGCCACCGGCGCCTTCGGCATCTTCTACGCCTCCATCTGGAACATGTCCGACGTCCTGTCCCCGGTCCGGCTGGCCACGATCAGCGTGGTGGTCACCGCCGCGCTCAGCGGCTGGCTCATCCTCCACAACGGCCTGTGGAACCGTTCCGCGGACGACGGCGAACCCTGGCGGTCCCGGTCGGACAACGCCTCCACCGTCATCACCGTGTGGCTGAGCGTGGCCCTGATGTACGTGCTCCTGTGGGCGATGCTGCTCCTCGTGGGCCTGGCGGTGATCGAGGCCGGCTACCTCGAGTCCCAGCTGGGCCATCCCGTCGATCTCCTCGACTACCTGCACCTGTCCTGGCTCGCCGCGTCGCTGGGCACCCTGGCCGGCGCCCTGGGCTCGAACTTCGACAGCGACGAGGCCATCCGCGAGGCCACCTACAGCCGCCGGGAGCACCAGCGCCGCCGGCTCGCCGACACCTACGACGACTGACCCGGCGTGGCCGGGTCACCCCCGCAACCAGCGGGCTCAGGCCAACAGGGCCTCGGCCGCGCGGCGCCCGGAGCGCAGGGCGCCCTGGGTCGAGCCGTCGGTGCGGTGGTCGCCGCACACGTACAGGCCGTCGCCGAGGGCGGCGGGCCGGTCGGCCACGAGCCCGGGCGGCTGCTCCGGCAGCGCCCGGCGCACCTCGTGCACGGTCAGCAGGTCCCAGGCGGCGGCGTCGGCGGACCAGATCGTGCCCAGCTGCCGGCGGACGTCGGCCTCGGCGGGGAGCTCGGCGCCCCGCGGCAGGAGGGCGGTCGCCTGGATCAGCGCCCGGCCGTCCGGGGCGTAGCTGGGGGCGGCGTTGCTGACCACGGCCGTGTCGACGAGCGGGCCGGTCGACTCGCCCGGCAGGACCAGGCACCCGAGGTCGGAGGGCGCGGCGTCCGCCGCGAACCACCAGGTCGCCTCGCCCTTCATGGGGGTGTCCGGCAGGTCCAGGAGCCGGGCGGCGGCCGGGCCCTCGGTGGCCACGACCACGGAGGACGCCCGCCAGGCGGCGTCCCCGGCGCCCACGGTCCACCCGTTCCCGGTGCGCTCCACCGCGTCCACGCGGGCACCGAGGACGGCCGGGGACCGGAGCCCGTCGTGGATCCAGGCCGGGAGCGCGCCCATGCCCCCGGAGGGCAGACCGGGGGTGCCGAGCAGGAACCAGCCGACGAGCTCGCGCACGAAGGCGGCCGAGGTGCGGCCCTCGTCCTCGAGGATCACGCCGGCCAGGAACGGCTCGAGCACCAGGTCCCGCAGCGGTCCCCGCACTCCTGCGGCGTCGAGGGACTCGTGCCAGGGCAGGTCCCGCCGCTCCCGGCGCCGCGCGCGGGGGTCCAGGCCCGGGGCGAGCCAGGCCGCCAGGGCGGGCAGCCGGCGCAGCTCCACGAGCGGGCTGCGCAGCGTCCCCGGCAGCCGGGAGGGGACGCGGCGGGGGTCGGCGAGGACGTCGATGCCGTCGCCGCGGCGGACCCCGGCGGCGGCGTCGAACTTCTGGATCCCCAGGGCCGCGACGTCCACGCTGCGCCGCAGCTCGGTGTAGGCGGGGTTGAGGACCTGGAACCCGCGATCGCAGCGGAAGCCGTCGACCGTGTCGGTGCGGATCCGGCCCCCGACGCCGTCGGAGGCCTCCAGCACCACCACGTCCAGTCCGTGCCGTTCGAGCAGGTGGGCGCACTGCAGGCCGGCGAGCCCGGCGCCGACGACGACGACGTCGTGGTCCACGGGAACCTCCTAGCGGATCGGGACGGCCGCGGCGGGATCGAGCTCCGCGGCCGGTGCCGCGGCCCGGGCGGGGATCGTGAACAGCGCCGACTCTACGGTCAGGCCCGGCCCGAACGCCAGGGCGCAGACGGTGCGGGTCTCGTCCGCCGGGGCCGCGTCGATCACCTGGCGCAGGACGTGCAGGACGGTCACGCTGCTCATGTTGCCGCGCGTGGCGAGCACGTCGCGGGACTCCCGCAGCGCCTCGGGCGGCAGCCCCAGGGTGTCCTCGAGCTTGTCGAGGATGCCGCGGCCGCCGGGGTGGAGGGCCCAGTCGGTGATGCGGTCCCGGTCGACGGACCCCTCCGGCCCGTCCAGCAGCGCGGCGAGGGCGGTGTGGATGTTGTCCTCGAGGACCTGGGGCACCGCGGCGCCGAGGATCATCTCGAACCCGGCGTCGCCGATGGTCCAGGCCATGGCGTCCTCGCCGTCCGGGATCACGAGGGTGCGGAACCGGTCGAGCTCGAGCAGCGGGGTGACGCCCTCGGGCGTCCGCGCGCTGACCACGGCCGCCGCGGCGCCGTCGGCGAAGAGCGCGGCCCCCCTGATGGCGTCCGGGTCCCGGGCCGGGCGCAGGTGCAGCGTGCACAGCTCCACGGCCACGAGCAGGACCACGGCGTCCGGGTCCGCCGTGGCGATGGCCGCGGCCTGGCGCAGCCCGATCAGCCCGCCGTGGCAGCCCATGAAGCCGATGTGCGCACGGCGGACGGCCGGGTCGAGGCCGAGGTCCCGGACCAGCTGGTAGTCGGGGCCCGGGGCGAAGAAGCCGGTGCAGGAGACGGTCACCACGTCGGTGACGGTCGCGGGGTCGAGCCCGGGGCAGCGGGCGAGGGCGTCCCGCGCGGCCTCGGCGAAGAGCGCGGGGGCCTGCTCCACGTAGGTCCGGTTCCGGACGCCGGTGAGGGGGGTCAGGAACCGGCCGTCCTCCGTGATGTACGGGGATCCGGCGCGGGCGCCGTCCTCGACCAGCTCGGACAGCACCGTGTGCCGGCGCTGGACCCCGGAGGCGCCGAACACCGTGCGCAGCAGCCGGGCGTTGAGCCGGTCGGTGCCGGGCTGGGCCTGGTAGAGGTCCTGGGCGTCGGTCTGCTCGAGCACGTGCGGCGGGAGGGCCGTGCCGAGGGACAGGAGTGCGGGCGTCATCCCGTCCAGTATCCGTCCTCGGGCCGACAGGTGCCACGGAGGGCGCGCGGGGACCGGGCGGACCCGCGGCCGGCGGGTCCGCCCGGGGCCGCCTCAGACAGTGCGGGTCGCGGCGTCGAAGTCCAGGCGCGGCAGCCGGTCGTGGCGCGGGGCGGCGGGGGCGCCGATGTTCACGACCATCAGCGCGCGCAGGCTCGTCCCCGCGTGGAACTCGGCGTCCACCCCGGGAGCGTCGAAACCGCCCATGGGGCCCGCGGCGAGACCGACGGCGCGCACGGCCAGCACGAAGTACCCGGCCTGCAGGTGGGCGTTGTCCCGGCCCATCTGCGCGCGCAGCTCCTCGTTGCCCGCGAACATCTCCTGGTTGCCGGCGGCGGGCGGGAAGACGACGGGCAGGTGCTCGTGCCAGTCCACGTCGTAGCTGAGCACCGCGACGGCGGGCGCCGCGGCGGTCTTCGCCCGGTTGCCCTCGGCCATGTGGGGGAGCAGACGCTCCCGGGCCTCCGCGGAGCGGATCCACGTCACGCGCAGCGGCTGGATGTTCATGGCCGTGGGGCCCATCCTGGCGAGCTCGAAGGCCGCCCGGAGCTGCTCGTCGGCCACGGGCTCGTCGAGGAACTCCGAGGCCGTGCGGGCCTCGCGGAAGAGGAGGTCGGCGGCGAGGGCGTCGAGGGTGAGCTGGTCCTGCAGGGTCTCGGGGGCCACGGGGTGTCCTTTCGGAGGCACGGTCATCTTGATGTACACGTCAACAAAGAGCGGGGCGGGTCTATGCCGGGGACGTCGTGTGCCGTCCGTCACGTCGCGGCGCCTCCCGCTGGGTACCCTGGCCCCATGCCCCTCCGTCTCCCGCAGCTCCTGTCCGGACCGGACCGCCGCGCGGCCCGCTCCGGCGCCGAGGCGGCACGCGCCCTCCGCCTGGGCGCGGCCCTGTGCGGGACGGGCGTGCTCCACCTCGTCCGGCCCACGCTCTTCGACGGGCTGATCCCGCGGTCCCTGCCGGGCCCGCCCCGCGCCTGGACGCTGGGCTCCGGGGCGGCGGAGATCGGCGTCGGGGCGCTGCTGCTCCGTCCCGGCACCCGCCGCGCCGGCGGCTGGGCCGCGGCCGCCCTGTTCGTGGGCGTGTGGCCGGGCAACGTCACCATGGCCTGGCGGGCCCGCCGCGGCTCCCCGGTCCGGCGGGCCGTGACGCTCGTGCGGCTCCCCCTGCAGGTCCCCCTGATCGCCACAGCCCTGCGCATCGCCCGGGCGGGCTGAGGGCCCGCCGCCCGGCCCGGGGGCGTCCCCCGGACCCCGGTCCACGGGGTTCGCATTCGGTCACACACGCACACCGTCCCTACGCTGGGCAGAGCACAGGAGTGGGGGCTCCGTTTCCGCAGGGGGATCGCTCTCGCTCCAGTCCATCGGGGGGGTGGGCCGTGCGCACCATCCCGCCTCCCGTCCCGACGGCCGGAGGAATCCTTGACCACCACCCGCAGCACCACCGCTTCCCTCGCGCTCGCGGCCGCCCTCGCCCTCGTCCCGCTGGGCTCCGCCGCGGCGGAGCCCGGGGCCGCCGCGACCGCGGGCCAGGCCGTCCAGCCGGTCCCGGCGGCCACCGGAACCGCTCCCGGTGCCGACTCGGCAACGGCGGCGGCGACCGACCGCGTCGTCGTGAAGTTCCGGGACGGCACCGCCCCCGAGGACTCCCGCGACGTCGTGTACGCGCAGGCCGCCGGCCGGTCCGGGGGCGCCGGGCTCGTGGAGACCACGGCCACCGCGGACGGCGCCCAGGTGGTGCGGACCGACGGGATGCTGGCCGGCGCCGAGCTCGACGCGCTGACCACCGCCCTGGAGCAGGACCCCGCCGTGGAGTACGCGGAGCCGGACCTCCTGGCGACCACCACCGCCGTGCCGAACGACCCGTCCTACGCCGCGCTGCAGTGGAGCCTGTGGGACGACCCGGCCGGACTGGGCATGCCCCTCGCGTGGGACCGGGCCACCGGCGCCGGGCAGACCATCGCCGTCGTGGACACCGGCATCACCGCCCACCCCGACCTGGACGCCAACGTCCTGCCCGGCTACGACTTCGTCTCCACGGCCCAGAACGGCCGGGACGGCGACGGGTGGGACGCCGACCCGACGGACATGGGCGACTACCCCGACGCCGTGCTGTGCCCCAACAGCCCCATGCCCCCGAGCTCCACCTGGCACGGCACCCACACGGCCGGCATCGCCGCGGCCGACGCGAACAACGGACTGGGCGTCGCGGGGGTGGCCCCGGACGCGAGGATCCTGCCCGTGCGCGCCGTGGGCGCCTGCAGCCAGGGGTACATCACCGACGTCGCCGCCGGCGTCCTGTGGGCCGCCGGCGCCCCGGTGGCGGGCGCCGCCGCCAACCCGAACCCCGCGACGGTCATCAACCTCAGCCTCGGCGTGCCGGGGGAGTGCCCGGCGGTGCTGCAGTCCGCGATCAGCGAGGCCGTGAACCGCGGGATCCCCGTGGTCGTGGCCGCGGGCAACCAGGCCGTGGACGCCGCGCAGTCCGCGCCGGCCAACTGCGCCGGCGTGATCTCGGTCGCCGCGACGGACGTCTCGGGCGCGCTGGCCCCCTACTCCAACTTCGGCTCGGTCACGGTCGCGGCCCCGGGCGGGGACCCCTACGCGCAGATCCTCTCGACCGGCAACGCCGGGGCGCAGGGCCTCGGCGCACCCACGTACACGGAGCGCAACGGAACGTCCATGGCGGCCCCGGCGGTCGCCGGCACCGTGGCGCTGCTCCGGGAGCTCGCCCCGGGGCTGGGCGTGGCGGGTCTCCAGGACGCCCTGACCTCGACGGCCCGGCAGGCCCCCGGCGGGTGCGCGCCCGGCTGCGGCGCCGGCATCGTCGACCCGGTCTCCGCGCTGGTCGCGGTGCAGGGCGGCGAGCCCTTCAGCACCGCGGGCGGCATCGGGGCGCTGCACCGGAAGATCGGCGCGACCACCGGCGAGGCCCGCTCCCGGGAGCTGTGCGCCCTGGGCGGCACGCCCTGCTTCCAGGAGTTCGCCAACGGCTGGATCGTCTGGAACGCCGGCCTCGGGGCCCGCTGGCAGCAGGTCCTCCCGGCCCAGTGGTGGGCGATCCCCGCCGCCGGCTGACCCTCGCCCCGCCCGCCGGCGCCGTCCACCCGCTCGGGGTGGGCGGCGCCGTCGTCGTCCCCGGGCCGTTCCTCCGGAACGACCTCAAAGTCCAGCGAAAAGCATGGATCTTCCCATTCGGTAACACGAGCAAACGCTCCGTACGCTGAGCGCAGCGGCGCCGGCTCCCCTTCCCGTGGTCGGCGCGCCGCAGCTCCCCCGCTGCGCGCTGCACCCCCACCGGCTGGAGAGTCCATGACGTCCTTCCACGGCCGCGCCCTGACGGCCGCCCTGGTCCTGATCCTGGCCGGCGCCGCGGCCCCCGCCACGGCCCGGCCCCCGGTCGGGACCACCATGCCCGCCGCACCGGCGCCCGCGCCCGCTGCGGAGGGGGCCGGGAGCCCCGGCGCGACCGACCGGGTGATCGTGAAGTTCAAGGACGGCGCGGAACCCGCCCCGCTGGCCCGCGAGCGCGTCTACGCGGAGGCCGCGGAACGGATCGCGCCCGGGGGCGCGGCGGCGGGCGAGCCGGCGGCGGCGCCCCTGCTGGACGAGATCAGCCGGACCGTGGACTCGGCCCGGGTCGTGGCGGCGGACGGGCTCCTCGACGCGGAACAGCTCGAGACCCTGACCGGCGCCCTCGAGGAGGACCCGGCCGTCGAGTACGCCGAGCCGGACCATCTCGCGAGCATCGCCGCGGTGCCCGACGACCCGTACTACGCGACGTCGCAGTGGAACCTCCAGCCCGCCGCGGCAGGCCTCGACCTGCCCAGCGCCTGGGACCGGGCGACCGGCAGGGGCCAGACCATCGCGGTCGTGGACACCGGGATCACGTCCCACCCCGACCTGGACGCCAACGTGGCACCGGGCCACGACTTCGTCTCCCTGCACGCCGGGGGCGTGCAGCCGGGCCACTCCCGCGACGGGGACGGCTGGGACCCTGACCCGCAGGACGAGGGGGACCACGCCGGTCCCGGCGAGTGCGGATCCGGCTCCGCCGCCCGCTCCTCCTCCTGGCACGGCACGCACACGGCGGGCATCGCGGCGGCGCGGGGCAACAACGGCACCGGTGTGGCCGGTGTCGCCCACGGCGCGACGCTCCTGCCGGTGCGCGCCCTCGGGGCCTGCGGGGACGGGTACGTGTCCGACATCGCCGTGGCCATCGCCTGGGCCGCCGGCGAGGACGTCGACGCCGTCCCGGCGAACCCCCACCCGGCGACCGTGGTGAACCTCAGCCTGGGCTTCCTCTCCAGCACGTGCCCGGCCGCCCTGCAGGACGGGATCGACCGGGCCCTGTCCCGCGGGGCGAGCGTGGTCGTGGCGGCGGGCAACCACGACCGCGACGCCAGGATGGAGTCCCCGGCCAACTGCCGGGGGGTGATCACCGTGGCCGCCAGCACCGCCCGGGGCGCCCGCGCCGGGTACTCCAACTGGGGCCGGGTCACGCTGGCCGCCCCGGGCGGGGACCCCGCCCGGCAGATCCTGTCCACCGCCGACACCGGGAGCGCCCGGCCCGGCGGCGGCACCTACTCCTACAAGTACGGCACCTCGATGGCCAGCCCCACGGTCGCGGGGGTCGTGGCGCTGGTCCGCGAGACGGACCCGTCCCTCTCCCCGGCCCAGGTCAAGGAGGTCCTGGTCGCCACGGCCCGGCCCCTGCCCGGGTCCTGCCCGGGCGGCTGCGGCGCCGGGCTCGTGCACCCCAGGGCCGCCGTCGCCCGGGCCACGCTCCAGGAGGGCTACCGCACCCAGGGCGCCATCGGCGCCCTCCACGCCCGGATCGGCGCCTCCACCGGGGCGCCGCGCTCGCACGAACGGTGCGGCCTCGCCCAGGACGGCTGCTACCAGGAGTTCGAGCGCGGGGCCGTCTACTGGAGCGCGGACTCGGGCGCCCGGTGGGTGCACGGCGGTGTGCGCGGCGCCTGGAACCGCGCCGGCGGCGTGAACGGCCTCCTCGGCTATCCCCGGACCGGGGAGCGCGGCAACGGCGCCGGCGGCGTCCACCAGCAGTTCCAGCGGGGCACGGTCGTCTGGAGCGCCGGGACCGGTGCGGCCCCCGTGCACGGCGCCGTCGGCGCGCGCTGGGCGGCCCTCGGCGCGGAGACGGGTCTGCTGGGGCACCCGCTGGGCGGTGAGCACCGCGGCCCGGCCGGCGGGGCGCACCAGTCCTTCGAGCGGGGCAGGATCCTGTGGTCGCCCGCGACCGGCGCGCAGCCCGTGCGCGGGGCGATCGGCCGGGCCCACGCCGACCTCCGGGGCGAGCACGGCCGCCTGGGCTACCCGGTGACCCCGGAGCAGCGCTCCGGGGACACGGTCGTCCAGCGCTTCCAGGGCGGATCGATCGGCTACCGCCACGGCGCGATCACGGTCTCCGCCCGCTGAGCGGGCCCGGGCCGCCCGGACCCGCTTCAGGAGTTGAGCTGGTGGATGCGGGCGCTCAGGACCGTGGCGAAGCCGCACCAGCCGGCGTAGGGGAGCAGGGCGGCGCCGTGCAGGGGCCGTGCCTGCGCCGCCCGGCGCGCGAGATCGGCGGTGCTGACGGTCAGCGCCGCGGCCGTGACGGTGGCCAGGCCGGTGTCGTGCTTCGTGAAGAAGACCCAGCTCCACCCCGCGTTGAGGGCGAGGTTCAGCGCGAGCGCCCGGCGGTAGCCGCGCTCGCGCCGTGCTGCCTCGGACGGGGCGCACCCCGGGCGCCGGATCGTCCGCACCCGCGGGCCGCGCCGGCGCGCGCCCGGGCGGGTCTGCCGCTGCAGCTCGGTGAGCACGGCCGCGGAGGTCACCGCGAGATCCGCGTAGAGCACGGTCCACACGACCGGGAACACGGCGGCCGGCGGCTGCAGCCCCGGCTTCCGCAGGTCCCGGTACCAGGGGCTGTCCACCCCGGCGGAGGCCGCGGTGCCGGCCGCGGCGGCCGCCCCCGTCTGCGCGCTGGTCTTGAGCAGGTTCGTCCAGAACATGGGTCAGTCCTTCGTCTCGGTGGTGTCCGGGTCCTCGGCGGCGTGCCGCCTCCCGACGGCGTCCCGGGGGCCGGTGCGGTCCGGTGGGCCGGTGCGGTCCGGTGGGCCGGCGCCGTCCGGACGGGTGCCGCCGGAGGCGTCCGCCCGCTGCCGGGCCCAGGTGCCCAGGATCCCGGCGACCACCGCCCCGGCGTGGCCGGCGGCCATGTCGCCCATGGTGTCCAGGTAGCCCACGTTCACCTGGGGGTCCACGAGGTAGTAGCCGGCGAACTCGAGGTACTCCCACACGAGGGCCAGTGCCGCGCCCAGGGAGCTGACCAGGACCACGTGGGAGACCGGGCCGGGGGACGAGAGCCGGGACCAGCGCTCGAGGGCGCGGAACGTCAGCTCGGCCAGCACCGCGGTGGCCGCGAAGTGGACGACCAGGTCCCAGTGGTCGTACCTCTCGTAGAGCAGGAACACGGAGCTCCAGGCCGCGACCAGCAGCGTCAGGTCCGTGGTGATCTCCAGGGCCGCGGGCAGCCGGGCCCGCCACGTGATGGTGATGGCCAGGCACACGAGCATCATCACGGAGGCGCCCACGGCGTCGAAGAACAGGGCGGTGAGCAGCACGGAGAGCGGGCCGAGCCACCGCACCGCCAGGGCGAGCCGGCTCATGCGCGGCCCCCCGGCAGCC
This sequence comes from Kocuria sp. LHG3120, assembly GCF_049897445.1. Classification (NCBI taxonomy): domain Bacteria; kingdom Bacillati; phylum Actinomycetota; class Actinomycetes; order Micrococcales; family Micrococcaceae; genus Kocuria; species Kocuria sp. LHG3120. The sequence goes on along the minus strand of NZ_JAFCWG010000007.1, from coordinate 45,227 downwards.
GGTGCCCCAGGCGCGCCTGCCACCGCTCCCACGGGCGCTCATCGGCCCAGTTGAGCCGGATCGTCCGGAAGGCGCGCGCCAGCCGGCGGACGGCGGGGCGCCCGCCCCGCAGCGCCCGCGGGGACATGCCCACGGACAGGCCGGGCCGGAAGAGGATCCGGTGCGCCGGGTCCAGCCGGAAGCTGAGGTCGAAGTCGTCGTGCAGCTCCGGGTCGTGCCGGTGGACGCCGTCCCGGACCTCGAGCCACCAGGAGCGGCGCATCGCCATGTTGGTGCCGAACAGGGGAGGGTGGGCCAGCGCGGCGGCCGTGCTGAGCACGTACAGGCCGATGTAGAGGGCGGAGAGCAGCCGGTCGAGGCCGGGCGGCAGGCCGTGGAAGCGGCCCGGGCCGGCCACGGCGACCACGTCCGGGCGGGACGCGAGGGCCGCGAGCAGCCCGGCGATCCACTCCGGGCCGGGGACGGTGTCCGCGTCGCAGCGCACCACCACCTCCCCCCGGGCGGCGTCGTAGCCGGCGGCCGCGGCGGGCGGGATGCCCGGCGCGGGCTCGTACACCACGCGGGCCCCGGCGGCGCGGGCCACGTCCGCGGTGCCGTCGCTCGAGGCGTTGTCCACCACCACGACCTCGTCCGGCGGCCGGGTCTGCGCGGCGAGCAGCCGCAGGCAGCGCGCGAGGTGCACGGCGTCGTCCCGGGCCGGCACGACCACGGACACCGTGGGGGCACCGGGCGCCCCCGGGGGCGGGAGGTCCGGTCCGGCGGGGTCTCTGCTCTCCGTCATGGCCCCATTCTCTCGCGCCCGCGCCCTAGAATCGGCACATGCAGTCCGACGAGGGCACGATCAGCACGTCCGGCGCCGCGGCGCCGGGCGGCAGCGCGCACCGGGGGCGGCGCGGATTCGACGTGCTCTTCCTGCTGCAGCAGTTCAGCACCGAGGCCGAGCGGTACGCGGACCAGGTCCGCCGCCGCTTCGGGCTGGCGCACAAGGACGTCCACGCCCTCAACGAGGTCATGCAGGCCAACCGCGCCGGCCGCCCGATCCGCGCCGGGGACATCGCCCGCCGGCTCGTGCTCAGCGGCTCGGCGACCACCACGGTGATCAAGCGCCTGGTCGCCGCGGGGCACCTGGTGCGCGCGGTCGACCCCCGCGACCGGCGGGAGGTCAGCCTGCAGGCCACCGAGCACGCCTACCGCTCCGGCCGCCAGATGTTCTCGGCCATGGGCGAGGAGGTCCTGGCGGTGCTCGACGACTGCACCGACGAGGAGATCGACGTCCTGCGGCGGCGCCTGCCCGAGCTCACCGAGGCGGTCCGCCGGGCCGGCCACCGGGCGGGGGAGGGCGCGCCCGAGGACGGGGCGGCGACCGGGGGGACCCCGCCCGCGGCGGCTCCGGAGGGTTCCGGGGCGGCTCCGCGCACGGCGTGACACGGACAATTGATTCGATTTTCGAAGGACTGTGGTGGAATGGGGGAATGGTGACGGTCTTCTCGCGCGAATCGGCCTTCTCGAGCGCTCGTCCGGGCACCGGGACGCGGACCGGGCACGGCGGGGGGCGAGAGCCTGCCCGGGTGCCCGTCCTGGAGGAGTTCCTCGCCGAGGCCACCGGCCGCGCCGAGGCCGTGGACCCCGGCTTCGCCCGGCTGTGGGGCGAGGTCGCCCGGCTCAGCTCCGGCGGCAAGCAGATCCGTCCGCACCTCGTGCGGCTCACGGCCGGCGCCTATCCCGCGCCCGAGCCGGACCCCGTGGTCGAGTCCGTCGGGGCGGCGTTCGAGCTGCTGCACACCGCCCTCATCGTGCACGACGACGTCATCGACCAGGACGAGCTGCGCCGGCACCAGCCCACCATCAACGCCGCCGCGGCCTCCCGGGCGTTCGCGTCCGGCTCGGGGCCGGACCAGGCGCGCCAGTACGGCGCGAGCGTGGGCGTCATCGCCGGGGACCTCGCCCTGGCCGGCGCGTACCGGCTCGTGGCCCGCTCCGGGCTCTCGCCCGAGCGGCTGCCCCGGGTCCTCGACCTGCTCGACGCCGCCCTGTTCTCCTCGGCCGCGGGCGAGCTGCTCGACGTCGACCACACCCTGCCCGGGGCCCGTCCCGGCCGCGAGCAGATCCTCGCGGCCACGTGCCTGAAGACCGCGGTCTACTCCTTCGAGACCCCCCTGCAGGCCGGGGGAGTGCTCGGCGGGGCCCCCGACCGGGACGTGGAGGTGCTCGGGCGCCTCGGCCGGACCGTGGGCACCGCCTACCAGCTCGTGGACGACCTGCTCGGCGTCTTCGGCGACCCGGAGGCCACGGGCAAGTCCGCGGTCAGCGACCTGCGGGAGGGCAAGCGGACCATGCTCGTGGCCGCCGCCCAGCGCACGCCCGCCGGTGAGGAGCTCGACGCGATCCTGGGCCGCCACGAGATCAGCAGCGAGCACGCCCTGCGCGCCCGCGACCTGCTCGAGCAGTGCGGGGCGCGGCAGGAGGTCGAGGACATGGTCGCCGGGTGCGCGGCCGAGGCCCGTGCCCTGCTCGACGCCGCGGGGCTGCCCCCCGCCCTCGAGGAGGACCTGCGCCGCATCGTGGCCGGGGCCACGGAGCGCATCCGGTGACCGCCGCCCAGCACACCGGGTCACCGGCCGAGGCCGCCGCCCGGTACGACGCCACCGCCCAGCAGGCCGCCGCGACCGTCATCCGCCGCTACTCCACGTCCTTCGGCCTCGCCTGCCGGCTGCTGGGCCCGGAGATCCGCCCGCACGTCTACGCCGTCTACGCCCTGGTGCGGATCGCCGACGAGATCGTCGACGGCGCCAGCGCCGGCGCCGGCGTCCCGCCCCGGGGCTCGCGGGAGCTGCTGGACGGCCTCGAGGACGAGACGTACGGGGCGATCGAGCGCGGCTTCAGCAGCAACCTCGTGGTGCACGCCTTCGCCCGCACCGCGCGCCACGCGGGGATCGGCCCCGACCTCGTGCGCCCGTTCTTCGCGTCTATGCGCGCCGACCTCAGCGAGGACCGGCACAGCGCCGACTCCCTCGACGAGTACGTGTACGGCTCGGCCGAGGTCGTGGGGCTGATGTGCCTGCAGGTCTTCCTGGCCGGCCGCACCGTGCCCGAGCGGCGCCGCGCGCAGCTCGTGGCGGGGGCCCGCCGCCTGGGCGCGGCGTTCCAGAAGGTCAACTTCCTGCGCGACCTGGCCGAGGACTACGGGGAGCTCGGCCGCGTGTACTTCCCCGGCGTGGAGCCGGGGGAGTTCTCCGAGACCGAGAAGAACCGCCTCCTCGACGACATCGACGCCGACCTCGCGGCCGCCCGCGCGGTCATCGACGACCTGCCGGGGTCCTCCCGCGCCGCCGTCCTCGCCGCCCACGACCTGTTCCGGGAGCTGTCCGTGCGGATCCGCGCCACCCCTGCCCGGGAGCTGCTGAGCTCCCGCATCCGCGTGCCGAACCCCCGCAAGGCCGCGCTCGCCGCGGCCGCCGTGGTCAGGGCGCACACCCGCCGCCGCCCCACCGGGCCCCGGGGGCGGCACGCCGTGGTGGTGGGGGCCGGAATCGCCGGGCTCGCCGCCGCGGGCCTGCTCGCGAAGGACGGGTGGGACGTGACCGTCCTGGAGCGCGGGAGCACGACGGGCGGGCGCGCCGGACGGCTCGAGCGGGACGGCTTCCGCTTCGACACCGGGCCCTCCTGGTACCTCATGCCGGAGGTCTTCGACCACTTCTTCCGGCTCATGGGCTCCAGCGCCGCCCAGGAGCTCGAGCTGCTCCGCCTGGACCCCGCCTACCGGGTCTGGGGCGAGCGCTACGAGCAGCCCATCGACATCCGCTCGGACCTCGAGGACACCGTGGCGCTGTTCGAGTCCGTGGAGCCCGGGGCGGGCGAGCGGATCCGGGCGTACCTGGCCTCCGCGAAGCGGACCTACCAGCTGGCCGTCGACCACTTCCTCTACACCTCCTACGCCTCGTTCACGCCGCTGCTCACCCGGCCGGTCGTGCGGGGCCTGCCCGAGCTCGCCCGGCACCTCACCGGCTCGCTGCACGACTTCGCCGCCGGCACCGTGCAGGACACGCGGCTGCGGCAGGTGCTCGGCTACCCCGCCGTCTTCCTGGCCAGCGCGCCCCGGATGACGCCGTCGCTCTACCACCTCATGAGCCACATGGACCTCACGGACTCCGTCCAGTACCCGCAGGGCGGGTTCCGCCGGGTCGTCGAGGCCGTCGAGCGGCTCGCCGTCGCCCACGGGGCACGGATCCGGACGGGCGCGGACGTGGTGCGGATCAGCACCTCCCCGGCCGCCGAGGGCCCCGTCGGGGCCACCGGCGTCGTGTGGCGGGACGCGGACGGGGCGGAGCACGAGCTGGCGGCGGACGTCGTCGTCTCGGCCGCGGACCTGCACCACACCGAGACCGCGCTGCTCCCGCGCGAGCTGCAGAGCTACCCGCAGCGGTACTGGGACCGGCGCCAGACCGGCCCCGGCGCGGTGCTCGTGATGCTCGGGGTCCGCGGAGAGCTGCCCGAGCTCCCGCACCACAGCCTGTTCTTCAGCGAGGACTGGGACACGAACTTCCGGGCGATCTTCGAGGAGCCCACGAGCGTCCCGGACCCCGCGTCCGTCTACGTCTGCAAGCCCTCGGCGACCGACCCCGGCGTGGCCCCGGACGGGCACGAGAACCTCTTCGTGCTGATCCCGGTCCCCGCCGACCCCGCGCTGGGCGCGGGCGGACCGGACGGCACCGGCTCCCCGCGGGTCGAGGCCGTCGCGGACCGGGTGATCGACCAGGTCGCGGCGTGGGCCGGTGTGCCGGACCTGCGGGAGCGCGTGGTGGTGCGCCACACCGTGGGCCCCGAGGACTTCCGGCGGGACTTCAACTCCTGGCGCGGCAACGTGCTCGGTCCCGCCCACGTGCTCAAGCAGTCCGCGTTCTTCCGGGGCGCCAACCGCAGCCGGAAGGTCGCCGGCCTGCACTACTGCGGGGCCTCGACGATCCCCGGCATCGGCCTGCCGATGTGCCTGATCAGCGCGGAGATCCTGCTCAAGGACCTGCGCGGGGACACCTCCACCGGACCGCTGGCAGAACCCCTGGTGTCGCGCGGATGAGCTTCGTGTACCTCGGCTTCCTGCTCCTCAGCCTGGCCGGGATGGTGCTCCTCGACGTGCGGGAGCGGCTGTTCTTCGCCCAGGACCCCCGCCGGGCGGCCCTCGTGCTGCTCGCTGGCCTGGTGTTCTTCCTCGCCTGGGACGTCGCCGGGATCAGCCTCGGGATCTTCCTGCACAGCCGCAGCGCGTGGGCGACCGGCTGGATGGTCGCCCCGCAGATCCCCGTCGAGGAGGTCGTGTTCCTCGTGTTCCTCTGCTACCTGACGATGAACCTCGTCCGGCTCACGGAGAAGGCGCTGGCGCGCCGCTCCGCGGCGGCCGGTCCGGCCCGCGGAGGAGCGGACGCCCCGTGACCTACGCCCTCGTGATCCCCGTCTTCCTCGCGCTCGCCCTGACCCCGGCCACCCTGCTGGTCCGCCGGCCCTCCCCGGCGCCGCCGCGGCGCCGGGCCCTGGCCGTGCTCGGGATCTCCTTCGCCGTGCTCGCGCTGCTGACGGTCGTGTTCGACAACCTCATGATCGCCGCCGGGTTCTTCGACTACGGGGCCGGGCACATCACGGAGCTGCGGATCGGCCTCGTGCCGGTCGAGGACTTCGCGTACCCGCTCGCCGCGCTGCTGCTGCTGCCCTCGCTGTGGTGGGGGCTGGCCGAGCGCGGCCGGCTCACCGCCACCGTGCGCACCCTGGTGGCCACCTCCCGGCCGGTCTCCTGGGTCAACACCGCCTACCCCTTCGCGGCGGCCTATGTCCTGACCACGGGCCGGGTGGACCTGCCCCTGGTGGTGGGGACGCTGTTCTTCCTCTTCCCGTACAACCTCCTGATGTACGGGATCAACGACGTCTTCGACTACGAGTCCGACCTCCGCAACCCCCGCAAGGGCGGTGTCGAGGGCGCGCTCGTGGACCGCTCCGAGCACCGGTCGGTCCTCGTGGGCTCGGTGCTGACGGCGCTGCCGTTCCTGGCGTACCTGTTCCTGGCGGGCGGGGCCGCCGCGGCGGGGGTGCTCGGGATCAGCCTGTTCGCGGTGGCGGCCTACAGCCTGAAGGGGCTGCGCTTCAAGGAGGTCCCGTTCCTGGACTCGGCGACCTCCGCCACCCACTTCGTGTCCCCGGCGGTCTACGGCCTCGTGCTCGCCGGCGCGGCCTGGTCGGGGGGACTCGTGGCCCTGTGCGCCGGGTTCTTCCTGTGGTCGATGGCCTCGCAGGCGTTCGGGGCCGTGCAGGATGTCCAGGCGGACCGGGAGGGCGGGCTGCGCTCGATCGCCACCGTCCTGGGCGCCCGCCCCACGGTGTGGGCCGCCGCGGCCCTCTACCTCGCCGCCGGGGTGCTCCTGCTGCTCGCCCCCTGGCCCGGGCCGGTCGGGTCCCTCCTGGTGCTGCCCTATCTCGCCAACCTCGTGCCGTTCCTGACCATCACGGACGCCGGCTGCGAGCGCGCCAACCGGGGCTGGCGGCGGTTCCTGTGGCTGAACTACCTCACCGGGTTCCTCGCGACGCTGCTGCTGCTCTGGGCGTGGGAGCTCGCCCGCTGATCGGCCGCCCGGCCCGGGGCGGGGACCTGCCGGGGGCTCCGGCCCTACCCGAGGCGCTTCAGCAGCTTGTCGGTCGAGATCATGGCGCCGCCCAGCACCGCGGGCAGCCCGCCGCCCGGGTGCACGGATGCGCCCACCCGCCACAGCCACGGCCGCAGCGGACTCGTGTGGGCCGGGGCGTGGAACGGGCCGCTGCGCCACGCGGGACGCACGGCGCCGTAGAGCGCCCCTCCTGCCGAGCCGTGCGCGGCGAAGTACGCGGGGTCCAGGATCTCCGCGCTCCGGAAGCGGTCCGTGATCGGCCCGGGCAGCCCGAGCACCCGCGCCGTGCGCTCGAGCTCGCGCGCGACGAACGGGTCCTCGAGGGTGTAGGACTTCCCGTTGGCCGGCGCGGTCAGCAGCAGGGCGAGCGTGGCCGCGCTGTTGGGGTGGCCCGCGTGCGCCGGATAGTGGTTGGCGAAGGCCATGGTCTGCTCGGGCTCGGTCCCGGCCTCCAGGTCGGCGTAGAGGTCGGCGGGCCGGTCGGGCATGATCACCCCGTGCCGGGGCGTCCCCTCGGGCAGCTCGTGGTCGAGCACGGCGTAGACCGCGATCGCCGAGCAGCTGAGCCGGCGCGGGGCCCGGGGCGCGCGCCCGGCGAGCAGCCCGTCCAGCCGGTGGGCGTCGAGCCCGCTGACGACGGCGTCGGCCGGGTACGCGCCCCGGGCAGTCAGGACGCGCCGGCGGGCGACGGAGGTCACCGGCTCCCCGGTGCGGAGCTCGACCCCGGCGTCCACGGCGAGGCGCCGGAGCGCCTCGACGAGCTCGTAGACCCCACCCCGGGGGATCCAGACGCCGTCGCGCGCCATGACGGCGGGCATGCTCGCGTACAGGGCCGGGGTCCGTGCCGGGCCGACACCGGCGTTGAGAGTGTGGATGGCGATGACCTCGCGCAGGCCCTCCGGCATCCAGGTGAGGCTGTCGAGGTAGTCGCGGGTCGTGAGCCGGCGCCCGTACAGCGTCCCGAGCCGGCCCAGCGCGGGATAGGCCGCCCGGTCCAGCACGTCGGTGGTCAGCAGCCGGGTGATGTCCGGGCCGAGCACGCCGTGCTCGGCCTCGAATCGGGTCCAGGCCGCGTGCCAGGGGTGCCCGGGCGGGACGGGCAGCTCGCACCGGGTGCCGCGGTAGTAGTACGTGCCGACCGCGGGCAGGCGCTCCAGCTCCAGCCCGGCGGTCTCCTCGGCCCTCGGCGCTCCGGCTCCCGCGGTGCCGGCGTCCCGCAGCCGGTCCAGGCGGCGGAGGAGCTCCTCCCACACCCCCGGGAAGGTGAAGAGGGACGGTCCGGTGTCCAGGCGCTGCCCCTCGGCCTCGAGCCGGCGGCTCTTGCCGCCGAGGTGGTCGGCGGCCTCGAGGAGGGTGACGCGGTGACCGGCGTGGCCGAGCAGCACGGCCGAGGTCAGCCCCCCGATCCCCCCGCCGACGACGACGACGCGGCTCACGGGTACAGCCCGAAGAACAGCGCCACCGTCAGCTGCACGCCGGCCACGGCGCCGGCGACGTAGGGGAACGCGATCGAGTACCGGTACAACCGGTGCCCGGTCCCCGGCCTCGGGTCCCGCAGGAGGGAGACCACGAGCCACCCGGCGATGAGCGCGTTGACCGCGGCCACCGGGAGGCTGACCAGCGCGAAGCCCAGCGTGGACACGGCCCACCAGCCGCCGCTCCACAGGGCCGTCCCGCGCGCGCCCAGCCGGACCGCCGTCGTCGTGATGGCCACCGTGCGGTCCTCCTCGATGTCCTGGACGGCGTCGAACGCGTGCTTGGCCACGCTCCAGGCCATCAGGCCGAGGGCCGCGGGCCACACGGGGGCCGCCCCGAGCGCGTGGGCGACGAAGACCAGCGGCAGCGCGTAGGCGGCGTTGCTCAGGGAGTCGAGGTATGCCCGGGCCTTGAAGCGCAGGGGAGGGGCCGAGTAGAACACGAAGACCAGGACGTACAGCGCGATCCAGCCCAGCGCGGCCGGGGGCAGGGTCACGGCGAACCAGACGACGAACGGCACATTGGTGACGAGCACCGCGGTCAGGATCGTGCGCACCTCCTCGGACCGGATGAGGGCTCCCTCGAGCGAGCCCTTGCGGGGGTTGAGGGCGTCGGTGTCCTGGTCGAAGACGTCGTTGACGCCGTAGATCAGCAGGTTGAAGGGGAGGGTGAGCCACAGCAGCAGCGGCAGCGCCTCCCACTGCCAGAGCGAGCCCGCCAGCCACATGCCCACCACGCCGGTGCCCAGGGCGTTGATCCAGAGCACCGGTCGCGAGATGTGCACGATCCGCTGGAGCGCGGGGGCGAATCCGGCCTGGGGCACGGCGGCGGACCTCCTCGGACGTCAGGTGACCCGGGGGTCCGGGTGCACCCCACACTACGTCGGTTCCGGGGCCGGTGCGGCGGCGGGCCCCGGCGGTCCCGGGGTGCTCCGCCGGTCCGTTCGTGCGCCGTCCCGCCGCGGGGCAGACTGTGGGGGTGCGCATGATGCTGCTGACCTCCGGAACCCGCGGCGACGTGGAGCCCTTCGCGGCCCTGGCCCGGCACGCCGCCGCACAGGGCCACCGGGTCCGGCTGGGGGTGCCGGAGAACTCCGGGGTGGACCTGGCCGGGATCGACACCGTCGGCCTGGACGTGGACTTCCACCGGCTGATGGACGCCCCCGGGGCCTCGCCGCGGGCGGCGGTGCACCACGTCCGCGCGGAGGTCCGCCCCGGGATGCGGCGGATGTTCTCCGCGGCGGTGCGCGAGACCCTGGCGTTCGACCCGGACCTGGTCCTGCACCACCCGCTGATCCTCAGCGCGCCGGCCGTGGCCGACGCCCTCGGCGTCCCCCGCGCGCTCGCCGAGTTCGTGCCCGTGGCGACGCCCACCCGGGAGTTCTCCGCACCGGGCGGGCCCACGGTCTCGAAGGACCTCGGGCGGTTCAACCGGGCGACCTACGCGGTGCCCCGCGGCGGCGCCCGGCTGTTCCGCCGGGACGTCGAGCACGCGTGCCGGCAGCTGCCCGGCGGCCGGGCGCCCCGGCACCCCGCACCCTCCCGCGCCACGCTGATGGGGATCAGCCCGCAGCTGCTGCCCCGGCCCGCCGACTGGCCGGCCCGGGTGCACCTGACCGGTGCCTGGCACCCCGGCGCGGCCGCCCCCGCCCCGGACCCGGCGGTGGCCGAGTTCGTCCGGGGCGGGCCGTGCCTGGTGGCGACCTTCGGGTCCATGGCGGCCGGGGACCCGTCCGCGCGGGGGAGGACGGTCGTGGACAGCGCGCGCGCCCACGGGCTGCGGACCCTCCTGGTCACGGGCTGGGGCGGTCTGTCCCTGCCGCCGGACCGCCGCGGCGAGGACGTGCTGGTGGTGCCGGCCGCCCCGCTGGGCGCCCTGCTCCCGGACGCCGCGGTGGCGGTCCACCACGGCGGAGCCGGGACGGTGCACGCGGTGGCCCGTGCGGGCGTCCCGTCCGTGGTGGTGCCCTTCCTCGTCGACCAGCCCTTCTGGGGCCGGCAGCTGCACCGGCTCGGCATCGCCGCGGCCCCCATCCCGCGCCGGTCGCTGACGGCGGAGGCCCTGGTCCCCGCCGTGGGCGACGCCCTCGCCCGCCGGGAGCGGGCGCAGCGCGTGGGGCGCGCGGTCCGGGCGGAGCAGGGCCTGGACACCGCCCTCGACGTCCTCACCGGCCTCTGAGCGCGGGCCGCCTCCCGGGGCACGTCCCCGGGATCTCGTGACCGGGCTGGCGACCCCGGCAGAAATCATCAGCGGGGCTGACGGATCAGCATGGGAAAACATCGCTGTTCCGCACGGATGACGCCCCCGATACTGGAGGGACCGGGCGACGCCCCGCCCGCCACCACCCTCCCGGAGGACTGCACCATGACCGTCGACCTGCTCCCGCCCCGTTCCCCCCGGACCTCCTCGCGCCCGGACGGCGCCGCCGGCCGCGGACCGGCGGCACCGCTCCTCCGGGGCGGGCGGCACAGCTGGGCCGACGTCGAGCAGAACTGCCCGTACTGCGCGGGCCCCGAGACCGACTGAACGGCGCCCCGCCCAAGGCGTCGTCGGGGCCTCCGACGTAGTGTGGTCGGGAACACCCCGACCGTCAGGAGGTCCGCCGTGGAACGGCGTCTGCCCCAGTGGTCCGAGCTGCGCCCGCTCCTGCAGTTCGAGACCCCCGCCCTCGACCGCCGCGCGGCCCGGCTCGCCCGGGCCGCGGACCTCTGGGACCTGCGCCGGATCGCCCGCCGCCGCACCCCGCGCCCGGCCTTCGACTACGCGGACGGCGCCGCCCAGCGCGAACTGACCCGCCGGCGCTCGCGGGAGGCGTTCGACGCGGTCGAGCTGCTGCCCCGGATCCTGCACGGCATCGCCGCTCCCGACCTGTCCACGCCGATCGCCGGGGCGCGGTCCGCGCTGCCGTTCGGGATCGCCCCGACCGGCTTCACCCGCTTCATGCACGCCGAGGGCGAGATCGGGGGAGTCCGTGCGGCGGAGCAGGCCGGCATCCCCTTCACGCTGTCCACCATGGGCACCCGCTCGCTGGAGGAGGTCGCCGCGGCCGGACCGGACGCCACCCGCTGGTTCCAGCTGTACCTGTGGAAGGACCGGGCCTGGTCCCGGGACCTGCTGGAGCGCGCCGCGGCCCACGGCTACGGCACCCTGCTCGTCACCGTGGACACCCCGGTGGCGGGCCAGCGGCTGCGGGACGTGCGCAACGGCATGGTCATCCCGCCCAGGATCACGCTGCGGACGGTGGCCGACGCCTCCTACCGGCCCGAGTGGTGGTTCAACTTCCTCACCACGGACTCCCTGAAGTTCGCGTCCCTCTCGAGCACGAGCGCCGACCTGCCCACCATCACGAACTCGATGTTCGACCCGACCTTGTCCTACGCGGACCTCGAGTGGATCCGCTCCGTGTGGCCGGGGAAGCTCTTCGTGAAGGGCGTGCTGACCCGGGACGACGCCCGGCAGTCCCTGGCCGCGGGGGCCGACGGGCTGGTGGTCTCCAACCACGGCGGCCGCCAGCTGGACCGCGCCCCCGCCTCGCTGCACGCGCTGCCCGAGGTGCGGGACGAGGTGGGGGAGGGCGTCGAGCTGATCCTCGACTCCGGGGTGATGAGCGGCGCCGACGTGATCACCGCCCTGTGCGCCGGAGCGGACTTCGTCCTCATCGGCCGGGCCTACCTCTACGGGCTGATGGCCGGCGGGCAGCAGGGCGTGGAGCGGGCGATCGAGCTGCTGGCCGAGGAGGTGCGGATCAGCATGCAGCTGATGGGCGCCGAGACGGTCGCCGACCTGGGCCCGCACCTGCTCGGCGCCCGCCACCACCCCGCCGCCTCCCGCCGGGACACCCCGGCCGACCGGCGCTGAACCACCGGCCCCCGCACCGAGGGGTCGCGTTCCGCCTCCGCCGCTGCCGAGGGGTCGCGTTCCGCCTCCGCCGCTGCCGAGGGGTCGCGTTCTGTCGACAAGTGACCGCGATACCAGCCGAACGCGACCCCTCGCGATGGGGGTGCGCCGGACGCGACCCCTCGCGGGCGGCGGCGGGACCGGGGGCCGCTACAGGTCCGCGAGCACCGACACCGGGTTCTCCACCGCGTCGGCCACCATGCGCAGGAAGCCGCCGGCGGCCCCGCCGTCGCACACCCGGTGGTCGAACGCGAGGGAGAGCTGGGTGACCTTGCGGACGGCCAGCTGCCCGTCGACCACCCACGGGCGGTCGATGATCCGGCCGATCCCGAGGATCGCGACCTCCGGGTGGTTGATGATCGCCGCGGCCCCGTCCGTGCCGAACACCCCGTAGTTGTTGAGGGTGAACGTGGAGCCGGACAGCTCGGCGGGCCCGGCCTTCCCGGAGCGGGCGAGCTCGGTGAGCCGCCGGAGCTCGGCGTCGAGCCCGCGGGCGCTCAGGGTGTGCGCGCCGCGGATGTTCGGCACCACGAGCCCGCGGTCGGTCTGCGCCGCGAAGCCGAGGTTCACGCCGTCGAAGCGCACGATCTCCTGGCTGCCGTCCTCGAGGGTCTCGATCCGCGTGGCGAGCTCGGGGTGGCGGGCCAGGCCGGCGAGCACGAACCGCGCGATCAGCGCCATGAGCCCCGGGGCGGTCGCGGGGTCCTGGGCCTTGAGCTCGGCGCGCAGCTCCACGAGCCTCGTGGCGTCCACGTCCACCCAGACGGTGGCCTCGGGGATCTCGGCGCGGGAACGGGTCATGGCCTGGCCGATGGCCTTGCGGATCCCGGAGACCGGGACCCGCTCCGCGACCCCGAGCCCCGTGCGGGCGTCCACGGCGGACGGCGCCGCGGTGGTGGACGGCGCCGGGGCCGACGACGTCGGGGCCGTGCTCTCCCGTGCGGCCGGTGCGGCGGTGGCGGCGGGGGCGGCCGCCGCGGTCACCACGTCCCGGCGCAGGATGAGCCCGCCGGGGCCCGAGCCGCGCACGGTGGAGATGTCGACCCCGCGGTCCTTGGCGAGCTTGCGCACGATCGGCGAGACGACCGTGGGCGCCAGGCGCGGGGCCGAGGCCATCGCGTCGTGGGCGGCACCCGCGGCCTGCGCCGCCCGGGCCGCGGCCTGCTCCGCGGCCCGCGCGCGGGCGGGCTCGGGGACCGGCCGGGCGGCGGAGGCGGCCGGGCCGGTGGCACCGGCCCGCTTCGGCCGGCGCCGGCGTCCGGCCGTGCCGCCGGCGGGCGTGCCGTAGCCGATGAGCACGCTGCCCGACCCGGCGTCGTCGTCGGCGGACGCGGCGACCGCAGAGGCCGCGGCGGCCGCCGCGGGGTCCGCCCCGGCGCGCTCCTCCTCCCGGTAGGACTGCCCGCCCTTCGGGCCGCCGCCCTGCGGGGCGGGCGTCCCGGCCCGGTCCGCGGTGTCGACGGAGATCAGCGGCGCGCCGACGTCGAGGGTCTGCCCCGAGGCGCCGTGCAGCTGGTGCACGGTCCCGGCGAAGGGGCATGGCACCTCCACGGCGGACTTGGCGGTCTCCACCTCGGCGATCGGCTGGTCCACGGCGACGGTGTCGCCCACCTGGACGAGCCAGCTCACGAGCTCGGCCTCGGTCAGTCCCTCGCCGAGATCCGGCAGGGTGAACGTCTTCACGGTCATGGTCAGTCCTCCCACTGCAGGTCGTCCACGGCGTCGAGGATGCGGTCGACGCTCGGCAGGTAGTGCTCCTCGAGCTTGGGCGCCGGGTACGGGATGTCGAACCCGGTCACGCGGCGCACGGGCGCGGCCAGGGAGTGGAAGCAGCGCTCCTGGACGCGGGCCACGATCTCGGCGGCCACGGACGCGAAGCCCGGCGCCTCGGCCACGACCACCACGCGCCCGGTCTTCCGCACCGACGCGGCGACCGTCTCGTCGTCGAACGGGACGATGCTGCGCAGGTCCACGACCTCGAGCGAGCGCCCCTCGGCGGCGGCGGCCGCGGCGGCCGCCACGGCGGTCGGCACGGACGGCCCGTAGGCCAGCAGCGTGGCGTCCTCGCCGGCGCGGGCGACGACGGCGCGGCCCTCCCGGCGCTCGGGCGCCCCGTTCTCGTAGCGGTCCCTCAGTTCGGCCAGGTCCACGGGGGCCTTGGACCAGTAGAGCTTCTTGGGCTCGAAGAACACGACGGGGTCGTCCGAGTCGATCGCCTCGCGCAGCATGAGGTAGGCGTCCTCGACCGTGGCGGGGGTGAACACCTTCAGCCCGGGGGTGTGGGCGTAGTAGGCCTCGGAGGAGTCGCAGTGGTGCTCCACGCCGCCGATGCCGCCGGCGTAGGGGATCCGGATGACGATCGGCAGGCGCACGGCGCCGCGGGTGCGGTTGTGCATCTTCGCGATGTGCGAGGCGACCTGCTCGAAGGCAGGGTAGGCGAAGGCGTCGAACTGCATCTCGATGACGGGGCGCATCCGGTTCATCGCCATGCCCACGGCCATGCCGGCGATCCCGGACTCGGCCAGCGGGGTGTCGAAGCACCGGGTGCGGCCGAAGCGCTTCGTCAGCCCGTCGGTGATGCGGAAGACGCCGCCGAGGGTGCCGACGTCCTCGCCGAAGACGACGACGGCGGGGTCGGCGGCCAGCGCGTCGGCCAGGGCGGTGTTGAGCGCCTGGGCGAAAGTGGCGGGCTTGACCGCCGGGGCCTCGCCGGCCGGGGCGGGGGCATGCAGGGTGCTCACTGTCCGGTCTCCTCTCGGGCGAGCTCGGCGGTCAGGAACTGCTCCTGCTCGGCGAGCTGCGGGGTCTGCTCGGTGTAGACGTGGCGGAACAGCTCGAGCGGGTCGATCTCCACGTCGGCGTTCATGCCGTCGCGCAGGGCCGTGGCGACGTCCTCGGCGGCGGCGGCGATGCGCTGCTCCGCCGCGTCGTCGAGCACGCCCTCGGCGCCGAGGTAGGCGCGCATCCGGGTCACCGGGTCCTTGGCGATCCACTCCTGCACCTCGGCGTCGTCCCGGTAGCGGGTGGCGTCGTCGGCGTTGGTGTGCGCCTGCATGCGGTAGGTGTGCGCCTCCACGAGGAGGGGCTCGGACTCGGAGCGGGCCAGGTCCACGGCGCGCCGCAGGGTGGCGAGCAGCGCCACGAGGTCGTTGCCGTCCACGCGCTCGCCGGCCATGCCGTAGCCGACCGCCTTGTGGGCGAGGCTCGGGGCCGCGGACTGCTGGGACAGGGGCACGGAGATCGCGTAGCCGTTGTTCTGCACGAAGAACACGACCGGCAGCTTGAACACGGCCGCGAAGTTCAGGGCCTCGTGGAAGTCGCCCTCGCTGGTGGCGCCGTCCCCGCACATCGCCAGGACCACGGTGTCCTCGCCGCGCAGCTTGGCGGCGTGGGCCACGCCCACCGCGTGCAGCAGCTGGGTGGTGAGCGGGGTCGACTGGATGCCCACGTGGTGCTCGTGCGGGTCGTAGCCGCTGTGCCACTCGCCGCGGAAGATCGCCATGACCTGCATCGGGTCCACGCCCTTGGTCATGACCGCCACGGTGTCCCGGTAGGTGGGGAACAGCCAGTCGCCCTCCTCGAGGCACAGGGCGGCCGCCACCTGGCAGGCCTCCTGGCCGTGGCTGGACGGGTAGACGGCCATCCGGCCCTGGCGGACCAGCGCGGAGTTCTGGTCGTTGACCCGCCGCCCGACCACCAGCTTCTCGTAGGCGCCCAGCAGGACGTCCGGGGCCGGCAGCGGGTACTCGTGGCCGGGGCCGGTGCCCTGCTCCTCGGGGGCGAGCAGCCGCCCGCTCGGGTCGACCATGCGGATCTCGCCGCGGGCCGGGAGCATGTACTGCTCCGGTGTGATGCCGAAGCTCTGGGAGGCCCGGAGGATCGGGTCCTCGGGGGTCTCGACGGTCTGGCTCATGGTGTCCCCTCGGTCGGTCCCCGGTGCGGCCGCGGTCCGGGGAGGGCAGGAAGGTGGTGCGGCTCTGTCTCCCCAGTATGGGAACCGGGCATGGTTCGTATCCACAGAGCGGGGAAAATGCAGAAGTCTGAGACGGACAGTGCACCGCGCGTGGACGAAATGTTCTAGTGTGGCGTGGAGCACACGCATTCGTCCGACACGTTCCGGGCCCCGCGCCCGACCCGCCCCGAAGGAGCCCGCCGTGCCCTCGACCCCCGTGCCGCTGGACGAGACCGACCGGAAGATCCTCGCGGAGCTGTCCCGGGACGCGAGGCAGTCCGTGACGGCGATCGCCGCGGCCGTGCACGTCTCCCGCGCCCACGCCTACGCCCGGATCAACCGGCTCCGGGACGAGGGGGTGATCCTGCGCTTCAGCACCGTGATCGACCCGGTCCGGGCGGGCCTGCAGGCCTCCGCGTACGTGACGCTCAAGCTCCAGCAGAACACCTGGCGGGAGCTGTGCGCCCAGCTCCAGGCGATCCCCGCCGTGCACCACATCGCCCTGGTGGGCGGGAACTTCGACGTCATGCTCCTCGTGCGGGCCGTGGACACCGTGCACCTGCGGCAGGTGATCTTCGAGCACGTCCAGCAGCTGCCCGGCGTGGTGGACACCCAGACGTTCCTGATCTTCGAGGACATCGACACCCGGGCCTGACGCGCCGGCCCCGCGCCGGGCCCGGCGCGCACGGCCGGCGTCACGAACCGTCACGGTCGTCATCTTCCGACGCGGAGGGACACCCACTACCTCTGCGCATAGTGTTGTTCCAGCTTCACGAGACGTGACCGCCAAGCTCCGACTTGGTCACGCACCAACCCCATGCTCATTGGGTGGTTCGGATGAGGAAGCGGCCTGCATCTTCCGCGGCGTGCCCACCGGGCCCGCGCGGATGACCGGTGCGGGTAAGAGCAAGGCACAGGAGCAGCGCCATGTCCATCCCCGTGACCGACCACGACCTCGCGACCCGGCAGATCCACGCCGGCACCCACGACCAGGTCGTCCAGCGCACCCTGACGGTGCCGATCTACCAGACCGCGGCCTTCGAGTTCCCGGACTACGAGGCGGCCCGGCAGATGTTCGCCCAGACCCGGGCAGGCTTCACCTACACGCGCACCGGCAACCCCACGGTGGCCGTGCTCGAGCAGCGGATCAGCGACCTCGAGGGCGGCGCGGGCGCCGTGGCGACCGGCTCGGGCCAGTCCGCCGTGGCCGTGGCGCTGCTGGCCCTGCTCGGCCAGGGCGCCGGGAAGCACCTCGTGGCCTCCGAGAAGCTCTACGGGGGCACGGTGGACCTGCTCACCGACTCCTTCGCGGACTACGGCATCGAGGTCTCCTTCGTGGACCCCACCGCCCCGGGGGCGTGGGCCGCGGCCGTGCGCCCCGACACCCGCGCGTTCCTGCTCGAGTCCATCGGCAACCCGCTGGCCACCCTCCCGGACCTGCCCGGGATCGCCGACGTCGCCCGGACCGCCGGGGTGCCTGTCGTCGTCGACAACACCCTCGCGTCCCCGGCCCTGTACCGGCCGCTGGAGAAGGGCGCGGACATCGTGGTGCACTCGGCCACCAAGTTCCTGGGCGGGCACGGCAACGCGCTCGCCGGGGCGGTCGTGGACGGCGGGACCTTCGACTGGTCCGCCCGGCCGGACAAGTGGCCGCAGTTCACCCAGGCCCGCGCCCGCTGGGGCGGACTCAGCCTCGTCGACAAGTGCGCCGCCGCCAGCCCCTACCTGCACCTGGTCCGGGCGAAGTACGTGCACGACCTCGGCACCACGCTCTCCCCGTTCAACGCCAGCCAGATCCTGCAGGGCACCGAGACCCTCGACCTGCGCGTGGCCCGCCACACGGCCTCGGCGCTGGCGGTGGCCGAGTTCCTGGCCGGGCACCCCGCCGTCGCCCGCGTCCACCACCCCGGCGTGCCCGGGGACCCCGGCGCCGGGATCGCGGCCCGGGACTTCCCGCGCGGGACCGGCTCCGTGTTCTCCTTCGACCTCGCCGCCCCGGACGGCGCCGTGGGCCCGTTCATCGACGCGCTCCGGCTGTTCAAGCTGGTCGCCAACATCGGGGACACCCGCAGCCTCGTGGCCCACCCGGCGGCCATGACGCACTGCCGCCTGACCCCCGAGCAGCGCCGGGCCGGCGGGATCGCCGAGACCACGATCCGGCTCTCGATCGGCCTCGAGTCCCCCCAGGACCTCGTGGCCGACCTCGGCCAGGCCCTCGACACCGTCGTCACCGCCGTCCAGACCACCCGGAAGTGAGCCCCGCCATGACGTCCCCCACCGAGACCCGCACCCGCCACCGGGGCTTCACGACCACCGCCGTCCACGCCGGCCAGGAGCCCGACCCGCTGACCGGGGCGGTCATCCCGCCGATCTACCAGACCTCCACGTTCGCCCAGGACGGGATCAACGTGCTGCGCGCCGGGCACGAGTACAGCCGCGGCTCCAACCCCACCCGCAGCGGCTTCGAAAAGCAGCTCGCGGCCCTGGAGCGCGGCGAGCGGGGGTTCGCGTTCGCCTCGGGGATCGCGGCAGAGGACGCCCTGCTGCGCGCCGTGCTGCGCCCGGGCGACCACATCGTGCTCGGCGCCGACGGCTACGGCGGCACCAACCGGCTGATCACCCGGGGCCTCGCCCCGTGGGACATCGGGCACACGCCCGTGGAGATCACGGACCTCGACGCCGTCCGGGCGGCCGTGCGCCCCGGCGCCACGAAGGTGCTGTGGCTCGAGACGCCGTCCAACCCGCTGCTCGGCATCGCCGACGTCGCGGCGTGGGCGCAGCTGGCCCGGGACGCCGGGGCGCTGCTCGTCGTCGACAACACCTTCGCGTCCCCGTACCTGCAGACCCCCCTCGAGCTCGGCGCGCACGCCGTGGTGCACTCCACCACGAAGTACATCGGGGGGCACTCGGACGTGCTCGGCGGCGCCGTGGTCGTGGGCGCGGCCCAGTGGCGCGGGGCCCCGCTCGCCGAGGCGGTCGGCTTCCAGCAGTTCGCCGCCGGCGCCGTGGCGGGCCCCCAGGACAGCTACCTGGCCGCCCGCGGGCTCAAGACCCTGAGCCTGCGGATGGAGCGCCACCAGGACAACGCGCAGCGGATCGCCGAGTGGCTCCTGGAGCGCCCCGAGGTCGCGCAGGTGCTCTACCCCGGGCTGCCCGGGCACCCCGGCCACGCGCTCGCCGCCGCGCAGATGCGCGGGTTCGGCGGCATGGTCTCCTTCCGGCTGACCGGCGGGGAGGCCGCGGCCCGGGCGGTGGCGGAGGGCACCCGGCTGTACTCGCTGTCGGTGAGCCTGGGCGGGGTGGAGTCCCTGATCTGCTACCCCTCGGAGATGACGCACGCCTCCGTGAAGGGCACCGCGCTGGCCGTGCCCGTGGACCTGGTGCGGCTCTCGGTGGGCATCGAGGACGTCGAGGACCAGCTGGAGGACCTCGAGCGCGCGCTCGCCGCCTGACCGGTCCTTTCCGCCCGGTCGGCTGCGCCGTCGGCGCCGCCGGCGCCGCCGGCGGCGCCGGTTCCGCCGGGTCAGCGGGCCGCGCCCGGTCCGCCCCCTGGGTCCGGCCTGACGGATGCGTCCGGCTCCGGCCAGGCCGGAGCCGGATCCTCCCGGCCGAGGAGCAGCCGGCGGACCAGGTGCACGAGCATGGCAGTGAACACCATCGCCCAGGCGCTCAGGGCCACCCACAGCCAGACGGCCCCGACCAGACCCACGATCGGCAGGTCGTCCGCGCGACCCAGATAGATGCTGGCCACGGCGTACATCCCCAGCGGGAAGACCACACTCCACAGCGAGGACTCGTAGCGCAGCGGCACCCGGTGCACGCGGTGGCGCCACCACCCGGCCGCCACCAGGGCCGGGATCAACCAGGTGGCGAACGCCCAGAAGACCAGGCCCAGACCCGCCACGAGCCCGCGGACCACGGCGACCATCGGGGTGTCGGACATCTCCACGATCCGGGATGCCGCCAGCACGGTGATGGCGCACGCGCCCATCGCCACCCAGTACGGCGGGGTCAGGTCGACCGGCCGCAGCGGATAGAGCATCATGCGCAGCGTCACGAGCACGCCCGCCGCGGCGTAGAGGAACAGCCCCACGGACCAGCCGGCGACCGCGACGACGGAGAGCACGTGCCGCCAGGCGTCGCTGCCCACCACCGGGTCCAGGGCCGCGGCGGCCACGGCCACGGACTGGCTGGCCACCACCCAGATGAACCAGGTCCCGTTGGCGGTGCTGACCACGGGGCGGGTGCGCCGGGAGAGCACCGCGCTCCACGGGACCACGTAGCCGAGGCCCAGCCACACCGCCCCGGCGAGTCCTAGGAGCGCGGCCGTGGCCCCGTGCCAGCCCGTCGTCGCGAGCCGGGACGCCAGCACGTTCGTGCCGGCCACGAAGGTGAAGAAGCCGAACGCGCGGCGAGGGTCGAGGAACTCCACGACGAACTCTCGCCGGAAGACGGCGAACCGCCAGACGGTGAGCAGGCACAGCGCCGCCCAGCTGCCCGCGCACACCGCGAGCAGGGCCGTGGACAGCGCGGCGAAGCCCTGCATCTGCAGGCCCACCGAGAGGATGCCGCTGGCCATGACGAGGGCGAAGTAACCGGGCGCCAGGCCGCGGACGCCGCCGAGGACACGTTGTCGGAGCGATTCGGCCACCTGCCCAGGCTACCGGGGCCCCGCCCGCGGCCCCGCCCCGTGCGGCTGCCGGGACGGTACTGCCCCGGCGGAACTAGCCTTGGACGCATGAGCACCGGCACCCGGAACGACGACATCAGCGCATCGCTCGAGCTCCCCGGGCCCGTGGTGAGCACCCACTGGCTGGCCGAGCACCTCCAGGACCCCCGGCTGGTGCTCGTGGACGCGAGCTCCACGCTCAACCGGACCGACGAGGCCCTCCCCGGGGCGGTGCTCCTGGACCTGGACGGGGCCTTCTCGGACCCGTCCTCGGACCTGCCGCACACGGCGCCCCCGGCGGAGCAGCTGAGCGCGGCGGCCCGGGCGCTCGGCATCTCGCACTCGAGCACGGTGTTGGCCTACGACGCCAAGGGCGTCTTCGCGTCCGCCCGCGTCTGGTGGCTGCTCCGGACCGCGGGCTTCGACCGGGTCGCCGTCCTCGACGGCGGCCTCCCGGCGTGGGCCGCGGAGGGCCGGCCCACGGGGGCGCACGCCGCGCCGCCGGCCGAGCCCGGCGACGTGGAGCTCGTGCCCCGTCAGGGCGGCTTCGTCGGGGCGGAGGACGTCGCCCGCGCCCTGGCCGACCCGGACGCCACCGTCCTGGACGCCCGCTCCGCCGGCCGGTTCGCGGGCACCGAGCCCGAGCCGCGGCCGGGCCTGCGCCCGGGGCACATGCCGGGGGCGGTCAGCCTGCCCTACACCGACCTGCAGGACGGGCAGGGGCGGCTGCTGCCGCTGCCGCAGCTGCGGGAGCGGATCGCGGCGGCCGCGCCCGAGGGGCGGCGGATCGTCACCAGCTGCGGCTCGGGCCTCACGGCGTGCGTCCTGGCGCTCGGCGCCCACCTCGCCGGCCGCGAGGACGTGACGGTCTACGACGGCTCCTGGAGCGAGTGGGGCCGCCCCGGTCCCCGGCCCGTGGCGGGCCCCGAGGGGCTCAGCCGCGGGCCGGGGTCTCCCCGGCAGGACTGATCCGCGCCGCGGCCTCGTCGGCCTGGTCTGCCTGGTCCGACTGTCCCGGGGCGCCGGGGGCTGGGTCGTCCAGCGCGGCGGCGGTGGCGAGGATGTTGCGGGCCATGGACGGGAAGATGAAGCCGTGGAAGGGCCACACGCCCCACCAGTAGAGCCGGCCCGGCAGGCCCCGGGGGAAGAAGATGGCCCGCTGCGTGTACCGGCTGCCCTCGCCCTCGGGCCCCACGGACAGCTCGAGCCACGCCCGGCCGGGGGCGCGCATCTCGGCGTGCAGGAGCAGCTTGTGCCCCTCCTCCATGGCCTCGACGCGCCACCAGTCCACGTACTCGCCCACCTGCAGGTCCGTGGCGTCGCGGCGGCCGCGGTTCAGGCCGGCCCCGCCCACGAGCTTGTCCATGACGCCGCGGACCTGCCACGCCAGGGGCAGCGAGTACCAGCCGTTGCGCCCGCCGATGGACTCGACGACCCGCCACACCTGCTCGGGCCGCGCCGGGCCCGTGCGGCTGCGCTCGTCCACGAACACGGTGCGCCCTGCCCAGTCCGGGTCCGAGGGCAGCGGGTCCGCGGCCGCCTCGGAGGAGCTGTAGTGGACGTCCCACGTGGTCTCCACGGAGTTGTCCTCGATCTTCTTCAGCGCGAGCGCCACGGCGCGGCGGTAGCCGGCCAGCCCCTCGGGGGGCGGCGGGATGTGGTCGTCGATGTCGTGCTCGCCCGACACGGCGTCGTGCTGCAGCGACTGCACGAGCGGCACGGCCAGGCCCAGGGGGATCGGCGTGACCATGCCCACCCAGAACCCGGACAGCCGGGGCGCGGGGAGGGGGAAGTGGAAGACCACCCGCCGGCGCAGCCCGGCCACCCGGGCGTAGCGGCGCATGGCGTCCGCGTAGGTCATGACGTCGCGGGAGCCGATGTCGAAGGTGCGGTTGAGGCCCTCCGACAGGTCCATGGCGTGGATCAGGTAGTACAGCACGTCACGGACGGCGATGGGCTCGATGCTGTTGGTCACCCAGGACGGCGCCGGCATGATCGGGAGGGTGTCGCCGAGGTGGCGGATCATCTCGAAGGACGCCGAGCCGGAGCCGATGACCACGCCGGCCTGGAAGACCACCGCCGGGACCGAGCTCGCGAGCAGGATCTCGCCCACCCGGACCCGGGAGCGCATGTGCTGGGACAGCTCCACGCCCTGGGGGTGCAGCCCCGAGAGGTAGACGATGCGCCGCACCCCGGCCCGCTCCGCGGCCCGGGCCACGGTCCGGGCCATCTCGGCCTCCTCCTCCTCGAACTCCCGGGAACCGCCCATGGAGTGCACCAGGTAGTAGAGGGTGTGCACGTCCTGGCACGCGGCGGTCATCCCGTCGAGGTCGTTGAGGTCCGTCTCGGCGACCTCCACCCGGTCCCGCCACGGCACGGCGCGCAGCTTGCCGGGGGACCGGACGGCGACGCGCACGGTGTGCCCGGCCTCCAGCATCCTGGGCGCCAGGCGCCCTCCGATGTAACCGGTGGCACCGGTGATGAGGACGCGCTGGGGAGAGCTCATGGCCTGCCTTTCGTGCGGGTCCCGCGAGCCTACCAACGCCGCCCGACAGGAGCCCGGCCCGGTCCCGGCACGCGGAACGGCCGCGTGCCGGAGCATCGCGGCCGTTCGGCCCGTCGTCGTGCGGGGACGGATCAGGGCAGGGCCAGGCGGAACACCTTCGCCCACGCGGAGGCGACCTGCTTCGGCAGGGGCCCGGTGGTGTAGGGCAGCTCGTAGCGCTCGCAGATCTCGCGCACCTTGACGGCGACCTCGGCGTAGCGGTTCGAGGGCAGGTCCGGGAACAGGTGGTGCTCGATCTGGAAGGACAGGTTGCCGGTCATGAGGTGCATCAGCCTCGACCCGGAGATGTTGGCCGAGCCGATCATCTGCCGCACGTACCAGTCGCCGCGGGTCTCGCCCTCGATCTGCTCCTCGGTGAACGTGTCCGCCCCGGCGGGGAAGTGGCCGCAGAAGATCACGGCGTGCGCCCAGACGTTGCGGACGGCGTTGGCGGTCAGGGTCGCGGTCAGGGCCTGCTTCCCGGAGCCGGCCAGGGCCGCGGCGGCGGGGGTGGCCACGTAGTCCTTCGCGGCCTGCTTCAGGAACTTCGCCCCGAGGGCCTTCAGGCTGCGCCGGAGCTCCGACTTCGGCTTGCGGCCCTCGCGGTACTCGTCGAGCTCGAGGTCGTAGATCGCGATCCCCCACTCGAAGACCGGGGCGAGCAGCGCGTTGTACACCGGGTTGCCGAGGTTCCAGGGCTTCCACTCCTGGTCCTCGTCCATGCGCAGGATGGTGTACCCGACGTCCCGGTCCTTGCCGACCACGTTGGTCCAGGTGTGGTGCAGGTCGTTGTGGGTGTGCTGCCACGCCCGGGACGGGGTCACGAAGTCCCACTCCCAGGTGGTGGAGTGGATGTCGGGATCGCGCATCCAGTCCCACTGCCCGTGCAGCACGTTGTGCCCGATCTCCATGTTCTCCAGGATCTTGGCGACGGTCAGCATGCCGGTGCCGGCGAACCAGGCGGGCTTGTGCTTGGCGAACAGCAGCGTGGCGCGCCCGGCCAGCTCGAGGGAGCGCTGCGTGGCGATGACGCGGCGGATGTAGGCCGCGTCCTTCGCCCCGCGGGTGGCGATCACGGACTCCCGGAGGGCGTCGAGCTCGCGGCCCAGCTCCTCGACCTGCTCGTCGGAGAGGTGCGCGGCGGCGGAGGGCTTGGCCGACTCGGTGGGGCGGCCCGAGTCGAGCAGGAAGGGGGTGACGATCGTCATGGTGTCGGTCCTTTCGGAACGGGGTCGGGGAACGAGTGCTGGAAGCTTCGGGGTCAGGCGTCGAGGCTGACGGGACCGGCGGCCGTGGACACGCAGGTCTGGACGAGGTGGCCGGGCTCGCCGTGGACCTCGCCGGTGCGGGTGTCACGGACCTGCCCGGAGAGCAGCGGGGTCACGCACGCGTGGCAGATGCCCATGCGGCAGCCGCTGCGCATCATCAGACCGGCGTCCTCGCCGGCGGCCAGGAGGGTCGTGGCGCTGTCGGCCTCGACCTCCTTGTCGGACTTCTCGAAGGTCACGCGCCCGCCCTCCCCGCCGGAGCCGGGGGCGACCACGGCGGCGAAGCGCTCGACCCGCAGCTCGCCCTCCTCCCGCTGCCAGAGCGCCTCGGCGGCGTCGAGGAAGTCGGCGGGGCCGCACGCGTAGGCGGCGCGGTCGCGCCAGTCGGGGCACGCGGCGTCGAGGTCGGCGGTGGCCGCGAGGTCGAGGCGGCGGCCGCGCTCGCCGGTGAACCACTGGACCAGGCGGAAGCCGGGGAACTGGTCGGTGAGCTCCAGCAGCTCCTCGCGGAACAGGGACTCCTCCGGGGAGCGCGAGGAGTGCACGAGCACCAGGTCGGCGTCCGGGCGGCGGGGCACGAGGGTGCGGATCATGGACATGACCGGCGTCAGGCCGCTGCCGGCGGTGAGCATCAGCAGCGGGCGCGGGCTCTCGGGGAGGACGAAGTCGCCCTCGGGCGGGGCGAGGAACAGCACGTCACCGGGTCGGGTCCCCCGGACGAGGGCGGTGGAGACCTTGCCCATCGCCGTCACCGTGATCGCCGGGTCCTGGCCGGCGCCCGTGCTGAGGGAGTAGGAGCGCCAGTGCCGCACGCCGTCGATCTCCACGCCGATGCGGGCCCACTGACCGGCCTCGTGCGCGTTCCAGCCGCGGCCGGGGCGGAAGCGGATCGTCACCGAGTCCGCGGTCTCGGGCACCACGGCGGTCACCAGGCCGCGCAGCTGGCGGGCGCTGGCCAGGGGGTCGATGAGCCGCAGGAAGTCCTCGGGGGAGCGGGGCGTGGTGAAGGCCGAGGCCAGGCGGGTGAACAGTCGCAGTTGGGGCACGTAATAACTGTGCCCCAAATCCGACGGCAGTTCTCGTCCCGTCGCGTACTCTTTCAGCAGAGAAATTGTGGTGTCGGAATGAAAGCGGGGGATCGTGGAGCGGGTGGACCACACGACGGAGCACGCGCAGCCGGGGCGGCGGGCGGACCGGGAGCTGCCGTGGACCTCCCTGCCGCCGGCGCTGACCCCCCTCCTGGTCCCGCACCTGCCCGCGGTGACGGAGGAGCTGCTGGACGCCGTGCGGCTCGACGTCCCGGTCTACGCCCGGCCGCTGGAGGGCCTGTTCGGCGACAGCATCCGGCGCGGGGTCGAGGTGGCCCTGACCCGGTTCCTGCAGCTGCCCGGCACCCAGCAGCCGGCGCTGATGGGGGACGACCGGCGGGTCTACGAGGGGCTCGGCCGCGGCGAGGTGCGCGAGGGCCGGCCGATGGACGCCCTCTTCGCGGCCTACCGCTCCGGGGCGCGCACCACGCTGCGCTCGCTCTCCCGCGTGGCCATGGACGCGGGGTTCGAGGCGTCCGTGCTGATCGGCCTCGCGGAGTCCGTGTTCGCCTACATCGAGGAGCTCTCCGCGGCCAGCGCCGAGGGCTATGCCATGGAGCAGTCCGAGCGTGCCGGGGAGCGGGACCGTCTGCTGGACGCGCTCGCGGACATGCTCGTCCGCGGCCACGTGGTGGAGGACGCGGTGCGCACGGCCGCCGCCGCCGCGGGGTGGCCGGTGCCCGACCGGGTGGTCGTGGTGACGCTGGCCGCCGACCGGCGGGTGGGGCTGCGCTCGCGCCTCGGGGAGCGGGCGCTGCTCACGTCCCGCCCCGGCGACGTGGTGGCGGTGGTCCCCGAGCCCTCCTCGCCGACCGGCCGCCGGGAGCTGGAGCGCGCGCTCACCGGGCGGGGCGCGGTGATCGGCCCGGGCCGGCCCTGGTACGCGGCCCCCGAGTCCCTGCGCCTGGCCGTGCTGACCCGGGACCTGCTGCAGCGGGAGGAGCCGGCCGACGCCGGGCCGCTGTGGGTCTCGGAGCACCTCATGGAGCTCGTCCTGCACAGCGAGCGCAGCGTGGTCGCGGACCTCGCCGCGCAGTGCCTGGCCCCGCTGGACGAGCTCAAGGCCGGGCAGCGGGAGCGGCTGGTCGCGACCCTGCTGTGCTGGCTCGAGCACCACGGGCAGCGCGCGGCGATGGCCGCCGAGCTGAACATCCACGAGCAGACGGTGGGCTACCGGGTGAACCAGCTCCGGGAGGTCTTCGGGGACCGCCTCAACGACCCCAGGAGCCGGTTCCAGCTCGAGCTGGTGCTGCGCGCCGGCTTCCGCTGAGACGGTGCCCCGGCCGGGCTCAGCCGGTGCGCTTGTAGGCCTCCCGCTCCCGGGCGTCGGCGTCGATCTGCTCCTGGACCGTGATCGCGCTCCCACCCCGGTGCGCCGGCATCCACCACGCACCCGGCTCCGGGGTCACGGGGTAGCTGTCGATGCACCGGTCGATCCCCTCCTGCAGCACCGCGCGCAGCCGGGCGCTCGCGGCGCGGACGTCCTCGTCGGGGTCCACCCGCAGCACCGGGCCGACGTGCACGCGCACCGGTGTGCGCCACACGTCGCGCAGCCGGATCCGGCCGCGCCCGCGGGTGAGCATCCGGTGGCCGCCCCACACGGACACCGGGATGACGGGGGCGCCGGTCTCGGCGGCCATGCGCACGGCGCCGGTGCGCAGCGGGCGCACGGTCCAGCTGCGGCTGACCCCGCCCTCCGGGAACACCGCGAGGAACTCGCCGCGCGCCAGCTTGGCCACGGCCTCGGCGTAGGCCGGGGCGCCGTCGGCGCGGTCGACCACCACGTGGTCGCACAGCCGGCACACCGCCGTGACGAAGGCGCTGCCGGTGTGCTTGCGGGTGATGAGGAAGCGGGAGTGGGCCCGCAGCCGGCGCCAGACCACCAGCTGCGCGAAGACGAAGTCGAGGTAGCCGAAGTGGGTCACCGCGACGACGGCGCCCCGGCCCGGGCGGACCTCCCGGTGCAGGCCGCGCACCACCTGGTCGGTGGGCAGGTGCTCCTCGCCCGAGGCCAGCAGGGGCACGCGGAAGAGCTTCACCGCGGCGAGGCCGGCGAGCACGATGGCCCGGTAGGCGTACTTGTTGGGGCGCAGCTGCGGAGCCACGGGCCTCCCTCGGGAAGAGACCCGCGGGGGCGGGCCGGGAACGGTCTGCCGAGAATCGTAGACCAGCGCGCGGCGCGGCGCCGTCGTCGGTGCCGTGCGTGACGGCGGGGATCCGCCGCCGTCGAGTGCGGTCTTCCCCCATACCGGGCGCGGGCCCCGCCCCGATACGCTGGCTGCACCGCGCCGGTCCGGCGTCCGCTGCACCCGGTGCCGCGACCGGTTCCGCCACTGCCCACCAGGAGAACCCCATGTCCTACCTTCCACCGTCAGCACCCCGTCCGCAGTACCGGGCGCAGGGGGACGACCGCACCATCGCGGTCCTCACCCACCTGTCCGGACTGATCGGCGCGCTGGTCTCCGTCGGGTGGCTCGGATTCGTGGGTCCCCTCGTCGTCTGGCTCGTCCACCGGGACAAGAACGCGTTCCTGCGCGCCACCTCCGCCGGGTCGTTCAACTTCAACCTGTCCATGTGGCTGCTCAACGTGGTGGCGTGGGTGTGCCTGTTCACCGTGATCCTGATCCCCGTGGCGATCGTGCTGTGGATCCTCGCCGCGGTCCTGCTCGTGGTGTGCCACGTCCTGGCCGTGCTCAAGGCCAACAAGGGCGAGGTGTACCGCTACCCGCTCCAGCTGCCGGTGCTGCAGTGACGTCCTTCCGGACCGGCCGGCGGCATCCTCCGGACGGTCCGGAACCATTCCTTCGGCCGATGGCCGAGGCTTCCCGGCTCTCGTAGATTCTGAGCCATCACCCGGGGAACCCGCCGGATGATGCACCCCCCACAGAAACCTCGGGAACACAGGAGCTCTTCATGACCACCCCCCGCACCCCCTCCGTCCGCACGGTCCTGCCCGTCTCGGCCGCCGCCTCCGTCGCCGTCCTCGGCCTCGTCCTCGGCGGTGTCGGCATCGCCTGGGTCGCCGGCTCCCTCGGCATCTCCGCCGCGTCCGCGAGCCAGATCGTGGCCGCGGTCGAGGCAGGCGGCTGGGCGCTGACCCTCGTGGCCGCGATGTTCGGCTTCGGCATCGGCGGCGCGGTCGTCGGCACCATCCGCTGGTACCTGTCCAAGAAGGCCCGCAACCTGGCCATCGCCTGAGCCGCCGCCCGCTCCGCTGACCCTGCCGGGACCCCAGCCATGAAGACCGTGCCCACGGACCTCCGCACTGCCCCCCGCGACGCCCGGGCCGCGCGCCGCACCCTCGGGTGGGCGGCGGCGGCCGCCACGGCGCTCTTCGTGGCGGGGTTCCTGGTGGGCTACGAGAGCATCTCCCGCGTCCCCGCGACCCTGCAGGACACGGCCGGCGCCGGTCAGGACCACGACGGGTCCTTCGGCGCCATCGTGGTCCGCAACCTCGGCGCCGCCGCCCTGCTCTACAGCGGCGTACTCACCGGCGGCCTGCTGACCGGCACGTCCCTGGCGCTGCTGTCGGTCTACGTGGGGGCCACGGCGAAGATCGGCGTGCTCAACGTCGGCGCCGCCGCGCTCGTCGGTGCGGCCGGGTGGTACGCGGGGCTCGAGTTCCTCGGCTGCCTCGTGGCCGCGGCCGCGGGCCTGCTCCCCCTCACCGCCGCCCTCACCGCCCGCCGGCACGGCCTGGTGCGCAGCTACCTCACGGCGCTGCCGGCCTCCCTCGGCGTCCTCGCCCTCGCCGTCGCCCTCCTGCTCGCCGCCGCGGGCATCGAGGCGGCGCTCATCGCCCGGCGGTGAGCGCCGCCGTTCCCCCGCTATCGGAAGGCCCCCGATGTCCAGCCTCCACGTCTCCGCCCACCCCGGCGCCGGGACCCCTGCCACCCGTCCGCTGCCGGCGACCACCCGGCCCGTCCGGACCGTCCTCTGGGCGGTGGGGCTCGGGCTGCTGCTGCTGCGGCTGCCGGCGACCACCGACCAGATGCAGGACCAGGCCGCGGCGGCCGTGACCGGCGAGCTGGAGGGGGTCGACCCGTCCCTGATCGGGCTCTCGGTCAACGTCGCCGTGCTCGTCGGCGTCCTGGTCTTCGCCGTGGTCCTCGCCCTGTACCTCTGGTTCGCCGGGCTCCTCGAGAGCAGACTCCTCCCGCAGGGCCTGCCGCTCGGCGGCGGGCAGCGGATCGGGCTCTACACGCTGGTGGTCGGCGGCCTCACGGTGCTGTCCCAGGGCTTGGCCCTGGCCACCGGGCGGATGGCGGAGGGACCCGTGGAGGCCGCCGCGGTGCTGGCCCTCGCCCTCGCCGCGGCGCTGCTCTACCGCGGCCGGTGGAGGTCCTGCGGCGCCGGCCGCCAGGTGCTCGTGGTCGTCGTCGCCGTCGCGACCGCCGCGCTCGTCGCCATGGTGTGACCCGGCCACCGTTCCCGCCGCCGGCCCCGCCCCCCACCACTCATCAGATCCTCGACCACCAGGAGTGCCCACCGTGCCGACCCTCACCCAGAACCACGTCCGACTGGTCCTCGTCACCGTGGCCGTCCTGAGCGCCGCAGCCCTGACCGCGATCCTCCTCGAGGGCCGGGGCACCAGCACCGTCCCGGTCGGGCTGTGGTCCCTCCTCGTGGGCGGGCTGGCGGTCGCCGGGGTGCTCCTGCCGCTCGTGGCCGCCGCGACCCCGCTGTCCCGCCCGCGCTCCGTGGCACCGGCCGTGCTGCTGTTCCTGGCCATGACGGCCCACGCGACCTTCCTCGACGAGCAGCTGAGCGGGTTCCCCGTGGGCTGGCTGTGCACCATGGGCGTGGTCGTCGCCCTCGCGGGCACGGTCGTGCTCCTGTTCAACGCGCTCGGGCTGCGCCGGGAGCGGTCCGGGACGCGCAGCAGGCTCTCGTGACGACCAGCGCGACCGCGAGCCCCACGAGCGGGTCGGTGCGGCGGCGGCCGCCCGCCCCGCCGGCCCGCCGCCGTCTCCGGCTCCTGGCGGACCTGCGGATCGCGGACCTGCTGCAGGCGCTGGGCACGTCCGTGCCGGTGGACACGGCCCGCCGCATCGTGGTCGGGGCCGCCGCCGGAGCTGTGCTCCTGGCGCTCGCGGCCGGGATCCTCGCGGCGCGCGCGGCCGCGGTGCTGGCGCCGGGCGCGGACGTGGTCGGGCTCTTCGTGCTGCTCTGCGCCTACGCCGGGCTCGGCGCCCTCGCGGGCGAGACCCTCGGCCGGTTCCGCAGCTGCGTCAGCGACCACCCGCAGCGGGACTTCTTCGTGGGCCTCGACGTCCGGGCCGCGGACGTGTTCGTCGTCCACGCCCTCCCGCGCGTGGCCGTGGCGAGCGCCGTGTGGGGCGCCGCGGGCCTGGGGGTGCTCGCCGGGTCCGTCCTGGCCGGGCACGGGCCCGGGGCCGCGGGGACGGCACTGCTGCTGGGGACGCCCGTGGCCTTCGGCGCGCTGACGGCCGCCGGGGCGCTGCGCTCCGCCGCCCGCCCCGAGAACGGGCGCCGGCACTTCCCCGCGGTGCTCGCGGCGGCGTCCGTCCTGGCCGGGGCCGGGGCGCACGGGGCGGTGCTGCTGCTGGCCCCCCTCGTCCCCGGCGCCCTCGTCCCGGCGGCCGGTGCGGCACCCGGTCCCGCGCCGGGGCTGCCGGAGCCCGTCCTCCTCGCCGGTCTCACGGCGGTCGCGGCCGTCGGCGCGGCCGGTGCCGTCGCCGGCCGCCGCGCCCTCGCGGCGGTGTCCTTCCCGGCCCGGCGCGCCGCGCCCCCGGTGCGCCGGCCGCGCCTGAGCGGTCCCGCGGTCCTGCAGTTCGCCCGGGTGCTGGGCGTCCAGCGGGCGCACGGGTGGCGCCTGCGGGCCCAGCAGCGGATCACCGTCGCGGTCGCCGCCGCGACCACGGCGCTGCTCGGGGCGACCTCCGCAGGTCTCCGGATGCCGCCGCTGCCCGCCGTGCCGGACGCGGCGTGGGAGGCGGCGCTGCGGCCCACCCTGGGCTTCGCCGCCCTCATGACGGGTCTCGCTCTCGCGGAGCTCGTGAGCTCGGACATCGGCGCCTTCCGCTACGGCCGCCACCTGCGCACCGCCGTGGAGTCCGGGGCGTCCCGCTCCTCCGTGGCGCTGGGGCACCTCACCGCGCTCACCCTGCCGCTGCTGCTGCCGGCCCTGCTGCTCGTCGTCGCGGCCCGGGTGCTGACGGGGACCCTGTCCGCGGCGCCCGCGGCCGTGGTGCTGGGCGCGGTGTGGGCCGCGACCGTCGCGGAGCACCTGCTGCCCCCGCCGCGCACGGTCGAGGGGACGGGCGCGGACAGCCCGCTCACGGGGGTCCTCACCGTCGTCCTCGCCGCGGCGCCCGTGGCCGTCCCGCTGACCTTCCCCGCCACCGACCCGTGGATCGTCCCCCTGCTCGCCCTGACCCTCGCCGGAGGTGCCCTCACATGCCTGCACCGCTCCCTCACCCGCCGCTGATCCACGTCGAGGCGGTGAGCGCCGGCTTCGACGCCGGGCGCCCCGTCCACCGGGGGCTCACGCTGCGGATCGACGCCCCCGGGCTGACGCTGCTGCAGGGGCCCAACGGCTCCGGCAAGTCGACGCTCGTCGAGGTCCTCAGCGGGCACCTGCCGCAGACCGCGGGCACGGTCACGCTCGCCGGCGTGGACGCACGCTCGCCGGAGGCCTCCCGGGTGCGCCGGATCTGCCGCACCGAACCGGCGCTCTACCCCACGATGACCGCACGGGACCACGTGGTGTTCGCGAGCGGCTGGTGCGGGGCCGACCCGCAGGAGGGGCTGCGCCGGGCGGAGCGCCACGGGCTCGGACCGTGGCTGGACGAGTCCGCCGAGCACCTGTCCACGGGCAACCAGCGCAAGCTGTGGACGATCGTGTGCACCAGCGGCGACTTCGACGTCGTCGTCCTGGACGAGCCGTTCAACGGACTGGACGGCGCGTCCACGACGGTGCTCTGCGAGGAGCTCACGGAGTGGGCGGCGCGGCGCGCGGTCCTGGTGGTGGCCCACCGACCGCCGGCGCAGCTGGCGCCGGACGCGGTGCTGACCCTCCCCGGCGGCGCGGACCCGCGGGCGGCTCAGGACGAGGGGATCGTCACCAGCCCGGTGCGGTAGGCCTTGATCACCACCTGCACCCGGTCCCGCACCTCCATCTTCGTGAGGATGTGGCTGAGGTGGGACTTGACGGTCGGCTCGGACACGAAGAGCGCGGCGGCGATCTCGCGGTTGCTGAGGCCCTCGCAGAGCAGGGCCACGACCTCGCGCTCCCGCGCCGAGAGCCCCTCCACCGCGGCGACGTCCTCCGGCCGCGGCCCCGCCGGCTCCGGGTCCGCGACGACGCTGCGGACGAGGGTGGCGGCCACCCGCCGGGAGATCGCGGCCTCCCCGGCCAGCACGCTGCGCACGGCGCCCACGATCTCGTGGGGCTCGGAGTCCTTGACCACGTAGCCGCTCGCCCCGGCCCGGAGCGCGGGGATCACCCAGTCCTCCGAGTGGAACGTGGTCACGGCCAGCACCTTCACCTCCGGGTGCTCGTGCGTGATCGCACGGGTGGCCTCGATGCCGTCGAGGACCGGCATCTGAAGGTCCATGACCACCACGTCCGGGCGCAGGGCGCGGCACTGCTCGACCGCCGCCCGGCCGTTGCGGGCCTCGCCCACGACCACGAGGTCCTGCTCGGCGTCGATGAACACGCGCAGGGCGCGGAGCATGAGCTGCTGGTCGTCGACGATCAGGACCTTGACGGGGCTCGTCGCCGGCGCGTGCTCGTTCATAGCTCTCACCGTAGCGGAGAGGGGCCGCGGCGCCGGCGGGACGGGGCCGCCCGGCGCGCGGGTCCGCCCAAGGGATGACCCCCGGCCATCCTCCCGGATGACCCCGCGGACCCCACCCCTCGGCGACCATGGTTCACGACCGCACACCGATCGGGTGCGGCGCACTGCCGGAAGGACCCCCCGTGAACACGCTCTCCGCCGCCTCGCTGCTCGCCGCCGTGCTGCTGACCGCCGGCGGTGTCCCCACCGCCGTGGCCCCGGAGCCGCCGGTCGCCCTGGCGCCGGTCCTGAAGGTCGACCCCGGCACCGACAGCCCGGACGGGCACACGAGCCGCGGGTGCTCGTTCCTCTTCTTGCGCTGGTGCTGATCCGGCGCGCTCCCGGACGGGCCCGGCGCCCGCGGCTATCCTCCGAGGTGGACCGGAGCACCGGGCCACCGCACCGGAAGGACCGCATGGCACGCCGCGCAGCGCAGCAGGACCGCCGGCCCGGCCTGGGCGCGCTCCTGCCGCAGGGGATCGCCCGGGCCCGCCCCCTGCACCGGTGGGTGCGGGCGGCCCTGCTGCTGTTCATCACGGTGAGCGCCCTGGACGCCGTCCGGCTCGTCCTGACCGGCCCGGGCCTGGGCTTCGGGGACCGGGACTACGAGCTGCTGCTCGTGGTCCTCGAAACCGCCACGGTCGCCGTCCTGGCGCTGCGCTCCAGCTGGACGTGGCTGCCGCTCGCCGCGCTGCTGGTCCTGCTCCACCCCCAGACCAACCCGGGCAGCTACATGGTCGTGATCCCGCTGGTCCTGGCCTTCTCCGCCTACGGGGCGGCCCTGCCCGGACTCGCCGCGGCCGTCGGGGCCTTCCTCGTGTGGCAGACCTCGTGGGCCGTCAACGTCTCGGTCGTGGGCCCGCAGTTCCTCTGGAGCTACGTGCCGCTGACCCTGGTCCTCCTCCTGCCCGGTCTCGTCCTGCGGGCCCTGAGTGCGCAGCAGGAGCTGGACCGCGTCGAGATCGCCGCGGGCCAGGAGCGCACTGCCCACGCCCTCGAGCAGCAGCGCCTCGAGCTGGCCCGGGAGCTGCACGACATCGTCGCCCACGACCTCACGCTCATCGCCATGCAGGCGCGCTCGGGGGCCTACTCCCGGGACCCGGAGACCATGAAGGAGGCCCTGGACGTGGTGGGCGACTCCTCCCGCGCGGCACTCAAGGACCTGCGCCGGCTGCTGGGGATCATGCGCGTGGAGCCGGGCGCCGGGCTCGCGCAGGACTCCAGCGCCGCCGCGGCCGTCGACACGGGCCGGGGCCTCGAGGAGGTCGCGGCCGCGCTGCGGGAGGTCGGGTTCCGCACGGACACCCGGGTGCGGGGCGACCTCGCGCGGATCCCGGAAGGGGTGCGGCCCACGGTCCAGCGGGTCCTCCAGGAGGGGGCGACGAACATCATGAAGCACGCGCCCGCCCGGACGAGCTGCGTGCTGGCCGTGCAGGTCGACGAGGCCGACGTCGTGGTCGAGGTGCACAACGCCGCGGGGCCGGGCTCCGGGCCCGGCCTCCCGGCCTCGGGGTACGGGCTGCTCGGGCTGCGCGAGCGCGTCCAGCTGCTCGGCGGGGAGCTAGCGGCGGGACCGGCGGACGGCGGCTGGCGCGTCGGCGCCCGCATCCCGCTGGGTCCGGCCGCCGTGTGAGACCACCACGACCGCCACGAGGACGAGCAGGGCCGCGCTGAGCCCGTCGAAGCCGATCAGCGCCAGCACCGGTCCGGCGAGCGCCCCGCCGGTCGCCCCGGCGAGGTTCATGAACAGGTCCGAGACGCCCTGCAGCTTCGGCCGCTCGGCCGGCGGGACGGCCTCGGCCACGAGCGTGGAGCCCGCGACCGTGGAGGCGGACCAGCCGAGCCCGAGCAGGACCAGGCTGACCGTCACCAGCACGGGGGACGTCGAGCCGAACCAGGACAGCACGAGGGACGCCACGAACAGGGCCTGGCCGAGCAGGACGGTGGGGCGGCGCCCGGCCCGGTCCGCGAGCCAGCCGAACACGGGGGCGAGGGCGTACATCCCGGCCACGTGCAGGCTGATGGTCAGGCCCACGACGCTCAGCGATGCCCCGTGGAGGGTCAGGTGCACGGGCGTCATGGACATGAGCGCCACCATGACGGCGTGGCTCAGCGCCACGGTGAGCACGGCCCGGCGGGCCGGCGACGAGGCCCGCAGCACCGCCAGCCCGCCCGCGGGGGAGGGCTTGCCCCTGCCCGCGGCCTCGCCGTCGGCCACGGCCAGCAGCAGGGGGTCCGGCCGCAGCGCCGTGAGGTAGACCAGGGCCCCGAAGGCCTGCGCCACGAGGGCGATGACGAATCCGCCCGTCAGCGCCGGCAGGCCCAGGGCCCGCCCGAGCAGCTCGCCCGGCTCGAAGAGGTTGGGGCCGAGCACCGCGCCGATCGTCGTGGACCAGACCACCAGGGAGAGGTCCCGGGCGCGGGTGTCGTCCGCGGCCAGGTCGGTCGCCGCGAACCGGGACTGGAGGTTGAGCGCCGAGCCGGCGCCGAGCAGGGCCAGGCCCAGCAGCAGGACGGGGAAGCTCGAGAGGACGGCGGCGCCGATCGTGATCGACGCGCCCGCCATGGCGGTGAACGCCCCGGTGCTGAGCGAGATCCGCCGGCCGCGGGCCTGGGCGAGCCGCGCGAGGGGGACGGCGAGCAGGGCCGCGCCGAGGGTGTTCATGGTCGCGGCCATGCCGGACCAGGCGGAGGAGCCGGAGACCTCGGTGACGAGGAGGGCGCCGAGGGCCAGGGTGGCGCCGACGCCCAGCCCACCGAGGATCTGGCCGAGGGCGAGGACGCGGACGACCCTCCGCTGCAGGGCGCGCCGGTCCACGGCGGGGTTCGTCGGGTGCATGACCGCCATCCTATACCCCTGGGGGTACTCGCTCCGGGTGTGTCGGAGCCTCTCGGTGTGGTTCGATGCTCGGCATGAGCTCCCTGCCCGATCCCGCGACCGGACTCGTCCTCGGCGAGGACGGGCTCGCCCGCCCCGTCTGGGCCGCCACGGACCCGCTCCTGCGCGAGTACTACGACACCGAGTGGGGCGTCCCCGTGCGGGACGAGCGGGGGCTCTACGAGCGGATCTGCCTCGAGGGCTTCCAGTCCGGGCTGTCCTGGGCCACGATCCTGCGCAAGCGGCCCGCCTTCCGGGCGGCCTTCGCGGACTTCGACCCGGACGCGGTCGCCGGCTTCGGCCCGGCCGACGTCGACCGCCTGCTGGGCGACGCCGGGATCGTGCGCCACCGGGGCAAGATCGAGGCCGCCGTCGGCAACGCCCGCGCCACCGTGGCCCTGCGCGCCGAGGGCGGGCTGACCGAGCTCGTGTGGTCGTTCCGCCCGGCGCGGACCCCGCGTCCGCGCACGGCGGAGGAGGTCCCGACCCGCTCGCCGGAGTCCGAGGCCCTGTCCCGGGCCCTGCGGGCGCACGGCTTCCGCTTCGTGGGGCCGACCACGATGCACGCGCTCATGGAGGCGGTCGGGATCGTCGACACCCACCTGCTCGGCAGCCACCGCCGGGGCAGCTCCGGGGTGTGGCCGGAGGCACCGGAGGGTGCGTAGGATTCCTGGCACCGAACCCGACGACGCCCCGCGTCGCCTTCCGGCAGGAGGCCCGGCCATGTACGACAACAGCGAGCAGCGCAGCGCGGTGCTGCCCCTGGTGCTGAGCACCGTGGGCTCCGTCCTGGTCGGCCTGGTGGTCCGGAGGCTGCGGGAGGACCGGGCGGCGGCCCGTGGCGGGACCGCCGCCGGGCCCGCCGGCCGGGACGCCCGGCGAAAGGGACGGGCCCGGCCCGCCCGGAGGAACACGCGCGGGCCGGTGCTCTGAGACCATGACGAGCCACGCGATCAGCTGGGTGGACGTCTTCTCGCCGGCGCCGCTGGGCGGCAACCCGCTCGCCGTCGTGCACGGGGCCGACGCCCTCGACGAGGACACGATGGCGCGCTTCGCCCGCTGGACCAACCTCTCCGAGACCACGTTCCTGCTCGAGCCCACGGTCCCCGGCGCCGACTACCGGGTGCGGATCTTCACCCCCGGCGGGGAGCTGCCCTTCGCGGGTCACCCCACGCTCGGGACGGCGTCCGCCTGGCTCGCCCTCGGCGGGGAGCCCGCGGGAGCGGACGTCGTCCAGGAGTGCGGGGTCGGGCTGGTGACCGTCCGGCGCCGCGAGGGCAGGCTCTCGTTCGCCGCCCCGCCCCTGACGCGCTACGAGCCCGTGGCGGAGCCCGCGCTGCTGGACCGGGTGGCGCGGTCCCTGCGGCTGGACCCGTCCGCGCTGCTCGACGTGTCCTGGCTGGACAACGGCCCCGGCTGGATCGGGGTGCGCGTGGCCGACGCCGGGACCGTGCTGGGCGTGCGTGCGGACTGGTCCGCCATGGCCGGGCTCAAGCTCGGCGTGGTGGGCCCCCACCGCGAGGGCGCCGAGTGCGCGGTCGAGGTGCGGGCGTTCGTGGGGGACTGGGTCGTGGAGGACCCGGTCACTGGCAGCCTCAACGCGGGCCTGGCCCGGTGGCTGACGGACAACGGGTGGGCCCCGGAGCGCTACGTCGCCGCCCAGGGCACCGTGCTCGGGCGCACCGGGCGCGTGCTGCTGGAGCGGGACGCGGACACCGTCTGGGTCGGCGGCCAGGTCAGCCCGGTGGTCCGCGGGACCGTGGAGCTGTAGCCGACGGTGCGGAGGGCGCCCTCGGTATCGTGGGGGCATGACCACCCAGGACATCACCTTCCGCACCCGCAAGTGGGTCAAGCCGGAGGACCTCAACGCCAACGGCACCCTGTTCGGCGGCAGCCTGCTCCGCTGGATCGACGAGGAGGCGGCGATCTACGCCATCGTCCAGCTCGGCAACCAGCGCGCGGTGACGAAGTACATGTCGGAGATCCTCCTGAACCCCGACCGGGACCGGATCCCCACCACGGCGCTGCCCGCGGTGCACGAGAAGGGACTCTGAGATGGCGGCACGGCGGCTGCGCGCCGAGCGGATCACCGACTCCGTCACCTACCACGGCGAGGGGCCGTGCTGGTCGGAGTCCTGGGGCGGGCTGCGGTGGGTCGACATGCTCGCCGGGGACGTGCTGTCCCTCGGCGCGGACGGCGAGGTGCTCCGCAAGCACGTCGGGGACGTCGTGGCCTGCGTGCGCCCGCGCGCGACCGGGGGAGCGGTGCTGGCCCTGGAGGCCGGCGTGGCCCTCGAGGACCCGGACGGCACCGTCCATCCGGCCGAGCAGCTCTGGGAGCCCGGGGCGGTCCGGATGAACGAGGGCGGGGCCGGCCCGGACGGCTCCTTCTACGTCGGCTCCATGGCCTGGGACCAGACGGAGGGCGCGGCCACGCTCTGGCGCGTGCACCCGGACCTGCGCGGGGAGCCGGTCCTGGAGGGCGTCACCGTCTCCAACGGCATCGCCTGGTCCCCGGACGGCGCGCTGGCCTACTACAACGACACGCCCACCGGGAAGGTCGACGTCCTCGACTGGTCCCCGGACGGGGGTCTGCACGGGCGCCGCACCTTCGTGGTGCCCGAGCTCGAGGAGGGGGACGTCCATCCCGACGGGCTGACCGTCGACGCCGAGGGCGCAGTCTGGGTGGCGCTGCACGGCGCCGGGCAGGTGCACCGCTACACGGCCGACGGCGCCCTGGACACCGTCGTGGAGGTCGGCGCGCGCCAGACGACCGCGTGCTGCCTGGGCGGGGAGGACCTGCGCACCCTCTACGTCACCACGTCCCGGGAGAACCTCGCCCCGGACGAGGACCCCGTCGCGGGCTCCCTGTTCGCGGTCCGGGTCGACGTTCCCGGCCTGCCCGTCCTGCCCTTCACGGGCTGAGCGCGGTGCGGAACCCCAGGCGCACCGCCGGACTGCTGTGGCTGCTCGTGCTCGTGTGGGCCGTCGCCCTCGTGGGCTCCCTGCTCAGCGGGGGCACCTCCTCGGCGCTCTCCTTCGCCGTGCTCGGGGTGCTGTGCGCCGCCGGGGCGGTGTTCTTCGGCGCCCGGGCCCGCCGCTGACGGGCTCGACCCGCACACGGCGGGAGGCCCGGGTCTACCATCGTCAGCGAGGAGGCACCCATGACCGAGACCCCCCGGGCGGCCCCGGACGTCGTCACCGGCTCGATCCGCCTGCTCGCGGAGCAGGGCTGGGACGCCACGACCGTGGACCGGCTCGCGCTCGCCGCGGGCATCAGTCGGGCCACGTTCTTCCGCAAGTACGGGTCCAAGGAGGACATCGTCTTCGCGGACCACGCCGCGAACCTCGAGCGCCTCGAGCAGCAGCTGGCCCGGGCGGGGGAGGAGCCGGGCACCGATCCGGCCGTCGCCCTGCGGGACGGCGTGCTGCTGGTCTTCCGCCACCACCTCGACCACCGCGAGCGGGCGCTGGCCCGCAACGCCCTGCTCCGGCAGGTCCCGCAGCTGCGGGACCGGGAGCTCATCACGTCCCACCGCTACGAGCGGGTCCTGCGGCGCTACCTGCGCTCCGCGCTGCCCGACTCGCCGGGGCGGAGCACGCTGGCCACGGCGCTGTCCGCCGCCGCGGTGGCGGTGCACAACGCTGCCCTGCGGGCCTGGCTGCGCGCACCCGACACCGACCCCTCGGCCGAGCTGGCCGGGCAGCTCGAGCGCCTCGCGCACACGCTCGTCTCCGGCTACGAGGACGGCGCGGCGCGGCCGGCCGCCGCGCCCGGGGCCCGCCCCGCCGTCGTCGTCACCGTCCTGGACCCCGGCGCGGACACGGAGGAGATCCTGGCGTCCGTGCGGGACGCCCTGCGCCGATGACTCAGGCCTCGTCGGCGAGGATCGCGTAGATCAGCTCGTCGCGCCACTCGCCCAGCTGGCGGTGGCTCTCACGCAGGGTCGCCTCCAGGCGCATGCCGATGCGCTCGCAGACCTTGGCGGAGCTCACGTTGAGGGCGTCCAGGCTCGCGCAGACCCGGTGGGCGCCCAGCTCGGCGAACGCGAACTCGATCGCGGCGCGGGCCGCCTCGGAGGCGATGCCCCGGCCCGCGTGGTCGGGGTGGACCACCCAGCCGATCTCGACCTGCGCGGCCGCCGCGTCCGTGAGGGTCAGCACGATCTCGCCCACGAGCTCCCGCGAGCCCCGGGGGGAGACGGCGAAGCGGACGGAGTCGCCGTCCCGGCCCCACGGCCGCAGGCCGCTGTTCTCGGCCAGGGTGCGCTCGCACTCCTCGCGCGTGCGCGGGCCCCGCCACGCGTACTGCGCGTAGTCCTCGCGGCTCTGATAGGAGTGCATGGGCTCGAGGTCCGCGCCGTCGAAGCGGCGGAACGCGAGGCGCTCGGTCTCTGGGGGCAGCACGTCGATCATCACCAGCCAGAATACGGCCTGAACGCCCCGGAACCGCACGCCGCACCACCACACTGAGACTCAATCCCTTGACCTGAGACTCGGTATCAGTCAGAGTGGTGACGATCACACCACTCGTCAGGAGTCCGCCCATGGCACCCGCCGCGCCCGCCCCGTCCTTCCCCTCCACCGTCGCGGTGGACGTCGAGCAGCTGGTCCTGCCCGGACGCTCCGCGCCCGTCGCCCTGGTGCGGCTGGACTCCACCCCGCCGGGCGGGCTGATCATCTGGGGCTCCGCGGCCCTGGAGCAGCTCCGGGACGTCCTGGGCTCGATCGACCAGTCGGCGGTCGAGGCCATCGTGGTCACCGGCAACGCCCGGTCCTTCGGCGCGGGGGCCAACCTCAAGGAGATCCGCCACGCCCAGCTCAGCGGCGTCTCCGACCGGTACGTGGGGCTCGGCCACGAGGCCTTCGGCGTCCTGGCCGACGCGAGCGTGCCCACCTTCTCCCTGCTCACGGGTCAGGCCCTGGGCGGCGGGCTCGAGCTCGCCCTGCACACGGACTACCGTGCGGCCCACCCGCGCACCGGCCCGCTCGGACTGCCGGAGTGCAGGCTCGGCTTCTTCCCCGGCTGGGGCGGCGTGCACCTGCTCCCGCACCTGATCGGCCCGGCCGCGGCGCTGCGCGTCATCGTGTTCGACTCCCTGCGGGGCCGGAACACCAAGGCGGCGGAGGCCCTCGAGCTCGGCCTCGTGGACGTGGTGCTC
The DNA here is from genome assembly GCF_049897445.1 of Kocuria sp. LHG3120. Lineage (NCBI taxonomy): Bacteria > Bacillati > Actinomycetota > Actinomycetes > Micrococcales > Micrococcaceae > Kocuria > Kocuria sp. LHG3120. Next base: position 3,843 of record NZ_JAFCWG010000007.1, on the reverse strand, counting down.
GACGCCGCCCCGGGGACCGGGGAGTGGGACACCGCCTGGCAGCGGTGGGTGGCCGGCACGCTCGACGCGCTCGACGCGGGGGAGACCCGCCGCCGCGCGGGCACGCCCGGCGGCACCGGGGAGCAGGAGTGGCAGGACGCCGTGGACCAGGCCCGGGACCGCGCCGAGCGCACCTGGCACGGCGCCGCGCCGGCACCGCTCGTGGCGATCGACCTCGTGGCCGACGCCCGGACGGAGTCCCGCACCGAGAACGGGACGAAGGCCGTGGCCGCCTTCGCCGAGCTGGTCCGCGGGGACGTGGCCAAGGCCTCCCTCTACGCGTTCGAGCTCGTCTCGGCCCGCTCCCGGCAGGCCGCGGACGTGCCCGCCGCCGAGCCCGTGCCCCTGCGCAAGGCCGCCGTGATCGGCGCCGGCCTGATGGCCGGCCAGCTCGCCTCCCTCATCGCGAGCGGCGCCCGGATCCCCGTGGTCATGACCGACCTCGACGACGAGCGGCTCGCCGCCGGCGTGGCCCGGACCCGGGAGCGCTTCGCCGCGCAGGCGGCCAGGGGCCGGATCAGCGCGGAGCAGGCCGAGCAGCTCGGCGCCCTCGTCACGGGGGCGAGCGGGCCGGAGGACCTCGCCGACGCGGACTTCGTGATCGAGGCCGTCTTCGAGGACCTCGACGTGAAGAAGAAGGTGTTCGCCCAGTGGGAGGAGGTCGTGCGCCCGGACGCGATCCTCGCGACCAACACGAGCTCCCTGTCCGTCACCGCCATGGCGGAGGGCCTCCGGCACCCCGAACGGGTGGTCGGCTTCCACGTCTTCAACCCCGTGGAGGTCACCCCGCTCCTCGAGATCGTCGCCGGGCGGCGGACCGGCGACGCGGCCCTCGCGACCGCCTTCGAGCTCGCCGCGGCGCTGCGCCGCACGGCGGTGCGCGTCCAGGACGCCCCCGGCTTCGTGGTCAACCGGGTGCTGACCCGGCTGTTCGACGTGATCGTCCAGGCGATCGATGCGGGCACGGACGTGGCGGCCGCCGACCACGCCCCCGATCCGATGGGCCTGCCCATGACCCCGCTGCGGCTGCTCGACTTCGTGGGCCCGGCCGTGCTGCACCACGTGGACGAGACCATGCACCGGGCCTACCCCGAGCGCTTCGCGCGGTCCCCATGGATGGACGCGGTGGTCGGGGCGGGCCTCACCCACGTGCTGCCCACCGAGCAGGCCCCGGGGACGGGCGCGGACGGCTACCTCGCCGCCGACGCCGCCCGGCTGCTCGAGCGGACCCGGGCGGAGCACCCCGCCGACGCTCCCGTCCCGGCGGAGGAGCTGCTCGTGCGGGTGCAGGACGCCCTGGCCGAGGAGATCGGCGCGATGCTGGCCGAGGGCGTCGTCGCCGGGCCCGAGGACGTGGACCTGTGCATGGTCCTCGGCGCCAACTACCCCTTCCACCTGGGCGGGATCACCCCGTACCTCGACCGCACGGGCGCCTCCGAGCGCGTCCTCGGCCGCCGCTTCCACCAGGACTGACCTTGTCCCCGACCTCCCACCAGCCCACAGAACGAAGGACCCAGCCATGACCGCCACCCCCGAGACCGGCGCGACCCTGTTCCCCGCCGGCACCGTGGAGCCCGACTACGTCCTCGACAAGGCCCTCGACACCGACGCCGCCGGCGCGTTCGACGCGGTCTCCGACACCGACCGGGGGCACTGGATGCGCGCCCGCCGGTTCGTCCAGGAGGACCTGCTGCCCGTCATCGGCGAGCACTGGGACCGCTCGGAGTACTCCCTCGACCTCGTCCGCCGGCTCGGGGAGCTCGACCTGCTGCGCGACGGCGTGGCCGTCGACGGCTACGAGCAGATGTCCAAGACCGCCGCGGGCCTGATCAGCATGGAGCTCTCCCGCGGCGACGGGTCCATCGCGACCGTCTCCGGCGTCCAGGGCGGGCTCGCGATGCGCTCGATCGCCATGTGCGGCTCCGAGGAGCAGCGGCAGCGCTGGCTGCCGCGGATGGCCACGGGCGAGCTCCTCGGCGCGTTCGCCCTCACGGAGCCCACCCACGGCTCCGACTCCGTCAGCCTCGAGACCCGTGCCACCCCGGTGGACGGCGGCTGGGTGCTCAACGGGGAGAAGAAGTGGATCGGCAACGGCTCGATGGGCGGGATCACCGTGGTGTGGGCCCGCGCCGACGAGGACGGCCAGGTCAGGGGTTTCGTGGTCCCGCAGGAGAGCGAGGGCTACACCGGCACGACCATCCGTGGAAAGCTCGCCCTCCGGGCCATCCACCAGGCGCACCTCCGGTTCGAGAACGTCTTCGTGCCCGAGGAGAACGCGCTGCCGGCGGCACGGTCCTTCAGGAACACCGCCGATGTCCTGTTCGCCACCCGCATCAGCGTGGCGTGGGGCGCGGTGGGGCACGCCCAGGCCTGCTACGAGACCGCCGTGCAGTACGCGGCCCAGCGCGTGCAGTTCGGCCGCCCGCTGGCCGCATCGCAGATCGTGCAGGAGCGGCTGGCCCGGATGCTGAGCGAGCTCACCCAGATCCAGCTCCTCGTGGCACGGATGACCGAGCGGGAGGAGGCCGGCCGGCTCACCGCCGAGCAGGCGTCGCTAGCGAAGTACACCTCCACGCGCACGGCCCGCTCGATCGCGGCCAACGCCCGGGACCTCCTGGGCGGCAACGGCATCCTCATCGAGAACCGCGTGGCCCGCCACTTCGCGGACATCGAGGCGCTGCACACCTACGAGGGCACCGAGACCGTGCAGGCCCTGATCATCGGACGCGGGATCACCGGCATCTCCGCGTTCGCCTGACCTACCGGCGCTCCGACCGACGACGGCGCCCCGACCGACGACGGCGCCCCGGCCGTGGAGGCCGGGGCGCCGTCGTGCTCGGTCCGTCGGGGCTCAGAGGTCGGCGCCGCCGTGGAACGAGTCGTTGCTCGGGTCGACCTCGTCCTCGAACGCGGGGTCCTCGGGGACGTCGAGGTCCGCGATCGCCTCGCCCATGCGGGGCTCCTCGGGCGGGACCTGCTCCTCGCCCGCCTCGTAACGGGCCTCGGCCGTCTCGTCCCGGAGCTCCTGCTCCGAGGGGACCTCCGGGTGCTCGGGGTCCACGCGCTCGTCCTGCGCGCCGGCCTCGGCGCCCTCGATCAGCGGATCCTCGCGCCAGTGCTCGGGGTCGACCTCGGCGGCGCCCTCGTAGGTGTCGGGGGTCTCCGGCAGCTCTTCCGGTGAGGTGCTCATCTGCTGTCCTTTCGGGTCGGGGCATCGATGTGCCATCAGCCTACGCACTGCCGTCGCCGCCGCTCCGGCCGCCGGTCCTCCGGGGTTTTGACGGTCCTGCGGGGCGTGTGTAATGTATTCCGAGTCGCCGCAAGGGACGCGAGAGATCGCCCCGGACGGCAACGCCGAATCCGGCGGACCGAACCCCCTCGAACCATCAAGCCGATCACCGCTGCGCGGTGGCCGACAGCTTGTGGGCCGGGACCGGGTCGGGTACGCTGGTGGAGCTGTTTCGGGCAGCAGCGAGGAATCGCTGCGGCCCACGGCGTCGAATCCGGCAGATCCAGGAATTCTCCTCCCGAAGAGCTTTTTCGCCGCTGAGCGAAGGAAAAGCGATTTGGGAAAGCGGAGAAGATCGGGATAAGCTGAGGAGGTCGCCGCGGGGAAAGCGAGAGATCGCGAGAACCGAGCGAAAAAGAATTCCAACACGGTTTCCGGGTGTGGTGCCTGGTTGCTGGTCTGTTGTTTGAGAACTCAATAGTGTGCCATGTTTGTTGATACCGGATGTTTTATTCGGTTGATTGGTTGTTGCCGTCCTGCCTCCGTGGGGTGGTGGCGACATTTTCAGCCGGGGT
>NZ_JAFCWG010000006.1:95017-306954 GCF_049897445.1 Kocuria sp. LHG3120 | reverse complement strand
ACCCCCCGCCTGGGTGCGTCCTTGGGGGCCGCCATCCCTGGTGATACGGGGGGGGGGGGGGGTGGGGGGGGGGGGGTGGGGGGGGGGGGGGGGCCGCCCCCCCCCCACTTCGCGGATCACGTGGATCGGATGAGCGGTGCGGCTCAGGCCTCGTTCTCGGGGACCACGTCGCCCGTGGGGGCTTCGGTCTCGCCCTCGGTGTCACCGAGGTCCTGGGCCTGGGGCTCGGAGACGTTGATGACCAGCAGCTCCGCGTCGGAGACCATGGTCACGCCCTCGGGCAGGCGCACGTCGGCGGCGTAGACGTGGTCGCCCACGCCATGGCCGTCGAGGTTGATGGTGACTGAGTCGGGCACGTTCAGGGCGTCGGCCTCGACGGTGAGGGTGTTCTCCTCGACGTTGTGCACGGCGGTCGGGTCGACCTCGCCGATGACGTGGACGGGGATCTCGACCTCGACGCGCTCGCCGCGGCGCACGGCGAGCAGGTCGATGTGCAGGATCTCCGGGCGGGTGGCGTGGCGCTGGATGTCCTTGACCATGACCAGCTGAGTGCTGCCCTCGACGTCGAGCTCGAGCACGGCGTTGGAGTGGCGCACGGCGAGCATGGTCTCGTGGCCGGGGATGATCACGTGCTGCGGCTCGGCGCCGTGGCCGTAGACGACCGCGGGGATCTGGTCGTTGTTGCGGATGCGGCGGGCGTAGCCCTTGCCGAAGTCGCTGCGCGTGGTGGCCGGGATGCGGATGGTGTCAGCCATGGGAACTCCTCGAAGTCGGGTCTGTCGTCTGAATGGCCAGGCGATACCGGCCGCAGACCCTCCCCCGCGTTTCGAACGCCGTGCGACGCGCCCCGAAGGGCGCCACCGCACAAGTGGGGACGGGAACGTTCAACCAGCCGTCGTCGATCACGGGATCCACAAGGATCCCCTCGCCTTGGCAACCGGACAAGGCTAGCACGACCGGTCACAGAGCTCCGTCGATCGTTGATACCGCGCGGTAGGACCAGGGCCGACACCTTCCGCGCACGACGACGCCCGGCCTCCCCCGAGGGGCCGGCGTCACCGACCGCGTCCGCTGCGCATGTCCCCCACCCGGTGGGCATCACGATCCAAGGGTCCGCCGGCGCCCTTGTCACCCGTTGTGCACCCTGTGTTTTCATCGATGTGCAGTTGTAAAGTCATCGATGGGGGCCGGAACCACGCCGGGGGGCGAAGGGAGTGTTCCGGCCCCCGCACACTCGGGGGGAGTGACCAACGTGCTCAAGAAGAACATGACCGTACGACCCGCCGCCTGGCGGGAGGCCCACATCCGGAGCCTGCGCCGCGTGGACGCGGTGGCCCTGGCCGCCACGATCGTGCTGACACAGCTGATGCGTTTCGGCCTGGAAGAGGGATCGCTGCCGTTCGGCGGAGTGCCTGTGCCGTACTGGCTGGTGGGCATCGTCCTCGGGACGGCCTGGTGGGCCTGGCTGGAGCTGCGGGGCGCCCGCGACGTGCGCCTGATCGGTTACGGGGTCGAGGAGAGCCGGCAGGTGGTCAGCGCCACCCTGGTGTTCTTCGGGTCCCTGGCCATCCTGTCCTACGTGCTCGACGTCCCGATGGCCCGCAGCTACATCGTCATGGCCCTGCCACTCGGCGCGCTCCTGCTGCTGGCGGGCCGTGGCGCGGTGCGGCGGGGCCTGACCCGCCGCCGGCTGGCCGGCGAGGCGATGTCCCGGACCCTGGTGGTCGGGCGCGTGCCGGGGGTCGTGGAGATGCTCAAGTCCCTGCAGCAGAACCCGGCCGCGGGCTTCGATCCGGTGGCGGTCTACGCGCCGTCGTCGTCCCGGGTCCTGCCGCACCACCTGGCCCGGGTGCCGATGCCCCAGAACATGCTGCCGGCCGGGGAGGCGCCCAGCGTGGAGGGGATCGTGGCCGCGTGCCGGGCCCACCGCATCGAGACCCTGGTGATGGCCGCGTCCGCGCCGCTGAGTTCGGAGGAGGTCCGGCACCTGTCCTGGTACCTGGCCGACGAGCGCATCCGCCTGGTCCTGGACACCGGGCTCACCGACATCGCCGGCCCGCGCATCCACACCCAGCAGATGGCCGGCCTGCCACTGATCCACGTCTCCACCCCGCGGCTGAGCCGGTCCCGGCGGATGCTCAAGCGCTCGGTCGACGTCATCGGGGCGCTCACCGCGCTGGTGGCCCTGTCCCCCGTGATGCTCGTGCTCGCCGCGATCGTCAAGGCCCACGACGGCGGGCCCGTGCTCTTCGCCCAGGAGCGCACCGGCCTGGACGGGACGACCTTCAGGATGCTGAAGTTCCGCTCCATGTACTCCGACGCCGAGGAGCGCAAGGCCGAGCTCATGGCCGCCAACGACGCCAAGGGCGGAGTGCTGTTCTTCATGGCCAACGACCCCCGGGTCACCACCCCGGGGCGGTGGATGCGCAAGTACAGCCTCGACGAGCTCCCGCAGTTCCTCAACGTCCTCAAGGGCGAGATGTCGCTGGTGGGCCCGCGCCCGCCGCTGCCCTCGGAGGTCGCCCAGTACGAGGAGCACGTCCACCGCCGGCTGCGGGTCAAGCCCGGCATCACCGGCCTGTGGCAGGTCTCGGGCCGGGACGACCTGGACTGGGAGCAGGCCGTGCGCCTGGACCTCTACTACGTGGAGAACTGGTCCCCGGTCCAGGACTTCGTGATCCTGCTGCGCACCGTCAAGGCCGTGGTCGCCAAGGAAGGCGCGCACTGACGTCATCCGTCAGGCCGGACCACCTCGGCGGCCGGCCTGCACGGACGGCGCCCTCCCACGACGACGGGACAGCAGGAACTGCAGCCCGTACATCACTGCGGCCATCGCCAGCAGCCCTGTCAGATAGGTGTCGTCGGCCCACGGCGCCTGCACGCCCGTGACCGTCACGCCCGAGCCCATCACCGCCGCCCCGGCCACCACTCCAGCCATGCCGGGCAGGGTGACGGTGCGCAGCGCTTCCCGCCAGCCGCGCCGCACACCGGCTACCACGCTGAAGACGGCGTAGAGCGCGGCGAACAGCCCCAGCACCGCCGGGGCCGTCGGCACGCCGACGCCTTCGAGAACGAACAGCGCAAGGACGAGACCCACCGGCACGGCGACCACGACCCACCAGGGCGGCCCGCCGAAGTAGGCGCGGGAGCCGGTGGCAGAGCGGGACATGGCACACCTCGGGAGATCGACGACGAACGAGCGGCTACCCCACCGTAGGCACCGCGGGGCCAGAACCCCAGGGACGAAAGTCTGCACCCGGGCGCCCACAGCCGGCCGCCCAGGGCCTGGCAGCGCAATCACGTCGTGGACGCGGAGCGGCCCGGGACGCAGACTCCGACGCACTCCCGTCCCCATCACGGTGCGTCGCATGAGCACCTCTTCTCCGTGCATCGAGAACGAGGAGAACGCAGCGGTCGGCAGGGGGAGACAGGCCGGCTCCCATGGGGTACGACATCAATCGAACCGCATACGTCTCGGTATTTTCGACTCGTGACGCACCTGGTGCTTGATCTTGACCGCAACTCCGAAATGGCCTCTGACCAGCGGCGTAGTCTCGACAGTGTCCACTCATTGGGGGGGAAAATGAAAAATCTGCGCGGGAGGATCGCCGCCGCCATGATGGTCGGGGCGCTCATGACCGGAGCGGTCGTTGCACCGGCTTCGGCATCGGCAGACGTTTCGGAAGCCACATCCGTCAGCGCCGCGGCCAGTCTGCCGTTCGCTGACCAGAGGGCCAACAAGAAGTACGAGAAGCATGACGAGTACATCCAGGTCAGCCACTGGAAGTACGACCACCAGTACAAGAAGTGGCACGCCGTGGAGCACTACAAGCACAGCCACCACAACTGGGCCGCGAAGTACGCCGCCGACAAGTGCCACGTCAAGTACGACTGGGCGCACAAGCACGCCAAGTACGTCGAGAAGCACGACGTGAAGCACTGGTACAAGGTCTGCCAGTACAAGAAGCACAACACCTGGTACAAGGTCCAGTACGTCGACAACAAGCACTGATCCACCGGTCAGTCCCGAGAAAGGTCCCGCCGGAACACCAGCGGGGCCTTTCTTCGCGCAGGGTCTCAGCCGGGTCCGGAGCTCACGTTCCGGCGGCGGCGCTGCGCTCGGCGCCGCGTCCTCCGCTCACGGCGGCCGGAGCCACGTCCTGCGGTGAGGTCTTCGGCAGAGTCAGGGTGAACACGGTGCCCTCGCCCAGGGTGCTGTGGCAGGTCAGGGTGCCGCGGTGCTGCTCGATGATGGCCTTGCTCAGGGCGAGCCCGATGCCCAGCCCGGGGGTGGTGCTCATCCGGGCGGTGGCGCCGCGGTAGAACTTCTCGAACACCCGGCGGACGTCCTCCGAGGACATGCCGTGGCCGTGGTCGATCACCTGCACTTGGACGGCGTCGGTCGACTGGATCCCCAGCACGAACACGGTGCTGTTGGCGGGCGAGTACTTGATGGCGTTGGAGATGAGGTTGTCCAGCACCTGGCGCATGCGCACGAGGTCGCAGTCGACCACCAGGGTGTCCGGCGCCCAGGCCTTCACGGTGATCCCGGCCCGATCGGCGTGGGGCTGGGCCGCCTCGGCGGACTGTTCGAGCAGCGCCACGAGATCCGCGGGGACGACGTGCAGATCGGCGGCGTCCCGGTGGGAGTTCAGGAGGTCGTCGACCAGACTCAGCAGCTGGTCGGCGTTGCGCTCGATCACCTCCAGACCGGTCTGCGCGGAGGCGGGCAGCCGGTCGTCCATGGCCAGCAGCTCGGTGTACCCGCGGATGGATGTCAGCGGGGTGCGCAGCTCGTGGGAGATGCCGGCCACGAACTCGTCCTTGGCCTGCAGGGCGTCCACGAGCTCGGTGACGTCGCTGAAGGACAGCACGGATCCCTCGGCCCGCCCGTGCTCGTCGCGCATGACGCGGGCGGTCACGGACAGCACCTGCTGAGCGGGCGGCTCCCCCACCCGCACCAGGTCCGCGGAGAAGGACTCGCCGGCCACCGCGCGGGCGATCGGCCGGGCCGTGGAGGACAAGGGGGCGCCCGCCCCGTCGTACAGCACGGGGAGCGCCGAGGACGACGACGTGCGCGCCAGGCGCTGCTGGGCGTGGGCGTGCAGGTGCCCGTTGTTGGTGAGCAGCGGTCGGCCGGCCTCGTCCAGAGCCAGGACCCCGACGTCCACCGAGTCCAGCACGGTGCTGAGCAGTCGCTCCCGGCGGGCGCCGGCAGCCAGCAGGTGGCGCAGCTGTGCATCCTTGGCTTCGGTGCTGTTGGTCAGGATCTGGGCCATGGTGCCGATGGCCAGCATCATCAACGGGATCAGCAGAGGATTGCCCAGGGCCGTGAGGGTGACCGGCCCGGGTCGCAGCAGCAGCGGCACCCACAGCATCGCCACGGTCAGCAGCGCCCCCAGCGGGGCGGCCGCCCGGGGAAGCTGCGCCGAGGCGACCAGCCAGAGCACGGGCAGGGCCGCCAGGAACGGCACGCCGAGCACCTGCGGGAACAGGCCCTCGAACAGGAGGCCGATCGGCACGAAGTCCATCACCGGGATCACCAGGTAGGACCGGTAGGGCAGCCGGTCCCAGGGAACCAGGGCGCACGCCAGCGTCAGGGCGAGAGTCAGTCCGCCGGCCCACCGCACCAGGGGGTCGGCCAGCAGGGGTGCCTGGACGACCGCCAGGACCAGGAAGAGCAGGAACGTGGTGACGGCCTGCGGCAGCTGGCTCACCACCACCCGCCCGCGCAGGGACAGCTCGTGGAACTGCCACGGGACCGGTGAGGGGTGGGCTGCGAGGGGGTCCACGGCAGGGCTCTTCCGACGGCGGGGGGCGCCACCCCGGGGTAGGTGACCATCGCAAATGCTAGCGCGTCGGGGCCGCCATCGGCCCGCTCAGGCGGCGGGGATCAGGGTCCCGTCGGCCGCACCGGGATTCGCTGGTTCGACCAGCACCGCTCGGCCCACCTCGTGGTCGGCCACCACGGACACGAGATCCACCCCGTGGAACCCGGTGATCCGTCCGTGGCTGATCTCCGCGTCGTGCTCGGTGTCCAGCAGGCAGGCCGGGACCAGCTCGACCGGGACCCGGTAGTCCGCCCACACGTAGGTGTGCCCGGGGAGGCGCCGGCCCTCGGTCATGGACTCCAGCACGGCCTCGAGGCCCGGGTCGTGGCCGGAGGGCAGCTGGTAGGAGAACAGGCGGGCCCACTCCACCGCCCCGGTGGGAGTGGAGGCGGTGAGGATGCTGAGGGTCACGGTCATCGTGGAGTTCCTTCCGGGACGCTGCGTGGACCGGCGGAGACACCTGCCCGGTCCCAGCCTCCGTGAGCTGAGTAACAGGGGCGTGTCCCGCACCTGCCAGCTTCCCGTGCCTTCGCCGCCCGCAGTGGGATGTCGCTCCGGCAGCCCGTTGCCTACCGTGGGAGGTAGGAACGAGCGAAAGGGATGACGGATGACCGCTTACCCGCACTTGCAGACCACCGTGCTGGACGCGACGGACGTCCGGGGGCTGGCGGAGTTCTACCGGAAGCTGCTGGGCCTGCAGTACCGGCCCGGGGACGAGCCGCCGGCGGACGGTGCCACGGACGACCACGACTGGCTGGTCCTCACGAACGCTGACGGTGCACGGCAGCTGTCGTTCCAGGCTGTCCCCGTCCTCCCCCGGGTGACGTGGCCCGACGCTTCGGGCGTCGCGCAGCAGTTGCACCTTGACCTGACCGTCCCGGACGCGGAAGCGCTCGAGCTCCAGCGAGAACGTGCCCTCGAGCTGGGCGCCGAGCAGCTGCTCGATCGCTCGGACGACCCGGACGAACCCCTGTACGTGTTCGCCGATCCCGCCGGGCACCCGTTCTGCATCTTCGTCGCCTAGACCCGCACAGCAGGCCACCGCGTCACGCGTGGCAGGAGGGGGCGACGACGACGGAGATCCGCGGTCGCGGCGAGATGCTGGGCGCGCCGAGGCGGGACACCTCCCCGGACATCCCAGCTAGTGTTCCGAGGTGTGCGGACGCAGCCTCGCCTCCTCGACGTCCAGGACGCGCTGGGCGTCGGCCAGGATCCTCGAGGGGTACTTCCCCTCCCGTCGGGCGGCGAGCAGGGCCTCGCGCTCCGAGCGGACCACGGCCAGGCGCAGCTGCCGGTACTGGTGGTGCGGGGTGGGGGCGTCCTTCTCCTCGCGGACGTGGGCCCGCTCCCAGGCGGACTCGCTGCGCAGGAAGGTGTCCTGGCGGACGCGCTCGACGACGTCGGGGTCCGCGGCCGCGCCGTCGCCCAGGACCGCACCCGGCGCGTCGAGGACCCGCAGCCCGGCGTCGGCGATCTCGTCGAAGAGAGCCGCGGACTCCCGCAGATCCGCGGTGGTGTCCACACCGCGGATGCCCAGCACCCGGATGAGGGCGGGCAGCGTGCCGCCCTGCAGCAGCAGGGTGGCGACCGCCACGGTGAAGGCGATGAGCACGAGCTGCTCCCGGTAGGGCACGGAGGCGGGCAGGGACTGGGCCGCCGCCAGGGTCACCACCCCGCGCATGCCGGACCAGCCCAGGACCACGGCACCCCGCCAGCCCAGTCCTTCGCGGCGTTCCTGCTCCAGGTCGGCCCGCCGCTGGGCGTAGAGGCGGCGGAGCAGGCGACTCCGGCGCTGCTGCCGGGGGTCGGCGGGGCGCTCGCGCACCTGCTCCAGGCGCAGCCACAGGCGCATGATCCGGCGCTCGGCGCGGCCGGCGCGCCGGCGTAGGAGGAACACCAGCGGAAAGACCCAGGCGACGCGGATCACGATGAGCACCGCCGTGACCAGCAGGCCGATCAGCGCCGTGTGGGGAATGCTCAGCAGGTCCTGGTCGATGTCGTCCACCAGGTCGTGCAGCTCCAGGCCCATGAGCAGGAACACCGCGCTCTCGAGCAGGAACTGCACGGTGCGCCAGTTCACGTCGTCGCCGATCCTGGCCTGGGCACCCAGCACGGCCACGCCGCGGTGACCGGTGCACAGTCCGGCCACCACCACGGCCAGCACCCCGGAGGCCCCGAGCTCCTCCGCGGGGATGAAGGCCAGGAACGGCACGACGAAGGACAGGGCCGTGTCCAGCACGGGGTCGTCGATCCTGGCGCGCACGGCGACGGTGACCACGCCGACGAGCAGGCCCACGGCCACGGCGACGACCACGGCGTAGCCGAAGTCGGCAACCCCGCTCCACACTCCAGACATCGTCCCTGCCGCCACGGCCAGGGCACTGCGCAGCAGCACGAGGGCGGTGGCGTCGTTGACCAGCCCCTCGCCCTCGAGCACGGTCACCAGCCGCGGCGGCAGGCCCAGCCGCTTGCCGATCGAGGTGGCCGCCACCGCGTCCGGCGGGCTGACCACGGCCCCCAGGGCGATGGCCGCGGCCAGGTTCAGGTCCGGGAGCAGGGCGTAGAGCACCAGCCCCGTGATCAGGGCGGACACCAGCACCAGGACCACGGACAGGCTGGTGATGGCTCCGAGGTTGCGGCGGAAGTCAATGACCGGGACCTTGATCGCGGCCGCGTACAGCAGCGGGGGAAGCACTCCGGTGAGGATCCACTCGTGGGGCACCTCGATGTCCGGCACCCCAGGGGCGTAGGACAGCGTCAGCCCCACCACCACCAGGAGCAGCGGCGCGGCGACACCGAGCTTTTTCGACAGGCCGGTGACCGCCACCATCAGGACGATCACCAGGACACCCACGATTGCCATTCCCATCCCCGCACTCTAGCCAGCGCCGCGAGCGCGGGCGGCGGTGCGACCAGGGCAGGGCCGTACCGGCAGGCGTCAGGATCGGGCGGCGACCTCGTCCCGGGCGAGGGAGATGTCGCCCGCTGCCGCGAGGACCTCGTCTCGGTCGACGAACGGCACCCGGCTCCCCCGCGGGCCGATCTCCATCCACTCCTCGTGCCCCCTGCCGTTGAGCACCACCGTGCCATCTGGTCCGGCCGTCTCGAGGGCGAACCGGATGGCCTCCCGCCGGGTGGGCAGCTCGACGACCTCGGGCACGGACAGACCGGCGGACCGCCGCGCCGCCACCGCACGGCGGACGCCCCGCAGCACCGCGGCGCGGATGGCGGCCGGGTCCTCCGTGCGGGGGTTGTCGTCCGTCACCAGGACCACGTCGGCGCCGGACTCCACGGCCGCCGCTCCGGCGGGTTCACGTTTGGAGGGGTCGCAGTCCCCGCCGGAGCTCGCGGTGACCACGAGCCGCCCGCGCGTGCGCGCCCGCATCGCGGCGGCGGAGGACGCGAGCGCATCCGGGGTGTGGGCGAAGTCGACGACGACGGTCGGCCACCCAGGCCCGAGGTCCACGTGCTCCATCCTGCCGGGAACGCGCACCGGCCCGTCGAGAGCGGCAGTCACCTCGGACGGCGTCATCCCGAGCTCGAGCAGCATCAGCGCGGCCACCGCGGTGTCGGTCCGGTTGTGCTCGCCGGGCAGCGGCGTCCGCAGCGACAGACTGCCGGCCGGGCCCTGGAGGAGGAACGCGTCCTCACCCCACTCCCCCATGATGTGCCACTGCGCGTCCACCCCGGGATCGTTGGCCAGGCTCACCACGGGCACCCCGCGGCGGCCGGCCATGTCGCGGAGACGGCGGCCGGCGTCGTCGTCGACCACCACCACCGCCCGGGACGCGAACTCGGGGGTGAAGAGACGCGCCTTGGCGGCGAAGTAGGACGCCATGTCCCCGTGGTAGTCCAGGTGCTCGTGGGTGAGGTTGGTGAAGGCAACCACGCTGTAGTGGATGCCGTCCACCCGGTGCTGGTCCAGGGCGTGGCTGCTGACCTCCATGACGCAGGAGTCGTTGCCCGCGTCACGCATCTGCGCCAGCAGCTCCTGCAGCCGCGGGGCGGCGGGGGTGGTGACCGCGCTGCGCCGGCGCCGGTCGCCCACCACGGTCTCCGGGGAGCTCAGCAGTCCGGGACGGCGGCCCAGGCGGACCAGGGCCGCCTCGAGGAGATAGGCGGTGGTGGTCTTCCCGTTGGTGCCCGTGATCCCCAGCATCGTCAGATCCGCGGCGGGGTGGCCCTGCAGCCGGGCCGCCACCGGGCCCAGCACGGCGCGCGGATCGTCGACGACGACCACCGGCACCTCCAGCGAGCGCCCCAGGATCTGCGCCCCACGGCCGTCGGTGAGCACCGCGACCGCACCGGCTCCGACCGCCGCCGCGGCGTGCTGAACCCCGTGACCGCGACCGCCCTGCAGCGCGACGAAGAGGTCCCCCGGGCCGGCCTCGCGGTGGTCCTCCACCACCCGGCGCACCACCGGGTCCTCGAGCACATCACATGCGGCGAGGGTCCCCCCGATCTCGCGCACCAGCTCGGCCAGGAGCACCGCTGCGGACGACGACCGCCCACCCCGCGCCCGCTCAGGAAAATTCACCGTTCCAGCGTATCCGCGCCCGGAAAGAAGTCAGTACACGTATGAATTCAGGCAGTCCCGCTGCGACGGCCAGGGTGTCTCGTGTGGCCCCCGACACACTCCGGAAACACCGCCTGGACAATCGTCTACACCGAACCACTCTCCGCATAGGAACAAGGGGCTGACAATAGACTTTTGTCCGGTCCGATGGGGACCATGTGGGGACAGAAATCGCCCCCCACTAGGGCCGTAGCCCCGATACGCTCGGAGGACCCGAAGATCCGTACCCCTCGACGGACAAGAGAGAAGCCAATGCGCACCTCCCCCCTTGCCACTGACATCCAGCACTACCTGGAGTCCTGCTCCCCCGCAGGCCTCACCCTCCTGGAGCTCGACATCGTCGAGGACGTCGCCGAGCTGACCCTGGCCTTCACCCCCGAGGCCCTCGACCGCGTGCTGCGCACCCAGCTGCGCACCGCCGGCACCCCCAGCGACTGGGACTGCCCGAAGGCGTCCATGGAGGTCGGCACCCCCACCTGGGCCTACGCCCTGGAACTGGCCGATCTCTTCAACGAGCACTACTTCGGCCACGTGGTCCTCGAGCGCCACGAGGCCGCCCTGGGCGAGATCCTCGCCGCCCACGGCCACGAGGGCACGCCCGTGGTGATCCGCCCGGCCTATGCCCCCAGCTGCCTGGCCCTGAACCTCCGCCGCCTCAAGGCCGAGCACCTCCGCACCGCCGGCCACACCGCGCCGGAGGCCCGGGCCGCCTGAGCAGTCGGCACCAATCGCCGCCGTCCCCCGAGTGGGGGACAGAAATTGGCACCGTCACCGTCGGGCCGACTTCCCCGCCCGACGACGTGATCCCCGTCACCACCAGGTACGACGCCATCCCGCGAGTTCTCGGCACAGGCAAGTGCAGGTGCAAACACCTTTCGTCATAGAGCCGGTTTCATCGATTTGCGTCACTAAACTGGCCACAAGTGCAACGCAGCGCGCGGTCCACCGTCTCCCTCACGGGCTGGGAGGAGATGCCCCAGGTGGCCGCGTGCTTTTTCGGGGAGGGAGCACCACGATGCTCAAGGTCAACGAGATCAGCCGAGCGGACGACCACCGGCGTCCGCAGCTCAGCAGCACCCGCACCACCGCTCGCGACACCGCCTCCCGTTCCGGATGGCGCTCCGCCTACCTCACCCGCATGCGCTGGGCCGACGGCCTGGCGCTCGTCGTCACCCTCATCGGCACCCAGCTTGTCCGATTCCAGCTCGAGAACGCCGGCCTGGACCTCGGACCCCTGTCGGTCCCCTACTGGATCGTGGGCATCACCCTGGCCCTGGTCTGGTGGATGCACCTGGGCGCCCGCGGCGCCCGGGACGTCCGGCTCATCGGCCACGGCCTCGAGGAGACCCGGCAGGTGGTGCACTCGAGCCTCATCCTCTTCGGCGCGATCGCGATCATCTCTTTCGGCTTCAATCTCCCCACAGCGCGTAGCTACGTCCTTTTAGCCCTGCCCCTGGGACTGGGTTTCCTGATCCTCGGGCGCTTCATCGTGCGGGACCGGCTGGTCAAGGCCCGGTACAAGGGTGAGGCGCTGTCCAGGACCATGGTGGTGGGCCGGCTGGCCGGCACGTGCGACCTCATCAAGTCCCTGCGCCAGCACCCGACCTCCGGGCTCGACGCGGCCGCCATCTACGTCCCCGAAACCCGCAAGCCGGTCCCCGCGGAGCTGCAGCGCATGAGCCTCCCGCCCAACGCGCTCGCCCCGGGTGCACGCCCCACCGTGGAGGGCATTGTCGACGCCTGCCACGAGCGCGACATCGAGACCGTCGTCCTGTCCTCCAACGTCCCCCTGAGCACCACGGAGATCCGCCACCTCAGCTGGCAGCTCGCCGACGCCCACATCCGCCTGGTCATGGACACCGGCCTCACCGACATCGCCGGCCCCCGCATCCACATGCAGCAGGTGGCCGGACTCCCCCTCATTCACGTGGCCACCCCCAAGCTGAGCCGCAGCCGGGCCATGACCAAGCGCCTCATGGACATCCTCGGCTCCGGCGCCGCCCTGCTGGTCCTCTCCCCCGTCCTGCTCGCCCTGACGCTGATCGTCAAGGCGCACGACAAGGGCCCGGCCTTCTTCGCCCAGGAGCGCATCGGCCAGGACGGCAGCCGCTTCAAGATGCTGAAGTTTCGTAGCATGCGCACCGACGCCGAACAGGTGCTCCAGCGCCTCAAGGAGCAGAACGAGGGCGCCGGCCTGTTGTTCAAGATGAAGGACGACCCCCGCGTCACCGGACCTGGCAAGTGGATGCGCCGCTACAGCCTGGACGAGCTCCCCCAGTTCCTCAACGTCCTCAAGGGCGAGATGTCCCTGGTGGGCCCCCGTCCCCCGCTCCCCGCGGAGGTGGAGCAGTACGAGGACTACGTCCACCGCCGGCTGCGCGTGAAGCCCGGCATCACCGGCCTCTGGCAGGTCTCGGGCAGGTCGAACCTGGATTGGGAGCAGTCGGTGCGCCTGGACCTCTACTACGTGGAGAACTGGTCGCCGGTACAAGACATGCTGATTCTTGGGCGGACACTTAAGGCGGTCGTGGCCAAGGAAGGCGCATATTAGACGTCAAAGGCCGACAGGCCATGAAAAACCTGACGACATAAAGGCCACTGCCATCTCGGCGTGCTGTTGACGGCAACATCTTGCCCTTGACACGAATCCAGACGTTAGACTCAATAAGTTGTGGCCGCGAGAAACTTTATGCACACTAGACGCGCTCCAGAACTTGAAGGTTAGGAACCTTTTGTCTACGCTATTTCTTTTACTGAGCACACTGCTATTGGGGTATACCGCAGTGTGATCGGCCATGGTTAACCGAATTAGAGAGACGATCGCAGTAAAGGTGTAAGAGGCCCAATCGACCCGTTCGGGGTTGGAGGGTCGACATGAGCGAGAACATCAAGACACTGGTGGACGTGAGCCCACCGACACCCGGCGAGCAGCCGGAAGAGACACCGGAGTTGTCTCCGGCCGAGCAGGACACGGTCCGGGAACTGGTCCGCGCCGCCCGCGCCAGCGGGGCGGCGTTGACCGGCCCGGGCGGGCTGCTGAAGCAGCTGACCAAAATAGTCGTCGAGGCCGCCCTGGACGAGGAGATGAACGAGCACCTCGGCCACCAGCACGTCGAGCCCGAGGGCCGCAACCAGGAACTCCCGCAACGAGAAACGGGCCAAGAAGGTCATCACCGACAACGTCGGCCCTGTGGAGATCAAGGTGCCGCGGGACCGGGAGGCGTCCTTCGAGCCGGTAATCGTCAAAAAGCGCCAGCGCCGGCCGACGGACCTGGACCAAGTCGTGCTTTCGCTCTCAGCCAAGAGCCTTACCACCGGGGAGATCAGCGCTCATCTGGGCGAGGTCTACGGTGCGGAGGTCTTCAAGGACACGGTAACGAGGATCACCGACCGGGTGATCGAGGGGATGCAGGCGTGGTGGGCCCGGCCCTCGGAGGAGGTCTACGCGGCCGTGCTCATCGACGCGATCATGGTCAGAGTCAGAGACGGGCAGGTCCGCAACCGCCCCGTGTACGCGGCGATCGGGGTGGATCTGGCCGGGCACAAGGACACCCTGGGCATGTGGGCCGGGCACGGCGACGGGGAGTCGGCGAAGTTCTGGTACGCCGTGCTGACCGACCTGATGTCCCGCGGGGTGAGAGTCATCTTCTTCGTCGTGCGCGACCGGCTCAAGGGCTTGCCCGACAGCGTGAATGCCGTGTTCCCGCTGGCCACGGTCCAGACCTGCATCATCCACCTAATCCGCGGCACCTTCCGCTACGCGGCCCGGCAGTACTGGGAGGAGTTCGCGAAGGACCTCAAGCCCCACAACACCTAGACGGTATGTAGTGACCGCCCGGGTTCGCTGGGGGTTGCGGGCCGGGGCCTCACTCACACAGATTCGTGGGTTACCGAGCAGGGGCCGCCTGCTCGGCCTATCCGACATGTGTGGGAGGCCCCGGTGTTTACAGAGCGTACGAGCGTCGGCCTGGATGTGCACGCACGATCGGTCGCCGCCGCGGCGATCGACGGGGCCACCGGGGAACTGGTCCAGGCGAGACTGACCCCGGACCACGACCACATCCGCACCTGGATCCGGGAGCTGCCCGGGCCGGTGGCGGTGGCCTACGAGGCCGGTCCAACCGGATTTGGGCTGGCCCGGGCCCTGGAATCCGACGGGGTCCGGTGCGTGGTCGCGGCCCCGTCGAAGCTGCAACGGCCCTCCGGGGACCGGATCAAGACCGACGCCCGTGATGCGGTGCACCTGGCGCGGTTGTTGCGTCTGGACGAGATCACCGCGGTGACGGTTCCTGGTGTGGAGCAGGAGGCCGCTCGGGACCTGGTGCGGGCGAGGGAGGACTGCCGCGGGGACCTGATGCGGGCCAGGCACCGGGTGTCGAAGCTGCTGCTGCGCCACGGCATCGTCTACACCGACGGGGCGGCCTGGACCGGTGCCCACCACGCGTGGCTGGCCCGCCAGCACCTGGGAACACCGGCGACCCGGATGGCGTTCGATGCCGAGCACGAGGCCGTGCTGGCCACCCTGGCCCGCCGTGACCGGTTGGATGCGGCGATCACCGCGATGGCCGCCGACTCCCAGTTCACTCCCGTCGTGCACCGGTTGTGCTGTCTGCGCGGGATATCTACGCTGACCGGGTTCGGGCTGGCGGTCGAGATCGGTGACTGGGACCGCTTCACCGGCAACACCATCGGCGCGTTTGTTGGGCTGGTGCCCAGTGAGCACTCCTCCGGAGCGAGTCGGGTGCAGGGGCCGATCACCAAGACCGGCAACACCCATGCCCGCCGGTTGCTGGTCGAGGCCGCTTGGCACCACCGGCCCCAGTACCGGATCGGGGTCACCATGCGCGCCCGCTGGGACAACGCCCCGGCCGCGGCCCGGGCCCGCGGGGATGCCGGCAACCGCCGGCTGCACGAGCGCTGGGTGCGGATGCTCGAGCGCAAGAAGCGGCCCACCGTGGCCAATGTGGCCATCGCCCGGGAACTGGCCGGATGGTGCTGGTCCTTGGCGGTGATGGAGGACTGATCGGCCACCCTTGAGCTGGTCCCTCGACGCTTGATCCGTAGGCAGCGCGTGGAGCGATCCGCGATACACCTATGAGCAGCCCCGCAGTGCCCTGTCGCGGTGCGACGCTCGATGCTAGACACGCGGTCCGCTCCAGCCGAACACCGTCCTGCGGTACCCAACCCGCGCATATCAGTCTGACCGCGCGTCGCCACCGACACGCTTGCCGGACCAGTGTCGAGACGGACCAAAAGAGGCGCCGTCCGGAAGCCATCCGGACGGCGCCTCACCCTGCCCTCTTGACAGGAAACCCCTACATATCAGATGTGATGTCCAGGGAGGGGGTGAGGCGCTTCCGGGCAGGGAGTTGAAGGCTGTCAGCTTCTGATTGCATGTGGGGCAAGCCGGGCCTCGCCGAACCGGAACAGCCAGGAAACCGGGGCCAGCCTGGCAGCAGCAAGAGCCATCGCAGTGGAGGCCACGAACGCGATGACGATGCCGACGCAAAATGTGACCAGGTCGGGCACCCCGGGCATCGTCTGCCGCAGGGCGACGAACGACACGAGGATCACCGGCCAGTGGACGACGTAGTAGATCAGGGATTCCCTGCCTACGTACCGCAGGTGATGCAGAGCTTGAGGGCTGCCGAGAGCGCGGCCCGCAATGCAGGCGGCCACCACGCAGACGAGTACAAGCGGTATGACGGCGGGCTCGTAACGGAGTTCACCGATCTGCGTCGAGATGCGGAGCAGGACGAGGAACATCACGGTGCCGGCCCATGCCCATGCGGTCTGGTTCAAGATGCGTTCCCACCGGTCACCATGGCGGGCCGCGGTGATCCCAAGCATGAAGAAGCACAACAGCACCCAGAAGCGCGGCCATTCCCCACCGAGGGGTATGAACGCGATCAGGCCAGCCGGCACGGCGACGAGCAGCGGCTCCATGCTCTTCGTCGCCAGCGCGACGGCGTAGAAGACTAGGAGGTAGGCGATGAACCACAGGTGTTCGATCGGCCAGTAGAACACCCGGAGGATCAGGGCAGTGTCGAACGGCCGGCCGATCAGGACGCTGGCCGCGGCGAGAATCAGGATCATAATGGCCGACCACACCAGGTAAGGGTGCAGGACGTTTTTTAGTTTGCCGGCTGCGTATCGGCGTGTGCTCTTCCTCAGCGACAGTGGGACGAGTAACCCAGAGAGGAACACCATGAGCGGCATCCTCAAGGGCGAGAACGCCGAGTTGAAGGCCACCAGCCAGGCGGGTGCCGAGGCCAGGTCCTCGTAGGTGAACACGAACGAGTGGTTGATCACGACCAGGACGATCGACAGTCCCCGGAGGGTGTCCATCCACTCCATCCGCGTCTTCGACGATCGGATGGCAGGCGCGACAACGTTTCGTGTACCCATGCGATGGACTGTAGTTCACGGTCCGGCGCACGAGGCCATATGACCACCCGGGCTGTTTCGCCGTCGTGTCATGTAGGCGGTTCGGGGGACGGTGGCCGGTAGTCTTTAGCGCATGCACAGCACCCCCCGCTCTGCTGGTACGCGCCAGGAGAAGAAGCCCACGCCCAGGAACAAGAAGCTCGCCAACGTTGCCATTATCGGCGCGGTTATGCTCCTCGTCGTGGGGTTGGGCGCAACCTTCGTGAGGGCTGAACAGGCACAAGCGCGCAGTGTCGCTGCAGCGGAGAACTACGTTGCGCCGACCTACACCCCTCCGACCGACGACCGGCCCGTCGCGGCGTTCCTGGGTGACTCCTTCACGGCCGGCACGGGGGCCGGGTCACAGAGCAAGCGGTGGACCACTCTGGTTGCCGCGTCGCAGGGGTGGCGGGAACTCAACTACGGCTCCGGCGGAACGAACTACGGAACCGACGGGCCCACCTCAACTGCACAGTCATACGCAGAACGCCTCACCAGCTTGACCATGTCGGCGCCTGACATCGTGATCGTGTCATCGGCTGGGAACTCCATGAACCAGGAGCAGCAAGAAGGCATCACCACCACCTTTGAATCTCTTCGCGAGAAGTTGCCCGACGCACAGATCCTAGCCACCTCGCCTTACACCAGGTCAGGGGTGTTCCCCGAGCACCTCGAGGAGTTCGGGGAGCAGATCGAAGAAGCAGTGGAGTCCGTCAATGGTCGGTACCTGGACATTGACCACCCGTTGGGGGACCGTCCCGGGGTCATGTCTGACGACGGGGTGCACCCCAACGCCGAGGGCTACCAGCTAATCGCCGATGCCGTCGAGGCGGCGCTCTAGGTGTCGACCGCCCAGACATCGCCGGTAGGGCGACAGAACTTGTGGATCATCTCCGCACTGGTGCTGTGCATCGTCATACCCCTGTTGCTGCACAACGCCACGGGGGGACCGTCGAACCAACGCAACCCCTGGTGGGCCACGGCAATTATTGTGACCTCCGGACTCGCCTATTCCGCAGTGATCGCTTCCCGGGGGCGACAGCTGTTCGGCATGGTGCTCTGGCTGTTCACGTACATCTTCATGGGCATGGCCCCCTACGTGCAGTTCCGACTCGATGTCCTGCCCGGCACCACCCCAGAGGTCGACCAGGACCTGTACCCCGCGGCCGGGGCACTCGTGATCGTGGCATCGCTAGCCGTGATGGCAGGTGCCATTCTGGCCCGCAGGCGCCCCGCCGGGACCAGCATGCGGCAGCTGCGCGTCGACCCGACGCGAGCCAACATCCTGACACTGTTCGCTCTGGCCGTTTTCGCGTACTACGGGTCCACCATCGGGTTCGGCTCCTTCCTTCTTAGTCGGTCCGAGCTATCAGCGATTCGCGAATCAGCCTGGGGAGCTTCTCCGCTACGCGTCATCCTCACGGGTGGGCAGAATATGCTCCTGCTCGTGGGCTTCATCGCGCAAATGACCGTCCGCCAGCAAGCGAAACTCGCGGGCCGGAAGCCGCAGTGGTTGTTGCCGCTGATTAACGGCGTGGTGCTGATCTACGCCGTCAATCCGGTCAGTAGCGCCCGGTACGTCGTCGGCACCGTCATCCTCGCCATGCTCGCCACCTTCGGCGCCTACGCCACCCTCCAACGATTCCGAATGATGGCCGTAGCATCTGTGGCGGGGATGCTGTTCATATTTCCCTTGGCCGACCTCTTCCGGCGCAGCACCGACGTGTCGGTGCAGGTCGAAGGGCCGATCCGGGCGCTAACGTCCGGGGACTTCGACGCGTTCGCGCAACTCACCAACACGCTGTCATACGTCGGTAGCAACGGCTTGTCCTGGGGCGGGCAGATCCTCGGGGCACTACTATTCTGGGTCCCTCGTTCGATCTGGCCGAGCAAACCGCAGGACACCGGTGTGGTACTGGCCGAGGCGATGGGCTACCGATTCACGAACCTGTCCTCCCCAATTTGGTCCGAACTGTTCATCGACTTCGGATGGGTCGGCGTGATCCTGGGGATGGGCGTCTTGGGTTACCTGTTCATGCGGTGGGACGTCCGAACAGATCTGTATTTGGCCACGTCTCGTGTGCCCCCGGTGGTGGTATCAGCGACGGCCTTCTACCTGTTGATCGTGCTCCGCGGTTCCCTGCTGAACGCGGTCTCTTACCTGCTGGTCATTCTGCTTGCGGCGTGGTTCGTGACACCCCGAGTGGGCAAGGCTTCACGAACCACGGCCGGCATCAAACGGCCACAGCATTCACCGCGCCTCCCACTACAGACAGCCGGTACACGGACCCACCAATCACGGTGAGTGTCCCATGACGGGACGATCCTATAGACCGTCAAGGACTGCGAGGTCGTGGCGAAGGTCGTTGAAGACTTCTCGGGCGATGAAGCGTTTGAGGCAGCGCAGGACATCTTTCTTGGGCAGGCCTTCGGCCAGTCGACGTGTTGCAGAGTCGCGGGTCCGCCGATCGTGGGGCAATCGGCAGACAGCGATGAGAGACGGGGATCGGGGCGACCCCGCGGTGACAAGCGAAGGCGGCCTCGGATGTAAGCCGGTCGATGTTCTGCCCGGCGGTAACGAGAAGTTGTGATGGGTGGACGGTGCCGATTCCGACTCTCCTGGTCAGCCGGGGAGCTTCTGCTCGGACCATGGCACCGAGGTGGGCGTCGATGTCGGTGATCTCGGACTCGAGCTGGTCGACCCGCCGGGCCAGGGTGCGTAGCGTCATCTTCGCGGCCTGGGTCGGCTCGGTCAGCCGCGAGACATCGGGGCGGAGCTTGGCACATTGGGTGGCCATTCGGGACTGATGCACGACGTGGTGACAGGTTGGGTCAGGTAGCCTGACGGGTTGGTGTGGTCATGATGGTCCCGTACTCGATGGGGGGTAATTTCCCGAGCGCGGCTTGGCGTCGTCTCCGGTGGTAGGTGCGTTCGATCCACACCACGATCGCCATCCGCAGCTCCTGGCGAGTGGCCCGGCGACGGCGGTCCAGGACGTTCTTCTGCAGTAGTGCGAAGAAGCTCTCCATGGCCGCGTTGTCGCCGGCGGCGCCGACGCGACCCATCGAGCCGACCATGTCGTGTCCGTGCAGAACCCGGACGAACTTCCTGGATTTGAATCGAGGTCCGCGGTCGGTGTGCAGGTTGCAGCCAGCGGTCTGACCTCGCCTCGCGACAGCGCTGCGCAAGGCGTCGACGGCCAGGCAGGACTTCATCGAAGGAGTCGATGGAGTAACCCACGATCCGGTTGGAGTGCACGTCCTTGATGGCGCAGAGGTAGAGCTTGCCTTCGGCGGTCTTGTGCTCGGTGATGTCGGCCAGCCACAGCTGGTTGGGCGCATCAGCCGTGAAGTCGCGCTCGACGAGGTCATCGTGGACCGGCGGACCTGGCCGACCGTTCTTGCCGCGTTTCTTGCCGCGTTACTTGCCGAACGCCGACCACCAGCCATTGGCGGAGCAGATCCGCCACACGGTGCGGTCACAGGTGGTGTGGCCGGCGTCGCGGGCCTCGTCGGCCAGGTAGCGGTAGCCGAATTTCGGGTCGTCGCGGTGGGCGTCGAACAGGGCGTTGGCCAGGTAGGCCGCCTCGAGTTCGGCGTCGGTCACCGGGCCGGCCAGCCAGCGGTAGTAGGGCTGCCGGGCGATCCTGAGCACCCGGCACGTCACCGCGACGGGGATCCCGTCGGCGGCCAGCTCGCGGACGAGCGGGTACATCATTTTCCCGGCAGGTTGGCCTGCGACAGGTAGGCGGCCGCGCGGCGCAGGACCTCGTTCTCCTGCTCGAGCAGACGGATCCGTTTCTTCGCCTCTCGCAGCTCCGCGTTCTCGACGGCCGTGGTTCCGGGTATGAGGCCGTCCTCGACGTCGGCTTGGCGCATCCAGTTGCGCAGACAGGACTCCACGATGCCGAAGTCGGCAGCGATCTGCTTGATCGTCTGCCCGGGTTCACGGCTGCGCGCGACGTTCACGACGTCGTCGCGGAACTCCTTGGGATAGGGCTTGGGCGCGGTGTACATCCTTCCATCGACGCCTCTCAGCGCCACAGATTAGGTGACCCATTCGTGCACCGGTCCCGTTCTGCAGTAGGTGATGTCAGCAACCCACAGCCGATCCGGGGCGGCGGCGGTGAAGGACCGCTCCACCAGGTCCGGGCGGGTCTACGGGCCGGTGCCGCCCACCGTGGCGCGAGGCCCCTAACCCCAATGAACCCGCGCAGACCCGCAGCCCTTATCAGTCGGTGAATGGTGCACCGGGCCACCCGACGGCCGTTCCGGCGCGGTTCCGCGTGGACCTTGGTCACCCCGTACGCCCCGTCATTGTCCTCGTGCACCTTAGCGATGACCGCGGTCGTGGCCGCGTCGCTGACCGACCGCGCCGAGGGTGGCCGGTTCTTGGCCCCGTAGTAGGTGCTCGGGGCGATCTGCACACCGGCGTCCCGGAGGACCCGGCAGATCGGCTCGAACCCGAACTCACCCTTGTGGGCGTCGATGTAGGCCACTACCTGTTGTGTGGGTAGAACGAGCTCACGCCGCGAAGAAAGTTAAGGCCGACCGCAGGATGGCGTTAGCCCTGCGGAGCTACCTGGCTTCTTTCTCCCGCTGGCCATCCGATGGGCGTCATCGGTGGTGGTTCCCGGCAGGTATCCCTTATCGACCTCAGCCCGTCTGACCCAGTTCCGCAGCGTCTTTGGATTATTCCCCAGCTGCTGCCCGATTCTCGCCAGCGACCCGGCCTTCGTCGCCGGATCCCGCCGGGCCTCCACCGCCATCCGAGTGGCGCGCTCACGCAACTCGTCCGGATACTTCCTCGGTGCTCCCATGACTCTCATCCTTCCGTGGGATGAAAAGCTCCAACAGACCCGTCACGGGACAAACGTCGCGACCTCGCAGGTGCCCTTCCGGCACCGGAAGATTCGTTTGCGCCAGACCATACGCACGGCCACCCCGGCACATGGCAGATCGTACAGACGGACCGGGCGGCGGCCGTGACCGGCGGCGAGCACCCCGCAAGCCGGGCAGCCCGCCGACGACGACGCGATTTCCGCCACCACCGTGAACGAGCGTGACCCGCGTTCTACCGCCGGGACGTGGACGTCGAACACGTCAAAAAGCGCGCACGCGGGCGCGCAGAGAGCATAAGACGTCGAGACCGGCATGGATCAGGTTGCTTGGTCGATACCCATCCTGAAGGCCTCAACCTCTACGCAGGCTTCACAACAAGCGCTGCGGAATGTCCCCGCGTACCCTCACCCATGCCCATCTGTGCAGCGCCCGAAAACCAACAATCCAATTGCGTGGCAACTCTGAAAAGTAACCGCCGACGCATAATGACTCAAACTTGCTAGTGGCCATTCTGACGCCAGCGACTCACGCACAATTTTGTAAACAACAGAGATTGTATGGCAAATGAGCTAATCATTCCAACGGCAGCTCCTGCAGAACCCGCAAAAAACGTTCCAAAAATTATTGCAGGAATACACACTACGGATGCCAGGACCGAAGTCTGCGCCACATACCGTTGGTCGCCCGTCGCCTGTAGACAAGCACCCAGCAAGGAAGCCGTGGCACCAAGAGAGAGTCCGACGCAAGTAATTTGGACCGCCGTTAATGCGGGCTCGTAACTGGACCCAAACAAAAATGGAACCCAATATATGGCTGTTGCAGCCAGCGCCACATAAAAAATGGTCAATGCCGCCAATATGCCAAGGAGCAGACCCGCCAGACGACGCGTAATACCTTCCTTGACAACAACCGGAATCAGGACTGGAGCAATGCTCGTGGGCACCATGCGCAAGGGTCCCGACAGCTTACTCGCCACACCATAAAAGCCAGCTACAAGAGGAGACGCTACCATTGCAACAATCAAAGTATCCAAGTTTCTAACCTGTGTCGCAAATGAATGCACCCAAAATGGGCGAGCCATCCGCAAAATCTCGCGATTCGAAACAAAACCACCAGACATATTTCTGCTGACGATTGGCCACACAACACGGTGGGCATAAAATACTGATGCTATTGCGCCAAATGCCACACCCAAAGAATAAGACAAAGTTCCATTATCAGTCACTGACATAAGCAATGCCATTATCACTAATGATAGCAATCGTCTTCCAACCAAATTGAATGTATTGTATTCCGCACGGCCGGCGGAGATTGCCACGCACAACCACGTATCAGCATTTTTTTCGCCAGCTGCCCAAAACACGAGGGGCAGCAAAAACCAGAAAAATGGGTTCCAAGACAGCGCAAGAATAATAACGATTAGAGACGAAAGGACCCCGAAACCCAGAGTGATGTGATTATTCAATTGCAAAGCGGATTTAACCTCGACTCCTCGCGATCCCAAAGCCCACGTCTTCAATACATGAGTTGAAATCCCAAAATCGAGAAAAGCTATAATTACCGCCGAAGTACCTAAAACCGAAGCAATAATTCCGAATTCTGCCGGGGCGACCCAATTTACAAGTAGCGCAAAACCCGCAAACTGCAACAACGCCGCCGCGATACGGCCTAAAAACATCCAGCTAAATTGTCTTATCACGGCAATTACTACTCAATCTCCAGTCTAATTCATTGGAGTTTAAGGGCCCATTACGCTCAGCCAATTGTCGACCGAACGCGTTTCACAACATTGTCGAGGTCGATCGAAGCTCGATCAATGCGCCGTCGAATTAAATCCCGGCTCCCTAAAGCATTATCTATGATTGCATTCGCCCCGATAGCTACGGCTTCCTCTACTGAAAATGAAATATCATGTACCTCAATCTGCCCGAAATGCTCCCGAACCTTCCCACTGGGAACATCCACAATCTCCAGAGGAATTGCCCCAGTTAAAGCCCCTAGAATAAGTACATGCAGTCGATCGCTAACAATAAGCGAAGAACGCTTATACAGGCCCTGGAGCCTAGCTTCATGGTCTAATTCAGTGCATTCTCCCCACACAAAATGCTCGCTACCTAGTAGCTTAGCGATTTCAGCAGCTCGCTCCTCATCTTCGCGAACCTGTGCAAAAACGACAGGGGTCAGTTTGTGTTCTCCTACAATTTGCTGGATAAGGGAAAACCAAGCTTCGCTGGGGAGCGCGTTTTTTCCACGCAGGCTTATCCCAAGATACCGTCTATCCGAATCGTCAATTCCTCGCCAATGCTTTGGCTCCTGGAAGGCCGTGTCAGGGCAAATTTCACCGACGCGAATTAAGTCAAAACTACGCCGGGTGCGCCAAAGTGTAATATTTGAAGCTCTTGCTCCTAAGCGATGAAATAGAACGGTTAACCAGTACCCCTGCTTAACTCCTCGCGGCGGGCGAATAACTACCCCGCCTCTTATTCGGACCAGTAACGTAAGAATTAGATAAACGAATTCGGCCGGAAGAGCCGAACGGTCCAAAGGGATAGCGCCTGGGTCGAAAACTAGTGCGCGTACTTTCTTTTTCTTCAGTGGCAGAAGTAACCATCTGAATTTGTATTTAGCTGAATATAGAGTCGCCGAACTCTCAACGTTGAGTTGCTGCAACCATTCCTGATCGCCATTCCCCACATAGACGTGCATTTGGCCAAGACCGCGCGCCCATGAAATCACCCTTCGTCGTATTACAGCATCGCCTATATTCCCGTAAGCGCCCGTGGCGACTACCATCAGAAGGTCATCCGCGGCATGTGCTGCCATTTATTTATTCGCCTTCTTGAATCGAAAGAATATTTTCAATAGCGCGTCGTGGCGAGCGAGCCACACGAGCATTCTTGTCAGGGTACCCTACCGCAATTAGCGCAATCACATTCTCATTATCTGGGATGGATGCCTCCGCTCTAAGGAAGCGACTGGCCTTATTCCGCTTAGACCAATTGAGCATGCACGTTCCAACACCTAATCCGTGAAGGGCCAGCACCAAGGACATGGCAAAAAGACCGCCATCTATCCACGATTGATTCCTTTCTCCCGAACCACCAAACATCTGCATGTCGCTGGTCACGACAAAAATACCTTGTGCCGTGTGGCCGAAGCCTCTATTACCAGCTTGATGCTTCAGGATTCGATCGATATTTCTCCGGCCTGCGAAATAGTATGTTTTGCAGCTTTGACGATTGCATACTGACGGAGACAGCCCCGCAAGACGTGTGGCTTCTCGGATGACCTCTGTGGGAATTGAGGCGCTGGGGTCGAAGTTCCTAACGCTTCGCCGAGTTTCAAAGAACGTAGCAACATCCTGGTGAGAGAGATTGGGTGAGCCAATGTCTTCGAGTTTCGGACTAACTAAATCATCTATTTCAGCAGTCGAATTGAACCTACTCAGTGATTCCATGGCATCATGAGCAAATCGGGTGTAGTCATCCTCAGGTTGCGTACGTGATAACGACTTGTTTGACAAAGCGAGTTTTAGCCTAGACGTAGCGTCAGCACCAAATGGTCTTTTCGGACTTGGGAGACTAAGGCCTTTTTCGATACGATGATAATCCTTAGTTATTTGCGCTTCAAGATTCTTTCCAGCAATGGAGCGAAGCATCTCCCGACGGAGGGGTGTCGAGTATTTAATATATCGGATTGAGTCTTTAAAATACTCTTCAACTACACGCATGGCACTAATTTGCATCCAAAGGCAGTTAGGTATTTTCATCAGCTATTTCCATATCTTTTGAGCTTTAGCACGCCGCCAGGGGCCGGCGGAATCCTGCGATAGGATTTTTTTTACACTGCAAGCAGTTTTTCGACGCCGATTGCATAATTTGTGACCATGCTGGCCAAGCTCGGATACGTCCAAGCCCCCTCTTCAGGGACTTTCGATGGCACTTCGTCGGTTGCGGCAATTAACCCTCTCACATACTCGGTTGTCGAATCTTGTGTGGTAAAGCGGCTTATTCCTTCGGTCAAATATTCAACTTCTGGTGCATGGTAAGGCCAGTCTGTCGTGATTATTGGTGTTCGACCTAAAAGCGCGTCCACGGCCACGAGACCGATCCGGCCAGGCATAGCCACTGCCCTCGACGCAGACATCACGAGGGCCTTTTGGTCCGTGTCAAGATAACCCAGGTCTATTGCTTGACCGCGCTCGAACGCAAGCTTCAACAGCTTCTTTTGGGGCCCCTCGCCGCCGACCAGTAGGCGAATGGATTGATCCCGATGCCAAAGAAGTTCGAGAGCATCCGCCAAAAATTGGATTCTTTTGCTTGCATCGAGTCCTCCAATAAAGCATAGAGTCCTTGCGGGATCAATTTTTAGGTGGGTGGCATATTCTGCAACATGCCGATCGGTTAACTTTTTCTGTGCCTGTTCCAATGCGGACGTATCCACCGAGTTCATGACGGTGGTTATCTTGTGTGGATCGATTCCAGCATCAACTGCGTATTCTCTTCCGCCCGGTGTGTAGGCGAAAACGTGATCCGATAATCGCATTTGCTGGAGCTCGAGCCAAAGATCTAGTTGGTTACCTGATGCGACGTACGGGCGAACATGGCCCCAAAGGCCTACGCGAACATCCTTTATTTGTCGGGTTAGTAATGCCCGATAGACAGGTAACGCCGATCCCTCAAGTCCGAGAATCACTGCATCTGTATGCTTCCACGGTGCGGGCCTAATTCCGGCGTTTATGGAGCGGTTACCCAGAGTCAAACCCAGTTGCCTCACAGGAACCAACCAATCAGGCTGGACCCCATCACCTCTGGCCGCTTGGGTGCCACGGGGTACGCCCGCAGCGACAATACATTCGACATCGACCTCAGCGAGACGTTGCCTTAATCCCTCGAAGAAGGCCAGACGATAACCGGGCAGATACGGTTGAACAATGACTACTCTAGCCATCACTTATTTGCCCCTTGCGGTTTATAGGCTTTTTCATACTCGTATAGTAAATTTTTGGCCACCCTGGTTATGGAATGCAGTTCTTTGACTGCGCGGCGTGCGTTGGACCCCATGACGACGCGACGCTCGGGTTGTCTCAACAGCTCTTCAACGGCCTTTGAGAAATTTTTCGGAGTTTGATCACAAACTACGCCGGCGGAGTTTTCCGTGATCATGGGCGCAAGTCCACAGCCATCCGTGACAATCACGGGCAATCCCACTGACATGGCTTCGAGTACCGACATGGGAAAGACCTCAGCACTCGATGGAAGCGCGTATACACTCGCTTGGCACATCCTGGATAGCGTCTCTTCCGGTGGCAAGGGACCTGCCCAGTGCACCCGGTTTTCCTGCTTTGAACTGTGAATAAGTGCGCTGACATGCGACGCTTCGCCCTCGTCGGGACCGACCAATGTAAATTGGGTCGAGGGAAATGCCTTTTCTAGGTCACGGGCTGCATTGACCATGAGGGAGGGTCTTTTAATGCTATGCAACCGAGCCAAGAACAACACCTCAGGATTCTGCTGTGGTCCTTCACCCTGTTCGATGGCTGCAGATGTCGGCACATCAACACCATTAGGTAGATATCTGAGATTGTGTAATTTGCCGGCCACGTCCGTAAGGCTTTGCCGTTCTCGTTCGGTTAGGTAGAACACGCTGCGGGCTGCCTTTAGGACCGGTTTGGTAAGATGTCGGTCAAGTGGTCCGGCTAGTTTTTTTTGCGTAGGGTCGATCATCCCGTGGGTCTGCACCACAAAGGGCACCTTCAATTGAAGGGACAGGGCCGCGGCAGGAAGCGTGACAAGGTCGCGGGCAAGATGAACATGCAGCACGTCGAAGTCTTTTAGGTTCGCGGCCAACCACCGCAGGAGGCCCGGAGACGAGAGGCCTGCGAAGCCGGTTCTCGGAAGCACTTTTCGAGCCTGGAAAAGACGGACTGGGAAGCCGTCGGACTCAACAGGCAGTGGACCTTGGAAACCGCCGGCCGCGGCTGCGATCACCACCTCGTGACCCAGTTTGGATAGGGCCTTCGCTTGGTTGAGTGCCACTCGCACGGGTCCGCCGTAGGCCCCGTCCGGGCTGATGTAGGTGACAACCTGCAAAATCTTCATGATCGTCCGGCCTGATGGTTGGCCGCGAAGCGGCTCGCCTTGACTTCCGCCGCGGGGGGTCCCAAGACGACATTCTGATCGACGTCCCGATTAACTAGCGTCAATGGTTGCACTAACGCTGAGCGCCCCACGGTCACTCCTCCGGTCACCACGCAGCGCGAGGTGACCCACGCGCCGTCGTCGATTGTGACTGGGCGGGTGATGAGGCCCATGTCTTTGCGGTGGGCGTGGCTGCCTGTGGTGATGAAGGTTTCCTGCGACACGACCGCGTCGTGGCCGATGATGACCTGGTCTTGGTTGTGGATCCACACGCCCTCACCTATCCAGGAGCGGTCGCCAATCTCCAGGTTCCAGGGAAACTTGATGCGGGTACGGGGCCTAATAATGACGCCGTCGCCGATCTTGGCGCCGAAAGCGCGGAGCACTTTCGTCCTCAGGCCGGAGCTGATCTGCCATGGGTTGGTGACGAAGACGAGCTCGGTGGCTGACCACAGGTAGATCATCCACTTGGGCCGGTTCCAGGCTTCGCCCTCGCCAGGCGCCTTCGAGAGGTCGATGATGGGAACGTCGGAGTCGGCAGGGCTGCGCTCAGCGGCGGTGGCCATGAATACCTCTGCGTGTGGGGGGCGGGGAGGTTATGTGAGCTGAACCACGGGCCGACGTGGGGCGTCGTCCCGGAGCTGAATGCGCTCACATGTATCGTCTGATTTATACCTCATCCCCTCCGGTGGGCCGCTGATTCCCCTCGGCGTTGCTCCCAGTGTGACGAAAGCACCCCCATGCGCCCTCGTTTGACGATCATCGGCATCAACTACGCCCCCGAGACCAGCGGCAACGCCCCCTACACCACGGCCCTCGCCGAAGGCATGGCCGATTGCGGATGGGACGTCCGGGTCATCACCGGCTTCCCGCACTATCCCCAGTGGCAGGTTTATGACGGCTACGACGGCCGGACGTTGGAGGAGGATCACAACGGCGTCCATGTCCTTCGCCTTCGCCACTACGTGCCCGCGGAGCCGAAGCTGTTCAATCGGCTCCTGATGGAGGTCCACTTCGGTCTTCGCGCCGCGGTGGCGAACTGGGGCCGCCCGGACGTGGTGCTCTTCGTGAACCCGGGGCTGTTCTCATCGGGTGTGGCGGCTCTCCGCGCCAAGCTCAGCCGGCGCCGTCCCGGGACGGCGATCTGGATCCAGGACCTGTACTCCCGTGGGCTCGAGGAGGTGCACACGTCCGCCGCCGCGCTGGCTCCTGTCATGCGTAAGGTCGAAGGATTCGTCCTCCGCGGCATGGACCGCGTGATCGTCATCCACGACCGCTTCCGCCGCCACGCGGTCAACGAACTGGGGGTGGCTCCGGAGCGAGCGCTCATCCACCGGAACTGGTCGCACATCACCCCGCAGCACACGATTAACACCGCGGCGGTCCGTGCTCGTCGGGGTTGGTCCGAGGACGAAGTGGTGGTCCTCCACGCCGGCAACATGGGCGTGAAGCAGTACCTCGAGAACGTGGTGGACGCCGCCCGGCTTGCCGATGAGAAGAATTCCCGTGTCCGGTTCGTCCTGCTCGGTGCAGGCAGCCAGCTGCAGCGGCTCAAGGAGCTTGCCGCCAGTGTGGAAAGCCTGGAGTTCGTCGACCCCCTGCCTGACGAGGAGTACACTGCGGCCTTGGCCGCAGCGGATGTCCTGCTCGTCAACGAGAAGCCCGAGCTCCGAGAGATGTGCGTGCCGAGCAAGCTCACGTCTTACTTCGCCACTGGTCGCCCTGTCCTGGCTGCGGTGGACGACGAGAGCTCGTCCGCCGGCGAGATCGAGTCCTCTGGGGCTGGGCGCGTTGTTCTCTCCGGCGATCCCGCCGCCTTACTGCAGGCCGCCGAGGAGCTCGGCGGCGACCGGGCGCTGGCCTCGGAGATCGGCGGACGCGGTCCCGGATACGTCGCGGAGCACCTCGCCGCGGACGCCGCGATGCGCCGCTGGGACGAGGTGCTCCGATCTTTGACGCAACATGTCCGGACCTGATCACCGGCTTTGCCCATTCATTCACTAGCATAAAGCTGTCCCCTCAACGGCCCACGCCCTCTCCCTCGAAGGACGATCATGCACGCCACCCCCAAGAAGGCTTTCATCACCGGGATCACCGGTCAGGACGGCTCCTACCTGGCGGAGCTGCTGCTCGCCAAGGGCTACGAGGTCCACGGGCTGATCCGCCGCGCCTCGACCTTCAACACCCACCGGATCGACCACCTCTACACGGACCCGCACGAGGCCGACGCAAAGCTGTTCCTGCACTACGGCGACCTCTCCGACGGCTCCCGGCTGGTGACGCTGATGGCGCAGATCCGTCCGGACGAGGTCTACAACCTCGCCGCCCAGTCCCACGTGAAGGTCTCCTTCGAAGAACCCGAGCACACCGGGGACACCACCGGCCTGGGCACCGTGCGCCTGCTCGAGGCGATGCGCCTGGCCAACGTGGACGCCCGCTACTATCAGGCCTCCACCTCCGAGCTGTACGGCGCCACCCCGCCCCCGCAGCACGAGGACACCCCCTTCTACCCCCGCTCCCCCTACGGCGCGGCGAAGATCTACTCCTACTGGATCACCAAGAACTACCGCGAGGCCTACGACATGTACGCCGTCAACGGGATCCTCTTCAACCACGAGTCCCCCCGCCGCGGCGAGACCTTCGTGACTAGGAAGATCACCCGGGCTGTGGCCGCGATCAAGGCCGGTACCCAGGAGAAGCTCTACATGGGCAACCTCCAGGCCATCCGCGACTGGGGCTACGCCGCCGAGTACGTCGAAGGCATGTGGCGGATGCTCCAGGCCGACGAGCCCGAGGACTTCGTGCTCGCCACCGGCCACCCGTGCACGGTGCGGGAGTTCCTGGAGCTCTCCTTCGACCACGCCGGCCTGGACTGGCGCGAGCACGTGGAGTTCGACGAGCGCTACCTGCGCCCCACCGAGGTCGACGCCCTGATCGGGGACCCCGCCAAGGCCAAGGACAAGCTCGGCTGGGAAGCCACCGTCAAGGCCCCCGAACTCGCGAAGCTGATGGTCGACGCCGACATCGCCCTGCTCGAAAACGACGCCTGGATCGACACCGTCGACCTCGCCTCCTGGGCCAAGTGACCCAGGAAGCGACAGGAAAAGCACCCATGACACAGACACCCACCACCACGGCCCCCGCCGACACCACCACCGGATTCGTCCCGGGCCCGCTGGATCGCACGGCCCCGTTCTACGTAGCCGGCCACCGAGGCCTGGTCGGCTCCGCGATCTGGCGCCGGCTCCAGTCCGAGGGCTTCACCGACCTCATCGGGGCCACCTCCGCCGAGCTGGACCTGAAGGACCGCGAGGCGGTGTTCGCGTTCTTCGCCCGCACCAAGCCCCGGTACGTGGTGCTGGCCGCGGCGAAGGTCGGCGGGATCCTCGCCAACAACACCTACCCCGTGGACTTCCTCTCCGAGAACCTGCGGATCCAGGTCAACGTCCTCGACGCCGCCCTGGCCCACGGGGTGGAGCGGGTGCTGTTCCTGGGGTCCTCCTGCATCTACCCGAAGCTGGCGCCCCAGCCGCTGAAGGAGGAATACCTCCTCACCGGGCACCTGGAACCCACCAACGACGCCTACGCGATCGCCAAGATCGCCGGCATCCTCCAGATCCAGGCCGTCCGCCGCCAGTACGGGCTGCCCTGGATCTCCGCGATGCCCACCAACCTCTACGGGCCCGGGGACAACTTCTCCCCCACCGGCTCCCATGTCCTTCCCGCGATGATCCGCCGCTACGAAGATGCCCGCATCGCCGGGGCGGAGTCGGTGACCAACTGGGGCACCGGCTCCCCGCTGCGGGAGTTCCTGCACGTCGACGACATGGCCGAGGCCTGCCTTCACCTGCTCGAGCACTACGACGGAGCCGAGCACGTCAACGTGGGCACCGGCACCGACCTCACCATCAAGGAACTCGCCGGCCTCGTCGCAGAGGCCGTGGGCTACGAGGGCCGCATCGAGTGGGACACCACCAAGCCCGACGGCACCCCCCGCAAGCTCATGGACGTCACCAAGCTCGCCGACGCCGGCTGGACCGCCCGCATCTCCCTCACCGAGGGCCTCCGGTCCACCGTCGACTGGTACCGCGAACACCAGGACGGCATCCGCGAGTGACTTCTACCCATCCCCCCACCCCCGAGCCGATCCCGAGGAGAACCATGGAGCACCTTGACGCAGAGCGGGAAGCCCCCGCTCTCGATGCACGGGATCTCCTCCGGCTCGTGCGCACGCACTGGCGGGCCATCACGCTGATCACGCTGCTGTGCACTCTGCTGGCACTGGGCTGGACACTGATCCAGCCGAAGATCTACTCGGCCACGGCGTCCGGCCTGGTCGTCGCCACCGGTGAGCAGGACCTGGCCAGCGCGCTGGCCGGCAACAACCTGGCCCAGTCCAAGGCGGTGTCCTACGAGTCGCTGGCCACGTCCCGGCCGGTCGCCGAGTCGGTGATCGACGAGCTCGATCTCGACGCCACGCCGGAGGAGGTGCTGCCGCGCATCACCACGGACGTCCCCGTGGACACCCCGGAGCTGCGCATCACCGCCGACGCCGAGGACCCGACGGAGGCGGCCGACTTGGCCAACGCCTGGGTCGTGGCGCTGGCCGGCCAGGTGCAGGAGCTGGAGAGCCAGGGCGACGAGGACGCGATCAACCGCGTGGCCGTCCAGCCGCTGAGCAACGCCTCCCTGCCGCTGGCGCCGTCCTCGCCGAACTTGAGGCTCAACCTGGCCCTCGGCTTTGTGGGCGGTCTCGGTCTGGGTCTGCTCTATGCCTTCGCCCGGTACAAGATGGACCGCCGCATCAAGTCGGTCGAGGAGATCCGCGACGGCTTCGGTGTCTCCGTCCTCGGTGTCATTCCCACCGACGACCGGCTGTCCGACCACCGCGCGATCGTCGAGACCGGCATCTCCGCCGGTCGCGGGCACCACGAGTTCGCCGAGGCCCTGCGCGAGCTGCGCACGAACCTCAGCTTCGTCTCGGTGGACAACCCGCCGCGGATGATCGTGGTGACCTCGTCCCTGCCGGGTGAGGGCAAGTCCTCGATCACGGCGAACCTGGCGGTGGCCATCGCCTCGACGGGGCGCAACGTCGTCGTCGTGGACGGCGATCTCCGCCGCCCGGTCATGACCGATCTCTTCGGGCTCGTGGCCGGCGTGGGCGTCACCGACGTACTGACTGGGCAGGTGCAGGTGGAGGAGGTCCTCCAGACCTACGACACGTTCCCGAACCTGCAGGTGCTCGGCGCCGGGAAGACCGCGCCGAACCCCACGGAGCTGCTGTCCTCGAAGGCCATGCACAACATGCTCGAGACCCTCGCCGAGGACGCGCTGGTCCTGGTGGACGCTCCCCCGCTGCTGCCGGTCACCGACGCCGCGCTGCTCACGGCCTCGGCCGACGGTGCGCTCATCGTGGCCACCGCCCAGCGGACCACCACGGACGAGCTGTCCAAGGCTTTGGAGAACCTGCGCCAGGTCCGCGGCAACGTGCTGGGCGTGGTGCTCAACCGGGTGCCCACCACCGGTGCGGACGCTGGATACTATGGATATTACGGCAAGTCCTATTACGCGAACTCGGACGAGAAGGCGGCGCCGAAAACTGGCGCGCAGCCGGTCGTCCCCGCGCCGGTCGGCAAGCACCAGCCATGGGGCACCGAGCTGCGACCGGAGCCCGCTGAGTCCCAGCCGCCGGCCACGCCGCGGACGCAGCAGGAGCCCACGGCTCCTGCGGCCGAAGACGCGGCGCCCGCGCCGACGCGTGCCGATCAGCCGGATGTCCCGGGCTCTGCCGAGCACGAGACCTTCGGGCTCGAGGCCTGGGGCCGGTCCGGCTCGTCCACCGGGTCCACGTCGACGGGGCACTGACCCCAGCCGGACGCCGGCTCGAACGCCGAAGGGGCGCCTCCTGCAGGAGACGCCCCTTCGGCGTTGTCCGGACCGTGCCGCACCTACTGCCCGGCCACCGCCGGGTCATTCAGGTGCGCGATCTGGATGAGGTTGCCACAGGTGTCGTCGAGCACCGCGGTGGTGACCGGGCCCATCGCGGTGGGCTCCTGCACGAAGCGCACGCCCAAGGCGGTGAGCCGCTCGTACTCGGCCTGCACGTCCTCGACCCCGAAGCTGTTGAACGGGATGCCGTCGGCCACCAGGGCCTCCTTGAACGGGTGGACGGCCGGGTGCTCGGAGGGCTCCAGCAGCAGCTGCACCCCGTCCGGGGCCTGGGGCGAGACGACGGTCAGCCACCGGTAGGGGCCGGTCGGCACGTCGACCTTGAGCTGGAAGCCGAGCGTGTCGGTGTAGAACTCCAGGGCCTTCTGCTGGTCGTCCACGAAGACGGAGGCGTAGGTGATGATCACGGCGTGTCCTTCGGCGGGGGCGGCAGGGAGTCCATCCATTGCCGCGCGTCGGTGAGCGGGGAGGTGTCCAGGTGGTGCACCGTGGTGCGCCCCTGCACGGTGGACGTCACCAGGCCGGCCTCGCGCAGCACGGCCAGGTGCTTGGTCACGGCCTGGCGGGTCATGGCCAGGCCGTGGTCGTTGATGAGCCGCACGGTGAGCTCGAAGAGGCTCTGGTCATCCCGTGCGGCGAGCTCCTCGAGGAGGATCCGCCGCGCGGGATGGGCCAGGGCCTGGAACACGATGTCCACGCCACCAGATTAGGCAACCTATTGGTTGCCGGTCAAGGTCACGGCCGGGTGCCGACCGCCACCAGGTACTCCATCTCGAAGCGTGCCCGTTCCGGGGCGCCCTGGTTCCACTCGTCGCAGAGCTGGTCGAGCGCCTCGTCGAACTCCGCGGCCCGGCCCTCGCGCTCGGCGTTCTTCCGCACGGCGATGGTGGGGCCGTAGTTGGCCTTGAAGTGCTCACCGAAGTCGCGGGCCCGCTCGAACGCCGTGACCTCGAGGACGTCCCGGAGGACCCGGTGGAACTGCACTCGTCCGCCGAAGAGCCCCCGCAGGTGCTCCTCGCTCCCCCACAGCGGCGGGGGCTGCACGCCCGGCGGCGGGGTGGGGGCGAAGGGCTTCATGGTGCGGAAGAGCTCGCCCACCAATCCTTCGGGCGTCCAGCTCAGGAGGGCGAGGGTCCCGCCGGGGCGGGTCACGCGCACCAGCTCGTCGGCCGTCTGCTGGTGGTGGGGGGCGAACATGGCGCCGATCGAGGACATCACCACGTCGTAGGAGGCGTCCGCGAACGGGAGGTGCTCGGCGTCGGCCTCGACCCACTCGAGGTCGAGTCCAGCGACCGCGGCGCGCCGTCGTCCGTCGTCGAGCAGTTCGGGGGTGAGGTCGCCGGCGGTGACGCGGGCGCCCGTGGCGGCGGCGGGGAGGGAGGCGTTGCCGTTGCCGGCGCCGACGTCGAGGACGCGCTGGCCGGCGGTGACGCCGGCCGCCCCGACCAGGCGCGGGCCCAGCGGGAGCAGGAACGTCTCCACCATGGTCGGGTAGTCGCCCGAGGCCCAGATGGCGCGGTGCTTGGCCTTGAGCTCGTGGTCCGCGGACGAGGTGCCGGCTGCGGGAGTGCTGATGGTCTGTGACATGACGGGGTCTCCTGGTCGAGGGGTCGGGTACCTCGGGTCGAGGTCTGCTGCTGGGGTGCTGTGAAGCTGTGCCACGCGTTCCAGCATCCGCCGATCGACCGGGCCGAACATCGGGAGAACTCCCTATTCGTTCCCTACCCTCTCCCCACTCCTCCTCTACCCCTTTCCCCTGCCCGCCGCGTGCGCGGCAGCCTCCGCGCGGTTGTGCACCCCGAGCTTCATGAGGATCCTGCTCACGTGGTGCCCGGCGGTCTTTTCGCTGATGCTCAGGACTCTCGCGATCCGCGCGTTGGACATCCCGAGAGCGATCAGGTCCAGCACCTCGTGCTCGCGCGAGGTCAGCTCGCCCCCGTTCCGGGGCCTTGGGCCCGTGCCGCCGCCCAGCTCGCGCAGGAGCCGGGCCGCGGCGTCCAGCTCCCGGGAGGCTCCCAGGTCGCGGAAGACGCCCTGGGCGGCCAGCACCTCCTCCCGCGCCAGGTCGGGCGATCCGTGCATGACCGACTGGGCCAGGTCGAGCCGGGCCAGGGCCGCGTCCAGCGGCATGGCCATGGCGCCGAAGGCGCGCAGCGCCCGCCGGGCGAGCTCGGCGGCCGTGCCCCGGTCACCGGTGGCCAGGGCGAGCCGGGCCGAGGCGAGATCGGCGCGGGCCGAGCCGAGGCGCATCTCGGACTCCCCGGCGATCCGGTGCAGGCTCTCGCTGGCGGCCTCGGCGGCTCCGAGGTCCCCGGCCGCCAGGGTGGCGTCGACGAGCGCGGCCAGCAGCTGCGTGGTGCGCGCCGCGTGCCCCTCCGTCTCGGACAGGCCGCGCTCGAGCAGGGAGACCGCCACGTGCGGTCTCCCCTCGGCGACGTGGAGCAGGGCCAGCGCGCGCAGCGACGACGGGTGCTCCTCCCGCCCGGACAGCAGCTGCTCCGCCTCGCGCAGGCGGCCCTGGTGGATCCGCAGCTCCGCCAGCGTGGCGAGCGCCGGGACGCTGAGCTCCGGGATGGCCCGGGCGTGGGAGGCGAGGGCGGACTCCAGCGCCTCCTCGGCCTCGGACCAGTGGCCCGTGGCCACCAGGACGTCGGCGTGCACGGTCCGGCAGACCCCCAGCAGCGGCGCCGCCCGGTGGGTCTGCGCGAAGTTCTCGACGTGCTCGCACCACTCCCTCGCCCGCTCCCACTCCTCCGCCTCAGCGCAGGCCATCACCAGGTGGCAGTAGGCCGAGCCCATGGTGTGGATGTTGCGGATCCGGCCGGCCGTGGCCGCGACCATGGCCTCCTCGAGCAGGCGCAGGCCCGGCTCCCGGTGGCCGGCGGTCAGCTCCGCCTGGCCGAGCAGGCTCAGCGCGAGGATCTCGAGGTCCTCCGCCCCGGTCTCCCGGCCGATCCGGTGGGCCTGCTCCGCCTGGGCCGCCTGCTCCTCGACGGACCCGGCCTGCTGGGCCCGCCCGACCGCCACCCACCCGTGGCCCTCGCTCACGGGGGTGCCGTCGATGATCCGCTCGGCCCGGGCCAGCCAGCCCCGGGCCGCGGACGGTCGCCCGGCGAGCTGGTGCTGCTCGGACACCCAGACCGCCACCCGGGCGGCGTCGCCGAACCGGCGCTGCGCGACGTATCCGGCGACGGCTCGTTCGCGCCAGGCGATGCCCTGCGCGACCTGGCCCTCGAACCACAGGGCGAGCCCGAGGCCCTCGGCGGCCACCGCCTCGCCGGGGGATCCGCCGCCGTCCAGGACGTGCTCGAAGGCCCGGCGCGCGCCGGCCCAGTCGGCCCGCTCGAGCGCCTCCGTGCCCTCGTGGAGCTGGTCGCCCACCTGCGGCGAATCCATGCGGCCAGTATCCCACCGCGCCCGCGGCGTGGACAGGACACCGTGCTCCGCTCACAGCAGACGACGCGCCCGCCGGCGCCCGTACGGACCTAGCATGGGGTCATGAAGGACGTGATCCGCCCCACATCGGCCTCGTCGCCGGCCTGGCTCCCGTCGCCCGCGCCGCGGGAGCGTGCCGCGCCGCGAGCGCCCGTAGACCCGCTGTGGCGGTCCGTGCTGGGGATGTTCCTGCGCCGCCACCGCCTGGCGCAGGGGCTGACGCTGGCGCAGGTGGCCCGCGTCTCCGGGGTCTCCACGCAGTACCTCTCCGAGATCGAGCGCGGGGTGAAGGACCCCTCCTCGGAGATCATCGCCGCGGTGGTCGGTGCCCTGGGACTGAACCTGCTCGATCTCACCGAGGGGACCACCGGGGTGCTGCTCGACAGCGTTCCGGCCGCCCGTGCCGTCCCGGGCGGTCCGGTCTGCCTGGCCGGGCCGGTGGCCCTGGCCGTCTGAGCCATCTGCCCGGTCACGCGCTTGTTACCGGGCCCGGGCCTCCCGCGGGGTCACGACCCGGTCGGCCACCCCGTAGGCCACCGCCTCCTCGGCGGTGAGCACCAGGTCCCGGTCGGTGTCCTCGCGGATCTGCTCCGGGGTGCGCCTGGTGTGCCGGGCGAGCACCTGCTCCAGCTGCGCCCGGGTGCGGGCGATCTCCTCGGCCTCGAGGATGAGGTCCGGGATGGTGCCCTGGCCCTGCGCGGCCGGCTGGTGCAGCACCACCCGGGCGTGGGGCAGCACCGAGCGCCGCCCCGGGGCACCGGCCGCCAGCAGCACCGCGGCGGCCGAGGCCGCCTGGCCCACGCAGGTGGTCTCCACGGGCGCGGCCACGTGCTGCATGGCGTCGTAGACGGCGAGCATCGCCGTGGTGGAGCCGCCCGGGGAGTTGATGTAGAAGCCGATCGGCTGATCGGAGCCGTAGGAGTCCAGGTAGAGCAGCTGGGCGATCAGGACGTTGGCGACCCCGTCGTCGATCTCGGTGCCGAGGTAGACGATCC
Organism: Kocuria sp. LHG3120; assembly: GCF_049897445.1. Taxonomy (NCBI): domain Bacteria; kingdom Bacillati; phylum Actinomycetota; class Actinomycetes; order Micrococcales; family Micrococcaceae; genus Kocuria; species Kocuria sp. LHG3120. Next base: position 268,760 of record NZ_JAFCWG010000006.1, on the reverse strand, counting down.
GCTCCACCAGCAGCCGGCTGAAGACGTCCATGCTGCGCTCGCCGTTGGGCGTGCGTTCGACGACGTAGGGCACGGCGTAGCCGCTCATGACCCCACCCCCGCGGCGGCCGTGGTGGCGGAGCGGGGCCGCACGTCGTCGAGCCCGGCGATGACCCGGTCCACGAAGCCGTAGGCGAGGGCCTCCTCGGCGGTGAACCAGCGGTCCCGCTGGGAGTCGGCCACGATCCGCTCGAGCGGCTGACCGGTGTGCTCGGCGATGAGCCCGAGCACGGTGTCCCGGGTGTGGCGCAGGTCCTCGGCCTGGATGGCGATGTCCACGGCCGTGCCGCCGATCCCGGCCGAGCCCTGGTGCAGCAGGATCCGGGCGTGCGGCAGGGCACTGCGCTTGCCCGGGGTGCCGGCCGAGAGCAGGAACTGCCCAGCGCTGCAGGCCAGCCCCATGGCGAGCGTGGACACGTCGTTGGGGATGATCCGCATGACGTCCATGATCGCGAGCATGGCCGGGACGGAGCCGCCCGGGGAGTTGATCCAGAGGGAGATGTCCCGCCGCGGGTCCTGGGCGGAGAGCAGCAGCAGCTGCGTGCACAGCCGGTTGCCGGTGGCCTGGTCCAGCTCGGCGCCCAGCACGATGATGCGCTGCTCCAGCAGCCGGGAGGCGAGCTCGTCGTCGATCGGGGTCCGGGGTGGTGCGGTGGTGGTGTTCATGGGCCCAGCGTGGACCCGGGCTCCCTCGCGCGGAACCCTTTTCTGCTGTGCGCGGCTCTGCCCTGAGCGGCTCTGCTCTCGGCTGCGCTGGATCCTCGAGCGGCGGGCGGACCGGACGTATGCTCGGAGGCGGTCGGATCGAACCGGGCCGCGGCGTCGGGAGTCCTGACGCCGGCGCCCCAGGGATGGAGACACGATGAGCACGCCCCCGAGCCAGGACCCGCACTCCCCGGTGCCTTCCCCCGAGCCGCACGTGGCCGACAGCCACGACCTGATCCGCGTCCAGGGCGCCCGCGAGAACAACCTCCGGGACATCAGCGTGGAGCTCCCCAAGCGCCGGCTCACCGTGTTCACCGGGATCTCCGGCTCCGGCAAGAGCTCCCTGGTGTTCGGCACGATCGCCGCGGAGTCGCAGCGGCTGATCAACGAGACCTACAGCACCTTCGTGCAGGGCTTCATGCCCACCCAGGCCCGGCCCGACGTCGACGTCCTCGACGGGCTCACCACCGCGATCATCGTGGACCAGGAGCGGATGGGCGCCAACGCCCGCTCCACCGTGGGCACCGCCACCGACGCGGACGCGATGCTGCGGATCCTCTTCAGCCGGCTCGGGCACCCGCACATCGGCACGGCGAAGGCGTTCTCCTTCAACGTCGCCTCGATGAGCGGCGCCGGGGCCGTCACCATGGAGCGCGGCGGGAAGACCGTCAAGGAGCGGCGCAGCTTCTCCGTCACCGGCGGGATGTGCCCGCGCTGCGAGGGCATGGGGCAGGTCAACGACTTCGACCTGACCCAGCTCTACGACGCCTCCAAGTCCCTCAACGAAGGGGCGCTGACGATCCCCGGCTACAGCGCGGACGGCTGGTACGGCCGGATCTACGGCGGCTCCGGGTTCCTCGACCCGGACAAGCCGATCCGCGAGTACACCGAGACCGAGCTGCACGACCTGCTGCACCGGGAGCCGACCAAGATCAAGGTCGACAACATCAACCTCACCTACGAGGGCCTGATCCCCCGGATGCAGAAGTCCTTCCTGTCCAAGGACGTGGCCGCGCTCCAGCCGCACATCCGCGCCTTCGTGGAGCGGGCCGTGACGTTCACCGCGTGCCCCGAGTGCGGCGGCACCCGGCTCAGCGCGGCCGCCCGCTCCTCCAAGATCCGGGGCATCAACATCGCCGACGCCTGCGCGATGCAGATCAGCGACCTCGCCGCGTGGGTGCGCGCCCTGGACGAGCCGTCCGTGGCGCCGCTGCTCACGGCGCTCGGCGAGACCCTCGACTCGTTCGTGGAGATCGGGCTGGGCTACCTCTCGCTGAGCCGGTCCTCGGGCACGCTCTCCGGCGGCGAGTCCCAGCGCACCAAGATGATCCGCCACCTCGGCTCCTCGCTCACCGACGTCACCTACGTCTTCGACGAGCCGACCATCGGGCTGCACCCGCACGACATACAGCGGATGAACCAGCTGCTGCTGCGGCTGCGGGACAAGGGCAACACCGTGCTGGTCGTGGAGCACAAGCCGGAGACCATCGCGATCGCCGACCACGTGGTCGACCTCGGGCCTGGCGCCGGCACGGCCGGCGGCACCGTCTGCTACGAGGGCACCGTGGCGGGGCTGCGCGCCGGCGACACCCTCACCGGGCGGCACCTGGACGACCGCGCCGCCCTGAAGACCACCGTGCGCACCCCCACCGGAGTCCTGGAGGTGCGCGGCGCCGACACCCACAACCTGCGGTCCGTCGACGTCGACATCCCGCTCGGCGTGCTCACCGTGCTGACCGGGGTGGCCGGCTCCGGCAAGAGCTCGCTGATCACCGGCTCCGTGCTCGGGCGAGAGGACGTGGTCTCGATCGACCAGGGCGCCATCCGCGGCTCCCGCCGCAGCAACCCGGCCACCTACACCGGCCTGCTGGACCCGATCCGCAAGGCCTTCGCCAAGGCCAACGGAGTGAAGCCGGCGCTGTTCAGCGCCAACTCGGAGGGCGCCTGCCCGGCCTGCAACGGCGCCGGCGTCATCTACACCGACCTGGTGATGATGGCCGGGGTGGCCACCACGTGCGAGGAGTGCGAGGGCCGGCGGTTCCAGGCCGCGGTCCTCGAGTACACCCTGGGCGGGCGCAACATCGCCGACGTGCTCGCGATGCCGGTCGAGGAGGCCGAGGCGTTCTTCGGCGCCGGCGACGCGCGCACCCCGGCCGCCCACGCCATCGTGCACCGGCTGGCGGACGTGGGGCTGGGCTATGTGAGCCTCGGCCAGCCGCTCACCACGCTCTCCGGCGGCGAGCGCCAGCGGCTCAAGCTGGCCACCCACCTGGGCAAGAAGGGCGGCGTCTACGTCCTCGACGAGCCGACCACGGGCCTGCACCTCGCCGACGTGCAGCAGCTGCTCGGCCTGCTCGACCGGCTGGTCGACTCCGGCAAGTCGGTCATCGTGATCGAGCACCACCAGGCGGTCATGGCCCACGCGGACCGGATCATCGACCTCGGCCCCGGCGCCGGCCACGACGGCGGCCGGATCGTCTTCGAGGGCACCCCCGCCGAGCTCGTCGCCGCCCGCTCCACCCTCACGGGCGAGCACCTCGCGGCCTACGTGGGGGCCTGAGCCGGACGCGCCTGCCGAGCTCGTCTGCTGATTGCCCGTTGATCGCGGGTGCTTGCCTCGCGGCGCCCGCGGGCGGTCCCGTCCGCTACGGTCCTTCCGGTACCGGCTCAGGCCCGCCCGAGGGCCTGGACGAGGTAGGCGACGTTCATCCGCAGGATCTCGAGGGCGAGGTCGTGGTCGACGTGCTCCAGGGTGTCGCCGGCGGTGTGGATGCGGTCGTTGGCGCCGTCGGCCCCCTCGATCGTGAGCACGGCGGGGATGCCGGCGTCGAGGAACGGCACGTGATCGCTGTTGAAGGGCAGCAGACTGGTCTGCACGGTCAGGCCGGTGTGCGCCTGCGCCGCGACGGCCAGCTCCTCCAGCACGACCTGCGACGCGGCGGCGCCCTCGAGCAGCACCGTGGGCGCGGACGTGTTCCGGCACGCGATCATGTCCATGTTGACCACCGAGTGGATGCGGTCGCGGGCCGTCTGGTCCAGCTCCGCGACGTAGTGGCGGCTGCCGAACAGGCCCTGCTCCTCGCCCCCGAACAGGATCAGCCGCAGGTCGCGGGCGCCGGGGTGGTCCCGCAGGGCCCGGGCGACGGCGAGCACCCCGGCGGCGCCGGAGCCGTTGTCGTCGGCGCCCGGTGCGGGGGCGGATGCGCCGTCCCGGACGTTGATCGAGTCGAGGTGCGCGGTGACGAGCACCGCCCGGCCGTCGCCGCCGCGACCCGGCCGCTCGGCGACGAGGTTCTGGGTGCTTCCGCCGTGGAGAGCCACCGTCTGGGTCCGGGTCGCGAAGCCCAGTCCGCTCAGTACGCCGGCGGCCCAGTCGAGCGCGGTGCGGAACTCCGGGCTCGTCGAGTGCCGCGTCCGGAGCTCGGCGAGCGCGCGCAGGTTCGCCGCGAAGGCGTCGTGGGAGACCGCCGCCATCGGCTCCGTCGCGGCCCGCGCCCGTGCGGGCGCCGGTGGCCGCTGCTCGAACACCACGGTGTCGGCCGGCAGAGGGCGGACGCCGAAGCACGGCAGGTGCCGCTCGGACGGCTCGACGAACCTCCCGGCCTCGGCGGGGTCGAGGTCGACGACGAGGTACCGCCCCCGGTCGACCAGGACCGGGACCTCGGGGTGGGCCTGCTGGAACTGGCGTCCGTTCTGGATCACCAGGTGCAGGCGGGCGGCGGGGACCCCGATCCGCTCCGCGGGAGCGCGGCCGGCGGCCGTCCGCTCCAGCTGGGCCGGCGCCCCGGTCACCAGGAGCGTGTCGCCGAGCCGCGTCCAGGCCGCGCCGGCGTCCGCGGCCGCGGCGGTCAGTGCCCGCAGCGCGTCCGGCGCCGCGGCGCGGGGCACGTCGTCGTTCCCCGGTGTCTTTCCCGGAGTCTTCCCCAGGTCGAAGCGGAGGGCCGTCATGGTGCGCCTCCTACGGCGTGCTGAAGCTCTCGACCACGCCCGCGAGCGACGTGGAGGTGCTGGGCGGGGACACAGCGCCGGCGCCCAGGCCGCGCTTGGCGAAACCGCGCCACACAGCGCCGAGGTCCCCGGGGTTCAGGGCGGCGACGGCGGTGACGATGCCGTCCCGCGCCAGCGTGAAGGTCGGCATGCCGGGCGTGAGCTTGAGCCCGCCGACCACGTACTCGAGCACGCGGCGCTCGGCCTCGGCGTGGCCGTGGGCTGCGACGAGGTTGACGAAGACCTCCCACAGGGCGGCGCACCAGACCTCGCCGGCGTTGTGCACCTCGCTGTTCGGCCCGCCGCCGTGCGGATGGCGCGGCGGGCCGGCCGGGAGCACCACCCCGTTGCTGATGTGCTTGAACGTCAGCGGGTTCTTGCCCAGGTCCGCGGAGTAGGGGTAGCGGCGGATGGAGAAGTAGTAGTTGTCCGTGAAGGTGGGGGTGAGGTCGGTCCACCCTCCGGCGGGGAAGGCGCCGGTGCCGAAGTCGTCGGTGGCCTGGGAGGTCATGGTGATCGCGAAGAAGTCGCCCCAGCCCTCGCCCAGCGCCCGGCCCTGCTGGTTGGCCAGCCCGGTGGCGTTGCCGACGAGCCGGTTGGTGATGTAGTGGCCGAGCTCGTGATAGGTGATCAGCGCGTCGAAGTTGCTGGTGCGGGACGGGAGCGGGGCGACGCCGCGGAACTCGTACATCTGCATCCGCGGGCTGGCGCCGTCGGCCGGGGTCTGCATGTTGGCGTTGTCGGTGCCGCTGAAGTCGTTGCCCTCGGCCAGGATCGGGTCCCCGCCGAGGCCTGCCCCGGTGAGGTTCACCTGCTGGGCGTTGCCGGCCGCCTCGTCGAAGCCCGCCTCGTACCAGCGGTCGTGCAACCAGTTCACGTGGAAGAACATCCCGACGAGGCTGGCCTGCAGGTTGGTGGGGTCGCTGGCGGGCCGGGCGTGGTCGTAGGCGTGGTCGAAGGTGCGGGACCCGGTGGCCCGGCCGTCCACGTCCCCGGAGCTGTTCCCGTCCGGGGCATGGACGTCGGCGTAGGCGATGCAGTTGTTGCCGCGGGTGGTCGTGGCGCCCTCGGGCAGCCACGGGGCGCCCGGGAGCAGGCTGTCGAGCGTGACCAGCCGGTCGGGGATGGTGGCGGCCTGGAAGCCGTCCGGGCGCCCGGTCGGGTGGGGCGACCCGGGCGCCGGCCCGTCCTCGGGGCGGAACAGGGCGTCCCCCGTGTTGAACACCCGGTAGGTGAAAGCGGCGTCCGCCCGCAGGTTCTTCCGGAACAGCACCTCCGGCTCCCCGAGCGCGTCGATCACATAGCTGAACGCCGGGAAGCCCTCGATCCACAGCTCCAGGTAGTAGCCGGGGGTGAACTGCTCCTCCCCCAGCGGGAACAGCACGTCCTTCACCCGGACCTCCCGCTCGAACGCCGGCCGCCCGGCGCCGGCCAGTTCGGTGCCAGCCGATTCGGGGTCGGTCGGCTCGGCGCCGGCCAGTTCGGTGCCAGCCGATTCGGGGTCGGTCGGCTCGGCGCCGGCCGGTTCGGTGAAGCGGTAGAACCGGTACCCGCCACCGGCGGTGTCGCCGGTCTCAGTACCCCCGGCGTTCTCAGCACTTGCCGCGCTCGCCGCGCTCGTCCCGGTGAAGGCCGTGGCGGGGTACTCGACCCCGGTCAGGTCGAACGCCGCCACCGCGATCGCCTCCTCCGCGGTGGTGGCGCCGGTGGTGGAGTCTGCAATGGTGGCGGCGCGGGCGCCGGCCGCCTGCACGGCACCGGGGAAGAACTGCCCGGCCACGGAGATCACGTCGCCATCCGGGCCGATCGCCGCGGTCGCCTCGGAGTTGAAGACCTCCAGACCGTCGGCCCGCTGCACGAGCTGCACCGTGCGCAGCCCCCGTCCGCTGACCGACACGACCTCGACGCCCTGCGCGTCCGCCTCCGACAGCCGCCACAGGTCGCCGTGCGCGGTGACGAAGCGCTGGACGGTCTCCTCCGGCGTGGCGCCCGCCTCCCCCGACAGCCCGGCGGCCGGGGCCCGCCGTGCGATGCGGTTCGGCAGCGCGGTCGCCTGGTCGTAGTCCACCTCCAGGTCGCCGAGCTGCGCGTCCATTCGGAGGTGGCCCGGCGACCCAGGAGCCGGAGCAGCCGGCGGCGCGGTGCCACGGGCGTTCCGGACGCCGGCGTCGTACAGCGCGTGGAAGTCCTCCGGGAGTGCTCGGTCAGCGGCCATCAGGAACTCCTCGCGAATGATCAGTGCAGCACCCGGTCATCGTCCACGGGACCGGGAACGGGTTCTCCTCGCAGGCGTGGCCGACCTGGGCTCCATTAAGGAACCGATCTCGTTCATCGGTCAAGCAGCGAACAGGGGTGTGACGTGCCCGTTCGTCCTCCTCGCCACCGCCCCGCACCGGCGGAGCGCGTCGAACACGGCGGTTGGCGTCAAGTGCATCTTGACACGCCCGGGGTGGTCGGGCACGTTGAGGACATGGAGGTTCGCGGATCCGCACGTAAGCGCACGGGACTGGACGAACTCGATGTGTCGTCGCACCCCGCTCGTGACGCCGTGCACTTCCGGCGCATCCTGGCCGCTCGGCAGCACATCACCGAGGCGGAGAACGAACTGCGGGAGGCGGTGAAGGCCGCCCGTGCGGCCGGCGACTCCTGGGCCTTGATCGGTTCCGCTCTCGACACGACGCGCCAAGCGGCCCAGCAGAGGTTCGGTCAGGACTGAACGTCCGCGCGGTCGGTGCAGGACTCCCCGCCCCACAAGGCGCCCCACCCGGGTGGAACAGGCACCCGCGCAAAACACACCTGACGCAGTACTACTCTGCCACCGGCGCGGGCTCCGCGTAGCGGCGTTCGAAGGCGAGGATCGCGTCCGTGGCCTCGAACAACTCGTCCGCCATCTGCTGGAGCACAGCGTCCTCCTGGCGGTAGGGGTCGATCACGTCGTTGCGCTCGGGGTGGCGCACCGGCACCCGCTGCCGCAGCCGCGGCGCCTGCTGGACCAGCCAGGCCCAGCGCTCGGCACGGTCGGACGGCACCGCGCGGTCGAGCTCCGGGTCGGTGGAGAGGTACTGCAGGATCCGGGCGAACTCCCGCAGGGTGAAGACCTTCTTCAGCAGCCGCGGTGACTGCTGGAGCACCGGCTGGGTGTGCTCCCGGGCCATCACGAGCACCAGGTCGATGTCCTTCAGCACATCCGGGGTGACCTGCCGGGCCCGGTGCGCGGCGGCGGCCTCCAGGCCGCGGTCCTGGGCCAGCCTGCCCACCCGCTGCTCGAAGCCCTCGTCCACCAGCGCGTGCATCCCGGCGCTCGTCACCTCGAAGCCGCCGGGCGAGATCTCGTTGAGGCCGTGGTCGAGCTCGACCGCCGCCATGGGCGAGCGGCACACGTTGCCCGTGCAGACCGTCAGGATGCGCGTGGGGGCCATGGTTCTCCTCTGGGGGTCGAGTCCGGTTCATCGTATCCGGCACCGGGTCCTGAGCTGGGTCTTCGCCCGACCACCGGGATCGCGCCGCCGACGGGATCCGGGCGCGCCGGGTCCGTCGTCGTCGTTCCCCGGCGCGCGGCCCCCGCAACGCACCCAGCGGACAGAATCACTACGGCCAGAGAGGTACGGGTGCGTAACACGGCCCATCGTTATTGATTGTTTATGCAAACGCGCCTTTATACTCGTCGTGGCTCTGAGGATCTTCCCCCCATCCCGATGGCCTTGCACGAGTCGTTCCCCCCAACGATCCATGCGAGTTAGGCGTTCCAGCGTGAAAGCAACCCCCCGACTGACGCTGCCTGCCGCCCTCACGGCGGCGGTGCTGGCCATCACCACACTGACCCCGGTCGCGGCCCTGGAAGAGGCCGCCACCACCCGATCGACCACCCTCTCCGAGGAGCGGCAGGGCAACCTGGTCTCCAAGGTCGTGGAGTCCGACGGCGAGATCGTCTCCACCCTGGTGGACGCGACCACCGGCGAGGCCGTTCTCCCCGACCCGGCGCGCGCCGGCACGCAGCCGGCCGCGGGCGACCCCCACGGCGGCGCCGTGATGGGCCAGTGGGCCAAGTCCGAGAGCCACTTCGAGCAGATGGCCGCCTCCTCCGCCCGCACCGCGGAGGAGCTCTCCGGCGCCACGGACACCGACGACGACGACGACGGCGCCGCTGCCGGCGCGGCGGACGGCGACACCGCGGAGGAGGCTGTCGCGGGGGTCGCGTCGGCCGAGTCCCTCGGCGCCGCCGCGTCCTGGGCCCCCAGCGGCATCAAAGGCACGGACGTCTCCAACTGGCAGCCGTCCCTGAACTGGTCGAGCCTGTGGAACCAGGGCTCGCGCTTCGCCTACGTCAAGACCTCCGAGGGCGACAGCATCCGCAACAGCCTCTTCAAGCAGCAGTACGCCGGGGCGGGCGCCGTGGGCATGCACCGCGGCGGGTACCACTTCGCGATCCCCACCCGGGACTCCTCGGGCGCGAAGCAGGCGGACTACTTCATCAACAACGGCGGTGGCTGGTCCGCGGACGGCCGGACGCTGCCGGGCCTGCTGGACGTCGAGAACAACCCGTACCCCTCCCTGTACGGCAACCAGTGCTACGGCTTCAGCCAGTCCGAGATGGTCGGCTGGATCCGCGACTTCTCCAACCGGTACAAGGCCCGCACCGGGCGCGTGCCGGCCATCTACACGAACTACTACTGGTGGCGGGACTGCACCGGCAACTCCACGGCGTTCAACGACCACCCGCTGCACATCGCCTCCTACGGGGCCCAGCCCCTGAACCCCGGCGGCTGGTCCACCTACGACTTCTGGCAGTACACCGACGCCGGCTTCACCGAGCAGATCGACGCCAACGTGTTCCGCGGCAGCACCGCGCAGCTCCAGGACCTGGTGCGCAACCGCTACTACAAGCCGATGGGCGGCCGGGCCCCGACCGGGTCGCCCACCCAGGTGACCCCCGCCGGGTACACGGTCAAGGGCGCCATCGGCACCCGGTACCGCGCCCTCGGCGGATCCGCGGCCTTCGGCACCCCCACCGGCAACGAGCGCGGCGGCCTGATCAACGGCGGCGTGCTCCAGGGCTTCTCCAAGAACCACACGTTCTACTGGTCCCCCTCCACCGGGGCGTGGCCGGTGAGCTTCAACGGCGCCATCGGCCGGAAGTTCGCCACCACCCGCTGGGAGAACGGCTACGGCTATCCCATCACCCGTGAGGCCGGCGGACTGATCGACGGCGGCGCCTACCAGGTGTTCCGCCAGGGCAACGACGTCACCAAGGTCCTCTGGACCCAGACCACTGGTGCGCAGCCGGTCCGGGAGACCAGCGGGATCGGCGCGGCGTGGAAGCGCGGCGGCCAGGAGCGGGGCTACGGCTACCCGATGAAGCCGGAGACCGGCGGCCTGGTCGACGGCGGCGCCTACCAGGTGTTCCGCAACGGCGCGGCCACCTACAAGATCCTCTGGAGCCCCTCGACCGGAGCCCACGCCGTGAAGGAGACCGGCGCGATCGGCCGGGAGTGGAGGGCCACCGGCTCCGAGCGCGGCTACGGCTACCCGACCACCGGCGAGTACCGCTACGGCACCGAGGTCCGCCAGAAGTTCTCCAAGAACTTCACCGTGCACTACTCGACCACCACGAAGAGGATCTGGGCCACCCGATGAACTCCGCCAAGCACCGCGCCCCCGCGCGTCCCCGCGTCACCGGTCGTCTGGCGCTCACCGCGGCAGCCCTCGCCCTGGCGGTCCCCGCCACCGGGATCCTCACGGCGGCCCCGGCCACCGCGGCGAACTCCGACATCGTCAAGGCCTCCACGAGCACCCGCTCGGCCGACGCCCAGCAGCTCCTGGCCCTGATCAACGCCCACCGCAAGGCCAAGGGCCTGGCCCCGGTGAAGTACTCGGCCACCGTGTCCGGCATCGCCCAGGGCCAGTCCGACCGGCTGGTCCGCGAGGAGGTCATCGACCACACGGACACGTTCCTCAAGGACTCCCGGGCCGGCTCCTGGAACGCCGCCGGCGAGATCCACGCGGTCTCGTGGCAGGGCCGGGTGAGCGACCTGATGACGTGGTGGAAGGGCTCCAAGGCACACAACAAGGTGCTCACCGACCCGGAGATGACGGTCATCGGCATCGGCCTCACCTACGTGGACGGGCAGCTGACCGGCAACAAGCAGGGCTGGAAGCTGGTCGGCACGGTCACGTCCTACGGCTACGTCCCCGCGAACACCCCGCGGGACGCCCGCACCACCGTGGGCACGGCACCGGCACCGACACCTGCACCTGCGCCGAAGCCCACCGCTCCGCCGACCACCGCGCCGATCACCTCCGCCGGGCACACGGTGAAGGGCGCCATCGGCACCCGGTACCACGCCCTGGGTGGGGCCAGGGTCTTCGGCACTCCCACCGGCAACGAGCGCGGCGGCCTGGTCAACGGCGGCGTGCTCCAGGGCTTCTCCAGGAACCACACGTTCTACTGGACACCCTCCACCGGGGCGTGGCCGGTGAACCTCAACGGCGCCATCGGGCGCAAGTTCGCCGCCACCCGCTGGGAGAACGGCTACGGCTACCCCACGACCCGCGAGGCCACTGGGCTGGTCAACGGCGGCGCCTACCAGGTCTTCCGCCAGGGCGGTGCAGTGCACAAGGTGCTCTGGAGTCCTCGGACCGGGGCGAGGGTCGTCAAGGAGACCGGCGCGATCGGTCAGCGCTGGAAGTCCGCCGGCTTCGAGCGCGGCTACGGCTACCCGGTCACCGACGAGTACCGGTACGGCTCCGAGGTGCGCCAGCGGTTCTCCAACGGCTACACCGTGCACTGGTCCTCGATCACGAAGCGGACCTGGGTCACCCGCTGACCCCTCCCCACCCGCAGAACGCCCGGCCGGATCCCCGGCCGGGCGTTCTGCCGTCCCCGGCCGGCGTTCTTGTCCCCGGCCCCGGTGCCGGTGTCCCCCGAGCGGTGGCCGCGCCCCGGTCCGCCCCGGCTGTCCCCCGCAGGAGGGCGGGCGACCGCATCCGACCACGTCAGGATGTGGTGCGCTTCACAAGCAGGACGGAACCACGCTGTGTTTCCTGTCGCGAATCTGTGAATGTGTGGATTCTCGTGTCACCACTTGGGGGGACGTGTCCGGCCGCACCCGTCCCCCAATCGGCGGATGTTCCCATTCATTAAGTACCACTCCGTAACTTCATGCGCCGTGATGCCAGTAATTGGCACTTGCACTTGCATGCACAGCGATGGGATGTGCTTCCTGTGCGACCTGTTTGCACTTGTGACAGATGGGTCAGGGCTTGGCAGGCTGACCCCGTCGGCCCGTCCGGGGGGATGCGCCGGCCGGTCCGTCGAGGGGGCGGACTGCCGATCGGGGGGAACGAGCGTGCCGTGGCAACATCCGACAACGACCGACGACCACCGCGCCGCCGACGCGCGGAGCGGACCGGCAGCACCGCCGCGCCGCCGGTGTTCTTCGACCCCAGCGGCAAGCGCTGGTACCGCATCCTCGCCACCCTCGTGGTGCTCCTGGCCCTCGTGGCCGGAGCTGTCACCTGGATCGTCCCGCAGGCGCTCGCCCAGCCCTGGGAGCGGCCGCTGCACCAGGAACCCGGCTATCCCCGGGAGCTGATTGCCACCGGCGACCAGGAGAACATCCCGCTGCTCGGGGACGCGTCCAACCCGTTCAGCCGGATCGGGCTCGTCGAGGAGGAGGACGGCGGGGCGGTGCTGCGCAGCCCGTTCACCGACGAGGTCCTCCGGGCGCTCACCGTCGAGGAGCGGGAGCTCGTCGGGGACAGCCCCTACGCCATGGAGCGCTTCGGGGAGCTGCCGGAGAAGCAGCTCATGCTGACCTTCGACGACGGCCCCGACGCCACCTACACCGGGGAGATCCTCGACGTGCTCGCGGCCGAGGGCGTGCCCGCCACGTTCTTCAACGTCGGCACCAACGTCGTCGGGCATCCCGAACTGTTCCAGCGGATCGTCCGCGAGGGACACATGGTGGGCAACCACACCATGACCCACACCACGGCCTGGGACGACGACCTGCGCAACCGCGAGGAGCTGATCGGGACCGACCGCGCCATGCGCTCGGTCGGCGGCTACGCGACCCACCTGTTCCGCCTGCCCACCGGCGACCCCGACAACAAGGCCCTGCCCATCCTCGAGGCCCAGCAGCTGGGCTACCTGCACGTCGACTTCGACTACGACACCCACGACTGGCAGGCCGCCCCCGGGGAGACCGTGGACCTCCCCGCGCTCGACGGCGAGGGCCACATCGTGCTGATGCACGACGGCGGCGGGGACCGCACCGCCACCGTGGCCGCGCTGAAGGACCTGATCACCGAGGCCAAGGCGCAGGGCTACACCTTCTCGACGCTGGCCCCCGTGATCCCCGAGGGCTACCTGCCGGTGACAGACACCGAGCCCGTGCTCGCCGACGACGCCACCGCCCTGGCCGTGGCCGGTCTGACCGTGGCCCCGGACGTGGTCATGACGTGGCTGTTCTGGTTCGGCATCGGGTCCCTGACCCTCATGTCCGCCCTCTATGTGGTGCTGGCGCTGATCGGCCACCGCCGCCAGACCCGTCGGGCCTGGCCCGAGCTGCCCGAGGACCGGCTCCCCCTGGTCTCGGTCATCCTCCCGGTGTTCAACGAGGAGCCCGTCATCGCCCGCACCCTGGCCGCCCTGCGCGCCAGCGACTACCCGAACCTCGAGGTCATCGCCGTCGACGACGGCTCCACCGACCGCACCCTGGCGATCATGCGCGAGCACGCCGCGTCCTGGCCGGCGCTGACGGTCATCACCCAGCCCAACGGTGGCAAGTCCATCGCCTCCAACCACGGGATCATGGCCGCCCGGGGCGAGATCGTGGTGACCCTCGACGGGGACACGCTCTTCGAGCCCCAGACCGTCCGGATGTTCGCCCGCCACTTCTACGCCCACGACGCCAAGCGGCCGGTCGGGGCGGTGGCCGGGCACGTGAAGGTCGGCAACCGCACCGGGCTGCTGACCATGTGGCAGTCCCTGGAGTACATCTCCGGGATCTGCGTCACCCGCATGGGCGAGGGCGTGGCCGGGGCGATCTCCATCGTCCCGGGGGCGTGCGCCGCCTGGCGCAAGGAGGCCCTCCAGGCCGCCGGGGGCTACTCCCACGACACCCTCGCCGAGGACGCCGACCTCACCATGACCCTGCAGAAGCTCGGCTGGGCCGTGGTGCAGGAGAACCGGGCCGTGGCGTGGACCGAGGCGCCCATGACCGTGCGCGGCCTGGCCAAGCAGCGGCTGCGCTGGACCTACGGCAACCTCCAGGCCCTGTGGAAGCACGCCGGGATGCTCTTCCGCCCGAAGTACGGGTTCCTCGGGATGGTGGCCCTGCCCTACACCCTGCTCGCCACCCTCATCCCGCTGATCTTCCTGCCGCTGACCGTGCTCATGGCCGGGATCAACCTGGCCGCCGGCAACTGGCAGCCCATCGCCGCCTTCGCCGCCTTCGTCCTGGCCATCCACGCCGTGATCTGCGTGCTCGCCATCCGCATGGTCGGCGAGTCCTGGACCCACCTGCTGGTGGTGCCCGTCTACCGGATCATCTACGAGCCCCTGCGCGCCTACCTCCTCTACGCCTCCCTGCTCCAGGCGCTGCGGGGCCGGATGATCGGCTGGTACAAGCCCGAGCGCACGAACAGCGTCATCGACCTGGCCCCCGCGGCGGAGCCCGCCGGCTCCGCGGCCCCCGCGGTCTCCGTGGCCCCGTGGCAGGAGGGCCGACGCGGTGAGCGGGTCTGAGCCCGGCCGGGACCGGTACCTCGACCTGCTGCGGTCGATCGCGCTGGTCCGCGTCGTCGCCTACCACACGTTCGCCGGCGCCGTCTTCAGCCTGGTGTTCCCCGCCATGGGCGTGATGTTCGCCCTGGCCGGGTTTCTGATGGCCCGGTCCCTGCGCCGGCCCGCGGGCACGGTCCTCGTCTCCCGGGCCCGCCGGGTGCTGGTGCCGCTGTGGGTCTACGCCGCCACGGTCCTGGCGCTGCTCGTGGGGCAGGGCTGGTCCCCCGGGGCCGACGCGTCCTGGGGTCGGGTGCTCCTGTGGTGCCTCCCGGTCGGGGACCCGGTCCTCCCGGAGAGCGCCGGGTCCGGGGCGGTGGATCCCACCTGGCCGGTGCAGGCCGGGGAGATCCTCTGGTACGTCCGGGCCTACGTCTGGTTCCTGCTCCTCTCCCCCGTGCTGCTGCGGGCGTTCCGGGCCCGGCCCTGGCCGGTGCTGCTCGCCCCGCTCGCCCTGGGCGGACTGCTCGCCCTCGGGCTCGTGCCGCTGCCCACCTGGGCGGACGCCCCGGTGACGGACCTCGCGACCTACGGCTCCTGCTGGCTGCTGGGCTTCGCCCACCAGAGCGGCATGCTGCGCCGCCTCCCCCGCGGCGCCGTCCTCGCGGCGGGGCCCGCGGTGATGGGCCTGGGCCTCTGGTGGGCCGCCGGCCACCGCGGCGAGGCGGGGTGGGACCTCAACGAGATCCCTCTCGCCCAGGCCCTGTGGTCCTTCGGCTTCAGCGCCGTGCTGCTGCGCGTCTCCCCGGCCTGGCGGGAGCTGCCCCGGCCGCTGCGGTTCCTGGACGGGGCCGTGACCCTGCTCAACGCCCGGGCGATGACCGTCTACCTGTGGCACAACCTCCTGCTGGTCGGCGCCGTCCTGCTCGTCGACCTGCTGTGGGAGAGCGAGGTCCTGGCCACCGCCGTGCCCGGGCTGCTGGCGAGCCCGTGGCTGTCCTTCGTGCTGGTCTGGCCGCTGCTCGCCGTGGTCGTGCTCGCGGTGGGCTGGGCCGAGGACCTCGCCGCGGGACGGCGGCCGCGGCTGTGGCCGGTCCGGCCCGCTGCCGCCACTGCCTCTGCTCCGGGTCCCGTGCCTGCCCCCGTTCCTGGTCCCGCCTCCGCCACCGCTGCGGAACTGGGAGCCGCCGGCACCGGCTTCACCGGCCGGTCCTGGCTCTACCCCCGCTCCGTGCGGGAGCCGGCCTCGCCGGCGGCGCTCAGTCCGCGAAGCCCTCGCGGAGGACCCGGGTGAACTCCCCGGCCTCCTCGTCCAGGCCGCTGCAGAAGTCGTTGGCCTCGGCCGGGTCCCCGTCCTGCGCGGTGCACGGCCGGTCCCGGTTGACCGACCAGTAGGAGAGCCGCCTCACGCCCTGCTCCCGGGCGAACCCGGCGAGCTCGGCGGCCGCGTCCAGGTCCAGGACCTCCCCGGGGACGTCGTTGACCCCGATCATCGGGGTGAGCCCGATCCGGTTCCACACCTCCTCGGCGGAGAGGTCCTGGCCCGCCGCCTCCCACAGCGCGGTGAGCTGGCCGTGCGCCGAGCGGGCCGCCTCCTCCGAGGCCGCCGCCATCGACTGCCCCGCGGGCTTGCTCTCGCTGTAGTTCATGGTCATGAGGTTGACCCCGGCGAGGTCCACCTCCGCCGCGAGCAGCTGTGCCACGACCTCCACCGGGTCCTGGTCCAGACCGTGCGGGGCCACCGGCAGCGTGGCCCACACCTCCAGCGGCTCGTCCCGCTCCTCCTGCAGGCGCACCAGCACCTCGGCCCGCCGGCGGTTGGCCTCCCGGTCCTCGAGGTCGTCCAGCTCGATGTCGAAGTCCGCGATGCCCACGTCGTAGCGCTCGAGCACCGTCCGGTACGCCGCGAGCAGCCGGTCCGGATCGGTGCACACGGTGGCCAGCTCGTCCCCGGCGGCGCCGCCGAAGGAGACCGCCACCTCCCCGCCCTGCTCCCGGAGGGACGCGATCTGCTCCTCCATCCGCAGCACGTCCTCCGCCTCGTCCAGCCCGTAGTAGCCGCCCCACGAGGGCGTGCAGGGGTCCTCGGGATCGGCCACCACGAACCCCAGCACCGTGCGGGACTGCCCCGCGGTCTCCGCCCCGAAGTCGAAGTACGGGTAGGACGTGGTGTTGACGTAGCCGCCGGACCAGGGCTCGCGCAGATCGGGGCCGCAGCCGGTGAGGACCAGCCCGGCGGCGCCGCACAGCAGCAGCGGGAGGAGGAGGCGGTGTCGTCGTCGGGTCATGGGGTGCGGGCTGTCCTTGTCGGCGCGAGAGTTCCCCGGACGGTGCCGCCCGGGACGGTGGTTCCTGCGGTGACGGGCTCCGCAGCGCAGGCCTCAGCAGTGGGGCCCCGGCGGCGGAGCAGCCCCCCGCCGGGCGGCGAGGGGCTGCGTCGTCGTCGACCGTTCCCGGGAGCGGGTCAGGACCTGCCGTCGAACAGGCTGGTCACGGAGCCGTCCTCGAAGACCTCCTGGATGGCGCGCGCGATGAGCGGGGCGATCGAGAGGACCGTGAGGTTCTCGAACTGGTGCTCGGGGGGCACGGGCAGGGTGTCCGTGACGACCACCTCGAGGGCGCCGCACGTGGACAGCCGCTCCACGGCGGGGTCGGAGAACACGGCGTGGGTCGCGGCGATGATGACGTCCTTGGCGCCGCGCTCGCGCAGCACCTGCACGGCGCCGGAGATCGTCCCGCCCGTGTCGATCATGTCGTCGATCAGCACGCAGGTGCGGCCCTCGATCTGCCCCACGACCTCCTTCGAGGTGGCCTGGTTCGGCCGGGTGATGTCGCGGGTCTTGTGCACGAACGCGAGCGGGCAGCCGCCCAGCAGCTCGGTCCACTGCTCCGCCACGCGCACGCGGCCGGTGTCCGGGGAGACCACGGTGACGTTCTCGACATCGACGACGGAGCGCACGTGCTCCGCCAGCAGCGGGATGGCCATCAGGTGGTCGACCGGGCCGTCGAAGAAGCCCTGGATCTGCGCGGTGTGCAGGTCCACGGACATCAGCCGGTCCGCGCCGGCGGTCTTGTACAGGTCCGAGATGAGGCGGGCTGAGATGGGCTCGCGGCCGCGGTGCTTCTTGTCCTGCCGGGCATAGGGGTAGAACGGGGACACCACGGTGATCGACTTCGCGGAGGCCCGTTTGAGGGAGTCGATCATGAGCAGCTGCTCCATGATCCACTGGTTGATCGGGGCCGGGTGGGACTGGATGAGGAAGGCGTCCGTGCCGCGCACCGACTCCCCGAACCGCACGTAGGTCTCGCCGTTGGCGAAGTCGTAGGCGTCCGTGGGGATCAGCTCCGTGCCCAGCTCCGTGGCGATGCGCTCGGCGAGCTCGGGGTGGGCCCGTCCCGAGACCAGGACCAGCTGCTTGGCGCCCTCGTTGGTGATGGCAGTGGTCATTGCTACTCGCTTTCCTCGGTGGTGTCCCCGGCCGTGCCGTGCGCCGTGGTGCCGGCGCCGGTCCCGGCCTGGGAGTGCTCGGTGGTCCCGGCCGCGGTCGCGGCGCCGTTGCCCAGGGCCCGGGACGCGGCCTCGGCCGCAGCGGTGCCGGGACGGTGCTCCACGACCCAGTTCTCGACGACCCGCTGCGCGCCCTCGGTGAGGGCCAGGGCCCCCGGCGGCACGTCCTTGCGGATCGTGGTGCCCGCCCCGGAGTAGGCGCCGTCCCCGACCTGCACGGGCGCCACGTACATGTTGTCGGAGCCCATCCGGACGTGGTCGCCGATCACGGTGCGGTGCTTGCGCACGCCGTCGTAGTTGACGAACACGGAGGCCGCCCCGATGTTGGAGTGCTCGCCGATCGTGGCGTCCCCCACGTAGGACAGGTGCGGGACCTTCGAGCCGGTGCCGATCCGGGAGTTCTTGGTCTCCACGAACGTGCCGATCTTGCCCTCGTCCGCGAGCACCGTGCCGGGGCGCAGGTAGGCGAACGGGCCCACGCTCGCCCGGGGGCCGATCACGGAGCCGGAGCCGTGCGTGCGCACCACGTGGGCGCCCGGGCCGACCTCCACGTCCGTGAGAGTGGTGTCCGGGCCGACGACGGCGTCCTCGCCCACCCGCGTGCCCCCGTGCAGCTGGGTGCCCGGCAGGATCGTGGCGTCCGCGGCGATCCGCACCTGCACGTCGATCCAGGTGCTGGCGGGGTCCACGACCGTCACGCCGTTGCGCATGTGCGCCTCGAGGATCCGGCGGTTGAGGTGGGCGCCGAGCTGGGCGAGCTGCACGCGGTCGTTGGCGCCCTCGACCTCCCAGCGGTCCTCGATCTTCAGCGCGTCCACCGCGTGGCCGGCCTCGCGGGCCAGCAGCGGGACGTCGGTCAGGTACATCTCGCCCTGCGCGTTGTCCGAGGTCACCTTCGCGAGGCTGTCGCGCAGCACGTCGGCGTCGAAGGCGAAGATGCCGGAGTTGATCTCGGCGACCGCGAGCTCGGCCTCGGTGGCGTCCTTGGCCTCCTTGATCTCGCGGAACGAGCCGTCGGAGTCCCGCAGGATCCGGCCGTAGCCGCCGGGCTGCTCGTGGTCCGCAGTCAGCACGGTGACCGCGTTGCCGCGCTCCTCGTGGTGGGCGACCAGCCGCTGCAGGACCTCCGGGGTCAGCAGCGGGACGTCGCCGTAGGTGACCACCACGGTGCCGGCCAGCCGCTCCTGGGCGTCCAGCGCCTCCACCGCCACCTGGACGGCGCGGCCCGTGCCGGGCACCTCGTCCTGGTCCACGACGATCGCCTCGGGGTCCTGCTCGAGGACGTGCGGGGCCACCAGGTCCCGCTCGAAGCGCACCACGGCCGCCAGCCGGCGCGGGTGCAGGCTCCGGGCGGCCACCAGGCAGTGCCCGACCATGGAACGACCCCCGATCCGGTGCAGGATCTTGGGGGTCTTGGACTTCATGCGCGTGCCCTTGCCGGCGGCCAGGACGATGACGGCGGCGGGCCCGACGGCCGCCCCCGGACGATGTGCAGGGGTCTGGGGGGTGCTCACGGCGGGATGCAGCTCCTCGGTCGTCGATCTGAGAGAGGAGCCGGTGGGCTCACCGGCTCCGGCTCTGTTCCGTCTCACTAGCTTGTGGGCTCTTCGGCTCTGGGGATCTCGAGCTTCCGGGCTCTCGGGCGGGATGCGGACGTTCCGCCTCTAGGACTCGAACCTAGACTCCACGGCTCCAAAGGCCGGGGTGCTGCCGATTACACCAAGGCGGAGCACCGCCGTGGAACGGCAGTGGTGCACGCAGTGCACAGGCAGTCACCCTACCACTCGGGGGTCAGGCCCCCGCCGCTCCCGGGCGCCCCAGGATCACGATGATCCGGGCCGTGGCGGCGGCCTCCCGCAGCTCCGGGACGGCGGCGAACAGGTCCTCCACGGTGTCCTCGTCCACCCCACAGACGATCAGCGGCGCACGGTCCAGCAGGGGCCGCATCCGTTCGAACGCGGCGGCCGGGCCCTCCCCCGCCGCGGAGGACGCGGCCACGTTCCAGGCCACCGACGCCACGTAGTGCGGGTCCACGTCCAGGGTCCCCGCCTCCCGGGCGCGCTCCAGGTACTCGACCAGCTCCACCTCGTCCGCGGTGGCGCCCTCCGTCTCGAGGAGCAGGTGCACCTGGTGGGCCGAGGCCGCCTCATCGAGGGCGGCCAGCATCGAGAAGATCCGCTCCTCGCTGCGCCCCCGCCCGCCCATCCCGGCCCGGGGCACCACGAGGTACTCGGCGCCCACGCCGGCGGCCAGCGAGAGGTGGTCGTCCAGGACCGCGATGACGCCCTCGTCCGGGATGTCCTCGTCGATCGAGATGTCCGCCCGCATCATCAGCGGGTCGGCGCCGGCTCCGCGCAGCGCCTCCCCGACCTGCCGCTGCGGCACCGAGCCGAGGTGGCGCCCGACCAGCTGACCGGGGCCCGCCGGGATCTCCACGGGTCCGGGGTGCGCCGTCACGGCACGGACGGCGGTCTCCAGGTCCGTGATCCCGTCCAGCCTGGTGCCCAGCGGACGGGTGCTCGGGGACGCGGAGGATCGCTCCGTCGGATTCTGCTCCATGCCCTCCATGCTCTCACCCGAGCTTGAGCCGCCGCTGAGAAATCCCTGTCCGCTCATGTGCCTCCCCCGCCCCCATTTCCGCCTGCCCCATTCCGCCGAGCCCCCCATCTCCGCCCCCTCATTCCGCCGAGCCCCCCATGTCCTCGCAAATCCCCCCGATCCTGTTGGGGGGATTGCGACGATATGGGGGACTCGACGGGGCAAGGGGCCCGAGAGGGGGGACTCGGCGGGGCGGGGGCGCGAGTACCCTTGACGGGTGGCACATCTACTCGGCGGCGAGAACCTGCACCTGGAATTCCCCACCAAGACGGTCTTCGACGCCGTCAGTCTCGGCATCGACGAGGGCGACCGGATCGGCATCGTGGGCCGCAACGGCGACGGCAAGTCCACGCTCATGAAGCTGCTCGCCGGACGGCTGAAGCCGGACGGAGGCCGCGTGACCGTGCGCTCGGGCGTGCGCGTGGGCATGCTCGACCAGGCCGACGTGCTGGACCCGGAGCTGACCGTGGGGCACGCCGTCGTCGGGGACCGCGAGGAGCACGAGTGGGCCGGGGACGCGAAGGTGCGGGACGTGGTCTCGGGGCTGGTCAAGGACCTGGACTGGGACGCGAAGCTGGGCGAGCTCTCCGGCGGCCAGAAGCGCCGCGTGGCGCTCGCCGCGCTGCTGGCCGGCGACTGGGACGTCATCTTCCTGGACGAGCCCACCAACCACCTGGACGTGGACGGCATCACCTGGCTGGCCCGCCACCTGAACAACCGCTGGCCGAAGAACCAGGGCGGCCTGGCCGTGGTCACCCACGACCGGTGGTTCCTGGACGCCGTGTGCACCGACACCTGGGAGGTGCACGACCGGATGGTGGAGCCCTTCGAGGGCGGCTACGCGGCGTACGTCCTGCAGCGCGTGGAGCGGGACCGGCAGGCCTCCACCATCGAGTCGAAGCGGCAGAACCTCATGAAGAAGGAGCTGGCGTGGCTGCGCCGCGGCGCGCCCGCCCGCACGGCCAAGCCCAAGTTCCGGATCGAGGCCGCGAACCAGCTGATCAACGACGTCCCGCCGCCGCGCGACACCGTGGCCCTGTCCCAGCTGGCGGTCTCCCGGCTGGGCAAGGACGTGGTGGACCTCGAGAAGGTCTCCGTCTCCTACCCCACCGAGGACGACGGCCCGCGGGAGGTGCTCCGGGACGTCACGTGGCTGATCGCCCCCGGTGAGCGCACCGGCATCCTGGGCGTCAACGGCGCGGGCAAGTCCACGCTGCTGGGCCTGGTCACCGGCGAGGTCCAGCCCACGAGCGGGCGGGTCAAGCGCGGGAAGACCGTGAAGATCGCGACCCTCACCCAGCAGCTGTCCGAGCTGGAGGACGTGGCCGAGGACCGGGTCTCGGACGTGGTCGCCTCGAAGCGCACCACCTACCTGGCCGACGGCAAGGAGATGACGCCGGGCCAGCTGCTGGAGCGGCTCGGCTTCACCAACGAGCAGCTGGCCACCCCGGTCAAGGACCTCTCCGGCGGGCAGAAGCGGCGGCTGCAGCTGCTGATGATCCTGCTCGACGAGCCGAACGTGCTGATCCTCGACGAGCCGTCCAACGACCTCGACACCGACATGCTCACCGCGATGGAGGACCTGCTCGACACCTGGCCGGGCACCCTCCTGGTGGTCTCGCACGACCGCTACCTCCTGGAGCGGGTCACCGACCAGCAGTACGCCGTGATCGACGGCCGCTTCCGGCACCTGCCCCGCGGCGTGGAGCAGTACCTGGAGCTCGCCTCCCAGTCCCGCACCGGCACGGCCGCCGGCTCCGCGAACGCCTCGAACCCGCTGGCGGCCACGGGGGCGGCGTCCTCGAACGGGACGACGACGGCGCAGGGCGGGCCCAAGCTCTCCGGTGCGCAGGCCCGCACCGCGCAGAAGGAGGTGGGCGCGATCGAGCGGAAGCTGGAGAAGCTGTCCGCCAGGGTCGACGCCCTGCACGCGGAGATGGCGGCGCACGACCAGTCCGACTACACCGGCCTGGGCGAGATCACCGCCCGGCTGACCGCGGTCCAGGACGAGATCGAGGAGCTCGAGCTGCGCTGGCTCGAGCTGTCCGAGGACCTGGTCTAGCCCCGTGGCGGGCCCGGAGCGGGAGGCCGTGGCCCTGCTCTCGGGCACCGGGATGGGCCCGGTCCTGGCGGCCGCGCTGAGCCCGGCCGGGCTGTCCGTGCAGCGCTGGACCCGGCGGCGCGTCCACCACCGGCCGGGCGCCGGGGTCACCGCGGTCTTCGACGTCGTGGCCCTGGCCGGGGCACGGCGGGCCGCCGAGGTGGTGTGCGTGAGCACCGCCTCCCCGCCCGCCGGCACGTCCCCGGCGGCGGTGCGGACCCGCCACGAGGGCGTGGACCTCGTGGCGTGGCGGCACCCGCACGACCCGTGGCTGCCCGGGTTGGCCTGGGCGTCCTCGCCCGAGGCGGTGGGCCGGGAGGTCTTCGGCTCCGCCGAGCCCGCGGAGCTCACCGAGGTCTCCTACCGGCCCACCCGGCGGGCGGTGCTGCGGGCGGCCCACGGGTCCCGGGTGCGCTACCTCAAGGTGCTGCGGCGGGACCGGGCCGCGGCGCTGCACGCCCGGCACCGGATGCTGCTCGAGGCCGGGCTGCCCGTGCCGGCGCCCGTGGAGGACCCGGTGGGGGACGTGGTGGTGCTCCGGCAGCTGCCCGGCACCCCGCTGGCCGCGTCCGTGCGCCAGGACGGCGCCGCCGCGCTGCACCCCGAGCACGTGCTGGCGCTGCTCGACGCCCTGCCCGCCGCCGTGCTGGGGCTCCCCGCCCGCGCCTCCTGGACGGACCGGGTCCTGGACTACGGGCACGCGGCCGCGGTGGCCCTGCCGGAGGAGTGCGCCCGGATCGAACGGCTCGCCGCGGCGATCGACGTGGCCCGCCGGGCCACGGACCCCGGCCCGGTGGTGCCCGTGCACGGGGACCTCTACGAGGCGAACCTGCTCGTCGGTCCGGCCGCCCGCGGGACGTTCGGCCCGGTGACGGGGGTGCTCGACGTCGACGCCGTGGGCCCCGGCCACCGGGTGGACGACCTCGCCTGCCTGGTGGCCCACCTGGCGGTCCTGCCCACGGTCCACGACAGCTACGGGCACGCGCCGGCCGCCGCGCGGCGCCTGCTCGCCGGCTTCGACGCGGCCGTGGACCCGGCCGCGCTGCGGGTGCGCTGCGCCGGGGTGGCCCTGTCCCTGGTGGCCGGCGCCCGCCGCTCGGGCGGCCCGCCGGATCGGGCCCGGCGCCGGCTGGAGATCGCGGAGGAGTTCCTCGGCGAGCGCCGGTCCCGGTCAGTACCGGGGGAAGCGGGCGTCCGTCCGGGCCGTGACCGGCAGTGCCCCGGCGGCCTCCGCGACCGGTGACCCGGAGGCGCTGTAGGGCCGCACGAACCGGACCGGGGTCCCGTTGATGTCGGTGAGGTGGCCGGCCCAGGCCAACCGGTAGAGCTCCCGCAGGTCGCCGAGGTCCTCGTCCGTGAGCTTGCTCATCGGCCCGTAGTTCATGATCGAGAACGGGCTGTGCGTCCCGAAGACCTCCGAGGGCCACGGCTTCTCGAGGTTCGCCGCGAAGAAGTGCCGCAGCCCGAAGACGTGGCCGAACTCGTGGATCATCGTCTCGATCTGCTCCTCGTGGGACTGCTCGAACATCGTGGGGTAGACGGTCAGCTCGTGCCGGCCCCCGTCCGGGAAGAACGCGCTGGCCAGGACGCAGCCCTCCGGGGTGCAGTCCGCGGCGTTGCGCAGCACCACCTCGAAGTCCCACAGGTCGGGGTCGTGGGTGAACCGCACCGGTGCGGCCGAGCTCCACCGCACCAGGGCCTCGCTCATGAGCCCGCCGACGATCGACCGACTCTCCTGCGGGTCGGGGGCGAGCGCGAAGCTGCGCTCCTGGAAGCGCCACTTCAGCATCGACCCCGGCTGCCACAGGGGGATGAACCCCTCGGTGGCGTCGACCACGATCCTGCTCGGGGGCCGCCCTCCCGGCGTGGCGTGCCCCCTCCCCTCGGTGGCGCAGACGAACCCCTCCGCGATGAGGTGGACCAGATCTTCGGTCGTCGGTGCCATGGCTCTTCCTCGCCTCGAATGTCGTGCCCGGGTGGTCCTGCGTGCCTCCAGAGGCACGATCGGTGCAGTCCGGCGGCGGGCCGGCGGCGGTGGCGGGCCGGCGCCGGGGCCTGTTACCCGGCGTCCTCCAGGCGGTAGGCGTCCGAGAAGTCCAGCTCCCAGACCGCTCCGCCGCCGACGGCGCCGAACGGGTTCTGCGGGCCCTCAGCGATCCCCTCGGCCGGAGCCACGCTGTTGACCGAGGCGTAGACCTGTCCGTGCCGCCCGGTCGCCAGACCGGCCGGCAGGGGCACGTCGATCGCGTACCGCGCCGCGTCCTCGTGGTGCCGGTGCACGACCACCACCTGACCGGGGACCTGCCCGGGGGTCGGCGGCGCCTCCGCCGCCGGGCTCTCCCCCGGAGGCATGGGCGGTGTGGGCCCGAACAGCTGCGAGACGTACAGGTGGCCGCGGTCCACGGCCACTCCGGTCACCGCGGTGAAGCCGTCCCACCGGCCGAGCTCGGTGCCGTCCGCGGAGAACTGGACGACCGCGCCCTCCCCCGGACGGACCGATCCCAGCCCGCCCACGTAGACGTTGCCGTGCTCGTCGGCGGTGAGGGAGGTGGGCACGAACTCGGCCGGGCCCTCCGGGTCGTCCGTGCCGTCGGGCAGGACGGTGGTCGGCCAGGTGGCCCACGCGGTGATCTCGTACTCCGGCGGTGCGTCCTCCGTGGCGGTGGAGAAGTCCGGCTCCACCTTCCACACGGTGTTCGCGCCGGCGTCGGCCACGAGCGCGTAGCCGTCCGGCGAGACCTCGTCGTCCTCGTCCACGTACAGGACCGCGTACGGGTTGGAGTCGATCTGCGCGCCGTCGGGGTTGAGCTCCTCCTCGGCCGCCTGCAGATCGGCGTACGCGAGCAGGTACTCCTCCCCGTTCTCCTCGGTGCCCGCCACGAGCATCGACCCGCCGCGCGCCTCGAACACCGACAGGTCGAGCCGCTCCGGGTCGTAGCCCGCGACGACGTACTGGCCGTCCACGTCCGTGGCGTCCGCGCCGCCGGGCCCCTCCGCGAAGGACGCGTCCGGCGCCGCCACGGACAGCAGACCCTCGACCACGGTCGACACCGCGGGCGCGTCCCGGTGCGGATCCTCGATCAGGGTGACGGCGCCGGTCTGCCCCGCGCACCGCTCGCCGACGCAGTCCGGGCCGCCGCGGCCGGCCTCGACCACCACCAGGTTCCCGTCCTGGTCCCGATTGAGCTGCCGCGGGTTGTCCAGGCCCTCCGCGACCACGCGCGGCCCGTCCGGCCGGTCGTCCCCGTGCGCGAACGCCGCCGGCACCGGCCCCGCCAGCACCACCACCGCCGTGACCACGCCTGCTCCGAGTCCCTGTCCTGTCATGACCCACCCCCGGTCGGAATCCTTCCGCGCGCCCGCCACGCGACAGCCCCAGGCTAGGACCGCGATCCCGCTCCCACATGGAACGGTCCGCAACCGTGACCACCTCTTCACCTACGCGCGGGTACATGGCGGACCGCCGTCACACTGGGCCGCGCCTTGACTCCGTCCCGGCCCGGGCGTGGACTCGGGACCATGGAGACCCTGCCGGTGCCCCGCACCTCGCCCGTCCCGTTCCTCCGCCGCCTGCCGATCCTGCTGACTCTGCTGGCCACCGCGCTCGCGGGCCTCCTGCTCACCGCCCCCGCCGCCGGGGCCGCCGAGATCCGCGGCGAGGAGAACGTGGTGGTGGCGGCCGACGAGGTCGTGGACGACGACCTGTACGTGACCGGCGGGGACGTGGTGGTCGACGGCACCGTGGGCGGCGACCTGCTGGTGGCCGCCGGGACGGTGACGATCAACGGCACGGTCGAGGGGGACCTGATGGCCGCGGCCCAGACCGTGGTGATCGAGGGCACCGTGGGCGACGACGCCCGCGTGGCCGGCCAGGTGCTCCTCCTCGGCGAGCAGGCCCGGGTGGCCGACGACCTGGTCACGGCCGGCTACAGCCTGGAGGCCCGCCCCGGCGCCGAGATCGGCGGGGACGTCCTGCTCGGCGCGTACCAGGCCCTGCTGGCCGGCACGGTCGAGGGCGAGGTGACCGCCGGGGCCGCCGCGCTCGCCCTGGCCGGTGCGATCGGCGGGGACGTGCAGGCGGACGTGGGCTCCGCAGACGAGATGGAGGCCGCCTGGGCGCCCACCACCGGGGTGGCCGTGCCGCGGGTGGAGCCCGGGCTGACCCTGACCGACGAGGCCCGCCTGGACGGGAGCCTGTCCTACCGGTCCGGGACGGAGGCCGCGATCGCCCCGGGCGCCGAGATCGCCGGGGAGGTCGTCCACGAGCAGACCGTGGTCGAGGAGGAGCCGGCCGGGCCCGCCGGGCCGCTCGCGCTGCTGCTCGCCGGGCTGCGCCTGTTCGTCACCCTGTTCCTGGTCGGGCTGCTCGCGCTGTGGCTGCTGCCCCGGGCCGTGAACGGGGCGGCGCGCACGCTCCGGTCACGGCCCTGGCTCAGCCTCGGCTGGGGCGCGCTGACGATCGCGGGGACGGCCGTGGCCGTGCTCGCCGTGCTCGTCGTGTCGATCCTGCTGGCCGTCGCCCTGGGCTGGATGACCCTCGCCGGGCTGGCCGCCGCGGTCGTGACCACGGCCGTGGTGCTGGACCTCGTGCTGGTCCTGGGCCTGGTGCTCGCCGTGGCCCTGCTGGCCCCGGTCGTGGTCGGGTTCACCGCGGGCGGGCTCCTGCTGCGGGACCGGGCACCGGCGAGCTTCGGCAAACGGGTGCTCGCCCTGGCCCTCGGCCTCCTGGTCTACGTTCTGCTCCGGGCCGTGCCCTTCCTGGGTCCCGTCGTCGGCCTGCTCGTGGCGCTGCTCGGCCTCGGCGCCCTCGTGGTGTGGGCCTGGGACGCCGCCCGCCGTTCCCGCGCGCGCCGGCGCGCGGACCGGGGCCGGGAGCGGGACCAGGAACTCGACCAGGGCCGGAACGGCGACGGCGGGTCGTGGCCCGGCGGCCCCCAGCAGCCCGGCTCGTGGCCAGCCGGTCCGGGGCCACTCGGTCCCGGACCGGCTCCGCAGGGAACCCCGCAGCCCCGGCCGCCGTGGGCGGACGAACGCTCAAGGCAGCGGCGCTTCCCGGAACCACCGCAGTGAGCCTCAGCTCACCGGAAGCGTGAGGGCCTCGAGGGCGGCGCGCAACTTCGTGGAGGACGTGTGGACCGTGTACGGGAAGTACACGACCTCCACGCCCAGCGCCGCGAACTCCCGCTCGAGCCGCTCCCCCTTCGGGGTGCCGCGCCAGTCGTCGCCCTTGAAGAACACGTCGAAGCGCAGCTCCTGCCAGGTGTCCAGCTTGTCCAGCAGCACCTCGGCGTGGACCTGGTCCACGTAACGGATGTGCTCGACGATCTCCATCCGCTCGCGCAGGGAGACCACGGGCCGGTGGCCCTTGGTGATCTCGATCAGGTCGTCCGAGACGACCCCGGCGATCAGGTGGTCGCAGTGCATCTTGGCCTGGCGCAGGATGTTCAGGTGCCCCACGTGGAACAGGTCGAAGGCGCCGGCGGCGTAGCCCACGCGGGACCGCCGCGCCGTCGCCGGCCTGGGAATGGTGGGGCTCATGCCTGTCGCTCCTTGACGATGGGGATGGTGAGGCCGCTAAGGCCCCCGGCGGTGATGGCCGGTCGTCTCCGGGCCGCATCCGCAGCCACGGCCGCCGCCACCTCACGTCCGTAGACGCGGGGGTCGTGCCTGGTCCGCGCCACGGCGGCATCCGCCACGGCGGCGGCGCGGATGTGCGGCCACTCGTCGCGCACCGCAACGAAGGCATCGGCCAGTTGTGCCGCGGCATCGGAGGCGAAGGTGTCGGCTCCCCGCACGCTGCCGTAGCCTGCCACGGCCTCGCGAAGCCCTGTGTGGTCGGCGACCACCACCGGGCGGGCGGCGAGCACGGCTTCCACGGCGGTGTTGCCGAACGCTTCCGTCACCACCGGGGGGACGACCACGACGTCCGCGGCAGCCATCCACGGCCACACGTCCTCGTGGAAGCCGCGGAAGCGGACCCGGTCGCTCACACCCGCCGTCTCGATCGCGTGACGGAGCTTTCCCTCGTACCACTCCTTGCCCGGGACCACGTCCCCGACGAGGTCCAGCACGGCGTCGACGCCACGTTCCTCGAGCACGCGCACCGCGTCCACGAGCAGGTGGACGCCCTTCCGCTCGGAGAGCCTTCCGACGTAGAGGATGCGCAGCGGTCCCACCAGGTCCGCACGAGCCGGCACGGGGTTTTCCGGCCCGGTCACGCCGTTGAGCACGACGGTCGACCGGCGCGCCAGCCACGGTACCGACTCCACGAGCCCGCCGAGCGTGCACTCGCTGTTGACGAGTGCCCGGTGGGCCGGCATCACCGGCAGCGCCAGCCCGAGCCGGATGAGAGCCGGCATCTCGAGCTCCGCCTCGTGCACGTGCACGACGACGTGCGCCCCGCTCCAGCGTGCCAACAATGGCCACAGGGGGAGCACCTCCGTACTGACGTACACGGCCCGCGGACGCAGCCGACGCAGTGTCCGATACGCCGGGAGCAGGCCGGCGACGGCGTCGTGCACCAGCGCAGGCCAGTGCCGGGGCTCGAGGAAGCGCTTCTCCAGCACGAGGCTGAAGACCTCCTCGACCCGCGCGCCCGCCTCCAGCAGACGGGGCACCAGGGGACCCGGGCCGGGGACCGCCACGACGACGTCGCCGTGCACGTCGACGAGCTGACGGACGGACTCGAGCAGCATGCGGTCGGCCCCGTAGAGGTCGGAGCTGGGGTGGACCACCAGGACGGGTCCTTGGGGCCGGTCATCGGTGCGCGGGCTCATCCGAGCCTCCTCATGTCGTTGAACCATTTGGGCAGGGCCAGGGCGGTGTGCCCGGCCAGGGCGGCGCACAGCAGGGTGTAGACGACGACGAACGCTTCGGTCCACCCCAGCAGCACGAAGGACAGGCACACGACCCCGTAGTCGACGGCCAGCAGCACCACGGAGCGCAGCGGGCGGAACTGCCCGGGCCGGCGCAGCGGAACGCCGCGGATCTGCTTGAGCGAGTCGTTGAGAATGATCGTGAAGAACGCCACGTTGTCCAGGGCCAGGAACGCCAGCGGCACGAGCAGCCAGGCCTGCGGGACGTCGAAGAACCGCACGGCGGCCACCAGGACCGCGATGTGCAACAGGGAGATCTTGGCGCAGTCGATGACGTGGTCCAGCCACTCCCCCGCCGCCGAGCCGCCGCCACGCAGGCGCGCCACCTGGCCGTCGGCGGAGTCGAAGGCATAGCCCAGTGCGAGCAGGAACGCCACCAGCATCCCCGACCACACCGTGGGCGGGACGAGGGCCAGTGTCAGGATCCCCGCCGCGGAGCACGCCGCGCTGATGGCAGTCACCTGGTTCGGGGTGAGTCCGGCCCGGTGGGCGGCGGCGGCCAGCAGCCGCCCCGCCGGCCGGTTGACGAACACGGAGTACGCAGGTGCCCCCGCGGCGCGGCCCTTCTGTGCCGCGGCGAGCTGGGCCACGGTCTCCCAGTAACTCGGGGTGCCCGGACGCTCGGAGGTCGTGGTCACGGGACCCGCACCTCCTCGGCGTCGGTCGCGGCCGGGTGCAGCGCCGCGCTCCGGGAGAGGGCGGACAAGCCCTCGGACGTCCTCCGGGCGGTCGGGTCGGAGGCCCATGCGCGCCCGGTGCGCCGGCCCGTGGCCGAGCCCCGGGTGGAGGATCCCGAGACCACGCGGCGCGCCAGATTCTCGTAGCCGTCCGTCACACGGTCCCAGTCGTAGCGCTCCCGGACGCGGACGGCGAGGCGCTCCCCCTGGCGGACCTGGCCCACCGGGTCCGCCTCGGCCTGCGTCAGCAGCGAGGGCAGGTCCTCGGCGTCACCGAAGTACCGGGCGTCCGCGCCGAGGACCTCGCGGTTGAAGACCACGTCGTAGGCCAGCGTCGAGGCGGCCGCGCCCATGGCACGGAGCAGGGACGGGTTGGTCCCGCCCACCGAGTGGCCGTGCACGTAGGTCAGGGCGTTGCCGTAGAGCTGGTTCAGCACGTCCTGGTCCCACACTCCTCCGAGCAGGCGGATGCGGGGGTCGGCGGCGGCCGTGCGCTCGATCCGGTCGATGTAGTCGGCCGCGTAGGGCGCGGTGCCCACAACCACCAGCGGCATGGTCGCCGAGCTGCGGTGGTAGCCCTCCACGATCATCTCCACGTGGTTCTCCGGCTCCAGGCGCGCGACCACGAGGTGGTAGCCGTGCGGGGCCAGGCCCAGTCCGGCCAGGGCGTCGGAGCCGATGCTCCCCAGGACAGGGGCACCGTAGGACAGCATCGTGGTGTCGACGTCGAACTCCTGACGGTAGTAGTCCTGGATCCCGACCGCGTCGGCGATCAGCGCGTCCGCCCAGCGGACGGACAGCGCCTCCGCGCGCCGGTAGTAGGCGCGCCCCACAGGCCCCCACTTCCCGCGCTTCCAGTCGAGTCCGTCCACGTGGACCACCACCGGGGTGTCGGCGCCGCGCAGCAACGGCAGCAGCGGCGCGTTGGCCGGGTTGAAGACGAAGTTCACATCGGTGTCCCGTCGCACCAGGTGGCGCAGACCGGACATGGTCGTGTGGCTGAGGGTCTCCACGGCCTTGCCCCGCACTGCCGGCAGGTGCACCAGACGCATGCCCCGGTGCGTGGTCGGATCCGGGGTGGCCGGGTCGCCGCTGAGCTTGGCCGCGTTACCGCGCCGGCAGTGCACGACCACGTCGTGTCCGCGCTCGGCCAGGCGCGAGCCGATCTCCTCGATCGCCGTCTCGAACCCCCCGTAGGCGGCCGGGACCCCCCTGGTCCCGATCATCCCGATGCGCAGCGCCTCGGTCCCGGTGCTCTGGCCGGTGCTCCGGCCGGTGTTCTCCTGCATGATTTCTCCCCCCTGTGGTGCTCCCTGTCCGGAAGCCGGGCGGCCGTCCCCACGGTCACCCATTGCTGATGGTGCGGTATCGGTCTGGTTCTTCCGCCGGCACCCCCCGGTGCCGGCGGAAGAACCCCTCGCGGTGCCCTGCCGGTCAGCCGGCCGCCGGAGGATCGGTGGTGCGTGCGGTGAAGTGGTTGACGCTGAGCGTCCCCGGGGCGTTGGTCGCCGACGCCGAGACGTAGTAGCCCAGCTCGAACACCCCGGCCCGCTGGAGGCTCGCGGTGGAATCCTCCACCTCGACCTGCCACTCCTCAGGCTCCTCGGACCCGGTCGCCCACACCTTCGCCCGCAGCACGGTCCCAGCGCCCTCGGGGGCCGTGACCGTCTCCAGACGCACATTGAGCTCCCGGTCCCGGGCCACGGACAGGTCCGCCAGCGGCACGCTGCGCAGCACCTCCTCCTTGCCCCCGGCCGAGCGCGTCAGCGACAGCTCCGCCGTGGCGCCCGTGCGGGCCCGCAGCGTCGCGGCGTAGAACTCGCTGCCCGACCGGCGCGACTGCACCGAGAAGTACCCGCCGCCCCCGTTGGGCGCGTCCGCGAAGCGCACCGCAGTCCGCACGTCCGAGTCCAGCTGGCTCAGCCCGTACAGCCGCGACGAGGCCGCGGCCCCACCACCGGTCCAGGCAATCCGCCCGGCCCCGTCGGCCGTGGACAACGTCGCCTTGCTGCCCCACTGGCTCCACGACATCCCCTCGCCCGGCGACCCGAAACCGGTCCCCGTGCGGTCGAAGGCATCATCGACCAGCACCCCCGGCTCCACCGGCTCCGGCTCCGGCTCCGGCTCCGGCTCCGGCTCCGGCTCAGGCTCGGGCGCCGGACCGGACCACTCGGTGGTGCGTGCGGTGAAGTGGTTGACGCTGAGCGTCCCCGGGGCGTTGGTCGCCGACGCCGAGACGTAGTAGCCCAGCTCGAACACCCCGGCCCGCTGGAGGCTCGCGGTGGAATCCTCCACCTCGACCTGCCACTCCTCAGGCTCCTCGGACCCGGTCGCCCACACCTTCGCCCGCAGCACGGTCCCAGCGCCCTCGGGGGCCGTGACCGTCTCCAGACGCACATTGAGCTCCCGGTCCCGGGCCACGGACAGGTCCGCCAGCGGCACGCTGCGCAGCACCTCCTCCTTGCCCCCGGCCGAGCGCGTCAGCGACAGCTCCGCCGTGGCGCCCGTGCGGGCCCGCAGCGTCGCGGCGTAGAACTCGCTGCCCGACCGGCGCGACTGCACCGAGAAGTACCCGCCGCCCCCGTTGGGCGCGTCCGCGAAGCGCACCGCAGTCCGCACGTCCGAGTCCAGCTGGCTCAGCCCGTACAGCCGCGACGAGGCCGCGGCCCCACCACCGGTCCAGGCAATCCGCCCGGCCCCGTCGGCCGTGGACAACGTCGCCTTGCTGCCCCACTGGCTCCACGACATCCCCTCGCCCGGCGACCCGAAACCGGTCCCCGTGCGGTCGAAGGCATCATCGACCAGCACCCCCGGCTCCACCGGCTCCGGCTCCGGCTCCGGCTCCGGCTCCGGCTCCGGCGTCTCGCCGTCCGCTGCCGCGAAGTGCGCCTGGATCCGGTCCGCCGACAACGCCCTGCCGTAGACGGCCGTGTCGTCGATGTCCCCCGTGAACTCGCCTGTGGCTCCGGCCCCCGTCCACGTCGCGGACACAGAACCGCCGAGGCGCCACATCCCGTTGTAGTACTGGGCGGATGTGGCTTCCGTGTTCTCGGCCACCTTCTCACCGTCCACGTAGAGCACGAGCCCGTCCGAGCCGAGCGACATGGCCACCTGGTGCCACTTCCCGTCGTTGTAGGACTTGGCGGAGGACGCGACCACCGCCCGGTCCGGGTTCACGCCGGCGTGCAGTCGACCGTCGGCACCCATCCACAGGTGCCGGTCCGTTCTGCGGGCCCCGCGGCTCGCGTCGCTGCCGAAGCCGAGGATCCGGCCGCCGGCCGTGGTGGTGGTCTTGATCCAGGTCTCGGCGGTGAAGCTCTGGGGGCCGAGCTCCTGCTGCGTGGTGGCCGCGAAGCCGGCGGGCTTCGTGGTGTCGGTCCGGGCGAAGCGGGTCGCCTCGGCCGACCCCTGCACGGTGCCCTCGACAGGTCCGGTGACCTGGCCGTCGGCCTTCAGCGCGGCACCACCCGAGACATCGACCAGGCCGGCGTCGAGAGAGCCCATGCGCCAGTAGTGCGTCGGAGCGTCTTGGAGCACCGAGCGCGTGTACCCGGTCGGCCCGGCGCCTCCCGCCGTGGTCACCTGCACCGGGGACGAGGCGACCGTACGCCCGGTCGGGTCCGTCACCACGACCTGGTAGCTGTGCTGCTTGCCGGCCTGGGCGGTGGTGTCGGTGTATCCCATGCGCGCGCGGTTGTAGAACCGGTGCCGCCCCTTGACCTCACCGACCGGCTGGGCGGTGTTCCCGTCTCGGACGATGCGGTAGGTGAGATTCTCGTTGTCCTGGTCGGACGCTGCCGTCCACGTGAGACTGACCGTGCCGCCGCTGTGCGAGGAGGCGGACAAGCCCATGTCGACCCCACCCGGGGTGGGGCCCACCGCGTTGGGCGCCTTCGCGCGGGTGGAGAACCTGACCAGGCCCTGCTGGCCCTTGCCGTTGACCCGGGGGAACTCACCCCCCATGACCACGTAGTCGCCCGCAGCCTCGGCGGTCCATGCCGCCTGGTACTGACCGGTGTAGGAGCCCCCCTCCAGGTCGGGGAACCAGTTGAGCATGCTCGGGGCCGGGTTGCCGGAGAAGTCGAAGTACTCGTCCCGCGTGCTGCCCAGCACCCCGGTGGTCTTCTCGCTGAAGGCGTTGGCGCGGTAGAACGTGCGGGGATTGCTGTCGGTGAACTCGCCGAGGGACTCGCAGTTGTGGGCGTGGTTGGCCACGTACACGGCCCCGGCGTGGGGCACGACGTCGTAGGAGTCACCGTGGCAGTCCTCGAGCCACTCGATGCTGCCATCCGCCCAGGAGGCCTTGAAGGTCCCCTCGAAGTTGGAGTTGCGCAACCAGGTCCAGCCGGTGCCGTAGACGTACTTGCCGTCGGTGGACAGCGCGGAGATGCCGCCGTCGCCCACGCCGTTGCGCACGGTGGAGCCGACCTTCCACGGCTGGAGGCTGCCGTCCGCCGTCGAGAGCGCACCCATGCCCGTGCCCGGGTCCGAGGAGTTGTTGAGCCGCTCGAAGTCGCCGCCGACCACGACCTTGCTCCCGTCCGGGGAGATGACCATGGAGTCCACCGGACCGTCCGCGACGGGCGTCCAGGGGCGCAGCTCACCGCTGCGGGCGTCGACGGCCGCGAGCCCACCGCGAGGCTGGTTGCCCACGGCACTGAACCAGCCGCCGAAGTAGACGGTCTTCCCGTCGGTGACGATGGCGTTGACCCGCGAGTCGGGGACCGGCCGGAAGTTCGCGTCTACCGCGCCCGTCGTCGGGTTGAGTGCAGCGATCCGGTTGCGCGTCTCCCCGTTGATCTGGGTGAACGACCCGCCGAGATAGAGCAGCTTGCCGTCGGGGCTCGCCATGACGGTCTTGACCACCCCGTTCGCCGTGGGCGCGAACTCCTTGATCAGCTCGCCGGTGTCGAGCCGGTAGGCGAGGACGTTGGCGCGCGGGGTCTGCTGCTGTCCGGCAGCGGCGCCCGCGGGACGGGCCGAGGTGAACTCACCCACGGCGTAGACCGTGTTGCCGACCACTTCCTGGTCCCACACCACGCCGTTGATCTGAACGGTCGGCAGCGCGTCCGCGGTGACGGTGGGTGGTGTGCGGGGGTTCGTCGGGTCCGCCGGGGCGGAGTCCGCGTAGGCCGGCGCAGGCGCCAGCGCACCGACGACCAGGAGCAGGCCGCAGGCGGGGACAAGGATCTTTTTCATGCCGTGACCTCCGAGGTCGTCGTGAGCGGGGCGGGGCTGCGGGCGGGCGGTCAACGGTCCGCTCCCTCGCCGAGAGCACGGCCGGAGAACACCGCGGCCGGGTCGGTGGCGCGGTAGGAGGCGGTGATCACGAGATCCTCCCGCTGGTCCTCGGGAACGAGGAAGGTATAGGTGCCGGAGACGGTCTTGCCGGGGGCGATCTGCACCGGCAGGCTGACGTCGTCGGGCTGTCGGGAGGGCGCCGCCGGGCGGTCGTCGGAGCCGTAGGTCACGGTGACGCTGCTCCCGAGGGTCGAAATCGGAGAGCTCGTCGTGTTGCGCACCTTCACCACCACGGCGACGGCGGGCCCGGACATCCCTCCGGGTCCCATGCCCTCCGCGGTCACGGACCGCGTCGACTCCACGAGGATCTCGAGGCCGTCGGCCGGTTCGGCCTCCTCGCCGAGGGAGACGGTCTCGATGGTGGCCCGCTCCTCCTCACCGGTGCCGGAGTCCTCGACCGAGGCAGGCTCGCCCGACTCGGCGACGCCTTCGGCGCGGAACTCCTCGGCGGCACGAGCCTGGGCCGGCGCGGCCTTTTCGGATGCCTCGGACTTCTCGGGCGCCTCGGCGTCCTTCGTCTTCTCGGTGCCGTCCTTCCCCGTGGCTCCGCCGCCGGAGCTGCCGGAGCCCTTCTGCGCGTCGGTGGAGCCGGCCGTGCTCTGGTCCGCGGCCGGTGCCACTTGCGTCCCCGCGCTCGCGCAGCCGAACAGCGACGCCGCCAGGACGACGGCCAGCCCGCCCGTCCCGAACCGGCGCCAGGCGGATCCGGAGTGCGGTGCCGGGTGGCCCGTCCCGGGCACGCCCTCGGATGTTGTCCTGCATGTCATGGTGTTTCCCCGATCGTTCGGCTCCGGCCGGGCGATGCACCGGACGACGGACGCCACCCCGTGGCCGGTCCGTGTCCGCTGCGGATCTGCGCCCGCCGGATGTCCCCCCTGTGGTGCGCCGGGGGACCCCTCCCCCGGCGATCGTCGGCGTCGTTCCCGTCCCGGAGGACTCCGTGCACCAGCGATAGCCAAGACGTTAGCAGTTGCAATTACGTGCATCTGTATCTTCCCTGTCCCCATTTCTGAGAGCGGGAGCACACTGCGGGGCCATGGTCCCCCAGCCTTCACAGTCATCCGCCGGCACCCGCGCACGGCGGGGCGGAGCGCACCCCTGGGCGCTCGGAACGGCAGGGCGGCCGCCCAGGACCTGGACCACCTACTGGCCTGGGGCCCGACGGCGCCGGACACGCGAAGGACCCCGCCGGAGTTCCGGCGGGGTCCTTCGCGCTGGAGGGTGCGGGTCAGCCGCGGGCGGCGCCTCCGGCATCGTCCGCATGAAGTCGTGTCCCCAGAAGTTCCAAGTGGTCGTGCGGCTCGAAACCGGTGGAACGCAGCGCGGACAGGTCCAGGACGCTGTTGCGCGGGCGCGGGGCCACACCGGCCCGGTCCGCTGCGTACTCGGCCGTGGACACCGGGTGCACCCGGTCCGGATCGGCACCGGAGAGCTCGAAAACCCGGCGCGCGACTCCGGCCCACGACAGCGGCTCCCCGGCTCCTGTGAGGTGGTACGTCCCGTACGGGGCACTGTGCTCCACCAGGTGGAGGATCCCGGCTGCGAGGTCCTCGACGAAGGTCAGCCTTCCCACCTGGTCGTCCACTACGCGCGGATTGACACCGCGAGCGGCGAGCTCCGCCATGACCGAGACGAAGTTCCGGCCATCCCCGATGACCCAGCTGGCGCGCACGATCCAGTGCCTGGGCAGCGCCCGGACCGCGATCTCGCCGGCGGCCTTCGACTGCCCGTAGACGGACAGCGGACCGACGGGTGCGTCGACGAGGTACTCCTGGCCCAGCGGCAACGAGCCGTCGAAGACGTAGTCGGTGGACACGTGCAGCAGTGGCACACCGGCCGCGGCGCAGGCCGCGGCGAGGGCCGCCGTGCCCGTGGCGTTGGCCGCCCACGCGGCCGTCCGCCCTCCGGGTGTCTCGGCTTCGTCCACCGCCGTGTGCGCCGCGGTGTTGACGACGGCGCGGTAGCGCCGCAGGCCGTCGCCGGTACGGAGAGCCTCGGGCCACCCTGCGGGCACGGCGAGGTCGAGCTCCTCCCGGCCCAGGACCCGGTGGGGCAGGCCTCGCTCCGCGAGCAACGCCCCGAGCGCCCGACCCAGCTGGCCGGTCCGTCCGACCACCAGCACCGGTGCCGGTGCGAGGGGTTCGACCTCGGCCAACCGCGGGTGCTTCCTGTCCTTCTCCGAGAGCTGCGCCTGGTCCAGGGGGACCGGCCACTCGATCGCCACGGTGTCGTCGGCCAGGTTGAGGAAGCTGTACTCGTCCAGCGCCTCGGCGGACCAGTGGTCGTTGACCAGGTACGTATAGGCCGTGGCGTCCTCGAGGGTCTGGAAGGCGTTGCCGACCCCCCGGGGCACGAAGACGGCGGTGTCCGGACCGACCTCACAGGTGACCACGGTCCCGAACGTCCCCCCCGCGCGCAGATCCACCCAGGCACCGAAGACCCGGCCGCTGGCCACGGAGACGTACTTGTCCCATGGCTCCGCGTGGATTCCGCGGGTGGTGCCGCGGTCGCCGTTGAACGAGATGTTGTTCTGCACCGGCCCGAAGTCCGGCAGCCCGGCCGCCACGGCCTTGGACCGCTGCCAGTTCTCCTTGAACCACCCGCGGTTGTCCCCGTGCACGGGGATGTCAAGCAGCAGCAGCCCCGGGATCGCCGTGGTCCGGGCCCGCAGCTCCGGTGCGCTCACTGCCCCGCCTCCGCATACTTCGCCTCGGTGGCCGCCTTGACGGGTTCCCACCAGTCCCGGTGCTCGGTGTACCAGGCCACCGTGTCAGCGAGCCCGGTCCCGAAGTCGGTGAACTTCGGCTCCCAGCCCAGCTCCTCGCGCGTGCGGGTGCCGTCGATCGCGTAGCGCAGGTCGTGACCCGCCCGGTCCCGGACGTGGTCGAAGTCGTCCTCGTCCCGGCCCATGATGCGCAGGAGCGTGCGCAGCACCGTGAGGTTGTCCTTCTCGCCGTCGGCGCCGATCAGATAGGTCTGTCCTGGCGCACCGGCCTCCAGGATGCGCAGCACGGCCGCCGAGTGGTCCTCGGCGTGGATCCAGTCGCGGACGTTGCGGCCCTCACCGTAGAGCTTGGGCCGGACGCCGCACAGGACGTTGGTGATCTGGCGGGGGATGAACTTCTCGACGTGCTGGTACGGACCGTAGTTGTTGGAGCAGTTGCTCAGCGTCGCCTCGACCCCGAAGGAGCGCACCCACGCCCGCACCAGCAGGTCCGAGCCCGCCTTCGTCGAGGAGTAGGGGCTCGACGGGTTGTAGGGGGTGTCCTCGGTGAAACGCTGCGGGTCCTCCAGTGCCAGATCGCCGAAGACCTCGTCGGTCGAGACGTGGTGGAACCGCACCCCGTGCCGCCGCACCGCCTCGAGCAGGGTGTAGGTGCCGATGAGGTTGGTGTGCACGAACGGCCAGGGATCGCTGAGCGAGTTGTCGTTGTGCGACTCCGCGGCGAAGTGCACCACCGCGTCGACCGCCCCCACGAGACCGTCCACGACCTCGGCGTCGGCGACGTCCCCCACCACGAGCCGGAAGCGCTGCGGGTCCAGACCCGCGAGCGAGGCCTCGTTGGCGGCGTAGGTCATCCGGTCGAGGACCGTGACCCGGTGGTCGGTCTCCCGCAGGACGTGACGGACGAAGTTGGAGCCGATGAAGCCGGCTCCCCCGGTGATGAGCAGATGAGACATGGCCGCGAGCTTACGGTGCCGCGTGGGCGGCGACGAGTGGGCACAACGGGGGACGCGCCAAAATATTGGATCTCATACAGTTACTTTAGCGAATACCTGGGGGAAAGGTTGAAGGACTCATGAAGGGCATCATTCTGGCGGGCGGCACGGGGAGCCGCCTGCATCCGATCACGCAGGGCATCAGCAAGCAGCTGGTGCCGGTGTACGACAAGCCGATGATCTACTACCCGCTCTCGACCCTGCTGCTCGCGGGGATCCGGGAGATCCTGATCATCACCACGCCCCAGGACGGACCGCAGTTCCGGAGCCTGCTGGGCGACGGCACCCGGTTCGGGGTCTCCATCGACTACGCGGTCCAGCCGAGCCCCGACGGCCTCGCGCAGGCCTTCGTCCTCGGTGCCGAGCACATCGGCGACGACCCCGTGTGCCTGGTGCTCGGTGACAACATCTTCTATGGTCCGGGGCTGGGCACACGGCTGCGCCGCTTCCGGGACATCACGGGCGCCGCCGTGTTCGGCTACCGGGTGGCCGATCCCACGGCCTACGGGGTGGTCGAGTTCGACGACGACCGGCGGGCCATCTCGATCGAGGAGAAGCCCGAGCGCCCGCGCAGCCCGTACGCGATCCCCGGCCTGTACTTCTACGACAACCGGGTGATCGAGATGGCCCGCAGCCTTCAGCCGTCGCCCCGCGGGGAGCTGGAGATCACGGACCTCAACCGGCTCTATCTCGAGCGGGGGGAGCTCCATGTCGAACTGCTGGACCGCGGAACAGCGTGGCTCGACACAGGAACCTTCGACTCCCTCGCCGACGCGAGCGCCTTCGTGCGCACGGTCCAGTCGAGGCAGGGGCTCTCGATAGGCTGCCCGGAGGAAGTCGCCTGGCGGATGGGCCTTCTCACCGACGGCGAGCTGCACGACAGGGCCGAGGCCCTGCTCAAGAGCGGCTACGGCTCCTATCTACTGGACCTTCTGCAACAGGAGCAGGTGCTCATCGGCTGAGGCAGGTTCGTCGCGGAGCGCACGTCGGCGCGCCGCTGATCGTCCGCCGGCGCCGCCTGGACCCGGGAGGTCAGGTCAGATCCAGGCGCCGGCGGCCGGAGGCCAGGGGCCAGGGAGCACGCACCGCGAGAGCGGGCGCTCCCTGGCCCCTGAGCACGTCCGCGAGGTCCTCGGCCGCGGCGGCGTCCGCCACCAGGTGCGCCACCGTGGGCCCGGACCCGGACACGAAGCTCGTCAGGGCGCCGGCGGCCGCGCCCGCGGCCAGCACCGGCTCCAGCTGCGGCGCGAGGGACAGGGCCGCGGCCTGCAGGTCGTTGGCCAGCAGCGGCGCCAGCTCGCCGGCCGCCCCGGCGCCCAGGACCGCCTCGAGGTCGCCCGGCAGCCGCGGCGCCGGGACGTCCGCGTCCGCGCGCAGCCGGTCCAGCTCCGCGTAGACGGCGGGCGTCGACAGGCCCGCCTCGGCCGCCACGAGGACCAGGTGCAGCGTCGCCCCGACCGCCACGGGGCGCAGCCGGGATCCCGTCCCGGTGCCGATCGCGGCCCCGCCCGTCAGCGCGAACGGCACGTCGGCGCCGAGACCGGCCGCGAGCTCCAGCAGCGCGTCGTCGTCGAGCTCGGGCTCCCCCGAGACGCGGGCGG
Organism: Kocuria sp. LHG3120; assembly: GCF_049897445.1. Taxonomy (NCBI): domain Bacteria; kingdom Bacillati; phylum Actinomycetota; class Actinomycetes; order Micrococcales; family Micrococcaceae; genus Kocuria; species Kocuria sp. LHG3120. The sequence continues at coordinate 227,924 of NZ_JAFCWG010000006.1, read as the reverse complement.
CGAGCCGGTTCACGGCGACCAGGGCCGCCGCGGCGTCCGCGGAGCCCCCGCCCATGCCGCCGGCCACGGGCACGGCCTTGTCGAGCTGGAGGTGCAGCCCGCCGGCCAGGGGCGGGAAGTGGGCGACCACGGCCTCGGCGGCCCGGACGGCCAGGTTGGACTCGTCGGTGGGCACGGCGTCCAGGGAGAACGTCCCGCGGTCGAGCTGCTGGGCCACGAGCGAGCCCGGGACCGCCGCCACACCCACGGTGGTGCCGGCGCCCCGGGTCAGCGTGGCCGTCACGGTCTCCCCCGTGCTGACCGCGCAGTACAGGCTCGCGACGTCGTGGTAGCCGTCCTGGCGCGGCGGGCCCGCGGCGAAGAACAGGTTCACCTTGCCGGGCGCGCCGGCACGCTCCGTGAGCAGCACCGTGGTCATGCCCCGCGCACCCCGGCGGTCAGGCCCGCGGCGGCGCCGGCCCGCGCGATCCGGGCGAACTCGTGGACGTCCAGCCTCTCCCCGCGCTCCCCGGGGTCGATCCCGGCGGCCTCGAGGATCTCGCCGGCCGCCGCGGCGGAGCCCGCCCAGCCGGCGAGGGCGGCGCGCAGGGTCTTGCGCCGCTGGGCGAAGGCCGCGTCGACCGCGGCGAAGACCAGCTCCCGGTCCACGTCCGCCACCGGCTGCTCGCGGCGGACGAAGCGCACCAGCCCCGAGGCGATCTTCGGCGCCGGCCAGAACACGTTCTTCCCGATCGTCCCGGCCTTGGTGACCTCGGCGTACCAGGAGGCCTTGACCGACGGCACCCCGTACACCTTGGAGCCCGGTGCCGCGGCCAGCCGGTCCGCGACCTCCTCCTGCACCATGACCAGCCCGCGGCGGATCGAGGGGAAGCGGGCCAGCAGGTGCAGCAGCACCGGGACGGCCACGTTGTAGGGCAGGTTCGCCACCAGGGCGGTCGGCTCGGCGGGCAGCTCCTGCACGCGCATGGCGTCCTGCTCGAGCACGGTCAGCCGCCCGGCCAGCTCGGGGCGCAGCCGCTCCACCGTGTGCGGCAGCTGCGCCGCCAGCGGGGGGTCGATCTCCACCGCCACGACCTGCTCGGCGGCGTCCAGCAGCCCCAGGGTCAGCGAGCCGAGGCCCGGTCCCACCTCGAGCACCGTCTCGTGCTCCCCCAGCCGCGCGGCGGCGATGATCCGCCGGATCGTGTTGGGGTCGATCACGAAGTTCTGCCCCAGCGTCTTGGTCGGCCGGATCCCGAGCTGCTCGGCGAGCGCCCGGATCTCCGCGGGCCCCAGCAGGGCGCGGGCGGCGGGCTCTGGCGCGGTGGATTCTGTCACCGCCCCATCGTATCGGCCCGGTGCCCTGGCACCCCTCGCCCCCTCCTGACGCCGAGTCCCCCATGGGGTCGCAGATCCCCCCGTTCGATCCAGGGGATTTGCGACCCCCTGGGGGCTCGGCGCTCATGCGGGCCGGCTTGGGGTCAGTGTGCACTCGCCGCGCGCAGGAGAGCGGCCTCGATCCGTGCCAGAGTCGCCGCCGGACGGTGCACCACGTCGTTCCACCCCACGCGGATCACCGTCCACCCCAGCTCCTGGATCTCCACCTCGCGCCGTCGCTCGTCGCGCAGCACGGCTCGGAGCGTGGAGGCCCCGGCGTACTTGGTCTCGCCGTCGAACTCGAGCACCAGCCGGTGCTCGGGCCAGGCGAAGTCGGCCCGGTAGGACCCGTTGCGGCCCTCGATGACCCACTGCAACCGCGGCATGGGCAGCGACGAGTCCTCCAGCAGCAGCCTGGTCAGCGTCTCGCCGACGGACTCCGAGCGCGGGTCCATGGCGGCGAGCACGGACCGAGCCCGCCTGACCCCGCGCCGGCCGGCCCACTGCGGGAGACGCTTCTCCAGACGGGACCGGGACACGCCCACCTGGTGGGCCTGGTCCGCGATGACCACGGCGTCGGTGAACGGCAGCAGCCTCGCGCAGTCCAGCAGGGTCCGCTCCGCCGAGGTGACCCGCAGTCCGTCCACCGCCACGACGTCCGCGGCGGCCAGGACGGCCTCGTGGCGGACGACCGACGTGTAGCCGTGGTGGGTGCCGCGCTCCGGCGGCGAGACCGTGTGGATCCGGGACGGGACCCGTCGCAGCCCCAGCCCGTGCACCACGGCCGCCGAGGCCAGGCAGAACACCGGGGTCACGTGTGCCGCCCGCGCGAAGGCCCGGTGCTTCAGGAGCACCTGCTGCTCCGGGGACAGCTCGCGGTACCGGTGCGTGTCCACGAAGCAGCCGGGGTGGATGCGCTGCAGCCGTCCGTCCCGCACCCGGCGGCGGATCTCGTGGTTGCTGAGGCCGTGGTCGAGGAGGTCGGCGGTGCTCTGGAGCTCGATCATGCCTCATGCATAGCAGCGCCTGCCTCCCGCCGGGACGACGCGACCGGCCGGTGTGGACACGGGCACCGGCCCACGCTGGGTGGGGAGAAGGAGTCGAGCTGCGCCGAGTCCCCCGTGTGCTCGCAGTTCCCCCCGATCGATCGGGGGGAACTGCGAGCACACGGGGGACTCGGCGGGGGCGGGAGCGCGAGTGAGGGGAAATGGGGGCGCCGCGGGTCAGAAGGGGCCGTACACCTCCAGCGTGTTCGCCCAGAGGCGCTCGCACAGCGGCTCGAGCTCCTGCTCGAGGATGCCCGCCATCCCGCGCACGGTGTAGTTGACCACGTAGCTGGCGTTGGGCCGGCCCCGGTACGGGTGGGGAGTGAGGAACGGGGCGTCGGTCTCGGTGAGCACCAGCTCGGGGTGGGCGGTGCGCAGCGCGGCCTTGAGGTCGTGGCTGTTCTTGAAGGTGACGGTCCCGGAGAAGGACATGTACCAGCCGTGCTCGTTGCAGGTGCGCGCGAGCTCCTCGTCCCCGGAGAAGCAGTGGAACACGGTGCGCTCGGGGGCGCCCTCCTCCAGCAGGACGGCGACGACGTCGGCGTGGGCGTCCCGGTCGTGGATCTGCAGCGCCTTGCCGGTCTCCTGGGCGAAGCGGATGTGCTCCCGGAAGGACCGCTTCTGGTGCTCCCGCCCCTCCCCCTCGGTGCGGTAGTAGTCGAGACCTGTCTCGCCGAAGGCCCGGACCCGCTCGTGCTCCCCCAGGGAACGGATCGCGGCGAGCGCCTCGTCGAGGGTCCCGGCGGCCGCGAGCTTCGGCGCCTCGTTGGGGTGCAGCGCCACGGCGGCCAGAACCCGGGGGTCGGCCTCGGCGGCGGCCACGGCGAAGCGGGAGGAGGGGACGTCGCAGCCGACCTGGACGAGCCCGCCCACCCCGGCGAGGGCGGCGGCGTCCGCGGCGTCCCGGACCGAGACCTGGACCCGGCCGTCCTGCAGGTCGAGGTGGGTGTGGTTGTCGGCCACCGGGTGCGGCAGCGGCTCCGGCGCCGGCGGGTAGGAGAGGTTGCGGCGGCGCCCGTCGTCGGCCTGGGCGGAACGGCGCCGGGTGCCCTCCCCCGCGGGGACGTCCTCGGGCACGGCGTAGTGCTCGGGCTCGTAGGCGGCGGGGGCCGCGCCGGGGGCGGGAGCGGGCCGGGCGGCGGGGTCGGGCCACAGGGAGGCGGCGAGGAGGGTGGCGTTGGGGTCGGTCACGGGCGGCACCTCAGGAGGTCTCGGGGAGCGGATCGGGAAAGGGGACGGGACAGCGGACGGGAAACACGCGGGCACCGACCAATCTACGAGCTGGGCCCGGGCAGACATACTGGGAGCTGCAGACGCGAGCAGGAAGCCGAGGAGACCATGGAGTCCTTCCCCCAGTACACGCAGGCGATCCTGGACCGGATCAACGCGGTGATCGACGGCAAGCCGGAGGCGGCGCGCACGGCCCTGAGCGTGCTGCTGGCCGGCGGGCACCTGCTGGTCGAGGACGTGCCGGGCGTGGGCAAGACGATGCTGGCGCGCACACTGGCCACCGCGATCGGCGGGACGGTCTCGCGCGTGCAGTTCACCCCGGACCTGCTGCCCACGGACATCACGGGCGTCTCGGTCTACGACCAGGCCCGGCGCGAGTTCGAGTTCAAGCCCGGCCCGGTGTTCGCCAACGTGGTGATCGGGGACGAGATCAACCGGGCCTCGGCCAAGACGCAGTCCGCGCTGCTCGAGTGCATGGCGGAGGGCCAGGTCACGGCGGACGGCACGACCTACCGGCTGTCGACCCCGTTCATGGTGGTGGCCACGCAGAACCCCGTGGAGATGGACGGCACGTTCCCGCTGCCGGAGGCGCAGCGGGACCGGTTCACGGCCCGGATCTCGATGGGCTACCCGGACACCGCGGCGGAGATGACGATGCTCACCGACCACGGCGGCGGCTCCCCGCTGGAGGGCCTGCAGCCGGTGGTCTCCCTCGAGGACGCTGCCCGCCTGGTGGCGCACGTGCGCGGCATCCACGTCTCGGACGCGGTGCGCGCCTACATCGTGGCGCTGGGTCAGGCCACGCGCTCGCACCCGCAGATCCGGCTGGGCGCCAGCCCCCGGGCGCTGCTCCAGCTGCAGGCCGCCGCCCGCGCGGAGGCCGCCCTGAGCGGGCGCGAGTACGTGCTGCCCGACGACGTGCGGGCGGTCGCGGTGCCGGTGCTCGCCCACCGCCTGATCCTGGACCGCCGCGCCGGCACCGACTCCGCGGAGGAGCTGGTGCGAGCGGTGCTGGACGAGGTGCGGGTCCCGGCCGAGCACACCCCCCGGACCCGATGAGGCGCCGGCCGGCGCCGGGGCGCACGGCGGAGGGCGAGCGGGCGGAGCAGCCCGTGGACTCCCGCGCCCGGTTCACGGGGCGCGGCTGGGCCTTCCTGGGGGCTGGCGCCCTGTGCCTGCTGCTGGCCACCTGGCTGGGCCGCAAGGACGTGCTGGCGCTGGCCCTGTTCCTCGGCGGCGCCCCCCTGTTCGCGGCCATGTCCCTGTACGTGGTGAAGCCCAGGGTGCTGCTCAAGCGCGGCGTGGACCCGGCGCTGGTGACGGCCGGGGACTCCGCGGTGGTCCGGCTGCGCGTGCGGCACCGGACCCGGCGCGGCGGGACGGTCACCGGGGCGGTCGCCGTGCACGAGACGGTCCCGGAGCCGCTGGGCGGGGACCGCGAGCTGGTCGTGGAGGCCGGCGGGGAGCCCGCCGCCTACACCGTGCGCCCCCGCCGCCGGGGCGTGTACGCGCTGGGGCCGGCCACCGTGCGGGTGGCCGACCCGTTCGGCCTCGCCGCCGAGCTGCTGGACGCCTCCGAGCGCACGTCCCTGCACGTGGCCCCGGACCCCGTGGAGCTGCCGGAGATCAGCGCCGACCGGCTGCGGGAGTCCGGCACCGACCCGTCCCGGACGGCGCAGCCGCAGCCGGGCCCGGACAACGTCACCACCCGCGAGTACCGGCACGGCGACCCGATGCGCCGGGTGCACTGGGCCGCCTCCGCGAAGCAGGGCCGGCTGATGGTCCGCCAGGAGGACCCCCGCAGCACCCGCCGTCTGACCCTGGTCCTGGACCGCGACGAGACCTCCTGGCCCGGGGAGCGCCTGTGGGCCGGTGTGCTCCCCAGCACCGCCGAGTTCGAGTGGGCCGTGTCCTTCACCGCCGCCGTGTTCGAGCACCTCACCCAGCGCGAGACCGCCCTGCACGCCCTCGACACCTTCGGGCGCCCGCTCCCCCGCGGCGGCGAGGACGACGACGACGCTCCCGCCCGCACCCGCGCCACCGCCGTCACCGACGACGGCGCCGAGGACGCCCGGCACGGGCTCGCGCGCGTCCGCCCCGAGCCCGCACCCCGGGAGACGGGGACAGGCGGGACCGCGGAGGACGCGCTGGCCGAGCGGTTCGACCGCGACGGCCTGGTCCACCCCGTGCTGCTGGTCTCGGGGGACCTCTCCGCCGCGGCCGCCGAGCGGGTCCTGGGCGGCACGCGGCGGGCGGCCGCCGGCAGCGCGGTGCTGGTGACCTCCTCCGCCGACCACGTCCCGGACGGGGCGGGGGTGCTCGAGGCGGCGGGCTGGTCCGTCGTCGTCGTGCCGGCGTCCGCCGCGCCCGAGGACGCGTGGGCGCAGCTGGGCTCCGGGACCCGCGCGGCCGGGGCCGTCCGGTGAGCGCCGCCGTCCGCACCCCTGCGCCCACCCGCCCGCCGGAGACCGCCGGACCGCCGGAGGACGCCAGGACGGGCCGCCGCCCGGTGCGCGCCGTGCTGGGCCTGGCCGGCACGGTCCTCGTGGCGGTCGGGCTGTCCCTCGTGGCGCTGACCGGGGTCCTCGACGGCGCGGGCTGGGTCCCCGGCGCGCTGCTCGCGGCCCTCGCCGTGGTCGTGGCGACCACGACGTCCCGCCTGCTGCGGCTGCCGGGCCTGCTGGCGCCCCTGTTCGGCGCCGGCGCCCTGACGCTCGTGCTCACGCTGCTGTTCCTGCGCGAGCCCGCGCTGCTCGGCCTCGTGCCCACCCCCGGGAGCCTGTCCCTCGGCGCGGAGCTGTGGCGGGAGGCGGCCGGGATCGTCGCGGAGCGGCCGGCCCCGTATCCGGGGGGCGCGGCGCTCGCGTTCGTCGCCGCCCTCGCCACGGGTCTCGTGACGCTGTTCGTGGACACGGTGCTCGTGGCGCTGCGGCTGCCGGGGCTCAGCGCGCTCGGCGTGCTGGCGCTGCTGGTGGTGCCCGCCCTGGTGCTGCCCGGGAGCGTGGGCGCGGCCGGGACGGCGGCCGCGGTGCTCGCGGCCCTGGTCCTGCTCGGCGGCGGACGGCGCTTCGGCGCGGTCCGCGAGCCCCGCACCGCCGCGGCGCCGGGCAGCTGGCCGCGGGCCCTCGTGGTGGGCGCCGGTGTGCTCGCGGTGACCCTGCTGGTCCCGGGCCTGGTGCCCGGCTTCGTCAACGGCGCGTTCCCCCAGGGCAGCGGTCTCGCCGGCGATCGCGCCTCCGGGGTGGGCCCGCTGCGGGCCGTGGGACAGGACCTGCGCTCCGCGCAGCAGCTGCCGCGCCTCGAGTACACGACGAGCACGGACGAGCCCGAGCTGCTCCGGGTCCTCACCCTCGCCGACTTCTCCGGGGCGGAGTGGTTCCCGGACACCACCGGGCTGGACCCCGAGCTCGACGACCTCGGCCCCACCCCGCTGCACCCCGTGGGCGGGGGCCCCGAGCGCAGCACCGCCGTGGAGCTGCGGGACTGGTCCGAGCGCTGGCTTCCGCTGCCGTGGGCGCCCGTGGACGTGGCGGGGCTCGAGGACGGCGGCTGGGCCTGGAGCCCGCTCGACCTCACCGTGCACGGGGAGCAGGTCCCGCCGGAAGGCACCGCCTACGAGGTCCGCTCGATCGTGCCCGAGCCCACGTCCGCGCGGCTGCGCGAGGCCCCCGCCGCGCCGGACTCCCCGGAGCTCGCCCCGTTCCGCGAGCTGCCGGGCGAGACCCCGGCCGCCCTCCGGGACGCGGCCCGGGAGCGGGCGGGGGACGCCCCCACCGCCTTCGACCAGGCCCTGGCCCTGCAGGAGTGGCTGCGCTCGGACGAGTTCCGCTACGACGTGGACGCCCCGCTCGCGCAGGACTACGACGCCGGCGGCATGGCCTCGCTCGAGGAGTTCCTGGCCGTGCGCACGGGCTACGCCGGGCACTTCGCCCCGGCGATGGCCGTCATGGCCCGGGAGCTCGGCATCCCCGCCCGCGTGGCGGTCGGCTACCTCCCAGCCACCGGCGCCGCCCCGGACGGGTCGGCGGACGCCGACGAGCCGTTCGGGGACGCGGCGGAGGCGGGCGCCTTCACGGTCCTGCCCCGCGACGCGCACGCGTGGCCGGAGCTGTGGTTCGAGGGCTCCGGGTGGGTGCGCTTCGAGCCGACCCCCGGCACCGGCGACCTCCCCGGCTACGCCGCCGAGGGGCCGCAGGACGGGGACGGGCAGTCGCAGGAGGGCGAGGGCACCGCGGAGCCCACCGGCGCCCCGACCGACGCCCCCACCCCGGCGAGCACGGCGGACAGCCCCGACGAGGACGCCCCCTCCGCCGAGCCGACCGCCGTGCCCACCCCGGAGGCCCCCGCCGCGCCGGAGGCCGACGACGACGCCGGACCGGCCGGGTGGCTGCCGTGGCTGGCCGGGATCCTGACCGCCGCGCTGCTCGCCCTGCTGGCCGCCCTCCCCCGGCTCCTCCGGTCCCGGCGGCGCCGGCGCCGGGTGCGGGTGCTGGGCGATGCGAAGGCGCCGGCGGCCGATCGGGCCCTGGCGGGGTGGGCGGAGGTCGAGGACCTGGGTGTCGACCACGGGCTGGGCCGCGCCGCCGCGGAGACGCCCCGGGCCTACGTGGACCGGATCGGCGCCGTGGTCCCGGCCGCCGCGTCGGCGCTGGGGCGGCTCGGCCGGGACGTGGAGCGGGCCCTCTACGCGCCGGGCACCGCGGAATGGACCCCGGAGGCCGGCCCCGAGGACGTCGCGGCGCTGCGGTCGGGTCTGGCCGGGCGCGGCGGCCCCGGCGCACGGCGCGCCCGGTGGCTCCCCCGCTCGGTGACGCCCCGCTCGGTGACGCACCGCCGCTGAGCGACACTCCGACCGCCGAGTCCCCCCGGTGCTCGCAGTTCCCCCCGATCGATCCGGGGGAACTGCGGGCACCGGGGGGACTCGGCGGGCCACGGGGTCAGGGGCGGGGCGTCACCACTTGTAGTCGAGGAACTTCCCGTCGAAGGTGACCACCACGCGGTCGCCGTCCGGGTCGGGCCGGCGGGAGACGTCGACCCGGAAGTTGATGGCGCTCATGATCCCGTCGCCGAACTCCTCGTGGATGAGCTCCTTCAGGGCCGGTCCGTACACGGAGAGCGCCTCGACGAAGCGGTAGACCGTGGGGTCCGTCATCCGCGCCGGGTCGCTGCCGCGGGACGGCTGCTGCTGCAGGCTCTCGGCGACCGTCCCGTCCAGGCCCAGCAGGTCGCACACCTGCCGGGCCTGCTCCGGGGTCATCGGGTGCTGGCCCAGCAGCGCGGCGGTCGTCCAGACGTGCGGGGCGCGGATTTCGTCGGCGATCTCGCGCCAGGACAGGCCGCGGCGCACCCGGGCGGCGACCACGAGGTCGGCGGCGTCGGACTTGGTCAGGATCGGGGTCATGCGGGGCTCCTCGGGAGTCGGCGAGCTGGTGGGGGCGGGTCGGCCGGATCCGGCGCTCACGCGACCGGGACGCGGTCCTCCTGCGCCGCCGGCCGGATGCGGGGCGCCCCGGTGCGGGCGTGGGTGGCGTAGAGGGTGAACCCCACGAAGGTCAGCCCGCCCACCAGGTTGCCGAGCACGGTGGGGATCTCGTTCCACACGAGGTAGTCCATGACCGAGAAGTCGCCGCCGAGGAGCAGACCGGAGGGGAACAGGAACATGTTGACGATCGAGTGCTCGAAGCCCATGTAGAAGAACAGCATGATGGGCATCCACATCGCGATCACCTTGCCGGAGACGCTGGTGGACATCATCGCGGCGACCACCCCGGTGGAGACCATCCAGTTGCACAGGACGGCGCGGACGAACAGCGTCAGCATCCCGGCGGCGCCGAACTCGGCGTAGCCGACGGTCCGGCCCTCGCCGATCTCGCCGATCTGGCGGCCGACCTCGTCCGGGGGCAGGGAGAAGCCGTAGGTGAAGATGATCGCCATCAGCACGGCCACGACGAACGCCCCGGCGAAGTTGCCGGCGAACACCAGGCCCCAGTTGCGCAGCATCGAGCGGACGGTGACGCCGGGGCGCCTGTCGATGAGCGCGAGCGGCACGAGGGTGAACACGCCGGTCAGGAGGTCGAAGCCCAGCAGGTACAGCAGGCAGAACCCGACCGGGAAGAGCACGGCCCCGAGCAGGGGCTCGCCCGTCCGCACGGTGACGGTGACGGCGAAGGCCGCGGCGAGCGCGAGGATCGCACCGGCCATGAACGCACGGATCAGGGTGTCGCGGGTGGACATGGCGACCTTCGCCGCTCCGGCGTCGATCATCTTCGTGACGAAGTCGGCGGGCATCACATAGGACATGGCATGGCTCCGTTGCTGGACGGACAGGAGGATGCCGGGTCCCGCGCGGCACGTGCCCCGCTCCCGGCACGTCCCAGTCTGGACGGGCCGTGTTTCCGCACCGTGTCCCCGTCCGCTCCCGGGGGTCAACTCGGCCTCACCGGGGCGCGGCGAGCCTGTGAGGCGACGCCCGGGCCGGACCGCCCCTATGCCTTGCGGGCCGCCAGCACCGTCTCGTAGAGCTGCCGCTTGCCCACGCCCGTGCGCTCGGCCACGCGGCCGGCGGCGTCCTTGAGCCGGGTCCCGGCGGCCACGAGCGCCTCCACCTCGGCCACGAGGTCCTCGGGTCGCGCGGCCTCGGGGGCGGGGGCACCGGCGACGACGACGGCGATCTCCCCGCGCACCTGCCCCTGCCCGCACCAGTCCACGAGCTCGGTGAGCGAGCCCCGCACGACCTCCTCGTGCAGCTTGGTGAGCTCCCGGGCGACGACCGCCCGGCGGCCCGGGCCGAACGCGTCCCGCAGCGCGGCGAGCATGACCTCGAGCCGGTGCGGGGCCTCGTAGAAGACCATGGTGCGCCGCTCGCCGTCGAGCTCCGCCAGCCGAGCGGCACGCTCCGAGGACTTCCGCGGCAGGAAGCCCTCGAACGTGAACCGGTCCGTGGGCAGGCCGGACACGGCCAGTGCCATGAGCACCGCCGAGGGGCCGGGGATCGCGGTCACGGTCAGGCCCTCGGCGGCCGCGGCCTCCGCGAGCCGGTAGCCGGGGTCGGAGACGGTGGGCATCCCGGCGTCGGAGAGGACCAGCACGGTGCTTCCCGACCGGACGGCGTCGAGCAGCTCGGCGACCCGTCCGGCCTCGTTGTGCTCGTGGTGGGTGAGCACCCGGCCGCGCGTGGTGACCCCGAGCCCGGCGGTGAGCCGGCGCAGCCGCCGGGTGTCCTCCACGGCGAGCACGTCCGCGGTCTCGAGGGCCGCCCGCAGCCGGGGCGGCGCGTCCCCGAGGTTGCCGATCGGGGTGCCCGCCAGGACCACCTGCCCGGGGCCCGCGGCGGCGCCGTCGGAGGCGCCGTTCCGGGCGTCGGCGGCGTCGGTGGGGGCGCCGTTCCGGGCGTCGGCGGCGTCGGTGGGGGCGTCGGCAGGAGTGTCGTCGTGGGGTTCCGTGTGCACGGGTCCACTCTACGGCGCGCCCCGCGGGCCTCCTCCGCGGCTCAGCGGGCGCCGGGACGCGTCCCCTACGATGACACCGTGAGTTCCTCGGTGCGCGCCCCAGTCCTGGCGCCGGAGCCTCGGCCGGCGGCACCGGTGGGCACCCTGCGCCGGTCCCTGGCCCCCGCCGCCCTGCGGGAGCGGCTGCTGCCGGCCCCCGCGGCGGTGGCCCGGTTCGCGTGGCTGGGGCCGCTGCTGGTGGTCCTGCTCGGCGGGCTGCTGCGCTTCCACCGGCTCTCCCACCCGGACGCGATCGTCTTCGACGAGACCTACTACGTGAAGGACTCCTACTCGCTGCTGCTGCACGGCTACGAGCGGCAGTGGCCGGAGGGCGCAGACGAGCTGTTCGTGGCCGGCACCCCGCCGGAGGCCCTGGCCACCCCCTCCTACGTGGTGCACCCGCCGGCCGGGAAGTGGCTCATCGCGTTCGGCATGTGGCTCTTCGGCGCCGAGGACCCGCTGGGCTGGCGCTTCTCCGCGGCCCTGGTCGGGACGCTGTCCATCGCACTGGTGTGCGCCGCCGGGTGGCTGCTCTTCCGCTCGGTCACGGTGGCCACGCTCGCGGGGCTGTTCACCGCGGTGGACGGGCTGCACCTGGTGCAGTCCCGGCTCGCGATGCTGGACGTGTTCCTGATGTTCTTCGTGCTGCTCGCGTTCGTCCTGCTCCTGCTGGACCGGGAGCACGGGCGCCGCCGCCTGGTCGCCCGGCTGGGGGTGGCCCCGGGCCGCGACGTCCCGGAGGCGGAGCTGCGGCGCCGCCTGGAGTGGGGGCCGTGGCTGGGCGTGCGCTGGTGGCGGATCGCGGCGGGCGCGGCCTGCGGGCTCGCGGTGGGCGTGAAGTGGAGCGCCCTGTTCCTGGTGGCCGGGCTGGGCGTGCTCACGGTGCTGTGGGACCTCAACGCCCGCCGGGTGGCCGGGGTGCGGCGCTGGCTGCCCGCCGGGGTGCTCAAGGACGGCGTGCCCGCGTTCTTCGCGGTCGTCGGGACGGGCCTGGTGGTCTACGTGTCCACTTGGGCGGGCTGGTTCGCCTCGACGGACGCCTACGACCGCACCTGGGCGCAGCAGCACCCGGGCGAGGGCCCCCAGTGGCTGCCCGCGCCCCTGCGCTCGCTGTGGGCCTACCACTCCTCCGCCTACGGCTTCCACAGCGGCCTGGGCACCGAGCACGCCTACGAGGCGCTGCCGTGGCTGTGGCTGACCCTGGGCCGGCCCACCTCCTACTTCTACGAGGACCCGGAGCGGGGCAGGTCCGGGTGCGCGGTGGAGCACTGCTCGCAGGCGATCCTCAACATCGGCAACCCGCTCCTGTGGTGGACGGCGATCGCCGCCGTGCTCGTGGCCGCGTGGCTGTGGGCCGTGCGGCGGGACTGGCGCTTCGGGGCGCTGACCGGTGTGTTCGCCGCCGGGTACCTGCCCTGGTTCCTGTACCCCGAGCGCACCATGTACTACTTCTACGCGCTGCCCGTGCAGCCGGCCCTGATGCTCATGCTCGCCGGCATGCTCGGCCTGGTCCTGGGCCGTCCCGGGGACACCGTGCGGCGCCGGCGCGCGGGTCTCGCGGTGGTGGGGGTGTTCACGGCCGCGGTGCTCCTGCTCAGCGCGCACTTCGCCCCCGTCTGGTACGCGGAGACCGTCGAGTACGCCCAGTGGCGAGAGCGGATGTGGTTCACCGCCTGGATCTGACCCGCCGGCTCAGCGACCGGCCAGCCGCCGCTTGAGCTCCTGCCGCCGGCGCACCCGGTCGAGGGCCCGGTGCCGGCGGAAGGCCGTGGGCCAGGTGGCGGCCATGACCGCGAGCGCCCCCAGGAGGGCGAGGCCGGCCACAGCGATCGCGGCGTCCATCCAGAACTGGGTGGGGTACAGCCGGATGAGGGTGTCCGAGGCCCGGAAGGTCCAGGACCCGTCCGCGAAGAACAGGGAGTGGAACAGCGCGAAGAACTGCTGCCAGCCGAGCACCGCGGCGACGGCCAGCGCCACCAGCAGCGCCACGGTCAACCACGAGCCGAAGAACAGGGCGCCGGAGGCGGCCCCCGGGGCCTTCGCCCGCAGGTACAGGCACGAGACGAGGCCGAGCAACGCGAGGACCGCGACCACCGCGAGCGCGGCCTGCAGCACGATCTTCACGTCGGTCATGTGCGCGACCTCGGAGCCCAGGAACAGCGGGGCGCCGTCCGCGTCCTGCAGCCCGCCGAGGAACCCGGCCGGGGCCCAGTTCATGACGTAGTCCAGCCCGTAGGAGCCGAAGACCATCCGCTCCTCGGTGGAGAAGCCGTAGGAGTCCGCCGGGAAGCCCGGGCGGTGGTACTCCGCCCACAGGAACAGCGGCGTGGCCACCACTCGCACGGCCGCGGCGAGCAGCGCGAGCGGGAGCACCAGCGCCAGGAGGACCTGCTGCAGCCGCGGCAGCCGCGGCTCGTCCGCCAGCGCGTCCCGGCGCAGCGCGGACCGGCGGCGCGCCTCCGCGTCCGGGTCCTCGTCCCCCGCGGCCTCGTCGGCCCCGACGGCGCGGGCGCCGCCCCCCGTGCGGCCCGTCCCGGCGCCGCGGCTCCCGCCGCGCCCACCGGGGCGGTCGTCGTCGTGCGCGTCCTCGGACGCGCTCTCCGCGGGGACGACGGCGGGGAGCAGGCCCGTCCACACGGGCTCCTCGCGCTGCCGGTCGTCCGCGGGCGGGTCTGCCTGCTGCCAGGGCGCCTTGTCGTTGCTGGGGGTGGCCACGGGCGGGTCCTTCGGTCGGAGGGGGTCGGTGGTCCGGGGCGGGCGGGTCCGCTCCGGCCGGTCCCGATCCTACCCACCGCCGGCCCCCTCCCTCACCAGCGGGGGCTCACCGGCGGGGGCTCACCAGTCGCCCTTCCACTCCTCGTCCGCGTAGTGCTCGAGCGGGATGTTCCAGTCGCCGTACCCGTCGTCGGGATCGGCCTGCGGGTAGCCGGTGCCCACGACCTCCACGACGTCCCCGGGCCGGAACACGTCGTGGATGAACTTCGCGCCCTCGGGCGGCATGCCCACGCATCCGTGGGAGACGTTGGCGATCCCCAGGACGGGCAGCGCGGAGGGCAGCGCCTGGTGCACGAACTCGCCGCTGGCGGTCAGCCGGGACACGTTGGAGGCCCAGAACGTGTCGTACCAGTGCGGGTCCCCCGGCTCCAGTTCCAGCGAGGAGGCCTTGAACAGGTACGTCGGGGCCTGCTCCATGATGACCTTCTGCCCGGTGGTCGAGGGCCAGTCCGGATTGCCCAGGGTCACGGGGAACGTCCCCGCGACCTCGCCGTCCACCCAGGCGGTCAGCGTCTTGGTCTCGTTGTCCACCCGGGCGTAGTGCTCGGCGCCGGTCGAGAAGCTCCGGCGCAGGTCGTGGTTGCCCACCATGCCGTGGCCCACGTCGAGTCCGAGGAGGTCCAGGGAGACCGTGATCTCCGAGCGCGGCGCCCACTTCTCGGCGGGGCGGTAGCGCAGCATCGTGTCCGAGTACCACCGGAAGGCGCCCGCCCGGTCGCCGCCGCCGTCCACGGTGACGGCCTCCTCGACCTGCTCCTTGTGCACGACGGGCTCGGAGAAGGTGAACTCCAGGACCTGACCGGTGCCGTAGACCCCGCCCTCGGCCACGTTGAGGCGCGCGTCGACCTCGTGCGCCGCGAGGACGGTCGTGAACGTGCTGGTGCCCGTGGTCGGCTCCGTCCCGGACGCGGCGCTCCAGTGCACGACGTAGGGGGTGTCGAAGGCCAGGACCGCGGTGCTGGTCCAGGTGCGGCCGTCGGCGGAGAGCTCCCCGGGCACCGGATCCCCGCCGGCGGCGGGCACCAGCACGACGTCGGTCAGCTCGCCCCCGTCGGCGCGCACCACGACCGGTTCCACGGGGTTGTGCTCGACCGCCGCGTCCGCGGGGGCGACGGTGACCTCGGCCGGTGCGGCCGTGGCCGGCCCGCTCGGGGACGGCGTGGCCGGGGCAGTGGCCGTCGGGGCGGTGGCGGCCTGCTCTGCCGCAGGGGCCCCGGAGGCCTGGGCGCAGCCGGTGGCGAGCAGGACCGTCACGGCCCCCAGTGCGACCAGGCGCCGGGGGGCCGGCAGCGCTCGCGGGGAGGGGGGCGCGGGAACCGGGCAGGAGGACAGGGGCATGGGAAGCGGCACCTCGGGCGTCTGGGGGGTGGGGGGAACGCTGGGGAACTGCTTCCCACGATAGGTCCGCCGGCCGCGCAGGACCGCACCCGCCGCCCCTCGGTCACGAATGTTAACGCCTTCGTGACCCCCGGCGACGTGGCCGGTGCGTCATCACCCGGGGGTCAGGCAGGCGATGCCGTGGGCGATCGGATAGACCGGGTGCACGCCGTCCCGGAACGGGCGGTCGCTCATCAGCCGGTCGGCGTCCACGGGGATCAGCGTCCCGCCCGTGAGGGGGCACCGCAGGAGCTCGAGCAGACCGGGCGCCAGGGCGACCGCCACGGGGGGCACCGGCTCCGGCTCGGGCACCGGCATCGCCCAGGGGGCGGGGCGGCGGTCGGCCGGTGCCTCGTGGTGCCGCGCCGGCCGGCTCTCGTGGCGGGTCTCGGTGCGGAGACCGGTGTGGAACTCGGTGTGGAGTTCGTGAGCCGGCTGCGTCGTTGCAGGGACAGTCATGGGGGGACTCCTGGTGCTCCGGGGGGAAGAGCCTTCCGCACCGGACAGGTGCGGTCTGCGGCTCATCCTAGGGGCGGAGCACGGGCACGGTGCGGAACCGGCCGGGGACGCGCGGTTCAGGCCTCGGGCCGGGCGGAGCCCCCGGGCACGGCGGGCCGGCGCAGGTGCGCCCGGTGCAGGGCCGCGGGCACCGGGACGTCGTTCCACGGCACCTCGGGGGCCGGTTCGGGGGCCGGCCGCGGAGCGCGCTCGGGCACGGCCGGGCGGGAGATGCCGGTGGCGGGGCCCCGGGGGTCCTCCGCGCCGGCAGCCCGGGGGTTCTCCGGGGCGGGCACCGAGGGGCGCTGCGGGGCCGTCGTCGGGCCGCCCGGTGCGGCACGCTCCGGGGCACCCGCCCGGCCACCGGTCCGGGGGGTCGTGCGGGGGCTCTCAGGACGCGGCGCGTGCGGTGCCGGGGATGCCGGGGATGCCGGGGAGGAGGGTCGCGGCAGGGAGACGTCGCGCAGCACCGTCCGCGGGCGGTCGCGGACGGGCGCCGGGGGCTCGCCCTCCCGGACCGCCTCCGCCACGGCGCCGATGTCCTCGCGCCGGGCCCGCGCCTCCGGCGGCTCCAGCCGGACCACGCGCCAGCCCCGGGGCACCGTGAGCCGGTCGGCGTGCACGGCGCACAGGTCGTAGGCGTGGGGCTCCGCGTGTCCGGCGAGCGGGCCGACCACGGCGGTCGAGTCCGAGTACACGTAGGTCAGGGTCGTGACGGCGTCCCGCCTGCAGGTCTGGCGGGAGCAGAGGCGGGTGGGACTGCCGGAGGAGCTCATGGCCCGAAACTACCTCAGCGGGCGAGACGGCGCAGGCGGCGGCGCTCGCGCTCGGAGAGCCCGCCCCAGATGCCGAACTTCTCGTCCTTGCTCATCGCGTAGTCGAGGCACTCCGCCTGCACGGGGCAGGCCTCGCACACGCGCTTGGCGTCACGCGTGGACCCGCCCTTCTCGGGGAAGAAGGCCTCCGGGTCGGTCTGGGCGCACAGTGCGTCGGTCTGCCACGCGAGCTCGCCCTCGTCCTCGTCCACGGCGTACAGCCCGGCCACGGCGCTCCAGTCGGAGCCCTCGTCGGCGGCCGGTGCATCGAGCAGGTCGAGAGCGGGTGCCGCGCCGGCGCCGGAGAGGTTCTGGACGGCCTCGTGGGCCCGGAGGTAGGCCGTGGCCTGGTCCTCCATGCTCCCGGCCGCCCGGCGGACGTGCCGCTCGGCGGCCCGGGGGTCGACGGGATCGACGAACCAGTCCTCCGGCACCGAGCGCATGCTCAGCCGACGGGCCTCGAGGGGGCTGGATTCCACGACCTGCTGTCGTGCGGCCTCTCCCATGACTTTCCTTCCATCCGACACGATTGCTCGGGTGCGGCGCAGTACGGGGGTCGCCGACCCTGTGCATCCCGGAGAACGTATCCTTGCTGATCGTCTGCCGGACTTCCCAATTACACGTGTGTAACTAGTACGGAGTCAACCCGTCCCGGGTGACCGCCCATGCCACGATATCCGGGAAGAATGTCTTTGGGAGTAGACGTTTTTCCACGTCACGGCCCGATTTTCGACAGGACGCCGCAGAGGGCGAAGAATGCGGCCCTACGCATATGCCGAACCGCCGCCGCGGGCACGGCAGCCACGAGGAGGAACCATGGACACCCCGACCCCCCGATCTGTCCCCCGCTTGGTGGACAAGCTGCGCAGCAGCAGCCGCCCGGCCCTGATCTGGTACGGCCGGGACGGCGAGCGCGTGGAGCTCTCGGGGCGGGTCCTCGACAACTGGGTGGCCAAGACCGCGAACCTGTGGGTGGACGAGCTCGACCTCGAGGCGGGCGACGTCGTGGCCGTCGGCGACGAGGTGCACTGGCGCAGTCTCGCGGCCGTCCTCGGCTCGTGGACCATGGGGGCCGCGGTGCGCGTGGTCGATCCCCGCGAGGACGCGGCGGAGCCCGGGGACCGGGCCGTGGTGGGCCTCGTCGACCCGCAGGGGGCGACGCCCCCGCTGCTGGACCGGGTGCCCGCCGGGGCGCGGGCCGTGGTCCTGGACCGGCCGGCGCTCTCGCTCGGCCACCGCGGCGAGCTGCCGGACGGGGACGTCCTCGACTACTGCGCCGAGGTCCGCTCCCACGCGGACGTCTACGACGGCCTCGAGGAGCCGGCGCCGGACGGTGCCGCGCTCCGGGCCGCGGGCACCGACGACGGCTTCCTGCCGCACGAAGGGCTGATGCCGGCCGCGGGCGAGCTCACGGCCGGGCGGGATGACGTGTGGGGGACGGCGTCGGCCGTGCACGTACCGGGCCGGCGGATGGACGCCGAGTTCCTGCTGCGCGTGCTGGCCGTGCTGGCCGGGGGCCGGGCCGCGGTCGTCACGGACCGTCCGGCGGACGCGGCCGACGACGGCTGGCGGTCCGTGCTGGCGGCCGAGAACGCCGTCGCGTTCTGAGCGGAACGGCTCAGCGCCCCTCCGCCGGCTCCGTGCTCCCGTGGCTCTCGTGGCTCTCGTGGGTGTCCGAGCCGGCGGCCGCTGCACTCCCCGCGCGGTGGCGGGCGCCCTCCCGGTGGGGGTGCTGGTGCGCGCGGTGGGGGTGCTCGGCGCCCTCCGCGGGCTGGTGACCCGTGATCAGGGCGATCTCGAGGGCCGCGGTGTCCGCGAAGTTGGGGTCCTCGTCGAGCTCCTCGGTGAACACCCAGAAGCGGTAGGCGAAGTACCGGAAGACGGTGCCGAGGATGGTCCCGATGATCGTGCCGGACACGAAGGACGCGTAGGCGCTGGTGAGACCCAGCACGTAGTAGCTGAAGCCGAGGCAGCCGAGCTCGATGGCCATGCCGATGCCGTTGGCCACGAGGAACTGGACCAGCTCGCGGCGCTTGTCCGACTGGCGCTTGTGCCGGAAGGTCCACAGCCGGTTGGCGACCCACGCGAAGACGATGGCCACGGCCGTCGCCACGAACTTCGCCTTGAGGTGGCCGTCCTCGAACACCGTGTGCATCAGGATCCAGGTGAGCGACGCGTTGATCACGAACGCGAGGGCGCCCACGACGCCGAACTTCATGAGTTCCTTGACGAAGAGGTGCCACAGGGCATCGAAACGGTCGACGAGGCGGTTCACGCGGCTTCAGGTCTCCCAGGTGGTGAGGCGGTGGGCGCCGGCCGGCGCGGCGGTCGACGCCCACGGACGAGCACCCGGGGCGGACCTCGGCACATCCTACCCCGCCCCTCCTGCACGGCACCGGAGAGTTACAGCACAGTCCCCTGGCCGTCGCGGGGCCCGTGCCGGGCAGGTGCCGGGGCCGAGGCGGGAGCACGACGCCGGAGACCAGGCGGCGGGCGGCCCCGGAGGCAGGGCATCCCGGCCCGCCGAGCGGTCCCGGCGGACCGGGATACCCTGGTCGGGTGAATTCTTCTGTGACCGCCCCTGTCGTCGGCGTCGTCGGAGGCGGGCAGCTCGCCCGCATGATGGCGCCCTCCGCCACCGCCCTGGGGATCGAGCTGCGCGTGCTCGCCGAGGGCCCCGACGTCTCGGCGGTCGCCGCCGTGCCCACCGCCCCCGTGGGCGACTACACCGACCTCGACGTGCTGCGCCGGTTCGCCGCGGGCGTCGACGTGCTGACCTTCGACCACGAGCACGTGCCCACCGAGCACCTGCAGACCCTGCTCGCCGAGGGCGTGGACGTCCGCCCGGGCCCGGACGCGCTGGTGCACGCCCAGGACAAGCTGTGGATGCGCGCGGCCGTGGAGCGCCTCGGGCTGCCGAACCCGCGGTGGGAGGCGGTCGCCGACGTCGAGGAGCTGATCGCCTTCGGGGAGCGCACGGGCTGGCCGGTGGTGCTCAAGACCCCGCGCGGCGGCTACGACGGCAAGGGCGTCATGGTGCTCGGCACCGCCGAGGACGCCCGCGGCGCCGAGCCGGCGCAGTGGTTCGCCCGCACGGACGGGCCCCTGCTGGCGGAGGAGAAGGTCGGGTTCTCCCGCGAGCTCTCCGCGCTCGTGGCCCGGACCCCCTCCGGCGAGGTGCGGGCGTGGCCGGTGGTGGAGTCCATCCAGGTGGACGGCGTCTGCGACGAGGTGCTCGCGCCCGCCCCGCAGCTGCGCCCCGAGGTCGCGGCCGCGGCCGCGGACGCCGCCCGGACGCTGGCCACCGAGTTGGGCGTGACCGGCGTGATGGCCGTGGAGCTCTTCGAGACCCCCGGCCGCGGTACCGGGTTCCTGGTCAACGAGCTCGCCATGCGCCCGCACAACTCCGGGCACTGGACCATGGACGGATCCGTGACCAGCCAGTTCGAGCAGCACCTGCGCGCCGTGCTGGACCTCCCGCTCGGGGACACCGGGCTGATCGGCGGGTCCGCGGTGATGAAGAACTACCTGGGCGGGGCGAACCAGGACCTCTTCGGCGCCTACCGGGCGGCCATGGGCGCAGAGCCCCGCGCCAAGATCCACAACTACGGCAAGGCCGTGCGGCCCGGGCGCAAGATCGGCCACGTCAACCTCACCGGCACCGCGGACGAGATCCCGGAGCTGCGCCGGCGGGCCACCCGCGTGGCCGCCGTGCTGCGCGACGGGCAGGCCTGACCCGCGTGCCTCCCACGGCCCGTCCAGGAGGGACGGATAGCGTAGCCCCAGACCGGACCGCGATGGCGGCCCCCACCCGCCGAGCAGCCCAGGAGCACCAGTGAACGAGAAGCAGCAGCCCGTCGTCGGCGTCGTGATGGGCTCGGACTCCGACTGGCCCGTGATGGAGGCCGCCGCCACCGCCCTCGAGGAGTTCGGGATCGCGTACGAGGCCGACGTCGTCTCCGCCCACCGGATGCCCACCGAGATGATCGAGTACGGTCGGCGGGCGCACGAGCGGGGGCTGCGGGTGATCATCGCCGGGGCCGGCGGCGCCGCCCACCTGCCGGGGATGCTCGCCTCGGTGACGCCCCTGCCCGTGATCGGCGTCCCCGTCCCCCTGAAGACCCTCGACGGCATGGACTCGCTGCTGTCGATCGTGCAGATGCCCGCCGGCGTCCCGGTGGCCACCGTGTCCATCGGCGGGGCGCGCAACGCCGGGCTGCTGGCCGCCCGGATCCTCGCCGCCGGCGCGGACCCGCAGGCCGAGGTCCTGCGCGGGCAGCTCCTGCGCTTCGCCGACGAGCTCCGGGAGACCGCCCACGCCAAGGGCGCCGCCCTGCGCACCCGCCTCGACGGCTGACCCGGGCGCCCGCGCTCCCGCCGCTCCCGTCCTTCCCCCTGCCCGCCCTTCCCCGCCGGAGCTGCCCGTGAACGGCCACACCCCCCGCGCTGAGCACGATCCCCGCCCGCCCCACGACCCGTCCGCCGAGGGTTCCCGGTCCCGGGACCTCCCGCCCGACGCCGTGACGGCCGTGCGGGGCGTCGACGACGACGCGGCGAGCCCGCCCCGGCTCACGGATCCGCTGCGCCACCCCCAGCACGCCGGGGACGGCACCCGGGCCCGGCGCGCGTGGACGCTGCTGCTGTCCACGCTCGTGGTCCCCGGCAGCGCGCAACTCGTCGCGGGCCGGCGGGCCGTCGGCCGGGCGGCCCTCAAGGTCGACGTGGTGGTCTGGGCCGCGGCGGCGCTGGCGCTCCTGTCCCTGGTGCTGTGGCGCACTCCCCTGGTCTGGTTCCTGACGAACTCGTTCACGTCCCTGCTGCTGATCGCCGGGCTCGTGGCCCTGGCGGTGGGATGGGCGCTGCTCTTCTTCGACACGCTCCGGCTCATCCGGCCCGGTCTGCTCGTGCAGCGGACCCGCCGCGCGGTGGCCGCGGCCACCGTGGCGCTCATGCTCGTGACCTCCGGCGGACTGGCCTGGTCCGCCTACCTGCTGTCCGTGACGCGCGGCGCGGTCTCGGACGTCTTCGGGGGCGGGCTGCCCTTCCGGCCCGCGGACGGGCGGTACAACATCCTGCTCATGGGCACCGACTCCGGGGAGGACCGCTCGGGCCGCCGCCCCGACTCCATGACGGTGCTCAGCGTGGACGCCGACTCCGGTCGGACCGTGACCGTCTCGCTGCCGCGCAACCTGCAGAACGCGCCCTTCCCTTCGGACTCGCCGCTGGCGGACGTCTATCCCGAGGGCTTCGACTGCGGCGACGAGTGCATCCTCAACGCCCTCTACACCGACGTCACGAACAACCATGCCGAGCTCTACCCCGACGCCGCGGACCCCGGCGCCGAGGCCATGAAGGACGCCGCCTCGGGCGTCCTCGGCATCGAGGTCCAGGCCTACGCGATCGTCGAGATGAACGGTTTCGAGCAGCTCGTCGACGCCCTCGGGGGGATCACCATCGACGTCGGCGGGCGCGTCCCGATCGGCGGCGGCACCGACCTGGTGACGGGCCTGCCGAACGAGATCTTCGGGTACATCGAGCCTGGCGTCCAGCGCCTGGACGGCTACCACGCCCTCTGGTACGCCCGGTCCCGCGAGGGGGCCACGGACTACGACCGCCAGGCGCGCCAGCGCTGCGTGCAGGCCGCGATGCTCAAGCAGCTCAACCCCGTCAACGTGCTGACCCGGTTCGAGGACCTCGCCAACTCGGGCACACAGGTCGTCGAGACCGACATCCCGCAGAGCCAGATCGGCTCGTTCGTGGACGTGGCGCTCAAGGCCAAGGAGCACGAGCTCGTGCAGTACGCCGCCGGCCCGCCGTACTACGACCCGTCCTTCCCCACCTACCCGGACTTCGACCTGCTGCACGAGGACCTCGACCGGGTGCTCGAGGAGGCCACGGACCGCGGCGCGCGGGACGCGCAGGCCCTGCCGGCCGGCACCCCGGTGGGCTCCGGGATCGCGATGGCCGCCCCCCTCGCGGCGGCGAAGCCCCTCGTGGGGACGCAGGAGCTCACGCCCAACGGCACCTGCTCGGTGCCCTGACCGGCCCGGACCGCGGGGCGCCAGCGGCGCTCCGACGCCCCGGTACAGTGGGGGCGTGGCGAACATACTGCAGTCGAACGCATGGGCCGGATTCCAGCGGAACCTGGGGCACAAGGTGTTCCAGGCCTCCGGGGACGGATGGCGCTACCTCGCGATCCTCGAGGGCGGCCGGACCGGCCGCTACCTCTACTGCCCGTACGGCCCCGAGGCGCGGACCCCGCAGGCCTTCGAGGCCGCGCTCGACGACCTCGCCCGCACCGCCCGGTCCGAGCGCTGCTGGTTCGTGCGGGTGGAGCCCGTCGACGCCGCAGTGACGGACGGGCTCGAGACGCCCGAGGCCTCGCTGCGCCGGCGCGGGCTGCGCCCCGCCCCCCGGCAGGTGCAGCCGGGGCACACCCAGGTCATCGACCTCACCCAGGACGAGGACGCGATCCTCAAGGACATGAAGTCCACCAACCGCAACCTGCACCGCAACATCGCCAAGAAGGGCGTGACCTTCACGACCTCGGCCGACCCCGAGGACGTCGACGTGCTGCTGGGCTTCCTCGAGGCCACGGCCGAGCGCAAGGACTTCGCCCGGCAGCAGGACGCCTATCTGCGCGAGGCCGCCCGCAGCCTCATGCCCGTGGGCGCGGCGGCCCTCTACGTGGCCCGGCTGGACGGGGAGCCGATCGGCGCCTCCCTCGTCTACGACTCCGACGACACCCGCACCTACGCCCACGCCGCGATGGACTTCGAGCACCGCAGGCTCTCGGCGGGGATCCCCCTGGTCGTGCGGATGGTCCTGGACGCCAAGCAGAAGGGACTGAGCCGTTTCGACCTCTTCGGCACGGCGCCCGAGGACGCCGGCCCGGACCACCCGTGGCACGGCTTCACGAAGTTCAAGAAGTCCTTCGGCGGCCGCCCGGAGTCCTATCCAGGGACCTGGGACCTGCCGCTGAGCCGCGGGAAGTACGCCGCGTACACCGGTGTGCGCGCCGCCCGGGAGGCCGCCGTCTCGGCCCGCAAGAGCCTCCCGGGCCTGACCGGCCGGCTCCGGGAGTCCGTCGCCGGGATGCGCCGCCGGGAGTCCTGAGCGCCCGGTCTCAGCGCCCCGCCGCGTCCCGGAGGGCGGAGATGCTCTCCCCGACCACGCGGCGGGTGAGGTCCCGGGCCCGCCGGGCACGCCCCCGGACGGGACGGGACGCGCCGTCGTCGTCCTCGGGCACGTCGTCCGGCTCCCCGAGGTCGGGGGACCACGCCGGGGCCGGTTCGCCCAGGCCCAGCTCCGCGGCGACCGCGGTCCCCGAGGCCTCGGCGGCGGCCTCGGCGACGTCCTCCGAGAACTCCCCCGCCGGGCCACGGCCCAGGGCCTTCTCCCAGGGGCCCAGCACCGGGCGCTCCGTCGCCGCCAGCTCGCGGACCACGAGCGGCACCTCCGTCTCGTCCGGGTCGCCGCCGTCGAGTCGCTGCACGCGCCGCTTCTGCAGCTCGACGATCCCGGTCAGCAGCAGGGCGTCGTCCACGCCCAGGTCCCGGCCCCGGCGGGTGAAGCCGAGCCGGTAGATCATCGCCAGACCGCGCGTGTGCACGAACCACAGGTAGCCCAGGGCGGCCTCGCGGCCGTCCTCGGCGGCCTCGGTGGCCACGAGCAGCAGCGAGTCCTCGCCCAGGTCCTCCAGCAGCTGGGTGATGAGCCGGGTCCGCAGCCCGATGTTCGCGAGGACCCGGCTGCCCGCCGTGACCTCCCGCACCGTCACGCCCGGGGTGCGCAGTGCCGTGCGGCAGCGGTCCAGGGTGGCCTCCGAGAGCCGCCGCGATAGGTCCCGCTCGGTCTCCCCCAGCACCACCTCCAGCCGCCGGGGCTCCTCCGGCCCGGCGCCCGCGGCGGGCCTGGTGAACCCGGCGGCCTCCAGCGCCTCCGGGGTGCCGGGCGCGCGCAGGGTGTCGGCCTGGAAGCGCAGCAGGACGGCCGAGTGCTCCTCCCGGGCCCAGTCGGCGAGGGCGGCGGCGACCACGGGCAGGTCCTCGGGCCGGTGGACGTGGCAGTGCACGGTCCCGGCGACCACGCGCTCGGCCTCGGAGCGCAGGTAGAGCTGCGCGTAGCCCACGGTGCGCTGCTCGGCGTCGTGGACCATGACGCGGTCGACCCGGAGACCGGGGCCCTCGGCGGAGACCTGGGCCTCGCCGATGCCCCACAGCTGCTGCGGGTGCCCGCCGGTCACCCGGACGGTGGCGTCCCAGGTCTTGCGGTTGGGACAGGGGCTGACCGTGGTGCTCACGTGGGGATCCTCCTCGTCACCCGGGCGCTCCGCCCCGGCTGGGGGACCGCGGTCGGCGCCCGCAGTTCGGCCTCCAGTCTAGGGCCGGGAGGGGCTGGGAGAGGGGCCGGACACGGTGCGACGGGGACGGGAGGACCCCCGCACCGGAGGTCGGTGCGGGGGTCCTGTCACGGCCGTGCCGGCCGGGCCCGGCGCCGGCCCGGTGTCAGGCTCAGCGTCAGGCTCAGTGGCGCGCGTACTTCTCCCACTTGGAGGCCAGGTGCTCGGCCTCGACCATCCGCACGGTCCCGGAGCGGGAGCGCATCACGATGGACTGGGTGGTGATGCGGCGGCCGCGGTAGCGCACGCCGCGCAGCAGGTCCCCGTCGGTGATGCCCGTGGCGGAGAAGAAGCAGTTGTCCGAGGTGACGAGGTCGTCGGTGGTCAGCACCGCGTCCAGGTCCAGTCCGGCGTCGAGGGCCTTCTGGCGCTCGTCGTCGTCGACCGGGGCGAGCCGGCCCTGGATGATGCCGCCGGTGGCCTTGACGGCGCACGCGGTGACGATGCCCTCCGGGGTGCCGCCGATGCCCATCATGACGTCCACGCCGGTGCCCTCGCGGCAGGCCGCGATCGCCCCGGCCACGTCCCCGTCGAGGATCATCCGGGTGCGGGCGCCGGTGGCGCGGATCTCGTCGACGAGCTGCTGGTGGCGAGGGCGGTCCAGCACGCACACGGTGAGCTGGTTGATGTTGACGCCCTTGGCCCTGGCCACGAGGTGCAGGTTCTGCTTGACGGGCAGGCGCAGGTCCACGAAGTCCGCGGCCTCCGGGCCCACCACGAGCTTGTCCATGTAGAAGACGGCGGAGGGGTCGAACATCGACCCGCCGTCGGCCACCGCGATGACGGCCAGGGCGTTGTTCATGCCCAGCGCGGTGAGGCGGGTGCCGTCGATCGGGTCCACGGCGACGTCGGAGGCCGGCCCGGAGCCGTCACCCACCTGCTCCCCGTTGAAGAGCATCGGGGCCTCGTCCTTCTCGCCCTCGCCGATGACCACGGTGCCGTTGAAGTGCACGGTGGAGAGCAGGGACCGCATGGCATCGACCGCCGCCCCGTCCGCGGCGTTCTTGTCGCCGGCGCCGACCCACTGGCCGCCGGCGATCGCCGCCGCCTCGGTGGTCCGCACCAGCTCCATCGCCAGGTTGCGGTCGGCCACGTTGTTGGTGCGCGCGGGGATCGTTCCGGTGGATTCTTCGGCCACGTTGTTCCTCACCTTCGAGTTCACGTTCTTCGGGACCCCCGGGCCGGGCTCGGCCGCGGGCGCGGTCCACGTCCCGCCCAGCATATCGCCCACGCCTCCGCGGACCGCGACCTGGGCCACATTGCGGTCGGGTGCGTCCGGGCGGGTCCGGCGCGGAGGGAGCAGGGGGCGGCGGACGGAGGGCGGGCGCGGCGGACAGGCGCCGGCGGACAGGGCACAATGGACGGGTGAGCTCCTCGACCCCCGACCGTCCCGCAGAGCACCCCTCGGCAGAGCGCCCCGCGACCGCGGGCCCCGGCTCCGCGCCCGGCCCCGAGGCCGCTGAGGCCCCGGAGCAGCCGCTCCCGCAGATCACGGAGAAGCAGGCCCGGCGGCTCAACGCCCCGGTGCAGGGGATGATCATCTCCATGGCGGTCCTCCTCCTGCTGGTCCTGCCGTTCGTGTGGCTCCAGCCCCGCCCCGACGCCCAGCCGTACCGCCCCGACGTCGACGTCGCCCAGGAGGCGGACTACGTCGCGGACGAGGCGCCCTTCACCCCGGTCGTGCCGGAGCCGGGCGAGGACTGGACCGCCAACTACGCCCGGTGGAACGGCGGCGCCGCCGAGGGGGTGCCCTTCTGGGAGATCGGCTGGGCCACCCCGCAGGGCAGCTTCATCGGGCTGGTGCAGACGTCCATGGCCAACCCCACGTGGCTGGCCCAGCAGGCCGAGGCCGTCCCCGCCACCGCGACGGTCGACGTGGGCGGCGTGCCGTGGGACGTCCACGTCCGGGAGGAGTCCCGGAACCAGGACGCCCTGACCGTGTACACCGGTGAGGTCAACGGCTCCACCGTGGTGCTCAAGGGCGACGCGCCCGGCGCCGAGCTGGACCGGCTGGCCGCCGCCGTCGCCGAGGACCTCACCGACGCCCCTGCCCCGCGAACCACGGAGATGCCATGACCCCGGACACCCGCCCCGACGACACCTCGCCCCGCACCCCGGCCGCCGCCTGGCAGCGTCTGCGCGAGGGCAACGCCCGCTTCGTGGCGGGCGAGTCCATGCACCCCAACCAGGACGCCTCCCGGCGGCAGTCCGTGGCCGGCGGGCAGAACCCGTTCGCCGTGATCTTCGGCTGCTCGGACTCGCGGCTGGCCGCCGAGATCATCTTCGACCTCGGCCTGGGCGACGCGTTCGTGGTGCGCACCGCCGGGCAGGTCATCGACGACGCCGTGCTCGGCTCGATCGAGTACTCGGTCGCGAACCTCGGCACGCCGCTGATCATGGTCCTCGGCCACGACTCGTGCGGGGCCGTGACCGCCGCGCACAGCGTCGCCGGCTCCGGGCAGATGCCCCGCGGCTTCCAGCGGGACCTCATCGAGCGGATCATGCCCTCCGTGCTCGAGACCCAGCGCCACGGCCACCAGGACGTCAACGCGGCGGTCGTGGAGCACACCAAGCAGACGGCGTCCCGCCTCATGGAGCAGTCCCGGGTGATCGCGGACGCGGTCTCCAACGGCGAGGTCGCCGTGGTCGGCGTCTTCTACCACCTCGAGGACGGCGAGGCGGAGCTGGTCCACGGGCACGGCACCTGGCTTCCGGGCCGCTGAACCGGGCGCCCGGCACGGCGGCCGTCACCCCGGGTCGCCGTGCCGGGCGTCACCCGGCGCTGACCTAGACTGGCGCCATGGCTGATACCACCGCAGAGACCACCGAGTACCGCATCGAGCACGACACCATGGGCGAGGTCCGCGTTCCCGCGAACGCCCTGTACCGCGCCCAGACCCAGCGTGCGGTCGAGAACTTCCCCATCTCGGGCAAGCCCCTCGAGCCCCAGCACATCGTCGCGCTGGCACAGATCAAGAAGGCCGCCGCCAAGGCGAACGCGGAGCTGGGGGTGCTCGACGACGAGCGCGCCCGCGCCATCGCGGACGCCGCGGACAAGGTCGCCACGGGGCAGTACGACGAGCACTTCCCGATCGACGTCTTCCAGACCGGCTCCGGGACGTCCTCCAACATGAACACCAACGAGGTGCTGGCGACCCTCGCCAACCAGGCGCTCGAGGGCACGGACGTCGAGGTCCACCCCAACGACCACGTCAACGCCTCCCAGTCCTCCAACGACGTCTTCCCGACCTCCGTCCACGTCGCCGTCACGGGCGCGCTGATCAACGACCTGGTCCCGGCCATGACGCAGCTCGCCGAGTCGCTCGAGCGGAAGGCCGCGGAGTTCCAGGACGTCGTGAAGTCCGGGCGCACCCACCTCATGGACGCCACGCCGGTGACCCTGGGCCAGGAGTTCGGCGGCTACGCCGCGCAGGTCCGCTACGGCATCGAGCGGGTCGAGTCCTCGCTGCCGCGGGTGGCCGAGGTCCCGCTGGGCGGCACCGCCGTGGGCACCGGCATCAACACCCCCGCCGGCTTCTCCGCCCGCGTCATCGAGCTGCTCGCCGAGGAGACCGGGCTGCCGATCACCGAGGCCCGCAACCACTTCGAGGCCCAGGCCAACCGGGACGGCCTGGTCGAGGCCTCCGGGCAGCTGCGCAACGTCGCCTACAGCTACATGAAGATCAACAACGACCTGCGCTGGATGGGCTCCGGCCCCAACACCGGCCTCGGCGAGATCCTCATCCCCGACCTCCAGCCCGGCTCCTCGATCATGCCCGGCAAGGTCAACCCGGTGATCTGCGAGTCCACCATCCAGGTCTGCGCGCAGGTGATCGGCAACGACACCACCGTCTCGCTGTCCTCCACCAACGGGGCGTTCGAGCTCAACGTGGGCATCCCGGTCATGGCCTCGGCCCTGCTGGAGTCCATCCGGCTGCTCGCGAACTCCTCGCGCGTGATGGCGGAGAAGATGATCGACGGGCTCGAGGCGAACACGGAGCGCTGCCGCTTCCTCGCCGAGGCGTCCCCGTCCATCGTGACCCCGCTGAACAAGGCCATCGGCTACGAGGCCGCCGCGAAGATCGCCAAGCACTCCGTGGCGAACAAGATGACGGTGCGCGAGGCGACCATCGCCCTCGGCTACGTCGAGAACGGCCAGCTCACCGAGGAGCAGCTGGACCGGGCGCTGGACGTCACCACCATGACGGGCCCCAACGCCTGACCCTGCGCTCCCGGCGCACCGAGGGGTCGCGTCCGGACGGAAATGCTGCGGCATTCCCTCCGGACGCGACCCCTCGCCGTGTCCGGGCTCAGTTCACGACCCCTCGCGGCATCCGGGGGCTCAGACCATGAAGCGGGGCGGGCCGCTGTGCGCCCGCGCGGCCCGCAGGCGCTCGAGCTGGTGGGGCGGCATCGGCGGGAGCTCGTCCATGGAGTACCAGCCGACCTCGAGCGACTCGTCGTCGTTGACGCGGGCCTCGCCGGAGACCCAGCGGCAGCGGAAGGTGTGGTCCAGGAACTGGCAGCGGTCCCCGTTGGGGTACTGCACGGGCTCCCCCGCCCTGACCGCCACGAGCTCCTCCACGACGGCGACGACGCCGGTCTCCTCCAGGCACTCGCGCACCGCCGTGACCGCCGGCTCCTCGCCGGGCTCCACGATCCCGCTCACCAGTCCCCAGTTGCCGTTGTCGCTGCGCCGGGCCAGCAGCACCCGGCCGTCCTCGCGCAGCACCACGGCGGTGACGGCGGGCAGCCACAGGAGGTCGTGGCCGATCTTCTCCCGCAGGGACAGGACGAACTCGGGGGTGGGCATGCGGGCTCCTCGTGCGGCGTCTCGGGGTGGGGTCCGGCCCATTCTGGCAGGCCGGCGCGCGTCACAGCAGCAGGAGGACCCCGAGGGCCCCGGTGATCATGGCGGGACCGAACGCCACCCGGGAGCGGGCGTCGACGCGGCCGAGCACCACGAGCGCCGCCCCGGCCAGACCGCCGAGCACGAACCCGGCCGCCGCCCCCAGCACGGCGTGCCAGACGGAGACGAAGCCCAGGCACATGCCGAGCAGACCGGAGAGCCGGACGTCGCCCATGCCCATCCCGGCCGGGTGGAGCATGCGGAGCAGGACGTAGAGCCCGCCCACGACCACCAGGCCCCACAGCATCCACAGCAGCCGGACCGGCTCGCCGGCCACCACCGCCGCCCCGCCCAGCAGCACCCCGCACACGGGGTACAGCGGGCGCACCACGCGGCCGGGCAGCCGGTGCTCCCGCACGTCGGTGCGCCACAGCCACGCGCACGCGACCACGAGCACGGCGGTGCCGAGCAGTGCGAGCGCTCCGGCGGCCCACCCGGCGGCGTCCCCGCGGGTGAACTGCTCGGTCAGGAAGGTGCCCACACCGGGCATCGTAGCCCCGGCCCCCGCCGGGGCGGGGTGCCTGTGGACGCGCGGGGCCCTCCCTAGACTGGGGTCATGCACCGCTCCCCCGTCCCCGCGCCCACCGATCCGGACGAGTTCTGCGCGCTCAGCCGCTCCTCCCCGTGGCGCTGGGACACCCTGCGGTTCGTGCTGTCCTGGCCGGCACCCGCGGACGCCGCGCCCCGCCGGCCCGTCCGGGCCTGGGTCCGCCGCCCGGACGGCCTGCGCGTCGAGGCCCTGGACGGCACCCCCCTCTACACGGCCACCACGCGGGAGCAGTCGCGCGACGACTTCTACGTCGCCTCGACCTCGGCCTCGTGGCTGCTCGCGCCGCAGCTGGTGGCCCCGGTGTTCACGGACTCCGGGCTCGTCGAGCGCAGGCCCGAGGCGGCCTACGGGGACCCCGTCTTCGGCGGCGGCCGCTGGCAGGCCATCCTCGACCCGGTCGAGCTGGCCGGGGACGCCCCCGTGCCGCCCTATCTCCCGGAGCGGCGGCCCTGCACGGTCGAGGACGTCGGCACCGGCACCCACCACGGGCAGCCCGTGCGCGGCGCCGTGGTGGTCCCCGGCCACGCCTACACCCCGACGACGCCGGGGCACCCCCTGGCCCCGGCCCGCACCCGGGTGCTCCTGGACGAGCGGACGGCCGTCTGCGTCCGCTCCGAGGTGCTCGAGGGCCCGCTGGCCGGCACGGGCCACGACCTGCGGATCGAGGCCGTGGACGAGTACTTCATCGACGACCTCTTCCGCTCGGTGCCCCTGGACCTCACGGACGTGAGCAGGCACCTGCCCTGGCCCGTCGGCCCCTGAGGCCCCCGGCTCAGCTGTCCAGGTCGCCCAGGACCTCCGTGACCAGGGCGGCGATCGGCGAGCGCTCCGAACGGGTCAGCGTGACGTGGCCGAAGAGCGGGTGGCCCTTGAGCGCCTCGACCACGGCGGTCACGCCGTCGTGGCGGCCGACCCGGAGGTTGTCGCGCTGGGCGACGTCGTGGGTCATGACCACCTTGGAGTTCTGCCCGATCCGGGACAGCACGGTGAGCAGCACGTTCTTCTCGAGGGACTGCGCCTCGTCCACGATCACGAAGGCGTCGTGCAGGGACCGGCCGCGGATGTGCGTCAGGGGCAGCACCTCGAGCATGCCCCGGTCGAGCACCTCCTCGACGACCTCCTGCGAGACCAGCGCCCCGAGGGTGTCGAACACCGCCTGGCCCCACGGGTTCATCTTCTCCTCCTCGGAGCCGGGCAGGTAGCCGAGCTCCTGGCCGCCCACGGCGTAGAGGGGACGGAAGACCATGACCTTGCGGTGCTCCCGGCGCTCCATCACCGTCTCCAGGCCCGCGCACAGGGCCAGGGCGGACTTGCCGGTGCCGGCGCGCCCGCCCAGCGACACGATGCCCACCTCGGTGTCCAGCAGGAGGTCGATGGCGAGCCGCTGCTCGGCGGAGCGCCCGTGCACGCCGAAGACGTCCCGGTCCCCGCGCACCACCCGGGCGGAGCCGTCGGCGCGGACCCGGGCCAGGGCGCTGCCGCGCACGGAGTGCAGGGTCAGGCCCGTGTTGGCCGGCAGCCCCTCGGCGCCCGGGACCACGACGGCCTCGCCGCTGTAGAGCCGGTCCACCACGTCGTCGGGGACCTCGAGGGCCGCGGTCCCGGACCACTCGACGTCGGAGCCGACCCACTCGGCCCGGTACTCCTCGGCCTCCAGGCCCAGGGCGGAGGCCTTGACCCGCATGGGCAGGTCCTTGGAGACGATGCACACGTCCTTGCCCTCGTTGGCGAGGCTCAGCGCCACCGCCAGGATCAGGGAGTCGTTGTCCTTGAGCCGGAAGCTCACCGGCAGGACGGTGTCCGAGACGTGGTTGAGCTCCACCACCAGGCTCCCGCCCTGGTCCCCGAGGGGCACGGGCCGGTTGAGCCCGCCGTGCTCCACGCGCAGGTCGTCGAGCAGCCGCAGGGCCTGCCGGGCGAAGTAGCCCAGCTCCGGGTCGTGCCGCTTGCCCTCCAGCTCGGTGATGACGATGACGGGCAGCACCACCTGGTGCTCGGCGAAGCGCAGGATCGCCCGGGGGTCGGACAGCAGCACCGAGGTGTCGATCACGTAGGAGCGCACCCCGGCGCCCAGGGGGGCGGAGATGTCGGTGATGCGCTCCTGCTTCTTGGAGATGCTCATGGTGGCCCTTCCTCCTCGGTCCGGCGGGCGGCGTCCGCGCCGTCCGCCTGAGGACAACGTATGCGGACCGGACCCGCCGCGCGAGCAGATACGGTGAACGGCGCGCAAATTGCCAGCGACCGCCCCGGGCGTGCCCGGCGCCGCGTCCGGGGACGGCGTCCGGGACGACGACGGGCGGGGTCCGGTGGGCTCAGCCGCCGAAGCGCCGCTGCCGCGAGGCGTAGTCGCGCAGCGCCCGCAGGAAGTCGACGCGCCGGAAGTCCGGCCACAGCGCCTCGCAGAAGTAGTACTCGCTGTAGGCGGACTGCCACATGAGGAACCCGGACAGCCGCTGCTCGCCCGAGGTGCGGATCAGCAGGTCCGGGTCCGGCTGCCCGCGCGTGTAGAGGTGCTGGGAGATGTCCTCCACGGACAGGCTCTGCGCGAGCTCCCGGACGTCCGCGCCGGCGTCGAGGGCATCGGCGAGGACCTCCCGCACGGCGTCCACGATCTCCTGCCGGCCCCCGTAGCCGACCGCGATGTTCAGGTGCGGGCCGGCGTTGCCCGCGGTGCGCTCCGTGAGGTCGGCCAGGCACGCCGCGAGCCGCGGCGGCAGCATTTCGAGGGCGCCGACGGGCTGGACCCGGCAGATGCCCGTCTCGGTGAGCGTGTCCATGAGGTCGGAGATGATCTCGAGCAGGGGTTCCAGCTCCGCGGCCGGGCGCTTGAGGTTCTCGGTCGAGAGGATGTAGAGGGTGACCACCTCGATGTCCAGCTCCCGGCACCAGCCGAGGAACTCGACGATCTTCTGCGCGCCCGCCTTGTGCCCGTCCGCGGTCGAGGCGCCGAACTGCTTGGCCCACCGCCGGTTGCCGTCCACGAGGACGCCGACGTGCTTGGGCAGCCGCCGCGGATCGAGCTCGGCGGAGAGCCGGCGCTCGTAGAACCGGTAGAGCGGCCGTGGCTTGGGCATCTGTGCTTCCTCCCGGGTTCTCGCGCACGGTGTCGGGGGTCGGGCCGGACGTGGTGGGGGCCACGGTGCCGGGCGTGGTGGTGGTCACGGACCCGGCCGGCTCTCGGCGACGCCTCCTAAACTACCCGGTGGGAGACCGGACGGACTCACGCACAGCACGCCGGGAGGAACATGATGGAGCACACGCACAGCGCCGCCCGCCGGGCCACCGGCCGCGTCGAGGAGGCGGTCGAGCACGGGATCGAGGGACTCGTGGAGCGCAAGCCCGCGTGGCGGGGCTGGATCCACGCGAGTTTCACGCCCGTCGTCGTCGCCCTGGGTCTCGTGGCGATCCTGCTGGCGCCCAGCACCGAGCTGCGGATCGCGTGCGCCGTGTACGGCGTGACGGGCATCCTGCTGTTCGGCGTGTCGGCGATCTACCACCGCGCCTACTGGCCGCGGCGGCTGCACATGGTCCTGCGCCGGATGGACCACTCGAACATCGCGCTGCTGATCGCCGGCACCTACACCCCGCTGGCGGTCGCGCTGCTGGACCCGCCGCAGTCCCGGCTGCTGCTGGTCGTGATCTGGTCCTGCGCCGCCGGTCTGGTGCTCTTCCGGCTGCTGTGGACCCTGGCGCCCCGCTGGCTGTACACCCCGCTGTACGTGGTGATGGGCTGCCTGGCCCTCTTCTACCTGCCGCAGTTCTGGCAGACCAGCCCCCCGGCGGCCGCGCTGACCGCCGCCGGCGGCATCGCCTACATCACCGGCGCTGTGGTCTACGGCACCCGGCGGCCGCGCCTGCTCCCCGAGGTGTTCAGCTTCCACGAGGTCTTCCACGCCTTCACGGTGCTGGGCTTCGTGCTGCACTACGTGGCGATCATGCTCGCGATGCTCCGCTGAGCGGCTCCCCCCGCCCGCTCATCGGGCTCCGCGGGTCCCGGGGTCCGCGCCCGGGGTTCGGTCCCTGGCCTTAGCCGCGCGGGTCGGGCCCCTCCGGCTCCTCGGCCCGCGCCGCCGGCCCTCCCCCGGCCCGGTCGCCGTCGGCGCCGGTCCTGGCGTCGGCGCCGTCCGTTCCGGCGCTGTTGGTCCCGGGGTGGCCGCCGGCCCGCTCCTCGGCGGCGCGGCGCTCGGCGTACTCCGCGCGGTAGCGCAGCCGCCGGTTGCGGCGGTTGAAGTCGCGCACCAGGAAGATGACGGCTACGGCCAGCAGCAGCGTCATGAGGAACCCCAGCATCCCGGGGGTCACCTGGCTCGGGTCCAGGCCGGGGCGCAGCGTGCCCTCGTCGATCGGGTTGGGCGCCATCGCCGGCAGCAGGGCGAGCACGTTCAGCACGGTGGTCATCCCGGCGCTCAGCCCACGATCCCGGCGAACAGGTCGTGCTCCGGCAGGTCGGTCGGCACCCGGGACTCCGCCAGGACGTAGTCCTCCCACGGCCACACCTGGGACTGCAGCTCGGCGGAGACGGCGAAGAACATCCCGTCCGGCGCCACCTGGGTCCGGTGGCTGCGCAGCGCCTCGTCCCGCAGCGCGAACGTGTCCGGGCAGCGCACCTTGGTGGTGGTCTCGTGCCGGGGAGCCGGCGGGCGGTGGCCCTCCGGGTCGCTCTCCTGCAGCATCGCGATCCGGGCCGCGTACGGGGACTGCAGGCCGCGCTCCTCGAGGGCCTCGTGCAGGGCCACGAAGCGCTCCAGGTTGAAGGCCCGGTCGTAGTAGAGCTTCTGCGGGGTCCACGGCTCGCCGAGGCCGGGGTACCGCTCGGGGTCGCCGGCGGCGCGGAACGCCTCGACGGAGACGTTGTGCGTCTGGATGTGGTCCGGGTGCGGGTAGCCGCCGTTCTCGTCGTAGGTCAGGATCACGTGCGGGCGGAACCGGCGCACGAGCCGGACCAGGGGCGCGGCGGCGCGCTCGAGCGGCTGCAGGGCGAAGCAGCCCCATGGCAGCGGCGGCAGGGGGTCCCCCTCGGGCAGCCCCGAGTCCATGAAGCCGAGCCAGCGGTGGTCGACGTCCAGCGCGGCGGCCGCCTGCGCCATCTCGTGCCGCCGCAGACCGGTCAGGTCCCGCTCGGCGTGCGGGTGGCCCTCCATCTCGGCGTTGAGGATCGAGCCCCGCTCCCCACCGGTGCACGTGGCCACCATGACCTCGACCCCCTGCCGGACGTAGTGGGCCATGGTCGCGGCGCCCTTGCTCGACTCGTCGTCGGGGTGGGCGTGGACGGCCAGCAGGCGCATCTCTGACAGGGAGGTCACTCGGGAGGTCCTCTCGGGAACGGTCGGGAAGTCGGGGAAGCGGCCGGTGCGGGGCACGGGCCGCCGCCCATTTTACGCGTTCGCCGGGCGGTCCTGCGCCCGGGGTGCTCCCAGGGGCCTCGGCTACAGTGGTCGGGCGGTCGCCGGGCCCGGCGCCGCCCCCTTGCCCCCGAGACCCGAGGCCGCCGTGTCCACCGACTCCCCAGACCTGTTCCGCGACCGCTACGGAGCGCCCCGCCGCGAGCGCCGGATCGGGACGCGCGGCTGGATCGGTCTCGCCCTGGCGGCCACCCTGGTCACCGCCGTCTTCGTCGTCTGGGTGGTCACCGCGCGGCAGAGCGCCCCCACGTTCAAGGACATCGGCTTCGAGGTGGTCTCGGAGGCGCGGGCCACGGCGGACTTCGAGCTCACCAAGCGTCCCGAGGACGTCGTCACGTGCGCGGTGCAGGCCCTCAACCAGGAGTACGCCGTGGTGGGCTGGTCCGAGGTGACCATCGGGGCCGTGCCCGAGGACCGGCTGGGCAACGGCGGGACGAGCTCCCACCGCGCGGCCGTGCGCACCACCAACCTGGCGACCACCGCGGTCGTGGACTCCTGCTGGCTCGAGGACTGAGCCCCCGGCGGTCGTCCCGCCCGTGTGTCGCCGTCGGCGTCGGGCCTTTGGGCTTGTCCGCCCGCCCCGCCTAGACTGGGCACCAGGACTCCCCGTCCCCGGCAGCCGGACACCGTCCGAAACGGACGACCCGCACCGGGGCGGGGTCTTTGCGTAGCGGACCCCCGCACCGCCGGCGGCCCCCACGCCGTCGTCCCGGTCCGCCGCGGACCCGCCCGGACCCCGGGAGGACTGCCGCGGCCCGACCGCCCGTTCACCGAGGAGAGATTGTGACCACCACGAACAAGACCGGCGCCTGGCTGACCCAGGAGGCCTACGACCGCCTGAAGAAGGAGCTCGACCACATCTCCGGCCCGTACCGGCACGAGATCGTGGAGCGCATCGACCAGGCGCGCTCGGAGGGCGACCTCAAGGAGAACGGCGGCTACCACGCCGCCCGCGAGGAGCAGAGCAAGAACGAGGGGCGCATCGTCCACCTCAAGAACCTGCTCGAGAACGCCCAGGTCGGCGAGGCCCCTGCCGACGACGGGGTCGTCGAGGCCGGCATGGTCGTCACCGCGGAGATCGCCGGCGAGGCGATGACCTTCCTCATCGGCTCCCGCGAGGTGGCCGAGGACCTGGCCGCCGGCAGCGAGCTGGAGGTCTTCTCCGAGAAGTCCCCGATGGGCTCCGCGATCTCCGGCCACCGGGTCGGGGACGAGCTGTCCTACACCGCTCCCAACGGCAAGGAGATCCCGGTCAAGATCCTGGACGCCAAGCCGTTCAAGGTCTGAGGCTCCCGTGACGACCCACTGGCTGCGCAGCCCCGGCCCCGGCACCAAGGCCCTGATGGTCCTGACGGCGGTGCTCGGGGTCGTGGCCGTGGTGCTGCACTTCGCGGGTCAGGGCGACCCCGCCGCGAGCGCCCCCGGCAGCCTGCGCAACGTCTTCGTCTTCGCGACGTTCGTCAGCGCGTTCGTCACCTACCTCACCGGCCGGCGCCGCACCTGACGCCGCTCCCGCCGACACCGGCGCCGGTCCCCGCGGGGACCGGCGCCGTCGTCGTCCGGGGCCGGGACCGGTGCCCGGCGGCGGTCAGTGCACGACGACGGGGTGGTAGCCCTCCGCCTCGAGCGCCCGGAGGATCTGGCGGCAGTGCTCGTGCCCCTTGGTCTCCATGTCGATGGTGATGGACACGTCGCCCAGGCTGAGCGAGCCGCCGATCCGGGTGTGGTCCACGCCGGTGACGTTGGCGTCCTGGACGGCGATGAGCTCGGAGATGCGGGCGAGCTCGCCCGGGCGGTCGGTGAGCATCATCTTGATGGTCATGTACCGTCCGGCGGCGGAGAGCCCCCGCTGGATGACCTTGAGCATGAGCATGGGGTCGACGTTGCCGCCCGAGAGCACCACCACGGTGTTGCCGAGGTCCGGGTACGCGGCCTGCAGGCGGCCGTCCAGGAGGGCCGCGACGCCGACGGCGCCGGCCGGCTCCACCACGAGCTTGTTGCGCTCGAGCAGGAAGATCAGCGCCTGGGCGAGGGAGTCCTCCGAGACCGTCACGACGTCGTCGGTGAGCTCCTTGATGATGCTGAACGGCAGCTGCCCGGGCTTGCCCACGGCGATGCCGTCCGCGATGGTCGAGACCCGGTCGAGGGTCACGAGCGCGTCCCCCGCGAGGGACGGCGGGTAGGCGGCGGCGTTCTCCGCCTGCACGCCGATGAGCCGGATCGGCCGGCCGAGCTGCTCGGCGCGGGCCTTGACCGCCACGGCCATGCCGGCGAGCAGTCCCCCGCCGCCCACCCCGGTGATGACGGTGTCGACGTCGGGCACCTGCTCGAGCACCTCGAGGCCGAGCGTGCCCTGCCCGGCCACGATGTCCGGGTGGTCGAAGGGGTGGACGAACACCGCCCCGGTCGCGGTGGCGTGGCGCTGGGCCTCGGCGAGGGCCTCGTCCACGCTGGTGCCGTGCAGGATCACCTCGGCGCCGTGGTCCTGGGTCGCGGCGATCTTGGGCAGGGCCGCGCCCAGCGGCATGTAGATGCGGGCGGTGATGCCCAGCTTGGCGGCGGCGAGGGCGACCCCCTGCGCGTGGTTGCCGGCGGAGGCCGCCACGACACCGCGGGCCTTCTCCTCGTCGGTGAGCTTGGCCATCCGCACGTAGGCGCCGCGGACCTTGAAGGAGCCCGCGCGCTGCAGGTTCTCGGCCTTGAGATTGACCTCGGAGCCGATGAGCCGCGAGAGCGCCCGGGAGTGGGTCACCGGGGTCCGGTCGATCACGCCCTCGAGGAGCGTGGCGGCGTCCTGGATGTCGGCGAGACGGACGGGCAGTTCGGCCAGGCTCACGGTGCGTCTTCTTTCCCGGTCGGTGCGTCGGTGCGGGGCCGTGCGGGACCCGCTGGGTCGTGCCACGGTGAGCGCCCGCCGGCGGCGGGCGCGGTCCTCATCCTAGTCGCTGCCCGGGGAGCCCTCCGGCGAGGCGGGAGCACCGGGGCCCGCCTCCTGGGCGGCCCCCTGCTCGGCGCTGCGGCCGCGGCCCTGACCCGTGCCGGCGGCGGCCCGGGCGCGGTCGTCACGGCGGCCACGCTTGAGCGCGGCCTGCAGCCGTTCCTTCGCGCGGGTCCGGCGGAAGCGCTGGAGCTGCGCCATGACCTGGTCGCGGGTGAGGTCGTTCCTGCGCGCGTGCTTCTTGATCTCCCACGGGAAGTAGTACGGCTCCCACGGAATCTCGTCGTCCGCCTTCCACGTCCCGCCCACGAGGTAGCGCACCACCGTGTTGAGGAAGGCCATCACGGGCACCGCGAACAGGGCGCCCGCGATGCCGAAGAGGATGGTGCCGGACGCGACGGCGAGGAAGACCGCCAGGGGGTGCAGGGACACGGCCCGGCCCATCACGAGCGGCTGCAGGACGTTGGACTCGATCTGCTGCACCAGCAGCACCACGGCGAGCATGGCCAGGGCGGTGCCGAAGCCGTTGGCCACCAGCGCCACGAGCACGGCGACCGCGCCGGTGAGCACGGCGCCCACGATCGGGATGAAGGAGCCCAGGAACACGAGGATGCCGATGGGCAGGGCGAGGGGGACGCCGAGCAGCGCCGCGCCGAGCCCGATGCCCACGGCGTCCACGAACGCCACGAAGCCCTGGATGCGGGCGTACTGCACGAGCGAGGTCCAGCCCCGGCGGCCGGCGCCGTTGACGGCCCGCCGCGCGCTGACCGGGAACAGCCGGACGAGGAAGAGCCAGATCCGCTCGCCGTCCATGAGGAAGAACAGCAGCGTGAAGAGCATGATGATGATGCCGGTCAGCACGTTGCCCGCCGTCGAGCCGAAGGACATGGCGCCCGAGAGGATGGCCTCGCTGTTGTCCTGGATCGTGGTGCCGAGGTCATCGATCCAGTCGTTCACGCTGTCGGCGCTGAGGTTCAGCGGCCCGTCCTCGAGCCAGCCCAGCAGCTGCTGGGTGCCGACCACCACGTTCTCGGACAGCTGCGCGAAGCCCAGCACGATCTGCCGGCCGGCGAGCACGAGCAGACCCGTCACGAGGCCGATGAGCACGAGCACCGCCGTGCCCGAGGCCAGGCCCGCCGGCACGTGCTGTCCGCGCAGCCACTTCACCAGCGGGAACAGGAGCCCGGCTAGCAGGCCGGCGATGAGCACGGGGATGATGACCACGGTGATCGTCGACAGCATGTACCCGAGCAGCCCCACGGCCGCGAGGATGATGATGAGCCGCCACGACCACGCCGCGGCCACCCGCACCGAGACCGCGACGCCGCCCGCGGCGTTGCCGTGCAGCGGGGGGAGCTCGGTGCCGGGTCCCGGCCGCAGCGGCCGCTCGGCGTCGTGCGATGTCGAAGGCATGGAGCCATCTTGGCACGGCGGTCCGACCGCCGGGCGCCCCCGGCC
Organism: Kocuria sp. LHG3120; assembly: GCF_049897445.1. Lineage (NCBI taxonomy): Bacteria > Bacillati > Actinomycetota > Actinomycetes > Micrococcales > Micrococcaceae > Kocuria > Kocuria sp. LHG3120. The sequence continues at coordinate 187,682 of NZ_JAFCWG010000006.1, read as the reverse complement.
GGGGCCGGACGACGATTCCGCGGGCCGCTCCGGCACGCGGGGCGCGCGCGGTGGAAGACTGGCGGGATGTCACGCACTTTCCTCCGCGTCCTCGCCCAGCGCCGGCCGGCTCCCGGCCTGACCCCGGACGCTCCGCCGCGGGAGGAGCTGGAGGCCGTGCTCCGCGCCGCCGCGGGGACCGCGGCCGCCGATCCCGGCCTGAGCTGGCGGGTGGCCGTGACCACCCGCCGCTCCGCGCCGGAGCTCGCGGCCGCGCTGGCGGGGCTGACCCGGGTGCCCAACATGTCGGCGCCCTTCCCCCGGCTCAAGGGCAAGCAGCTGCGCCGGCTCGCGGCCTTCCGGGGCGCCCTGAAGTGGGCGAGCACTGGCGGCGTGGGGTGCGCGCTCGTCTTCAGCCCCGACGACACCCTGGGCGTCCCGCGGAAGGAGCAGCTGAACGCGGCGCACGGGGCCCGCCCCCTGCTCGAGGCCGCGTTCTGGGCCGCCGGCTGGGGCACCGTGTGGGCCCACCGGGACGGCGAGGGCGAGGACGCGGTCCGCGCGTTCTACGGGCTGACGGAGGAGGAGAAGCTGCTCGGCTGGCTGTTCGTGGGCCGCCCGCCCCGCGCCGTGGCCGCCGAGCACACGGCCACCCGGCCCACGCCCGGACCCCGGATCTCGTACCACTGAGCCCCTCCTCCGCGCCCGCCCGCGGGTCGCGGCACGACGACGGCCCGGGACCCGCGGTGCGCGGGTGCCGGGCCGTCGTGGACGGTGCAGCCGGGGCGGGGACCTAGTTCGAGGTCATCTCCCGGATGATCGCCAGGATGCGCAGGATCTCGACGTAGGTCCAGATCAGCGTGACCGTCAGGCCGAAGGCCGCGGACCAGGCCATCTTCTCGGGGACGCCGACCTCGACACCGCGCTTGATGTTGTCGAAGTCCAGCACGAAGCTGTAGGCCGCGAGCAGGATGGCCACGGCGCCGATGAGCAGGCCCAGCCAGGGGCCGAGCGGGCTGTCCGTGCGGATGTTGAAGCCGAACAGCAGCACCGCGCCCAGGTTGACCAGCGCGAAGACGGCGTAGGCCATGAGCGCGACCATGAAGATCTTGGTGGCGCGCGGGGAGGCCCGGACCTTGCCGGAGCGGAAGAGCACGAGCACCGAGACGAACACGGCGATGGTGCCGATGACGGCCTGCACCACGATGCCCGGGTACATGGCCTCGAACATCCCCGAGATGCCGCCCAGGAACATGCCCTGGAACAGGCCGTAGGCGAGGATCAGCGCGGGCGAGGGCTCGCGCTTGAAGGCGTTGACCAGGCCGAGGACGAGACCGACGAGGGCGCCGGGGATGGTGAGGATCGGCATGATCCAGCCGGCGAGCGCGCCGACGACCACGGCGCCGAGCACCGTGGCCGTGCGCATGATGACGTCGTCGTAGGTCATCCGGCCGGTCTGGTTCGTCCCGGCGGCCGGGGCGTTGTACATCGAGTCCAGGCGCTCGGCCGAGTACGGGGCGCCCTGCTGGTAGCCGGTCCGTCCGTAGCCGGGCTGCTGCTGGTAGGGGGTTCCGTAGGAGGTCTGTCCGTACTGGTTCCCGTGGGACTGGGCGCTGCCTGCGCCCGGCTTCGAGAGATCGCGGAGAAGCGGGTTACCGCCGGCCATTGAGGGGTCCTTCCGTGGCACTGATGTGCGAGATGTGCGACCAGCGTAGCAAGGCCTGCCTGACGAAAGCATGAGAACTGCTGTGCTTAAGCCGAGGGCGTGCGGGCGGCCCGGCCGGCGCGGACCTCGGCCCCCAGGAGAGCGGACAGACAGGCCTTTGCTGGTGCACACATGCTGGGGAGAACGACCGCTGTCCCGATCCGGAGGCCCCTCATGCCCGAGTCCCCCGCCCACTGGGTGCCGCTGGCCGCGATCCCGGTGCTGCTCGCCGTCGGGGCCCTGGCCGTCCTGCACTGGAGCCGCTACCTCGGGGCGATCGGCCGGCTGGAGCGCGCGCGGACCTCTCCGGACGCCGCCCCGGCGACCGCCTGGCTCGAGCTCCGCAGCGAGGAGCACTACAGCCGGGCCTACCGGCTCACCTGGGCGGTGGCCGCGGTGCTGGCCGTGGGCCTGACCGCCGCCGTCCTCGCGGACTGAGCGGCGGCACGCCCCGTGGTCCCGCTGCCCGGAGCCGTCCTCCTCTACGGCTGCCTCGTCGTCGCCGGGGCGGGCGCCACTGCCCTGTGGAGCCTCGTCCAGGTCGCGCTCGACCTGGCCCCGGCCGCCCGCCGCCGGTCCCGCGGCGCCCGCGCCTCCGCGCGGAGGCACCTGGGCCGCGCGACGTCCGCGACCGCCGTGGCCCTGCTGACCGCGGGCGTCCCCTCGCTGCTGCGCCATCTCGAGTGGCTCACCGTGCTGGTGGGTACGGCCTGAACCGCCCCGACGGGGCTGTGGGCCGACGGGGCTGGCGTCACACTTCGTGATGAAGCCGTGATCTTGTTTTAGATCTGTTCGCATTGATTTGCATGTGAGAACCTTTTCCGGGATCCCCCCAGCCCCCAGGAGTTCGCCCATGCAACGATCCATGCTCGCCCCCACCCTGTCCGCCCTCTCCCTGGCCCTCGTGCTGGCTCCTCTCACGCCCGCGACCGCCGCCCCCGCCGAGAGCGCCACGACCCTGTCCGCCCAGCAGGTCAGCGCCGAGGCCCCGCCCGAGATCACCGACCGGATCGTCGTGCAGTACAAGACCACGGTCGACGACACCACCAAGGACGAGGTCGTCACCCAGGCGGCCGCGGAGACAGGCGTCCGCGAGGCCGAGGAGACGACCGAGATCCGCACCACCGTCGAGGGCGCCGAGATCCTCGAGCTCACCGGGGAGGTCTCCACGGAGGAGGCCGAGGCCCTCACCGAGAAGATTGCTGAGGACCCGACCGTCGCCTGGGCCGGTCCGGACCTGATGGTCTCGGTGGCCGAGATCCCGCAGCTCGACGATGCCGAGGAGGACCGGCTGGCCACCACTGCGGCCACCGCACACGACGCCGGCGTCCCGTCCCTGTGGGCGCTCACCAACCTGCGCGCGTTCGAGGCATGGGACACCGCCACCGGCAAGGGCGTGACCATCGGGATCGTCGACACCGGCATCGCCGCCCACCCGGACCTGGATTCCAAGATCATCGGCGGCTATGACTTCGTCTCGGGACTGAACCTCAGCAATGACGGCAACGGCCGCGACGCCGACGCCCGCGATCCGGGCACCTACTCCAACTACGGGCAGTGCTACGCAGGGTCCGCCGCCACGAACTCCATCTGGCACGGCACGCACGTGGCCGGCTCCGCCGCGGCCAAGCGCGACACCTACGGCACGGTGGGCGTTGCCCCGGACGCCACCCTCCTCAACGCCCGGGCCCTGGGTGCGTGCGGCACCGGCTACGTCTCCGACATGGCCGATGCGGTGCGCTGGCTGGCCGGCGACACGGTGGGTGCCGCGAAGGCCCCGTCCAAGCGGGCAGACGTGATCAACATGTCCCTGTCGATGCCCGGCGGGTGCTCCCCGCTGCTGCAGAACGCGATCACCACCGCCTGGAACCGCGGCATCCCCGTGGCCGTGGCCGCCGGGAACTGGGACCAGCCGGCCATCGACTGGGCCCCGGGCAACTGCTACAACGTGATCACCGTCGGAGCGATCGGCTCCGACTATGCCAAGGCTCCCTACTCCAACCACGGCTTCGCGGTGGACATCTACGCCCCGGGCCACCACATCCTCTCCTCCGGCAACAGCGGCACCCGGGGACCGGTCGCACCCAACACCCGCTTCGACTACGGCACGTCGATGGCCTCCCCGCATGTGGCCGGCACCCTGGCGCTGCTGAAGCAGAAGAACCCGGGGCTGTCCGCCGACCAGTACAAGGCCGCGATCGTCGACTCCGGTGACACCTGGGCGCAGCTGCCCGGGGGCAAGACGCTGAACTCCCACGACGCGCTGTGGATCACGAAGCCCGCCGTCACCGCCGCACCGGCCGCGCCCACCCCGACCTACACCACCAAGGGCGCGATCGGGACCCTGTACCAGCGGATCAAGAGCCAGACGGGGGCCCCGACCTCCCACGAGCAGGCCGTCGCCGGCGGGGTCCGCCAGAGCTTCACCAAGGGCACGATCTACTGGACCTCGGCCACCGGCGCCTACTGGGTGCGGGGCGGCGTCGAGACCGCCTACAAGCGCAATGGCACCCCCACCGGCATCCTGCGCTTCCCCCGCTCGGACGAGAAGTCCAACGGCATCGGCGGGGCCTACCAGCTGTTCCAGAACGGCAAGATCCTCTGGTCCTCTGGCACCGGGGCCTACGCATTGACCGGGGACCTCGAGAGGGCCTACGCCGCGGCGGGCAACGAGAAGGGCGCCCTGGGCTACCCCACCGCGGACCGCCGGAGCAACGGGAGCGGCGGGTACTACCAGTCCTTCCAGAAGGGGCGCATCCTCTGGGGCTCCGCCCACGGCGCCCACCCGATCATCGGCGCCACCAGCGCCGCCTACTCGCGGGCCGGCAGCGAGCGGGGGGCACTGGGCTACCCCACGTCCGGGGCCGTCGCCGACGGACGGGGCGGCACCTCCCAGTCCTTCCAGAAGGGCCGGATCGTCTGGAGCGCCGCCGGCGGGGCGCACGCCCTCAAGGGCTCGATCGGTGCCCAGCACAACCGCTCCGGCGGCACGGCCGGCGTCCTGGGCTATCCCACGACCGACGAGGCGTCCACCGGGACGGGCGGGGTCTACCAGGTCTTCCAGAAGGGCCGGATCTACTGGAGCCCCACCACCTACTCCCAGGAGACCAGGGGCTCGATCGGCAATGCCTTCGTGTCGCTCGGGGGCACGAAGAGCCGCCTGGGCTTCCCCCGGACGGGCGAGATCACCCGCGCCGACCGCTCCGTGGTGCAGTACTTCCAGGGCGGTTCCATCACGGGCCGCCGGGGTGTATCCCCCCGCATCGCCGCCCGCTCCCCCGCCCCCGGCCCCCCCGCGCCCCCCCCCCGTCGTGGGGCCGGGGGGCCGCGCCGCGTCCGGCGCCCTGGTGGGCACCGCACGCGCCGAGGTCCTGGAGTTCACGCGCCGGCCGCCCCACCGGTCCCGCCACCGGCCTCCCGGCAGTAGAGTCACGGCCATGGGGACTCTGCTGTACGAGTGGATGACGGCGCGCCAGGCCGCGGACGCGCTCGACGCGTACCTCGCCGAGCGCGGTCCGGCGCTGGAGCGCCTGCGCGCGGCACTGGCCGAGCATGGCCTGGAGCCCGACGAGATGCTCGACGGCTCCCTCTACTCCGTGTCCCCGCTGTGGGCCTGGATCAGCGCCCGGGCCTCCGAGTTCGGCGTGGACCCGCGTCCGCTCACCGAGGACCCCACCCGCCCGGCGTGGCCGAGCTGGGCCCGGCACGGCAAGCTCGTGGACCCGCACCCGCCGGCCGCCACCATCGCGCTGCTGGACGGCTTCGTCTCCTACCTCGGGCAGCTCGTCGGCGACGCGGCGCCGGAGGCGACCTGGCAGGTCGGCGAGCACCTGATCGCCGACCACCCGCTGCTCAACTACCCGGTGCTGGGCTCGGACCACCACCAGGTCTTCCTCCCCGGCATCCCGCTCTACAGCGCCTACCAGTCCGCCCACGGGCGCGCCCCGATGACCGGGACGGAGATGCTCGCCCACATCCGCCGGACCGTGGACGCCCTCCACGGCGAGGGCCCGGAGGCCGCCGCCGTCGAAGAGCCGCTGGTGACGGTGGTCGCCGAGGTCGACTGCTTCGACGTGGGGCTGCGCGAGGACATCCCGACCCTGCACCCGCAGGTCGTGGAGCAGTTGATCGACGAGCTGTGCGACCGCGACGGCGTCGAGTCGGTGCACCGGTACGGGCCCGCCGCGCTGGTCGTGGACGTCTCCGGCTGGGACGAGCTGCGGCTGAAGCTGTGGTGCACGCTGTGGCTGCAGCGCCACCTGCCGCGCTGAGACACACCTCCGGGCAGGTGCTCGACCGCCTGGACCGTCCGTTCCCCCACCGGGGAGGAATTGGACCCGCTGACGCTGCACACCGCGGTCACCGAATGAGGGGTCAGACCGTCCTGGTTGCTTCGTGGCACGATGCGGGGACCACGACGGCGATCCGGGAGGTCCACCTTGTCGAGACGGGCCAGGCTGCTGACGCTGGACGTCGTCATCCTCATCGCCTGGGTCATCGGGATCCGTCTGATTCTCGGCGAGTGGGACTGGTTCATCACGGGCATCGGCGCCGTGTTCCTGGGGGCCCGGATGGCCTGGGACGCCCGGCCCCGCCGCGACCCGGGGATGGAGGCGTCCCGATGACGCAGGACCGGAGAGGTCGCCGCGGCGAAGAGTTTCCGGCGCCTGGTGCGGCGGCTGCCCGTGGTCGGCCCACTGACGGTCGCGATGGTCATCCTGTGGTCGTACGAGCAGGCGCTCAGTTCCGGTCGGTGCCGGCCGGCAGATCAGCCGGCGGCCCGGGTACGCCGTCCGGGCACGGCCATGGTGGCCGACCGACCGCGGGCAACCATCCCGGTAGGCTCGTTGCACAGCGCCACTACCGCACTCCCCCAGGAGCTTCGAGCCGCATGACCCGATGGACCACCGCGGAGAACCTGCACGACCTGGGCTCCGGCACCACCCTGGTGACCGGCCCCGCCGCCAACTGGCTGATCCTGCGCGAAGGCAGCAGCTGCACCCTGATCGACTGCGGCTACCCCGGTGACCGCACGCTCGTCGACGCCTCCCTGCGGGCGGCCGGGGTGACAGGCCTGCCCGACGCCGTGGTCATCACCCACGCCCACGCCGACCACATCGGCACCCTGGACCGCTTCGTCGCCGCCGGCGTCCCGGTGCACTGCTCGGCCGCCGAGGTGCCGAACATGACCGGCACCGCCCGCGAGCAGATCGGGCCCAAGGAGTCCCTCCCCCGCGCTGCCCGCTCGTGGAAGTGGCTCACCTGGAGCATCCACGCCATCCGGGTCGGCGGCCTCAAGGACGTCACCGTGGACCCTGAGGCCCTCACTCCTTTCACCCCCGACACGACCGCCCTGGACGTCCCCGGGAGCCCGCGCCCGGTGGCGACCACCGGACACACCTCCGGGCACACCTCCTACCTCATCGGTGGCACCGGGGTGCTCGCCTCCGGCGACGCGGTGATCACCGACCACATGGTCGCCGAGAAGCACGGTGTCCCGCAGCTTCTCGCCGACCCGTTCCACCACGATCTGCCGACCGCTTCGCGCGCCGCGGTCCGGCTGCTCTCCGACACGGACTTCGACGTCCTGGCACCGGGCCACGGCCCGCACCTGCGCGTGCCGGCCGGCCGGCGTCTGTCGATCCACTGAGACGCCCCATCCCCGCCTCGACAGCCGTCACGATGCGCCATGTCGTTGTCGCACCACGAGGACGTGAATACGCTCGCGCCAAGCACCTGTCCACCTGCGCTCGGAGCACGGCATGGCCTCGCACCGCCACCAGGATGAATCAGCGGGCACCAACCCGACCCCGCGCACCAACCGGCCAGAACGCCACTGGTGGCGTCGGCTCGCACGCCTCGCCGGATTCGCCGCTCTGGCCCTCCTGGTGCTGGTGCTCGTCTCGGCAGGGCTCAACCTCGCCCTGACCCAGTACGAGCGCACCAGCACCGATCCCTACGGACAGCGGGTGGCGGTGGACGGGGGGTCGGTCAACGTTGTGGACCACGCCGCGGACGGTCCCACCGTCGTGCTGCTCTCCGGGCTGGGCACCCCGGCCCCGGCGCTGGATTTCGCCCCGCTGGTCCGGGAGCTCGACGGCTGCCGGGTGGTGGTCGTCGAGGGGTTCGGCTACGGCTACGCGGACATGACCGGCCCGGAGCGGACCGTCGAGAACATCTCCCAGGAGCTCCACTCCGCTCTGGAGGCCACCGGGGTCGAGGCCCCGTACGTGCTCGCCGGTCACTCCCTGGCCGGGTTCTACCTCCTCGACTACGTCGACCGGTATCCCGGCGAGGTCTCGGCGGTCGTCGGGATTGACACCACCGTGCCCGCCTTCGCCGCGGCACAGGACGACGTCCCGGCCAGCGGGGGCATCCCGTGGGACCGGGTGGCCTCCTCCACCGGGCTGCTCCGCTGGGTGCTGCTGGCAGCCCCCGACCTCGCCCTGCCCGAGACGACGGATCACACGGCAGAGGAGAGGAAGCAGATCAACCGGATGACCATCCGGAACTTCGCCAACCCGGCCGTGGCCGACGAAACCCGGCGGATCGGGGACAACGCCCAACAGCTGGAGGACGCGGGATTGCCGGCTGACCTGCCCGTGCTGATGCTGCTGGCCCAAGACACCGTGGACGAGTCCCCCGACTGGCTCGCCTCCCACGAAGAGCAGCTGCAGGGCGTGGACGATCACGAGCTCGAGGTGCTCGACGGGCCTCACTACCTGCACTGGACCCGCTCCCCCGAGATCGCCACCAGGATCACCGCGTTCCTCGACAATCACGACATCGTTGCCCGGAACGGAGCCTGTATCGTCGCACCGGCGTCTGCCGCCTGAACGCACCGGCCGCTGCCCGGCTCAGACTGCCGACACCAGCCCGCTCCACAGCAGCGGCAGCCCGCGCAGGTTCAGGTACTGGTCGACCGTGGTCGCCGACGGCTCCGTCCGGTCGTCGTCGTCCTCCCACAGCGCGTCGCACTCGTCGCAGACGTGGACGAGCGCGCCGGTGGCCTGCACCCGGTAACGGGCCACCGTCCCGTACTCGCAGTCCGGGCACTCGTCGTCGCTCATCGCGGCTCCCCTCCCTGGTTCTCTCCGGCCGATCGCCGGGCTCGGCGGGCGGATGATCGAGGATCCCGTCGGGCCGGTGGAGCGCTCACGAGGTCCTCGCATGATCAGATTGTGCACCGGGGCACCCCGGTGGCGATAGAGCTCTCACACGACCACCAGCGCGCGGAGGGCACCGGGCGCGCAACGCCGTGGGTCAGGGCGGACTGCGCCTGCTCCCGCTACACGTTCGTCCCCGGCATCGGGGCCGCATGTGCTTGGTGCACGACTTCTGGTGGTCCTCCAGCTGGGTCGCCGGGGTTGCCCTCTTCTCGTTGTCCGGCAGGCCGCGCACCGCGTCACCAGTGGGGCCCTCGGGGTTCGTGTGCTTGGCGACCTGCTCCCCGAGGGACCGCTCTTCCTGGTGGCCGGTGCGGCGTGACGGGGCTCGCTCGTGTGCTGCGACGACGTCCCGCAGCTGCTTCAGGCGCTCGGTGGCGCTCAGGCGAAGGCTCCTCATGCACTCCATGCGTGCGGACTCCGTCCCAGTCCGAAGACGCAACCGGGAGCCTTCGACACGATCCGCCGGGGTCGGCTGGCCGCGAAGCGCACCAGAGGTTCCGCAGCTTGCGAACCCGGCAGTAGGGTCACGCCCATGGGAGACCAGCCGTACGAGTCGATGGACGCGCGCCAGACCGCCGACGCCCTCGACGTCTACCTCGCCGAACGCGAACCGGCCCTGGAGAGGCTTCGCGCAGCACTGACCGGCGCCGGCTTGGACACGCGTGAGACGCTCGACCGGTCCCTCTACTCCGTCTCCCCGCTGTGGGCATGGCTCACCGCTCGGGCCGCGCGGCTCGGCGTCGACCCGCGGTCACTGGAAGAAGACGCCACCCGCCCCTCCTGGCCGTCCTGGGCACGCCACGGAAGACTCGTGGACCCGCACCCACCGGCCGCCACGATCGCACTCGTCGACGGCTTCGCCACCTACCTCGGCCAGCTCCTGACCGCTGCGGTCCCCGCTGCGTCCTGGCAGGTCGGTGAGCACCGCATCAGTGACCACCCGCTGCTGAACTACCCGGTGCTCGCCTCGGACCACCACCAGATCTTCCTGCCGGCCCTGCCGCTCTACAGCGTTTACCAGTCGGCCCACGGCCGCGATCCGATGTCCGGCACCGAGATGCGCACCCACGTCCAGCGGGCCGTCGACGCCCTGAACGGGCGAGGACCGGAGGCCGCTGCCGTCGACGAGCCGCTGGTGACGGTCGTCGCCGAGCTCGACTGCTTCGACCTGGGCCTGCGCGAGGACATCCCGGCCGAGCGCCCGGAGATCGTGCCGTTGCTGATCTCCGAGCTGTGCGATCGCGACGGCGTCGTATCGGTCCACCGGTACGGACCCGCCGCCCTGATCGTCGACGTCCCCGGCTGGGACGAGCTGCGACTGAAGATGTGGTGCACCCTGTGGCTGCAGCGGAACCTCCTGCGATGACCCGCCGGCGTCACGATCTCCGCCGCCGGCCTCGTGGCCGTGCGCGCCGGCGCCCGGACGGGGCCGGTAGCCTCGGCACCATGAACGAGTCCGCCCAGCAGACCGCCGAGGTACCCGTGCCGACCGGCGGCCAGGTCCTCGCCCGCGCCGTGCCGGCGGCCGCCGTGCTCACGGTCGGGTTCCCAGCCCTGGTCCACTGGGGACTGGACGACAGCGGTACCGCACGCAGCCCCTGGGTCACCTTCGGACCGGCTCTGCTCCTGGGACTGGCGCTCATCGTGCAGCGCCTCGTCCAGGCGCCCCGTGCCCGCCTCGACGTCCACCAGGACAAGGGAGCGCTGCGCCGATCGATCGGGATCACCGCCTCCTCCGGTCTGGTCCCGGACGATCCGGGCACCCGCGTCGCCGCCGGGGTGCTGGCTTGCACTCAGCTGGAGTCGGCGGCCACGATCGTGGCCGGGATCGCCGGCGTCGTCGCCGTCTGGATCCTGCGCACCGAGACGTGGTGGGCGGTGACCGCCGTCCTGATGATGCTGATCGCAGTGGTCCCGGTCCTCCGCGCCCGCCGCGGCTGGGCCTACCTGGACGCCCTGCACGCCGCCGCCCGCACCGTCTGACGGCCTGCTGCCCCGGCGGGGCACTAGGGTGACGGACATGACAAGCCGTACGTCCGCAGCCCTGGCTGCCGCCGCTGTGTTGCTGATGATCACAGCCTGCGGCCCGTCGACGGAGTCCTCATCGGCTCCCTCGGTCGACCTCGAAACGTGGGCGGCCAACACCCTTCCTGCTGTCGCCGAGGGAGGATTCTCCATCGCCGGCAGCACCGGCACCGACGGCAGTCGCGCCACCGGTTCGACGACCGATGTGGAGCCCGGGTGGTACGCGGTCACGATGGCGTGCGCACCGGCTGACCCGGGGGCTGACGCCGATCTATCCTCCGGACGGATCAGTCTGAGCGGGGAACACGGGTCCTACGGCGAAGGGGACTGCGCGGGCTCACCGGTGACCACGACCGTGCAGCTCGGCGCCCCCGACGACACGACGCCGGAGACGGTCACGGTGGCAGCTGAAGCCGAGGGCTACGAGGCCTTCTGGGGCGTGTCCGCCGCACCGACGACTGCACCCGAATAGCGCACCTGCCGCACCGGTCGACGACCCGATGACCGGAACGAGCAAGGCCTGCTCGTCCAGCACGTAGGCCGGCAGCTCCGCGTCGTCGGCGACCTCCAGCTGCACCCGGTAGGCCAGCACCTCGTGCTCCCGCGTGCGCCCCGGCAACTGCCTGCCGGCGCCGGGAACGGCGTCGAGCTCCACGGCCACTTCGCTGTCGGGTCGGATGATCAGCTCGCCAGGGTTCGCGCCCTCGGCGAAGGCGTAGTGCAACGTCTGGATGGTGCGCACCGTGCCGGTCACCGGCAGGTGCGGCACGTGCTCCGGCGCCTGGTCGTGGTGCTCCTCCCAGTATCCAGGCATCGGCCGGCCGCTGTCCTCGCCCGGGTCGTCAGGCCGTCACTCGCGTGGGCCGGTAGCGCTGGGCGACCGCTCCCGACCGGAACTTATGGCGGTCCACGAGCTCGAGCTGGATGCGCTCGCGCAGACCGGCGAGCAGCGTCGGCCCGTGTCCGGCAAGGACCGGCTGCACCACGAACTCGTACTCGTCGATCAGCTCCAGGTCCGCCAACGCCGTCGGGAGCGTCACGCCACCCACCCACAGGCCCTCGCCCGGCTCCTGCTTGAGCCGCTGAACCGCTTGCCCCACATCGCCTCGCACCAGCTCGGCATTCCAATCGACCTCGCTCAGCGTGCTCGACACGACGTACTTCTTCACCCGGTCGATGGCCTCGGCGAACGGGATCTCCCACTCGTCCATCCAGTCCGACCACGTGCCCGTGGCCGGCTTCCGCCACGCCGACTCCATCATCTCGTAGGTCACCCGGCCGAACAGCAGGGCATCGGCTCGCTCCATCTCAGCGGTCCAGTAGCGCATCGACTCCTCGTCCGGGGGAAGCCCGGCCTCGTGATGGCAGCAGCCGTCGAGCGTGACGTTGATCGAGTATCGAAGTGGTCTCATCTCGTTGCTCTCCCTTGCTGTGGCGCCGGCGCGGTTGTCTCAGCGTTCGGCCTGCTCGGTGTCCGAACTTCGTGCCGCGGCGGCGTGCTCGCGCTTCCGCTGGATCGCCCCGACGACTCGGTAGGACTCCTCGGCCGAGACCACCACCGACACCAACCCGGTGCTGATGCGAACGCTGGGCCCGCCCATCAGGTAGCAGGTGGCCCCGTCGTCCATTCGGCGCCGGCCGATGCGCCACCACTCGGTGCGCGGCCCGACGGCTGCTTCGGTGATCTGCTCGTACGGGATCTGCTGCTGCTTGCGCCAGCCCTGCCGGATCCCCACGGCGTGGTCCCCCAGACTGAGGACGACCGATCGATGCACAGCGAACGAGAGCGCTGTGTAGCCGACTACGAAGACAGGTCCGGTCGTCAGCAGATACGGTCCCTCCGGCACGAGCTCGGCCGCAACCACGATCAGTACGAGGAACACGACGGCGATCGCGATCCGGATCCGCCACGGCTGGAACGTGACGAACTGCGGTGTCTCCTCCGGGTCTGCGTGCTCGGCCATGCCTCATGATCGCCGACCACACGGGCCGAGGATAGGCCCGGTCCCCGGAACAACGGCCCACATTCCGCACGACCGCCGGCGGCACGCAGTCTGTCGCCGCGACGCGACTGGATCAGCTGGTCGCGATCTGCAGCTGCGGGGTCAGGCGCACCCATCCCTCTGGTTCCTCCCCCGGAAGGCCGGCCGGAGCGAAGTCCGCCTTGATGCCCAACTGCCCGCTGGTGCCCACGCGCCCGCCGGGAGTGCAACCAGCGACCCAGTCCCCGGCTGCCGTCGGGTCGTAGGTGAGCAGGCAGTCGCCCTCCTCCCCGGCCACGAGGTAGAACTCGGCGCCCTCGTGGATGGCCAGCAACCGAGAGCTGTCGGCATCCCAGCCGTACTCCGCGGCATCGATCTCCGCGGGAAGCGTGTCGTCCTCGGTCTGCTCGCCGGCGTACAGGTCGACCGAGTCCTGCGAGCAACCAGCGACGACGAGAGCGATCGTCACCGCCAGCATCGCGCGCGTGCACCGGGTCATCATCTGCTGCTCCTTCGCTTCACCGACACAAGCCTCCGATGCCTTCGACGGTCTCACGGAGGGCGCGCCGAGGGGCTGAGGCCACGCCCGGCAGGGCAGGTGTCCCGCTGGGACGATCGCCGCGTCTGCCGACGAGGACGGGTTCCTGACCGCGGTCGTGGACGTCTCCCTCTACGCCCTGCTGGAGGGTCCCGCGAACGAGGGGGCCGTGAGCACAGCCCGATCGCCCGCGCGATGGCTCAGGAGCGTCCCGAGCCGGTGCAGATGGGCTACGAGGTCATCGGCGCGTCCCCGGCCAACAAGCTGCCCTTGATCGTTCGGTTCGAGCTGCGCGAGGCCCTGGGGTTCAGCCACGACCCGGAGGAGCTCGACGAGATGTTCGGCGCCGCCGGCTGACCCGGCCACTGAAACGACGAACGCCCCGGTGCTCCGCGACGGAACCCGGGGCGTTCTGCAGGGGGCGGATCAGGCGAGGCCGAGCTGCTGGAGGAAGCCCATCATGTCCAGATAGCGGTGCTCTTCGACGATCAGACCGTCCTCACCCTCTCTGCTGAAGACCGCCATGGGCATCGACACCCTTTTGCCTGTCGGTGGCACTTCCCCTGACGGGGTCGCCATGGGCCCGGTGTGGGTGCCCACGAGCTGGAACCGGGACACTGCCGTAGCACCGTCCACGAGCAGCTCCTCCAGTTGCAGCATCATGTCCGGCATCGCAGTGAACCACTGCTGGATCTCCCGCTGGATCACCGCCGTACCGCGCACCGGTTCCTGGGCGGTCGAGGTGTAGACGACCGCGTCAGCACCGTAGAACCCGACGTACGCGGTGGCGTCATGACGGTTGAGGGCATGGAAGATCCGATCGACCTTCTCCCGCCGGTCTTCTCCGGCGCCTGGCACGGGCCCGACGACGGATGTGTGGTTCTCACTCATGATGGCCTCCGCTCCTGATGCCACTTCCCTCGTGACGTGTCGTGCTTCGACGCTAGGCACCGCCAGGCGAACACCCCAAGGGTTCGGCAGGGATCGTCGCAGGCCTGTGACCGGCCATGACTTGATGACCTCGACCAGGACGGAGACCGGGGCGTTCGGCACGTCCAGAAAGCTCAGTCCTCGGGGCCAGCCTTCCGGCCCTGCCGCCACTCGTAGACCGACAGTGAAACGGCGATGAGGACTACGGCCACGGTGAGCCCGGTCAGGGGTCCGCTCGAACCCGGTCTCCGGCGGCCACGTGCCGAGCTGCCCGAGTACCAGGAATGCCGCGCCGACGAGCATCGCGATCCGGTGCCCGCGCTGGGACCGGTCCGGTGTCATGGATTGTCCCGCCCGCCGCTCGCCCCGCCGCGACCGGCGCCCGAGGACCACAGGTTGCTCAGGAGCAACGAGGCCACGCCGATTGCGGTCATCCACCAGTTCCACTCGCCCAGGATCAGACGCAGCCCCACGATGAGGGCCACGATGATCGCCACTTGGAAGAGCACCTGCTGCCATCGCCTCGACACGCCCTGCTCCCCCACTTTCGGCACTGTGCTCACTCGCATCGTGCCACGCAGCTGTGCCGGCGGGCGTCACCTCACCCGGGGCCGGCGACCGCCGGCGGCATCCCACGGCGTGCATCCATGGTCCGTGCGTGGGCGGCCTCCATCCGGCCGGCCAGGACGGCGGTGGTGCCGACGACGGGCCCGATGATGAACACCTGCGGGTACCCGGCGGCCAGGATCACGAACCCGACGACCCAGCAGACGACGCCGGCGGTCCAGCCCAACCACACCGAGGGGCGGGCGGTGGTCTCGTAGTCGTAGGGCGGGTTGATCGGCTCCGGGTCCCCGTCGGCCTCGACCCGGCGCAGTCGCCGCCTGGTGACGTCGAGTCCGGCGAAGCACCCGGCACCCACTAGGGCAGCGAACACCACGTTGGACAGCCCGTACCCGCCGATGGACACCAGCCAGTCCGCGAAGCTTGCCAGCAGATCCCAGAGCCAGTCGGAGGCGTAGAACCAGACGATGAAGCCCACCACTCCCAGCAGGAAGACCCACCCACCGGACATGTTCGTGAGCTCGGTCCTGATCCCCATGAGCCTCCCCCAGCTCTGATGTCGTGGCTTCAGGATAGCCAGCCGGACCAGGACGTGTCTCCGCGCACATGGAAGTCGTACCGGCACCGGCCCGAAAGGCACGGCGAAGACCGTCCGGGGTGGTCGGTACGCCCGGCCAGTGCACGATCCGATCACGGAGGTAGTCCATGCCAGCGCCCCCGCTTCCTCGACGGTGGGGCCGCGTGCTCCTCTCCGACAGGAGGCCGAAGCGGCTGGAGTACGGGCGCAGGGCGGCAACTGGCAGGCCGCACACACTTCGGGCATGCTGACCTTGCTGGACCACCGGCATCCGCGCGCCACCGACGGCCGCTTCATCGCCGAGGACCCGCCGAAGGTCCTCGCCTCCTATGGTTGCCCACAGCGTTTCGAGGCCATCAATCGGGCGATCCTCAGACGCGAGCAGCGAACGCGACCGGAGGGGTCCCTGCTCTTGCAGGTTTGGTTGTCGCCGTCAGGACGACTGCTACGGTGCGACCAGCAGGCACCGGGCGAGCACGTCGCTCACCGCCTCCGACCCCCCGAGGAGCACCGCGATGAGCACCCCCATCTGGCAGAACCCCGAACTCCTCACCGCCGCCACCGGCCCCCAGAGCCCGCAGGTGCAAGCCGTCTTCGAGAAGGCCGCCGACATCGGGCTCGACGAGTCCCAGGCGCTGCGCAAGGCCTCCGAGCTCCACCAGAAGTTCGTCACCGACAACGCCCCCGCCGAGGTCGACTACGACGCGCTCGGTCTCGCCGCCGTGAAGCTGGCCGTCAGCGCCGCGGCCGCCGCCGGGCGCCAGGACGCCCTGGACCAGATCCTCGGCTCGTGGCGGAACCTGTCCCAGGTGATCGCCACGGGCCTGTTCCTGCGGATGCACCGGCACACCCGCCCGAACGCCACGCCCCCGTCCGGGGACGATCTGGAGCGCGCCGCTGCGGCCACGGCCACCAGCTTCGAGATCCCGGTGGGCCACACCTTGATCGCCCTGGCCGCCCGTGACCTGATCGACGCCGACGGCTTCCCGCAGGAGGCCTACGACTTCCTGACCACCCCGTGGAACTGGGCCTTTGGCGCCGCCCACCCCGACGACGACACCGGGGAGACGGTGGAGGGCTCGTGAGCGAGGACCTGGCCGCCTGGGCGCAGTCGCGACAGCAGCCGAAGCCCGCAGGGCTGGTGCCGGACGACGGGCGGATGACGCCGATCGAGCTGAAGGTCGTGCGCGAGGCCCTGGGCCTGTCCCGCGAGCAGCTCGCCGCAGCCCTGAACGTCGGGGTGCGCTCGGTCGACGACTGGAAGTCGGGCCGGCGTCCCATCCCCGACGGGGTGCGCGAGGACGTGGAACGGATCGAGGCGTACACCGCCGAGGTCGCAGATCACCTGGCCGCCCATCTGCTCGAGCACGCCGGGCCCGCCCCGGTCTTCGAGGTCTACGACCGCGACGCCGACATGCCGGCCCTCGATCTGCCGGGCGCACCGTTGCCGCTCACGGCCAGGTGGTGGCGGGCCGTCGCCTACCAAGTCGCCGAGGACGTTCCGGGCCTGCAGATCGTCGAGGCGCCGAAGTAGTCCAGGCAATCGGCGTCGCAGCACCACATGCTTGTGCACAGAAGTGGGGCTGCCGGGGTGCGGTCAGGCTCTCTAAGCTGAAGCTGTCGGTGAGCAGCTTACGAGCGGCCCGACACAGCGCAGGCCACGTCGGGGGGCGTGGCCGCGCAGCACGCAGTGCCCCTGTCGGCGCGCGTAGCCCGTGGCGGCCCGCCTTCCCAGCCGGGCCGCCACAGTGCTGTCCAAGGTGCGAACCTTCAGTACCCGGACATCAGGAAGCCGCCGGCGGCCAGGAACAGCACCGCCGCGATCGCCAACAGGCTGGCCGCGGCACGGCGATCCCGGCCCTTGGGCATCGTGCCCTTGCCGTCGACCAAGCCATGCGCCAGGAACGCCAGTCCGGCGGTCAGGAACCCGAGGGCGAGCAGGTTGAGCTGCAGCGACGTCGGCATCAGGTGTCTCCCGGACTGAGCATGATGGCGACCAGCGTGCAGAGCAGCGAGGCGGCCATGAGCACGAGCGCGATCTTCCGGTCCCGGGCGCCCCGGTCCTTGCCGCGGGTCTCCACCCACCAGCGGATCATGAACAGGAACCCGGCCAGCAGCAGCGAGTAGCCGGCCGCCCGGAGGACCTCGTCGGCCGGCATCAGCAGAGCACCGCCCCGGTCACACTTGTCTGAACCATGTCGACAGCGTAGCGACGCGCGAGCGCGACCCCGCGCCGTCGGTCAGGAGGCCTGCACGGCGGGCAGGCAGCCGCATCGCGGGCCAACGGACTGCGGGTCGGTGAGGTCCTGGACGAACGGGCGCGGCTTGTCGTCAGCCCGACAGGCGGAGCCGATGAGCCGGTGGGTCCTCGGTCAGATGCACGGCTTCTGCCCGAGGAAGGCGACCGGGTCCGGCCGGCGGGCGTGGCGGCGTCGTCGTCGTTGGCTGTGACCGCGACGGTCGCCTCCCGACGGGATCGCACCAGCGAAGACGCCACGGAGGCAGCCCGCGCCAGCGGGTCGGCGGTCACCTTGCTGTCGGTGATCCGGGTGGTGCAGCAGGTGCCGTCCCCGCGGGTCATCACCAGCGTGACGACGGCCTGCTCGGTGGTCAGGACCGTCACGACTGGTCCTCCGCGTCCTCGCGCCCCTGGCAGATCTGCTCGGCGTCGAGGGTGGTGCAGTCGGGGTGGCCGAAGAGTGCCAGTTCGCAGGCTCCCCTCTCCTGGGGTGCGGGGACGAGTTCGGGCCCGTCGTGACCGGTTCCGAGGAACGGCTCGCGCAACTGGACGAGGACTTCGACAGCGCGCCGGATGGCTTCGCGCTACAAGGCGCCGATTGGATGGTCCTCGCCGAGACCGAGGCGCCGCTGAACCACCTGCAGAAGGACCTCGGTGGGAAGATCTCCGCGATCTCCTGAGCTGTCGTCGTCCGACCGGCCGTCCGCACGCATGGGAGGTGAAGGAAGCCGCTCCTCCCGCCGGGTCGTCTGAGCAGATGCGCGCCCCTGCTCACAGATCCGCGCCGGCAGCGCGAGGGTGTCGCTGTCCTCCGGCCAGCCGACGCAGAGGGTCGCGGTCCCCTCCCCTGTGCGCACCGCGCGCAGCCGGTCAACGTCCGGGCGCCGATCGGCCGGGTTCGACTTCTCGACGACCTCACCGGGCACCTGCAGTTCGTCCGGCACGTTGTCCAGATCGGGGTCCGGATCGGGGTCCGGGTCGTGCTCGGGGTCTGCCAAGATCCCAGTGAGTTCCGAAGAAGACCTCGGCCGAGACCAGGCCTCCAGGTGGTCGTCGCGGATCGCCAGCACGGCGGAGACCGTCTCGTCCATCGCATCGGAACCGAGCAGGGAATCGACCTCCACCGGCTGCACGGAGTCACTCGCGGTCCCCTCGGCGTCCAGAGCGGCAGAGCCGCCGGCCGACTCCACCAGGGTCTGCACGGAGGCCTCGTCGAGGATCCCTGGGCCGCTGTCCGGTGCGCCGGTGGGCAGCGGCGCCGGGAGATGTCGTCGGGTGGTCGCATGATCGGCCATGGGACCCTCCTCGTCGTGGTGGCGGGTCGGGTCCGTTCCAGGCTGGGTGTGGAATCTCAGACGTCGCTGAGAGCTGCTCGGAGCCGGGACTGCCGCACGACCACGTGACACCGTGTCACCTATCGGTGCGGCAGTCCCGCGGCGGATGCATGGGACAGGCCCCCAGAGGCTTGTCGCGGTACTCGGGATGCTGGGAACTCCTACGCCTCTGCATCAGCACCAGCGCACCAGGCCCCACCGATCAACCCCCCGGGCTGACCCCGCGCCGCCCACGTGCAGCTGTCGTGTCGAGAGTGGAGGACGGAGGGCGAACAGGCCACCCGTGACGGTGACCGACCCGGCCGACTTCCGCGCTGTTTCACTGCTCCCCAGTGCCCCCAGTCAGACTCGAACTGACACTGAGCGGATTTTAAGTCCGCTGCCTCTGCCGATTGGGCTATGGGGGCCGGTCCCGGACACGTCACCGGGACGCCGCCCACCCTATCGTCTCGTCCCGCTCCCAGCACCGGGACGGGCCGGGGCCGCGGCCGGGAGCCGCACCTGTCGGCCGGTCGCCGGATCCAGTACGCTGGCACGGTGGTCGAGCAGCCGGCCGCGATGTCGTCGCATCCGCAGGAGGCTGCCCCCGTGCACCACCCCGTTCTCCCGTCCTACCGGTTCCCGCCGGGATCCGGACGTCCCCCGGCCCCCGCCCCGTGCGGGAGTACCCCGACGCCGTTCCGGACGACCGCGGCATGAGCGAGGTCGTCGCCCGGCCCACCGGCAGGACCTACCTGGCGCCGGAGGACGCGTTCCCGGCCGACCTGACCGAGCTGTCCCTGGCTGAGCTGCACGTCCTGCACAGCAGGGTCGGCCGGCAGCTCGACCGCGAGTACCTCGGCAGCGCGTCCGGCGCCCACCCGGTCACGCTCGAGCGCCACCAGGAGCTGAGCGTGGAACTGGACGCCCGCGAGATCGCCCACCCCCGCAACACCGGCTGACGGACGGCGGGCTGCCGGCCCCGGGGCAGGCGCCACCGGGGCCGGGACGGGGGCGTCACGGCCCCGTGGAACGGCTCGACCCCGCCGCGGCACGTGGCCGGGACGGGGTCGAGCGGTGGACGGATCGGATCAGAGGTTGGCCTTGCGCGGGGCGGGGGCCTTGCCAGCAGCGGTCTGGAACCGCGTGCGCGGGTCCCGCTCGTGGCGCAGCGTGGTGGTGTCCCGGCCGAACACGAAGTTCAGGGCCCACTCGGTGAAGACGCGGGCCTTGCGGTCCACGGTGGGGATCGCGTAGCCGTGGTAGAGCCGGTGCATCGCCCACGCGGCGACGCCGGAGAACTCCAGGCCCTTCGCCGGCAGACCGGGGAGGCCCTTGATGCTGGCCACGCCCTTGTAGAGGCCGAGCCCGGCGACCGCGCCGAGGTTCTCGTGGTAGTAGTCCTCGAGCGGCTTGCCCGCGCGGGCGGCCATGATGTTCTTGGCCATCGTGTGCGCCTGGCGCACCGCGTGCTGGGCGTTGGGGACGCAGAACCCGCCGACTCCCCCACCGGTGAGGTCCGGGACGGCGGAGACGTCGCCGGCGGCCCAGGCACCCTCGAGGGGCCCGTCGTCGCCGGTGATCCGCAGGTCGGCCCCGGCACGGACGCGGCCGCGCTCGTCGAGCGGGAAGTCCGTGCTCTTGACGAGCGGGTTCGCCTGCACCCCGGCGGTCCAGATCAGGGTGTCGGTGCCGAACTCGCCGGCCGGGGACTTGTCCTGCATGTTGACGAGCTTCAGGTGCTTGTCCACCGCGGAGGCGAGCGACGTGTTGAGCAGCACCTCGATGCCGCGGCTGCGCAGGTGCGCCACGACCTTCTCCGCGCGCTCCTCGGAGACCTCGGGCATGATCCGGCCCATGGCCTCGATGAGCACGAAGCGCAGGTCGGAGACCGTGAGCCGCTCGTTGCGCTCGACGGCGCTGCGGGCCATGTCCTCGATCTCGGCGATCGTCTCGGTGCCGGCGTAGCCGCCGCCGACCACCACGAAGGTCAGCGCCCGGCGCTTGGCCTCCTCGTCGGTGGTGAGGGAGGCGACCTCGATGCGCTCGAGCACCCAGTTGCGCACCGCCACGGCCTCCTCGATGGTCTTGAGGCCGATGCCGTTCTCGGCGAGGCCCTCGATCGGGAAGGCGCGGGTCACGGAGCCGCCGGCGATGACGACCTCGTCGTAGGTCAGCTCGAAGGTCTCGCCCTCGTCGATGCCCTTGACGGTCGCGGTGCGGTTCGCGTGGTCGACGCCGAGCACGTGCCCGGTGACGATCTCGCAGTCCTTGAGGTGCTGCCGGTGGGGCACCACCGCGCTGCGGGCGGAGACGTTGCCGCCGGCCACCTCGGGCAGGAAGGGGAGGTACATCATGTACGGGTTGGGATCCACCACGGTCACGACTCCGCCGGAGTCCTTGATCCGCTTCTGCAGTTCCTGCGCCACGGTGAAGCCGACGTAGCCGCCGCCGACGATCAGAAGGCGCGGACGGTCCTTGGCCAGTTGAGTGAAAGACATGCCCCCGAGTCTACTCAGAACGCTGTCGATATCGGTTCTCGTCCGGGGCCTCCGCGCCGTGTTCCGGCGCACGCCTCAGGGACGGCCGCCCGGGCCCCCGTCCGGGTCGGCGGCCACGATGCGGCGGATGTGCACCACGGCACCCGCCGTGAGGCCCAGCACGAGCAGCCCGAACCCGGCGAGCACCACGACAGGCAGCAGCCCGGTCTCGTCGATCGGGGCGACGGGCTCGGGCGGGGCGACCTCCGCCTCGACCTCCTCCGTGACGGGCGCCGAGCTCTCGGCCGGGCCCGCCGTGGGGGTCGCCGCGGCGCTGCGGCGGTGCACCCGCACCCACTGCTCCATGCTGCCCAGGGGACTGCGGTCGACCTCGGGGACGTCCTCCGTGAGCGCGGCCTCGACGTCCAGCACCCCGTACCCGTAGAGCGGGTCCTTGCCCGGCGAGCCGGTGTCCCGGGCGGTGGAGACGATGCGGTTCGCGATCTGGGCGGAGCTCATCTCCGGCCACTTCGCCTTGATCAGCGCGGCGGTGCCGGCCACGACCGGGGCGGACGCGGACGTCCCGGCCCACGAGGCGTAGCGGTCGCCGGGGATGGCGCCCACCATGTCCTCGGACGGGCCGGCCACGGCGATCGAGATCCCCTGCGAGGAGGACTCCCAGCTCGCCTCTCCCGTGCGACCCACGCCGCCCACCGTCAGCACGCCGGGGATGGTGGCGGGGGCGCCGACCTGGACCAGCCCCGACCCCCGGTTGCCCGCGGAGGCGACGACGAGCACGTCCTTCTCCTCGGCGTAGAGGAAGGCCTCGTCCCAGCTCTCGGGCCACGAGGTGGCGTTGGAGCCCACCGACATGTTGATGACGTCCGCCCCGTTGTCCACGGCCCACCGGACGGCGTCTGGGAGCTGCTCGTCGACGCTGCGGACCTCCGGGCTCTCGTCGCCCAGCCAGGTGGACACGGCGAGCACCTCGGCGTCCGGGGCCACGCCCACGATGCCGGCGGGCCGGCCCGGGGCGTCGTCGTCCCGCCCGCCCGGAGGCACGTGGCCGCGGCCCGCGGCCACGGACGCCACGAGGGTCCCGTGCTCGGGCTCGGTGCCGAGACCCTCCTGGCCGTCGGCGGAACCGCCGCCCGAGACGTCGGTGCCGCCCACCACGGCGCCCTCCAGGTCCTGGTGCGAGCCGTCCACCCCGGTGTCGATGACGGCGATGCGCACGCCCTCCCCCGTGGACTCCGCCCAGGCCTCCCGCACGCCGTACTCGTCCAGCCAGTACTGCAGCGGACGGATCCCGTCCTCGGCGATGCGGGAGGTGTCCGGGGCGGGGGTGGCGCCGTCACCGGGTGGGGGTGCCACGCTGACGGGGTCCTCGAGCGGGATGCTGGGGGCGGGGCCGGGCTCCGGGGGCCGGGCCTGCGCCGGCCCCGCCCCGGGCAGGACCAGCGCGCCGGCGCCGACCACGGCCGAGGCCGCCCCCACCGCGCCCCACCGGGTGAGGGCGCGGTGGCGCGGGGGGCGGGGGCGGGGTGCGCTGGGAGACATGTGTCCTTCCGGGTCGGGGGGTCCGGGCGGGTCAGCCGACCTGGGACAGGGCGATCCCGTCCAAAATATCGTGCTCGCTCGCGATCGCCGAGTCCACCCGTCCACCGGTGGCGGCGCCCACCCGCTCGACGATCCGCCGCCACACGAGGGCGCCGCCGCCGATGACGTCGACACGGCCCTCGTGCATGTAGGGCAGCGCGGCGCGCTCCGCGCGGGTCATGGCCGTGAGCTCTCGGCACGCCTGCGCGATCCGCTCGGCGGGCAGCTCGGCGCCGTCGATGGCCGCGGGGTCGTAGGCGGACAGCCCGAGGGCGTGGGCCGTGACGGTCGTGATGGTGCCCGCGACGCCCACGAGGTGGGTGGCCTCCGCGAGGGGCACGGTCTGCAGGACCACGTCCACGGCGTGGTCGACGTCGCGCAGCACGGCCTCCTGCTGGGCGGCGGTGGGCGGGTTGGAGCCGAGGTGGCGCTCGGTCAGGCGGACGCAGCCGATGTCCACGCTGCGCTCCGCGCGCACCCCCTGGGCATTGCCCAGCACGAACTCGGTCGACCCGCCGCCGAGGTCGATCACCAGGACCCGGTCCTCCGGATCCGCGCCGCCCACGGCGGCCGCGGCGCCGCGGAAGGACAGCTCGGCCTCCTCGTCGCCGCTGATGACCTCGGGGGTCACGCCGAGGCGCTCGCGGATCCCGGCGAGGAAGACGTCCCGGTTGCCGGCGTCGCGGGTGGCGCTCGTGGCCACGAAGCGCAGCTGCTCCACCCCGTGCTCCGCCAGCAGCCGGGCGTACTCGTCCGTGGCCGCGAACGTGCGCTCGAGCGCCGCCTCTGCCAGCCACCCGGTGGCGTCCACGCCCTGGCCGAGCCGGACCACGCGCATCTCGCGCACCACGTCGTCGAGCACCGTGCGGCCCTGCTCCTCCCGGGTGTCGGCGATGAGCAGTCGGATGGAGTTCGTGCCGCAGTCGATGGCGCCTGTGCGCATGGGGAGTCCTCGGGGGTGTCGGGGGCGGGTGGGTCTCAGGCCTCGCGCCAGGCGGGGTCGCAGTGGCAGGCGTCGGGGGTCCACCACTCGGCGATGGCGGCGAGGGTCTCGTCACCGAGCGGGTTCACGCCGGGCCCGGCCGCGAGCGCGTGGCCGGCGAGCACGTGCAGGCACTTGACCCGCACGGGCATGCCGCCGGCGGAGATGCCCTCGATCTCGGGCACGGGTCCGGTGCCGGCCGCGGCGCCGATCCGGGCGCGCTCGGCGAGGTAGTCCTCGTGCGCGGCCCGGTGGGCGGCGGCCAGCGCCTCGTCCTCGGCGATGCGGTCCGTCATCGTGTACATCAGGCCGGCGGCCTCGAGCCGGGACACCGCCGCGGTGATCACGGGGTGGGCCAGGTAGAACACCGTGGGAAACGGGGTGCCGTTGGCCAGCCGCGGCGCGGTGGCCGCCACGAGCGGGTTGCCGCACGTGCAGCGGGCCGGGATCTCGACGACGTCGCGCACGGGACGCCCGAGCTGCCGGGAGAGCACCTGGAGGTCCAGGGCCGTGGGCTCGACCGTCGCGGCCGTCACGCCGAGTCCCCGGGGTGCGGGGGCCGGCCGGTCGCCGGGCTCGTGTCCGTGCTGGGGGTTCACGCCGTTCCTCACTCCGCGGCGCTGCCGCGGCTGTCCGTCGCCGCGTCCTGCGGCGCGCCGGCCCCGTCCGCCGGGGCGGCCGGGACGCTCTGCTCTGTCTGCTCTGCCTGCTCGGTGGTGCCGGGGTCCTGGCCCGCGCCGGGCTCGTCCGTGCTGCCCGGCTGTCCGGGGGCCGCGGGCTCGTCGGTGCCGCCCGGCTCGGCGGCGGTGCCCGCGTCCTCGGCGGTGTCCGCGTCCTCGCTGCCGGCCGGTTCCCCGTCGGCGTCCGCGTCCCCGGCGGCGTCCGTGTCCCCGGCGGCTCCCGTGCCCGCCGCGGGACGGGCGTCCTCGTAGGCGGAGGCCACCACGGACTGCCAGAGGGCGTCCACCCAGGCGGGCTTCTCGGCCTCGACCTGCGCCGCCGAGGAGTCCACCACGGCGCCGTCCATCTCCTCGGCGCCCACCACGAGGTAGGACCGCTCCCCCGGCATCACGTAGAGGAGCCGGTCCCGGGCCTGCTGCTTGACGTAGGTCTCGTCCGACCACTGGTCCACCTGGTCCTCCAGGGAGGCCTGCTGGGCCTCCATGGCGGCGATGGCGCGCTCGAGCTGGGCGATCTCCGCCCGCTGCTCGAGGAAGATCTTGGTGGTCGGCGCCGCCAGGAACACGATGAGCACGGCCACGAGGGTGAGGATCAGGAACCGCCCGCTGAAGGTGCGGGCGGGGACCGGCGACCCCACGGCGCTGGACCCGCCACCCAGCCCGTGGCCCGGGCCGCCGCCCGTCCCGCCGTCGCGCCCGCGGGTGCCCGGCGCGGCGTCGCGCCCGCCGAGCAGGCGGGTGGTGCGCGGGCGGGGAGCGGGCATGGCGACCTCACGGGGGAAGGGCGGGGACGGGGACCAGTGTAGCGCTCACGGGGGGAGCGGCCGCCGGGAACGGCCGCTCCCCCCGCACGACGACGGACCGGCGGGGCCGGTCAGCCGCCGGTGGTCACTTCGCGGTGTAGCGCGGGAACGCGGAGGCCCCCGCGTAGCGCGCGGCGTCCCCGAGCTCCTCCTCGATGCGCAGCAGCTGGTTGTACTTGGCCACGCGCTCGGAGCGGGCCGGCGCCCCGGTCTTGATCTGACCGGCGTTGGTGGCCACCGCGATGTCCGCGATCGTGGTGTCCTCGGTCTCGCCCGAGCGGTGGGAGATCATGCAGTGGAACATGTGCCGCTGGGCCAGGGAGATGGCGTCGAAGGTCTCCGTGAGGGAGCCGATCTGGTTGACCTTCACCAGCAGGGCGTTGCCGGCGCCCTCGTCGATGCCGCGGGCCAGCCGCTCCGGGTTGGTGACGAACAGGTCGTCGCCCACGATCTGGACCTGGGTGCCCACGGACGCGGTGAGGGCCTGCCAGCCCGCCCAGTCGTCCTCGTCCAGCGGGTCCTCGATGGACACGATCGGGTAGTCGCGCACGAGCTCCTCGTAGTAGGAGGTCATCTCCGCGGCGCTGAGCTGCTTGCCCTCGAAGCTGTACTTGCCGTTCTCGAAGAACTCGGAGGAGGCCACGTCCAGGGCGAGCGCCACGTCGGTGCCCACGGTGTACCCGGCCTTCTCGATCGCCTCGGAGATGAGGTCGAGGGCGGCACGGTTGGACTCCAGGTTCGGGGCGAAGCCGCCCTCGTCGCCCAGCCCGGTGGCGAGGCCGCGCTCCTTGAGCACGCCCTTGAGGGAGTGGTAGACCTCCACGCCGGTGCGCAGGGCCTCGGAGAAGGTCGCGGCGCCGATCGGGGCGATCATGAACTCCTGGATGTCCACGTTCGAGTCGGCGTGGGAGCCGCCGTTGAGGATGTTCATCATGGGCACCGGGAGGACGTGGGCGTTGGGCCCGCCCAGGTACTTGTAGAGCTCGAGGTCGGAGGCGTTGGCGGCGGCGCGGGCCACAGCCAGGGAGACGCCCAGGATGGCGTTGGCGCCGAGGCTGCCCTTGTTGTCCGTGCCGTCGAGGTCGAGCATGGTGCGGTCGACCAGCCGCTGGTCGGTCGCGTCGAGACCGATCACGGCCTCGGCGATCTCCTCGTCGACGGCCTTCACGGCGTCGAGGACGCCCTTGCCGAGGTAGACCTTCTGGTCGCCGTCACGGCGCTCGACGGCCTCGAAGGCACCGGTGGAGGCGCCCGAGGGCACCGCCGCCCGGCCGTAGCTGCCGTCCTCCAGCAGCACCTCGACCTCCACGGTCGGGTTGCCGCGGGAGTCGAGGATCTGGCGGGCGTGCACTGCGGTGATCATGGCCATGGGTTGCTCCTGACGTTGGTGCTGAGCTTGTCGCTGACGTGGGTGGAACGTGCGTGGTGGGGCGGTCGGGGCCCCGGTGCGGGGCACCGGCCGAGGGTCCGCACCGGCGGGGCCGGGCGCCCCCGGCGGCTCCAGCCTAGCGACTCGGCGCCGGTGGCCGGCCGCGGGGGCGGCCCGTGACGGGATCAGTCCCCGTTCCGGGCGGCGGCGTACGCGCGGGCGGCCCCGCGCAGGGCCCGCTCGGCGTCGAGCCCGCGGGCGGAGGCGGAGCGCACGAGCGCGAACAGCGCCTCGCCCAGCTCCTCCTCGGTGCGCGGGCCGCCGGGCTCCTCCGCGGCGGGGACCGCGGGCTCGAGGTCGTGCTTGCGGGCCCGCGCGAGGGTCTTCTCCGCGAGGGCCAGGGCCGGCAGGTGCGGCGGGATGCCGTCGAAGGGCCCGGTCCGCTCGGGCTTCTCGGCCCGCTTGAGGTCCTCCCAGCGGGAGTGCAGCTGCTCGAGGGTCTGCTCCCCCGCGACGTCCCCGGTGGCGCCGGCGCCGAAGACGTGGGGGTGGCGGCGGACCAGCTTGGCGGTGATGGCCTCGAGCACGTCGGCCACGTCGAAGCCGCCCTCGGCGCGCGGGCGCTCCTGGGCGACCCGGGAGTGGAAGACCACCTGCAGCAGGACGTCCCCGAGCTCCTCGACGAGCAGCCCGGCGTGGGCCGCCGGCCCGCCCTCGGCCTCCACGGCCTCGACGACCTCGTAGGCCTCCTCCACGAGGTAGCGCACAAGGGACTCGTGGGTCTGCTGCCCGTCCCACGCGCACCCGCCCGGGGAGCGCAGCCGGTCCATGACCGCCACGAGCTCCGCGAAGCGCTGCCCGGTCCGCTCCGGGACGCCGAGCCCCGCCGCGACGTCGTCGGTGCCGTGCCCCTGGCTCATGCGTGCATCCCCTCGAAGCCGTCGGTGATCATCCCGTCCAGGGCGGTGCGGTCCTCGAGCGGGAGGAAGGCGGCGGCCGCGGCGTTGCGCTGCAGCCGCTCCAGGTCCTCGAGCCCGTAGCCGAAGTGCTTCACGAGCAGGGCCAGCTCGTCCGTGACCGTGGTCCCGCTCATCAGCCGGTTGTCCGGGGAGATGGTCACCGTGAAGCCGGTCCGGTACAGCATGTCCACCGGGTGCCGCTCGGGACCGCCGCCGAACGCCGCCACGGCCCCGGTCTGGAGATTGGACGTGGGGCACACCTCGAGGGCGATGCCCCGGTCCCGGACCCACTCGGCCGTGCGGCCGAGGTCGACGACGGCGACGTCCTCCAGGTAGTCGATGTCGATGTCCTCCGCGATGCGCACCCCGTGGCCCAGGCGCAGGGCGCGGCCCGTGGCCAGCGCGTCCCGGATCGACTCGATGCCGGCGGCCTCCCCGGCGTGGAGGGTGACGGGCATCAGCTCGTCCGCGAGCAGCTCGAGGGCGGCCCGGTGGCGGGCGGGCGGGTAGCCGTCCTCGGGTCCCGCGAGGTCGAAGGCCACCACGCCGCGGTCCCGGTTGTCCACCACGAGGCGGGCGACCTCGAGGGAGCGCTCGGCGTGGCGCATGGCGCAGAGGATCTGGGTGACGGACACGATGTGGCCCGCGTCCTCCGCGGCCAGCACTCCCTCCGAGAGCCCGAGCCGGACGGCCTCGACGGCCTCCGCCATCGACAGGCCGCCGGCGGTGTGCTGCTCCGGGGCCCAGCGCACCTCGGCGTGGACCACCCCGTCCGCCACGAGGTCCTCGACGTACTCCCGGGCGCAGCGCACGAGCGCCTCGGGGGTCTGCATCACGGCGACCGTGTGCTCGAAGGTCGCCAGGTAGCGCAGCAGCGAGCCGGAGTCGGCGCTCTCCCGCACCCACCGGCCCAGCGCCTCGGGCTCCTCGGCCGGCAGCCGGTGCCCGGCGGCGGCGGCCAGCTCGACCACCGTGGCCGGGCGCAGGGCGCCGTCGAGGTGGTCGTGCAGGCACACCTTGGGCAGGTCGCGCAGGACCCGGTCCGGCACGCGGCCCGGGTGCTGTTCGGCGGAGGTCAGCATCACGGTCGGGACGGCCCCTGTCTCGGTCGGTCTCAGTAGTTCCAGTCCTGCAGGGCCTCGTTCATGTGCTGCGGGATGTGCGCCCCGGTGCGGGGGTACATGCGCAGCTCCTCGAGGTAGTTCTGCGCGGGCAGCCGGTCCTCGTAGCGCACGAAGGCCTCCTCGTCCGCGTAGTCGAAGGACACCTCCGGGGGGATGCCCGGCCGGAAGCGGAACATCATCGCCAGCGGGGCCCCGTTGCCCTCCACGTAGGACTCGTCCTTGAGCTCCTGCACGTGCAGCAGCTCCTCGGGGACGAGGTCGAAGGTGCGGCGCTGGTCCCAGAAGCCGTTCTTCCGCACGTGGGTCAGGGCGTCGTAGTAGGTGCCCAGGGCCCGCACCCGCACGAGCACGGTGGAGACGTCCATCGCCGTGCCGTCCTCGCCGAACAGGCGCCGCTGGGCGTCCGCGAGCCGGCGCAGGACGTCGACCTCCTTGAGCACGAGGTTGCCCTCGGCCAGCTTGTCCTGGGAGGGCCGGTCCTGGGCCCCCGCCGGGGCCCGGTAGGACGGGGAGACGTCGGTGGAGACCGCGGTCTCCGGGGCGGAGGAGTCGTGGTCGTCCCCGGCGGCGGTGCCGGCGGCGGCCGCGGCGGCCGTCGCGGCCGCCGCCCCGGTGGGCGCGGCCGGCTCGACGTCCTCGTGCCACTCCTCGTGGTCGACGTGGTCGGGGACCTCGTGCTGGGCGGTGCCGTGGTCGGGGACGTCGTGGGCGGTGGCCTCCCGGTCGGCGGTGCGGTGCTCGTCCTGCTCCCGGCCGGCCGCGGGGGCCTCCGTGGCGGGAGCGGCCCCGGGAACGGGCTCCGCCCCGGTGGTCGGCTCGGTGATCGGCTCGGCGGCCGGCTCAGCGCTCCGCGCGGAGACCGGGACGCCGGTCGGCTCGGAGACGGGGCCACGGGCGGCGCCGGCCGCGGAGGACCCGGCCCCACCGGCAGCGGCGGCCGCCGCGGCGGCGGGGACTCCCCCGGCCGAGTGCTGCGCGGCCGGGCCCGTCGGCTCCGATGCGGCGGGACGGCGCTCGTCGTCGGACCGCTCCCCGGTGGGGCGCTCACCGGCGGGCCGGTCCTCGGCGGAGCTCGTCTCCGCAGTGGACCGCGTGCCCGCGGCAGCGGCGCCCGGCGTGGGCCGCCCCGACCGCCAGGTGCGGACGTCCTCGCTGCCGTCGGCGAAGCCGTAGGTCGTCACCACGGGGCGGACCCCGTCCTGCTCCGGGCCCACCTCGATGCGGGCGTTCTGCCACGCGCCGCGGGGCGAGGACATGGCCTCGCTGTAGAGGTCGGCCACGGGGTCGAAGAGCGGTGAGTCCTGGTCCACGGTGCCGGACTCCACGGACGGGTCGGCGTCCCCCACGGACTGCTGGGTCTGGTGGGTCATGGTGTTGCCGCGCTGGACGAGCGTGAGCACGGCGCGGTCGGCCCCCCGGGACGTCAGCCGGTCCACGAGGAAGGGCAGCGGTCCGCGGTCCGGCAGCGGCCGGACCTCCTCCGGGCCGTGCTCCTCGTGACCGTGCCCGTCCGGACCCCGGGAACCGGTGCCCCGGTCGCCGTCCCGGCCCGTTTCCCGGGTCCCGGTGTCGGGGCCGGCGGTCGGACCGGCCGGCTGCTCGGGCCGTCCGGTCTCGTGGCGCGGTGTGCTGTCCTCGGTGTTCTTCCGGAAAATGCCTCGCAGACCCAACTGGACCCACCCTTCCGAGCGTGTGCGCACGCCCTCGGTTCTCGTTTCGCGCTGGTTCTCTCCGCAGTATAGGCGGGCCCGGCATCCGGCCCCGGCGCTTCAGCGGCCGGCGATCACCGCACGGTCTCCAGGACCACGGCGCGGTCCGGCCGGGACGCCGGCGCCTCCGGGGCGATCACGGCGGCGCCCTCGAGGGCCTCCCGGGCCCGTGCGAAGCGCTCGGGGGTGTCGGTGAGCAGGGTCAGCAGCGGCTGCCCGGCCCGGACGGCGTCCCCGGGCTTGGCGTGCAGCAGCACGCCGGCGCCGGCCTGGACGGGGTCCTCGCGCCGGGCGCGGCCCGCCCCGAGGCGCCAGGAGGCCACCCCCACCCGGTGGGCGTCGAGCTCGGCGAGCACGCCGTCGGCCTCGGCCACCACGGTCTCGGACTCCCGGGCCCGCGGCAGCGGGGCGTCGGGGTCGCCGCCCTGGGCGGCCACCATGGCCCGCCACACGTCCATGGCCCGGCCGTCCCGCAGCGCCTCCGCCGGGTCGGCGTCCGGGACCCCGGACGCGGCGAGCATCTCCGCGGCGAGCGCCACGGTGAGCTCCACGACGTCGGCCGGGCCGCCGCCGGCGAGCACCTCGACGGACTCCTGGACCTCCACGGCGTTGCCGACCGTCAGGCCGAGGGGCGTGGACATGTCGGTGAGCAGGGCGGTGGTCGTGACTCCGGCGCCGGTGCCGAGGTCGACCATCGTGCGGGCCAGCTCGCGGGCGGAGGCCAGGTCCTTCATGAACGCCCCGGAGCCCACCTTGACGTCGAGCACGAGGGACTGGGTGCCCTCGGCGATCTTCTTGGACATGATGGAGGACGCGATGAGCGGGATCGACTCGACCGTCCCGGTGACGTCCCGCAGCGCGTAGAGCTTCTTGTCCGCGGGCGCCAGGCCGGAGCCCGCGGCGCAGATCACCGCGCCCACGTCCCGCAGCTGGGCCAGCATCTCCTCGTTGGACAGGGCCGCCCGCCAGCCGGGGATGGACTCGAGCTTGTCCAGGGTGCCGCCGGTGTGGCCGAGGCCGCGCCCGGACAGCTGCGGGACGGCCACGCCGTACACGGCCACGAGCGGGGCCAGCGGCAGCGTGATCTTGTCCCCCACCCCGCCGGTCGAGTGCTTGTCCGCGGTGGCCGAGCGCGCCCCGGAGCGCACGAGCGCGGAGAAGTCCATCCGCTCGCCCGAGGCGATCATCGCCCGCGTCCAGGCCGCGATCTCGTCCCGGTCCATGCCCCGCAGGAAGATCGCCATGGCCAGGGCGCTCATCTGCTCCTCGGCCACGACACCGCGGGTATAGGCGTCCAGGACCCACGCGATCTGCCCGG
This sequence comes from Kocuria sp. LHG3120, assembly GCF_049897445.1. Taxonomy (NCBI): domain Bacteria; kingdom Bacillati; phylum Actinomycetota; class Actinomycetes; order Micrococcales; family Micrococcaceae; genus Kocuria; species Kocuria sp. LHG3120. The sequence goes on along the minus strand of NZ_JAFCWG010000006.1, from coordinate 155,638 downwards.
GCGAGAGGGCACCGCCGTCGCGCTTGGTCCGGATGACGTCCACGGCGTCGAACTGCTCGGTCATGTGGGGTCCTTTCGGGGACTAGAGGTTCTCGGGGCCGAAGGCGTCGGGCAGCACCTCGGCCATGGTGCGCACCCCGGAGACGGTGAGCAGCCGCAGGCCGGGCGCGCGGTGCTCGTGCAGCAGCTGCCGGCACCGTCCGCAGGGCATGAGGACGTCGCCGTTCCCGTCCACGCACACGAACGCGACGAGCCGCCCGCCGCCGGACATGTGCAGCGCGGACACCAGGGCGCACTCGGCGCACAGGGTCAGGCCGTAGGAGGCGTTCTCCACGTTGCACCCGGAGACCACCCGCCCGTCCTCGGTGAGGGCTGCCGCGCCCACGGGGAAGCGCGAGTACGGGACGTAGGCGTGCTCGCGGGCGGCCACGGCCGCCTCCCGCAGCCGGTCCCAGTCGATCCGGGGCCCGTCGTCGGTCGCCTCGCCGCCGGGGCGCAGAAGCTCGTTCACGGGACGCTCACTCCTTGGTGTAGGGCTTGCCGATGGCCGCGGGACCGCGGGAGACCCCCACGAGCCCGGCCACGGCCAGGATCGTGACGACGTACGGGAGCATGGCCAGGAACTGGCTGGGCACGGGCGTGCCCAGGAAGGACAGGATCGACTGCAGGTTGGACGCGAAGCCGAACAGCAGGGACGCGAGCAGCGCCCCGACCGGGTTCCAGCGGCCGAAGATCAGGGCGGCCAGCGCGATGTAGCCGGCGCCGGAGGTCATGTCCCGGGTGAACGCGGAGACGGAGACCAGCGTGTAGAAGGCGCCGCCGAGACCGGCGACCATCCCGCCGAGCAGCACGTTGCGGAAGCGCAGGGCGTTGACCTTCACGCCCAGGGTGTCCGCGGCCTTGGGGTGCTCCCCCACGGACCGGGTGCGCAGCCCCCAGCGCGTCCGGTAGAGCGCGAACCACACGAGCGCCACCGCGGCGTACATCAGGTAGCCGATCACGGACTGGTCGAAGACGATCGGCCCGATCAGGGGGATCTCCGAGAGCACGGGCACGGCGAAGCGCGGCAGCCGCGGCGGGGAGTTGAACACGCCCGGGTCCGACTCCAGCACCGTGGCGAAGAGGAAGCCGGTCAGCCCGGACACGAGCACGTTGAGCACCACGCCCACGATCACCTGGTTGACCCGGTAGGTGATCGAGAAGACCGCCAGGACGAGCGAGACGAGCCCGGCCCCCAGCACGGCGGCGAGCAGCCCCACCCAGGCGCTGCCGGAGAGGGAGCCGGCCACTGCCGCGGAGAACGCGCCGAACAGCAGCTGGCCCTCGATCGCGATGTTGATCACGCCGGAGCGCTCGCACAGCAGGCCGCCCAGGGAGCCGAAGATCAGCGGGATGGCCAGGGCCACGGACCCGGCCAGCAGCCCGGACAGGGACACGTCCGGGCTGCGCGCGCTGCCCACGACCCACACGAGGAAGCCGCTGACGAAGAAGAAGCCGAACACGAGCACCGCCCACCGGGGCAGGTGCGCCCCGGCCCGGGCGCGCAGGACCGCGAGGACCGTCAGCCCGGCGAGCACGGCCACGGTGACCCAGCCCCACAGCACGCCGTGCACCACGAGGTCCGGCACGCGGAAGAGGTCGCCGGCCTCCGAGACGCGGAAGCTCACCGTGTTGTCCGGGGCGTTGAGCCCGAACAGCAGCAGGGCCACGAGGCTCAGGAGGCCGAGGACCACCGGGGTGCGCCAGCTGGTGACGCCCACGACCTCGTTGGCCGCGGTCGTGGACAGCTCCGCCTCGGCCGGCGGGGGCAGGGTCGTCGCGGCGGTGCCGCCGGAGTCCCAGGGCGCCTGCTCGGGGCGCGGTTCCGGATGCTGCGAGCTCATGCCCGGCCTCCCTCGGTGGCGGTGGCGGCCGTGGTGGTGGCGCTCCCGCCGCGGCGGGAGCGGACCCGGTCCTGCCCGGTCCGCACCAGCGGCGGCAGGGCGATGAACAGGACGATCAGGGACTGCACGACCAGGACGATGTCGATGTTCGTGCCGGTCATCGACTGCATGGTGACGCCGCCGGCGCGGAACCCGCCGTAGAGCAGGCCCGCGAAGAACGTGCCCCACGGCTTCGACCGGCCCAGCAGGGCCACCGTGATCGCGTCGAAGCCGAAGGACGCGGCGACGCCCGCGGTCAGTGCGCGCTCGGTGCCGGAGATCTGGGCCACGCCCGCGAGTCCCGCGAGGGCGCCCGCGAGGACCATGACGACGACGAAGCCGCGCGTGACCGAGATGCCGGCGGTCCGGGCCGCGCGCGGGTTGGCGCCCACGGCCCGCAGCTCGAAGCCGATCGTGGAGCGCTTGAGCAGCCAGGCGACGAACACCGTGGCGAGGACCGCGAGCACGAACCCCCAGTGCAGCCGGAACTGCTCGCCCAGCAGCTTGGGGAACATCGCGGTGTCCGCGACCTGGGGGCTGACGGGGTTCGAGGAGCCCGGGCGCAGGAACGCCGGGCGGGTGAGCAGCCAGGCGACGAGGTTGAGCGCGATGTAGTTGAGCATGATCGTCAGGATCACCTCGTGGGCGCCGGTGCGGGCCTTGAGCACGCCCACGACCGCCCCCCACAGCGCGCCGCCGAGGGCCCCGGCGAGGATCACGGCGAGCAGGTGCACGCCCACCGGCAGCTGCCAGGAGAAGCCGACCCAGGCGGCCAGCGCCGCGCCGATCAGCAGCTGCCCCTGGGCGCCGATGTTGAACAGCCCGGCCTGGAAGGCCACGGCCACCCCGAGCCCAGCCAGGATCAGCGGCGTGGCCACGGTGAGGGTCTCCGCGAGCGGGTAGACCCGCTGCGCGAACGTGCTGCCGTTCGGGTTGTAGACGGCGCCGTAGAACATCGCCTCGTAGGCGGAGGACGCGGCGGCCCACATGGCCGCGAGCGTGTCCCCGGGGCGGGCGAAGAGGTAGCTCGCGGCGTCGGCCACCCGGTCGTCGGTCAGGGCGATGAGGAGCCCGCCCAGGAGCAGGGCGGCGACGATCGCGAGCACGGACTGCACCGCGGAGCCGGTCCAGTCCCGCCGGGAGCTCCCGGGGGCGACGGCTGTGGGCGGCGGCGCCTTCTGCTGGTCGGCGGCCGCGGGGGCCGCTCCGGTGGCACTCATGCCTGCTCCTTCGGGTGCTGCGCCGTGGCCTGCGGGGCGCCGGCCTGCGGGGCATCGGTCGGTGGGGCGCCGGTCTGCGGGGGGACGGCCGGCTGCGCCCCGGTCCGCCGCGCGCCGTCGGGCCGGACGCCGGCCGCGCCGAGCTCCTCGGCGGTGGCCCCTGCCATCATCTGGCCCAGGACGTCGCGCGGGGTGTCGGGGCCCACGATCCCCATGATCCGGCCGTGGAAGAACACGGCGATCCGGTCCGCGAGCGCGTACACCTCGTCGAGCTCGGTCGAGACGATGAGCACGGCCACGCCCTTGTCCCGCTCGGCGACGATCTGCTCGTGGATGAACTCGATGGACCCCACGTCCACCCCGCGGGTGGGCTGGGAGGCGAGGAAGAGCTCGAGGGGCCGGGAGAGCTCCCGGGCGATGACGACCTTCTGCTGGTTGCCGCCGGAGAGGGTCTGCACGGGGGCGTCCACGGAGGGGGTGCGGACGTCGAACTGCTCGACGGCGCGGCGGGCGTTGGCCTGGACCTCGCCCAGCCGCAGGGACGGGCCGCGGGAGAAGCGGTCGTCGCCGTAGAGGTCCAGCACGAGGTTCTCGGCGACGGTGAACGGGCCCACGAGCCCGTCCGTGGAGCGGTCCTCCGGGACGAAGCCCACGCCGGCGTCGAGGACCTGGCGCACGGACTTCCCGAGCAGCTCCGTGCCGCCCAGCCGGATCGAGCCGGTGGCCCGCTCCCGCAGGCCGAGGATCGCCTCGGCCAGCTCCGTCTGGCCGTTGCCCTGCACGCCGGCCACCGCGAGGATCTCCCCGCGGGCCACGTCGAACCCGACGTCGTCGAGCAGCTTCACGCCGTTGTCCGCGACCACGGTGAGCCCGGAGACCTCCAGGGCCCGCTCCCCCGGCTCGGCCTCGCCCTTGGCGACGGTCAGGGACACGTCCCGGCCCACCATGAGGGCCGCGAGCTCGGAGGTCGAGGCCTCCGGGGACGTCTGGCCCACCACCCGGCCCCGGCGGATCACCGTGATGACGTCGGAGATCGCCTTGACCTCCCGCAGCTTGTGGGAGATGAACAGGATCGACTTCCCGGACCCGCGCAGCTGGCGCATGATCTCGAGCAGCTCGTCGGTCTCCCGGGGCGTGAGCACCGCGGTGGGCTCGTCCAGGATGAGCACCTGCGCCTCCCGCACGAGGGCCTTGATGATCTCGACGCGCTGCTGCACGCCCACGGGCAGGTCCTCGACCACGGCGTCCGGGTCCACGTGGAAGCCGTAGCGCTGGGAGATCTCCCGGATCCGGCGGCGGGTGGTCTCGAGGTCGAGGGTGCCGCCGCGGGTGCTCTCCGCGCCGAGGGCCACGTTCTCCGCGACGGTGAACACCGGCACCAGCATGAAGTGCTGGTGCACCATGCCGATCCCGGCGGCCATGGCGTCCCCGGGGCCCCGGAAGGACACCTCGGCGCCGTCCACCAGGATGCGTCCCCCGCTCGGCCGGTACAGGCCGTAGAGGACGTTCATCAGGGTGGACTTGCCCGCCCCGTTCTCGCCGAGGAGGCAGTGGATCTGCCCGGGCTCCACGACGAGGTCGACGTCCTCGTTGGCCGCGAAGGAGCCGAACCGCTTGGTGATGGACTGCAGTTCCAGCTTCATGGTGGGGTGGTCCTCCTCCTGGGCCGTCCGCCGGCCCGGGGCGGGCACGCCACCGCCGCCAGCTGCGGCCGGGGCCCTCGCTGGCGGCGGTGGGTGCGGTGGTCGGTGTCGTCCGGGATCAGGCCTGCGGCGAGTTCTCGGACTCGACGGTGACCGTGCCGTCGATGATGTCCTGGCGCAGCTGCTCGACCTCGGCGGCGAGCTCCTCGCCCACGGCCTCCTCCTGGTCGTGGAACGGGGCGATGCCCACGCCGTCGTTCTCGAGGGTGCCGACGTAGGGCTCGTTGCTGAACTCGCCCTCGGCGGCCGACTCGACGACGTCCTGCACGGAGGTGCTCATCTGCTTGAGCACCGAGGTGAGCTGGTACTCCTGGCCCTGGTCGAGGGTCTCGTAGCCGTCGGCGTCGACCCACACGAAGCGGACCTCGTCGCCGCCCCCGCCGTTGGCCTCGACCACGGCGTCGAGGGTGCCGAGGGCGGCCTGCCCGGCCACGGGCAGCACGATGTCCGCGCCCTCGTTGATGAAGTTCTGCGTGGTGGTCTTCGCCGCGGAGGTGTCGGTGAAGCTGTTGACGAAGGTGCCGTCCTGGGAGTCCTTGTCCCAGCCCAGGAGCCGGACGTCCTCGCCCTTGGTCTCGTTGTAGTGGTCGATGCCGTCGGCGAAGCCGTCCATGAACACCGTCACGGTGGGGATGTCCATGCCGCCGTAGGTCGCCACGGTCCCGCTCTGGGTGCTGCCCGCCGCCACGTAGCCGGCGAGGAACGCGGCCTCGGCCGTGTTGTAGACGAGCGGCTTGACGTTGTCGAGCTCGATCGAGGCGTCGTCGACGATCGCGAAGTTGGACTCGGGGTTGGCCTCGGCCACGGCCCGGGTGGCGTCGGCGAGGAGGAAGCCCACGGACAGCGTGAGGTCGCACCCGGACTGCACCATGGACGTCAGGTTGGGCTCGAAGTCGGTCTCGGCCTGGGACTCGGCCTGGTTGACCTCGATGCCCATGGACTCCTCGACGGCCTGCAGGCCCTCGTAGGAGTTCTGGTTGAAGGAGCGGTCCTGGAACCCGCCGGAGTCGGAGACGATGCAGCCGGTGAAGTCGGTGGCCTGCTCCTGCGCCTCGCCGCCCTCCTCGGGGGCCGCGCCGCAGCCGGCGAGCACGAGGGCGGAGGCGCCGAGCAGCGCGGCGGCGGAGAGCGGGCGGGTTCCTCGGGACGTCCGGGGCGGGAAGGTCATGGTTCCTCCAGGAGAAGGGCGCGGCCGGGCGGTGATCCCGGTCACGCGGCAAGCGCGACGTGGTGCCACTCTACCCACGGGTAGTGGCGGGGCGCCGGAGGCCCGCGTTAATTCGTGGTGACGTCCGGCCGTGTCTGCCGGGAGTGCAGCCGGATGGCGCGCAGGGCCGTGTTGGTCATGACCTGGATGCCGCAGCCGATCGCGGCCTCGTCCGCCACGTAGTCCGACTGGTGCAGGTCGTAGGTGTGCCCGCCCCGCGTGCGCGTGCCCAGCCGCATCATCGCCCCGGGCACCTCCTGGAGGAACCACGCGAAGTCCTCCCCGCCCATCGACTGGTGCACCAGCACCACCGCGTCCTCGCCGAGCTCGGCGCGGGCGGCGTTCTCGATGAGGGTGGTCTCCACCTCCCCGTTGACCACGGGAGGGACGCCGCGGATGTGCTCCAGCTCCACGTCCACCCCGTAGGGCGCGGCCACCTGGTGCACGACCTCGTCGAGCAGCGTGCCCGCCCGGTGCCAGGCGTCGGCGTCGAGGCAGCGCATCGTCCCGGACATGAACCCGGTGGCGGGGATGGCGTTGGGCGCCACGCCGGCGTGCATCTGGCCCCACACCACGGCCACGCCGGAGCGCACGTCGATCCGCCGGGAGAGCACGGCCGGGACGTTGACGGCGATCTGGGCCATCGCGTAGACGAGGTCCTGCGTGAGGTGGGGGCGGGAGGTGTGCCCGCCGCGGCCGGTGAACTCGATGCGCACGGTGTCGGAGGCGGACGTGATCGCGCCGATCCGGGTGCCGACCTGGCCGACGTCGACCTTGGGCTCGCAGTGCAGGGCGAACATCCGGGGCACGCCCTCGAGGACGCCCTGGCGCAGCACGGTGAGGGCGCCGCCGGGCAGCTGCTCCTCGGCGGGCTGGAAGACGATCCGCACGGTCCCGGCGATGTGTGCGGTCCGGTGCAGGTCCGCGAGCACCTTGGCCACGCCCACCATCACCGTGGCGTGGATGTCGTGCCCGCAGGAGTGCGCCACGCCGTCGTTGACGGAGGAGTACTCGAGGCCCGTGCCCTCCTGGATCGGCAGCGCGTCGATGTCCGCCCGCAGGCCCACGCCGATCGGGCCGTGCCCGATGTCCACGTAGCACCCGGTGTCCGAGAGCCGCACCGGGGACAGGCCCATGTTCTCCAGGGCGCCCACGATCCGATCCGTGGTGCGGAACTCCTGGTAGGACAGCTCCGGGTGGCGGTGCAGGTCCCGCCGGAAGGCGATCAGGTCGGGCAGGTAGCGCTTGAGCAGGGGGCCGATGGCGGGCGGGAGGCCGGCCTCCAGGGCCGCGGCGGAGGATGGCGCGTCAGGCATCTGTCCAGACTACTCCCGGGCGCGCGCCGCCCCCGACGCTCACAGGACGTCCGTGTTGCCGCTCTGCTTGAGGGAGGCCACCGCGTCCTTGACGCGCTGGGCGTGCTCCCGGGTGGTCACCAGCAGCGCGTCGTGGGTGTCGACGACGACGATGTCCTCGACCCCGATCAGCGCGATCAGCCGGCCCGTGTCCGAGACGACGATGCCGCTGGAGCTGTCGGAGAGCACCCGGCTGTTGTCGCCGAGGACCGTGACGTCGGGGTCGGTCTCGGGGTCGACGTGGTTGAGCCGCCGGATCGCGGCGAAGTCCCCGACGTCGTCCCAGGTGAAGCTCGCCGGGACCATGGCCACGTCCCCGGCGGCCGCCGCGGGCTCGGCCACGGCGTAGTCGATCGCGATCTTGGGCAGCCCGGGCCACACCCGGTCCACCACCTCGTCCTGGGCGGGCGTGCCCCAGGCGTCGGCGATCTCGGTGAGCCCCGCGTGCAGCTCCGGCTGGCTCGCGGCGAGGTGGCGCAGCATCAGGGACGCGGGCGCCACGAACATCCCGGCGTTCCACGTGTAGTTGCCGCTCGCCACGTAGTGCCGGGCGGTGTCCTCGTCGGGCTTCTCGACGAACTCCTCGACCTGCAGGGCGTGGGGCGCGTCCGGCAGCCCGAGCTGGGCGCCGGCCCGGATGTAGCCGAAGCCGGTGGCCGGGGAGCTCGGCGGGATCCCGATCGTCACGATCCGCCCCGAGGCCGCCGCGGCCACGGCCTCCCGGACCACGTCCTGGAAGGCGCCGGCGGGCTCGATCACGTGGTCGGCCGCGAAGGACCCGATGATCGCCTCGGGGTCGCGGCGCTGGACGAGCATGCAGGCCAGGCCGATGGCCGCCGCCGAGTCCTTCGGGGACGGCTCGAGCACGAGGTCGCCGGTGGAGAGCTCCGGGAGCTGGCGGCAGACCGCGGCCGCGTGCGTGCGCCCGGTCACGACCATGACCGGGCCGTCGCCCAGGCCCGCGAGCCGGTCGTACGTGGCGCGGAGCAGGGAGGAGCCGGAGCCGGTGAGGTCGAGCAGGAACTTGGGGGCGTCGGCCCGGGAGAGGGGCCACAGCCGGGAGCCCACCCCTCCGGCAGGGATGAAGGGGTGGAAGTGCGCGAGTGGGGAGGTCACGGAGAACACCATACGACGTCGCCCGGGAGCCCGCGGAAAACGACGTGCGCGCGCGGCGGAACCCGTGCGCCCGTGCGGGACAGCCTGTCAGTAAACACCGGTCGTGCTGGTATCGTGGGAGGGAACTCGCGCATCATCCGACACAGAGCCGGAGGGCTCCGCTCACGTCGTGCGCAGTGCGAATTCCCGAACATTTCTAGAGCGCACGACGGCGAGCGACTCAGGGAGGTTTTTCAGTGGCGAAGACATCCAAGGGCACCCTGTACCGCGGCCAGGCTCATGGCCAGTGGTCCTGGGTGGCCCATCGCATCACCGGCGTGGCCATCTTCTTCTTTCTCTTGGTCCACGTCCTGGACACGGCGCTCGTGCGGGTCTCCCCCGAGGCCTACAACGCGGTCATGGCGACCTACAAGAACCCGGTCATGGGCCTGGGCGAGGCCGGCCTCGTGGCGGCCATCGTCTACCACGCCTTCAACGGCCTGCGCATCATCATGGTCGACTTCTGGTCCAGCGGCACCAAGTACCAGAAGCAGATGCTCTGGGGCGTCCTGGCCCTGTGGGTCGTCGTCATGATCCCCTTCCTCATCCGTCACCTGTCCCACGTCTTCGGGGGTTAATCACTATGAGCACTCCGCTCAAGGCAAGCATCTCGGTCCCCCGGAGCAAGGACCTCGAGGTCAACGGCATCAAGTACAACCGCTCCTCGTCCCGCCGCAACAACTTCGAGATGTTCGCGTGGCTGTTCATGCGCCTGTCCGGCGTGATCCTGCTGGTGCTCGTCTTCGTCCACCTCTGGGTCAACCTCGTGGGCCCGGAGGGCGGCGTGAACGCCGTCGACTTCGCGTTCGTGGCCGGCAAGTGGGCCAGCCCGTTCTGGCAGGTCTTCGACATGCTCCTGCTGTGGCTGGCGATGCTGCACGGCACGAACGGGCTGCGCGTGATCATCGACGACTACGCGGAGAAGGACCGGACCCGGTTCTGGCTGAAGGTCTTCCTCTTCACCACGTCCGCCTTCGTGATCCTGCTCGGCACCCTCGTCATCTTCACCTTCGAGCCCTGCCCGGCCGGCGCGGACCCCGCGCTGCTCGCGAGCTTCTGCACCGCGGGCTGATCCCTGCCGGAGACGGCCCGCCCCGCGGCGGGCCGTCTCCGCCGTCCGGTCACAGGCGACCGGGCCCCAGCACATCCGACGGAACACCCAACAGAAAGAACAACCGGTATGCAGGTTCACAAGTACGACGTGGTCATCATCGGCGCCGGTGGTGCCGGTATGCGCGCCGCCATCGAGGCCGGTCAGCGCTCCCGCACTGCCGTACTGACCAAGCTGTACCCCACGCGGTCCCACACCGGCGCGGCGCAGGGCGGCATGTGCGCGGCCCTCGCCAACGTCGAGGAGGACAACTGGGAGTGGCACACGTTCGACACCATCAAGGGCGGTGACTACCTGGTCGACCAGGACGCCGCCGAGGTGATGGCCAAGGAGGCCATCGACGCCGTCCTCGACCTCGAGAAGATGGGCCTGCCGTTCAACCGCACCCCCGAGGGCAAGATCGACCAGCGACGCTTCGGCGGCCACACCCGCGACCACGGCAAGGCCCCCGTGCGCCGCGCCTGCTACGCCGCGGACCGCACCGGCCACATGATCCTCCAGACGCTGTACCAGAACTGCATCAAGCACAACGTGGAGTTCTTCAACGAGTACTACGTCCTGGACCTGATCATGACCGAGGTCGACGGCCAGCGCCGCGTCGCCGGCGTCGTCTCCTACGACCTCGCTTCCGGGGAGCTGCACGTCTTCCAGGCCAAGTCCGTGGTCTTCGCCTCCGGCGGGGCGGGCAAGGTCTACAAGACGACCTCCAACGCCCACACGCTCACCGGCGACGGCATGGCCATCGCGTTCCGCAACGGCCTGCCCCTCGAGGACATGGAGTTCATCCAGTTCCACCCCACCGGCCTGGCCGGGCTGGGCATCCTCGTCTCCGAGGCCGCCCGCGGCGAGGGCGGGATCCTGCGCAACGCCGACGGCGAGCGGTTCATGGAGCGCTACGCCCCGACCATCAAGGACCTCGCCCCCCGCGACATCGTGGCCCGCTCCATGGCCAACGAGGTGCGCGAGGGCCGCGGCGCCGGGCCGAACAAGGACTACGTCCTGCTCGACCTCACCCACCTGGAGCCGGCGCACATCGACGCGAAGCTGCCCGACATCACGGAGTTCGCCCGCACGTACCTGGGCGTGGAGCCCTACACCGAGCCCGTCCCGGTGTTCCCGACCTGCCACTACGCCATGGGCGGCATCCCGACCAACATCAAGGCCGAGGTGCTCCAGGACAACGAGAACGTGGTCCCGGGCCTGTACGCCGCCGGCGAGGTCGCCTGCGTGTCCGTGCACGGCTCCAACCGCCTGGGCACCAACTCGCTGCTGGACATCAACGTGTTCGGCAAGCGCGCCGGCATCTACGCCGCCGAGTACGCGCAGCGGGCCGAGTTCGTGCCCGTGCCGGACACCGCCCTGGACAGCACCGTGGCGCTGCTCGACAACGCCCGCAACGGCACCGGCACCGAGAAGGTCGCCGCGATCCGCAAGGACCTGCAGGACACCATGGACCTCAACGTCCAGGTGTTCCGCACCGCCGACACCCTGCAGACGGCGCTGGACGACATCGCCGCCCTCGAGGCCCGGTACGCGAACATCTCCATCCAGGACAAGGGCAAGCGCTTCAACCTGGACCTGCTGGAGGCCGTGGAGCTCGGCTTCCTCCTGCAGCTCGCGAAGGTCATGACCGTGGCCGCCCTGCACCGCACCGAGTCCCGCGGCGGGCACTTCCGGGAGGACTTCCCGGAGCGCGACGACGCCAACTTCATGAAGCACTCGATGGTCTACCTCGACCCCTCCTCCCCCACCGCGGGGATCCGGCAGGAGACGAAGCCCGTCATCTTCACCCGCTACGAGCCCATGGAGCGTAAGTACTGATGTCTACCGCACACACTCCCGACCGGCCCGAGGACGGCCGCGACGACGACCCCCAGGACCGCGCCCCCGAGCACGGCCACGCCCCGGGCCACGCCCAGGACGACCGTGCCGGCTACAAGACCGACGCGGACGCCGGGTCGGTCGACGAGCGCGACGAGGCCGCGGCCCCGGCCGTGGACCCCGCCGCCGAGAACGCCGAGGGCGGGGAGCCCGCCGCGCGCGTGGACCTGCCCGAGGAGCAGCAGGGCAGCGACGAGATCCCGACCTTCGACCTCACCCTGCAGATCCGCCGCTACAACCCGGAGGTCTCCGACGAGGTCCGCTGGGACGAGTACAAGCTGACCATGTACGGCACCGACCGCGTGCTGGACGCCCTGCACAAGGTGAAGTGGGAGATCGACGGCTCGCTGTCCTTCCGCCGCTCCTGCGCGCACGGCGTGTGCGGCTCGGACGCCATGCGCATCAACGGCCAGAACCGCCTCGCCTGCAAGGTGCTGCTCAAGGACCTCGACCTGTCCAAGCCCGTCACGGTGGAGCCCATCAAGGGCCTGCCGTGCGAGAAGGACCTGATCGTGGACATGGAGCCGTTCTTCCAGTCCTACCGCGAGATCATGCCGTTCCTCGTGGCCGGCGGCAACGAGCCGACCATGGAGCGCTACCAGTCCCAGGAGGACCGGGCGCGCTTCGACGACACCACCAAGTGCATCCTGTGCGCCGCGTGCACGTCGTCCTGCCCCGTGTTCTGGACCGACGGCCAGTACTTCGGTCCGGCGGCGATCGTCAACGCGCACCGGTTCATCTTCGACTCCCGCGACGACGCGGGGGACCTGCGCCTGGAGATCCTCAACGACAAGGAGGGCGTGTGGCGCTGCCGCACGACCTTCAACTGCACCGAGGCGTGCCCGCGCGGCATCCAGGTCACGAAGGCCATCGCCGAGGTCAAGAACGCCATCCTGAGCCGCTCCATGTGAGCGTGCCCCAGGCCGCCGCGGCCCGTCCCCTGCACGGCAGGGGGCGGGCCGCCGTCGTCCGTGCGCGGCGGCGGCTCAGCGGCGCCCGGTCAGGGTGGCCATGGGCACCACGGTGATCGCCACGTTCTCCCCGTCGGGGTGCACCCGCCCGCCGCGCTGGTCCGCGTGCACGATCGCCCCGATCGCGGCCGAGAACAGCAGGATCTGGTTGAACAGGTAGAACCACAGGAGCACGCCCACCACGAGGGCGACCGAGAGCAGGTACGGGTTGGTGGTGGCCCCGGCGACCACCGTGCCCCCGATGTAGCGCAGCGCGAAGCTGCCGGCCGCCGCGGCGAGCACGGTGACGGTCAGGGCGCGGCGGGTGATCCGCAGCCCGGCCACGCCCCGCACGAGCTCGAGGGCGAACAGGGCGTCCAGCACGACGACGAGCAGGGTGCTCAGCGCCCAGGTCAGCCCGGTGCGCAGCCAGTCGGGGCCGCTGCCCCAGCCGAGCTCGCCGGCGGTGTCCAGCAGGAAGCCCAGGAGGCCCGAGGCCGCGCCGTTGGCCACGACCGAGAGGGCGAGCAGCACGCCCAGCAGCAGCAGCCCCAGCAGGTCCCGCGGCACGGCCGCGATGGGCAGGCCCTGCGCGGGGGGCACCTCGAAGAGCCGGCGGAACGCGAGCCGCACCCCGGAGACCCAGCGCCAGCCGGAGAAGAACAGGACCGCGGCGCCGATCACCGTGGCCAGGGTGAAGGGCCGGGTGTCCTCGAGCAGCTCGAGGGGGACCACTCCCCCGTCCCCGGTGTCCAGCAGGCCGGGGACGCGCTCGGTCACGGCCTCCACCACGGCGTCGCGCACCAGGGGGTCGTTGCCGAGGAACACGCCGATCACGGAGAAGCCCATCACCAGCAGGGCGGTGGACGCGAAGATCAGCACGAAGGACAGGCCCGCCGCCATGAGGGGCCCGCCGTGGAAGAGGTAGTGCAGGACCACGCGGACCGGCATCCGCCGGTAGGTCTCGGCGAGCGCCACGGCGAGCACCGAGCCGGCCAGCCCGAGGGCGCCGGCGCCGGCGGCCCGCTTCTCGCGCAGCAGCGCCCGCTGGCGCAGGGCCTCGCGCCGCATGCCGTGGCGGTCGATCGCGCGCGGCGGCAGCTCGGGGGCGGGGCCGGTGCGGGGGCCGGCGCGGGTGCTCATGGCCGGGCGGCTCAGCGCCGGTCGCGGTCGCGCCCCGTGAAGGGGAACTCCTCGCGGATCCGCCAGACGCCCCGGCCGTCGAGCTCGTAGAGACCGATCCGGTCCACGAGGAACCCGGCGCGGTAGGTCCGCAGCATCTCCTGGGCGCGGTCGAGGTCCTCCTCCTCCACGGCCTGGGCGATCGTGACGTGGGGGTGGAACTCGAAGGGGGACGCCGAGACGAGCTGCTCCTCGTGCAGGGCGTCGTGCAGCGCGCGGCACTGCTCCTCGCCCTCCTGGATGCGCAGGTAGACCACCGGGCTCACGGGGCGGAACGTGCCGGTGCCGTTGATCTCCACCCGGAACGGCTCCCACTCGCGGGCCACGGCCCCGACCCGCTGCACGACGTCCGCCCAGCGCTCCGCCTGCGGGGCGATCATCAGCGTGATGTGCGCCGGCACGGCGTAGGAGGCGGGGTCCCCGAAGGACGCGCGCCAGTCCTGGAGCTCCCGGCCCACGGGCTCGGGCAGCTCGATCACCACGCCCGCGTACACCTGGCCGGGGCGGATGGTGGGGGACTGCTGCGTTCGGGTCAACTCAACTCCTCACAGGACGGGACCCAGCCTAGCCCAGCCCCCCGGACCCGCCCAGGCGCGGCAGGAAGCCCATCCGGTCGTAGACCCCCGCCAGGGTCCGGACGGTGATCTCGCGGCCCTTCTCGGCGCCCCGGGCGAGGAGGCGGTCCAGCTCCGCGGGGTCGTCCAGCAGCTCCTGGGCGCGGGCCTGGATCGGGTCCAGGGTCTCGGTGACCACCTCGGCCAGCCCCACCTTGAGGTGGCCGTAGAGCTTCCCCTCGTACTCCGCCACGAGGTCGGCCACGGGCCGGCCGGTGAGCGCCGAGTACACGGTCAGCAGGTTGGCGATGCCCGGCTTGGCCTCGCGGTCGAAGCGGATCTCCGTGCCGTCGTCGGTGACCGCGGACTTGATCTTCTTCGCGTTCTTCTTGGCCGGGTCGAGCAGCCGGATCAGCCCGCTCTCGGACGCGGCGGACTTGGACATCTTGGCGGTGGGGTTCTGCAGGTCGTAGACCTTGGCGGACTCGGCGAGGATCTTCGCGTCCGGCACCACGAACGTGTCCCCGAAGCGGGTGTTGAAGCGCTGGGCGAGGTTGCGGGTCAGCTCGAGGTGCTGGCGCTGGTCCTCCCCCACCGGGACCTGGTGCGCCTGGTAGATCAGGATGTCGGCGGCCATGAGCACCGGGTAGGCGAACAGGCCGACCGTGGCGTTCTCGGCGCCCTGCCGGGCGGACTTGTCCTTGAACTGCGTCATCCGGGACGCCTCGCCGAAGCCCGTGATGCAGTTGAGCGCCCAGGCCAGCTGGGCGTGCTCGGGCACGTGGGACTGCACCAGCAGGGTGGAGCGCTCGGGGTCGATGCCCGCGGCGATGTACTGGGCCGCCGTGACACGGGTCCGCTGGGCCAGGGCGGCCGGGTCCTGCTCGGCGGTGATGGCGTGCAGGTCGGCCACGAAGAACACGCACTCGTTGTCGTCCTGCAGGTCCACCCAGTTGCGCACGGCCCCCACGTAGTTGCCCAGGTGCAGGGAGTCCGCCGAGGGCTGCACCCCCGAGACGACACGGGGTCTGCCGGAGGCGGTGGGGACGTCGAACGGTACGGGCTCAGGGGTCACGGTGCGGGGTCCTTCGATCGGGCGGGCGCCGGCGGGGGCGCGGAGCGGGCGAACGGGTCAGAGCTGGTAGTCGACCACCACGGGCGCGTGGTCGGAGAAGCGCGTGTCGTAGCTGGGGGCGCGGTCCACGGCGGCGGTCACCGCCCGGGCCGCGAGCCCCGGGGTGGCCATGTGGTAGTCGATGCGCCACCCGGCGTCGGTGTCGAAGGCCTTGCCGCGGTACGACCACCACGTGTACGGCCCGGGGACCGGTCCGGCCAGCTCCCGGGCGACGTCCTTGTACCCGTGCTCGCCGAAGAAGCGGTCGAAGTAGGCGCGCTCCTCGGGCAGGAAGCCGGCGTTCTTGACGTTGCCCTTCCAGTTCTTGATGTCGAGCTCGGTGTGCCCCACGTTGAGGTCGCCGACGACGAGCACGTGCTCCCGCGTGCGGGCGAGCTCGGGCAGCCGCTCGCTCATGACGTCGAGGAAGCGGTACTTGTCGTCCTGGCGGGGGGTGCCGACCTCCCCGGAGTGGACGTAGGCCGAGACCACGGTGAGCGTGGGGCCGTCGGCCAGGTCGTGGTCCGTCTCGACCCACCGGCCCGCGGTCTCGAAGTGCTCGTGGCCGATGGAGTCGCGCCGCCGCACGGGCAGCAGGGACCCGTCCCGGGCGTCCCGGCGGGTGGCCACGGCCACGCCCGCCCGGCCCTTGTCGGCGGCCTCGGCGTGGTGGACGTCCCACACCTGCTCGTCGAGCAGGTCCCGGACGATCCGGTCGGGGGCCCGGACCTCCTGCAGGCACAGGATGTCGACGTCACGGCCCGCCAGCCAGTCGGCCATGCCGCGCTTGTAGGCGGCGCGGATGCCGTTGACGTTGACGGTGGCGACGCGCAGGACGTTCTCGGGGCGGGACATGCGGGGGCACCTGGCTTCCGGGTGGTGGTGAGCGGGGGTCGTGCTGCGGGGGTTCGTGCCGCGGGGCGGTCGGGGTCAGTCGACCACGGTGCCGCTGAGGGGCTCCTGGCGCAGCATGCTCATCCCGTTGCCGGCCGTGATGTCGATGGTGTCGAGGGCGCGGTCCAGCGCCTCGCGCTCGGGGCCCTCGACGGGCAGCGCGGCGAGCTCCTGCTTGATCACCTTGGACTGGACCAGGACGATCTGGAAGCTGTGGGAGAGCTTCTCGTCCCGCATGGAGCCGGCGGCGGCGGACCCGGTGACGGTGGGGGCGCGGCCGGAGCCGGTGCGCAGCTGCTCCCGGGCCTCGTCGACCTGCCGGCGGCCGAAGCGGGCGGCCTTGCGGACCATGAGCACCACCCAGGTGGCGAGCAGCAGCCAGCCGAGGGCGATGCCGGCGAGCGCCCAGCCCAGCCACGAGTTGGCGTTCGCGGCCTGCAGCAGCGCCACCACGAAGATCACCACGAGCACGGCCAGTCCGATCACCGTGCCCCACAGGGCGGTGCGGGAGGCGGGCTCGGCGGCCGGGGCGGTGGACGGGGTCGGGGATCCGAGGGAGCGCATGGTCCCCATTGTCTCAAATCCCGGCCCGGGCCACGAACCGGCGCGGGCGCCGTCCCCGCCCCGCGCCGGGGACGGCCGCGCCCCCGGGAGCGAGGGCTCCCGGGGGCGCGGCGCGGTGGACGGCGCTCAGCGGAGGCCGGCGTGCCGCTCCGCGGTCTCCACCACGTTGAGCAGCAGCATGGCCCGGGTCATGGGCCCCACCCCGCCGGGGTTGGGGGAGATCCAGGAGGCCTTCTGCGCGGCGGCCGGGTCGATGTCCCCGGTGAGCCTCTTCTTTCCAGTCTCGGGGTCCTCCACGCGGGAGACCCCGACGTCGAGGAGCACCACGCCGTCCTTGAGGCTGTCGGCCGTGATCATGTGCGGCCGCCCGGCGGCGGCCACGACGACGTCGGCCTGGGCCAGCAGCGCGTCGAGGTCCTGCGTGCCGGTGTGGGCGAGGGTGACCGTGGCGTTGATCTCCTTGCGGGTCAGCAGCAGCCCGATCGGCCGTCCGACGGTCACGCCGCGGCCCACGACGAGCACGTGCCGGCCCGCGAGCTCGACGTCGTTGCGGCGCAGCAGCTCGATCACCCCGTTCGGCGTGCACGGCAGCGGGGAGGTCATCGGCTCGGAGACGTTGAGCACGAGGCGGCCGAGGTTGGTCGGGTGCAGCCCGTCGGCGTCCTTGTCCGGGTCGATGCGCTCGAGGATGGCGTTGGTGTCGATGTGCCCGGGCAGCGGCAGCTGGACGATGTAGCCGGTGCACGCGGGGTCCGCGTTGAGCTCGTCGAGGACGCGCTCGAGCTCCTCCTGGGAGACGTCCGCGGGCAGGTCGCGGCGGATCGAGGAGATGCCGACCTCGGCGCAGTCCTTGTGCTTGCCGCCCACGTAGGAGTGCGAGGCGGGGTCCTCGCCCACCAGCACCGTGCCGAGGCCGGGGGTGACCCCCCGCTCCGCCAGCACGGCCACGCGCTCGGCGAGCTCGGTCCTGATGGCGGCGGAGGCCGCCCGTCCGTCGAGGATCCGTGCGCCCACGCTCACCACTCCTCGAGGCCGTCGTAGAGCGGGAAGTCCGCGGCCAGCCGGTCCACGCGGGCCCGCAGGGCGTCGATGTCGGCCCCGGGCTTCAGGGCGGTGGCGATGATCTCGGCGACCTCCTCGAACTGCGGTGCGCCGAAGCCGCGCGTGGCCAGCGCGGGGGTGCCGATCCGCAGCCCGGAGGTGACCATCGGCGGCCGCGGGTCCCACGGCACGGCGTTGCGGTTGACGGTGATCCCCGCCCGGTGCAGGAGGTCCTCGGCCTGCTTGCCGTCCAGCTCGGAGTCGCGCAGGTCCACCAGCACCAGGTGCACGTCGGTGCCGCCGGTCAGCACGGACACCCCGGCCCGGGCGACGTCGTCGGCCCCGAGGCGCTCGGCGAGGATCCGGGCGCCCTCGACCGTGCGCTCCTGGCGGGCGCGGAACTCCTCGGTGGCCGCGATCTTGAAGGCCACGGCCTTGCCCGCGATGGCGTGCATGAGCGGGCCGCCCTGCTGGCCCGGGAAGACGGCGGAGTCGATCTTCTTCTTGAGCTCGCCCGTGGTCAGGATCACGCCGGAGCGGGGTCCGGCGAGGGTCTTGTGCACGGTCGAGGTGACCACGTGGGCGTGCGGCACGGGGTTGGCGTGCAGGCCCGCGGCCACGAGGCCGGCGAAGTGGGCCATGTCCACCCACAGCTTCGCCCCGACCTCGTCGGCGACCGCGCGGAACGCCTCGAAGTCCAGCTCCCGCGAGTACGCGGACCAGCCGGCCACGATGACCTGCGGGCGCTCGGCGAGGGCCTGCTCCCGGACCCTGTCCATGTCGATCGTGTAGGTGTCGGGGTCGACCTCGTAGGCCGCGATCTCGTAGAGCTTGCCGGAGACGTTGAGCTTCATCCCGTGGGTGAGGTGGCCGCCGTGGGCCAGGGAGAGGCCCATCAGCTTGTCGCCGGGGGTCATGAGCGCCTGCATGACGGCCGTGTTGGCCTGGGCGCCCGAGTGCGGCTGCACGTTGGCGTGCTCGGCGCCGAACAGGGCCGTGGCCCGGTCCCGGGCCAGGTTCTCGACGACGTCGACGAACTCGCAGCCGCCGTAGTAGCGGCGCCCGGGATAGCCCTCGGCGTACTTGTTCGTCAGCACCGAGCCCTGGGCCTCGAGGACCGCCCGGGGCGCGAAGTTCTCGGAGGCGATCATCTCGAGGGTGCCGCGCTGGCGGCCGAGCTCGTCGGCGATCGCCGCCGCGATCTCCGGATCGACCTCGGCGAGGGGCTGGTTGGTGACGGACGGGGACGTGCTCGTGGACATGCCGCTCCTGAAGTCGGGGACCTGGGTGGACCGTCTACGAGTTTAGGCGATGGCGGAGCACCCGGTCCCGTCCGGCGTGGGCGGCCCGGCCGACGACCCGCTCGAGGGGTCCCTGGCCCCGGGCGCGGTGCCACAGGACGGCGAACACGGTGCCCACCAGGACGTGCACGAGGAACCACAGCACCGGCTGCTCGTAGTGCAGCTCCAGGAAGAGCCCGAGCAGGTGCGCCGAG
The DNA here is from genome assembly GCF_049897445.1 of Kocuria sp. LHG3120. Classification (NCBI taxonomy): domain Bacteria; kingdom Bacillati; phylum Actinomycetota; class Actinomycetes; order Micrococcales; family Micrococcaceae; genus Kocuria; species Kocuria sp. LHG3120. The sequence continues at coordinate 136,290 of NZ_JAFCWG010000006.1, read as the reverse complement.
TACAGGGTGAGTGTCATCGAGCCGGCCGCGACCAGCGGCAGCAGCACGTGCCCGGCCCGGCGGGCCACGAGGAGGCACAGGCCGAGCACGAGGGCGCCGGTGCCCACCCCGCTCAGCAGGGCGAGCGGGGTGTTGGTGTGCGGCCCGGTCACGGCCAGCCACCACCAGGTGGCGGAGGGCAGGACGGGGTCCGGCCCGTACACGAGGACGTCCTGGACGTCCCCCCGGTCCAGGGAGGGGCTCGCGGCGAGCAGCCGCTCGATGCCGCCGAGGGGGTGCAGCAGCAACCAGGAGGTGACGGCGGAGAACACCGCGAGCGCGGCCCCGCCGATCGCGAGGCCGGCCTGCGTGCGCACGGCCGAGAGGTCCAGCCGGCCCAGGGCCAGGCCTGCGAGGAGGTAGACGAGGTACGTCACCCCGGGGTACGAACCGGTCACGAGCAGCTGGGCGAGGGTGGTGCCCGGCTCGGTGACGAGCTCGGCGAGGCCGGGGTTGTAGACGGTGAACCCGGGCAGCACGGGGCCGAGCGAGTGCACCAGCACGGGACCGAGCACGGCGAGCCCCGCCGCCCAGGCGAGCAGGGCGCGCACGGACAGGTGCAGGAAGGGCAGGGCGAGCAGGAAGAACACGCCGTAGTAGACCAGGATGTTGTAGGCGGGCGGGTCGCCGGGCGAGAGCTGGTTGATCAGCAGCCCCAGCGCGGTGATGAGCACCGCGCGCACGAGCAGGCCGGCCCGGTCGGCGGTCGCCCGCCGGCCCTCGTGCACCCGGGTCCCGCCCGAGCCGAGGGCCAGGCCCACGCCGGCGAGGAGGGCGAAGAGGGCGGCGGCCCGGCCCGAGAACAGCGTCCACTGGGCGGTGGCCTCGAAGGTCTCCGGGTCCCAGGACGGCAGGATGTGCACGGAGACCATGCCGAGCAGGGCGAGGCCGCGGGCCGCGTCGATCCCGACCAGGCGCCGGCGGGCGGGCGGGCCCGCGGACGGCGCCGCGGCCCGGGCCTGTCCGGCGGGGTGGCGGGTGTGCAGCATGGCGGTGGTTCCCCTCTCGTGGTGCCCCGCGGGCACCTGCCCGGGGGTCCGGGCCTCCGGGCCCGGTCGTGGATCCACTCCAGCAGACGGGGATGTGGCGCTCTTATCGGGTTCCTGTGCCGGGGCTGTGAAGTGCGTCCGCAAACGATCCGCAGGTGATCGGGGGCCGGTGCGGCGCTACGCTGAGGACGGTCCGAGGACGCCGGTGCCGCCGGCGGGGACCAGGAGGGATTCCGTCGTGACCGAGCCCGTGCAGCGGCCCACCGCCGTGGACCTCCCGCGCCTGCGGCACCCCGACGGGGCACCGGTGCGCGCGCTCGTCGTCGACGACGAGCCGCTGCTGGCCCAGATGGTGTCCATGGGGCTGTCGATGCTGGGCTGGCAGGTGCGCTCCGCCCACGACGGGGACGCCGCGGTGGCCGAGGCCCGCGGCTTCCGGCCCGACGTCCTGGTGCTGGACGTCATGCTCCCGGGCTGCTCGGGGGTGGAGGTGCTCGAGCGGATCCGCTCCTTCTCCCCCACCGTCCCGGCCCTGTTCCTCACCGCGAAGGACAGCACCGAGGACCGCATCACCGGCCTGGCGGCGGGCGGGGACGACTACGTGACGAAGCCGTTCGACATGGAGGAGCTGCTGCTGCGGCTGCACCGCCTGGTGCAGCGCGCGGGCATCGCCCACCCGGACGCCGCGGAGCTGGTCGTGGGCGACCTCGTGCTCAACGCGGACACCCGGGAGGTCAGCCGCGGGGGCGACGAGATCGCGCTGACGGCCACCCAGTTCGACCTGCTCCGCTGCCTCATGGAGAACGCGCGCCGGGTGCTGAGCAAGCCGCAGCTCCTCGAGCAGGTCTGGGGCTACGACTTCGGCGGCCAGACCAACGTGGTGGAGCTCTACATCTCCTACCTGCGCAAGAAGATCGACGCCGGGCGCCCGCCCATGATCCACACCGTGCGCGGCGCCGGCTACGTGCTCAAACCGGCCGAGTGAGCACCCGCCGAGGACGTGCCGCCCCATGAGCACCGGTCCCACGAGCACCGATCCGACCGCCACCGGCCCGACGGGCACCGGTCCCACGGACCCGGAGGCGACCGGGGCGCGGGCCCGGCCGCGGGGAGCGGGACGGGCGCTGCAGCTGCGCACCAAGCTGCTGCTGACGGTCCTGGCGCTGCTGACCGTCGCGTGCGCCGCCGTGGGCGCCCTGGGTCTCGCGGTCCTCAACGTGTCCCTGGGCGAGCAGCTGGACGGCCGGGTCCGGGACGCCTCGTTCCGCACGATCGAGTACGGGGTCCGTGCCGCCGCCGGGCCCTCGGAGGAGCTCGAGGCCATGATGGACGTCCCCGCGCAGGGCGCCGGCACCCTCAACGCCCGGGTCGTCGACGGCGAGGTGGTCCGCGCCGGGCTCTTCGCCCCCGACGGGACGCGGCAGGAGCTGACCGACGAGGACCGGCGGCGGATCGGGGAGCTCGTGACGGCGCTCGGCGCCGAGTCGGACGAGGAGGGGGGCCGGCAGTGGGGCCCCGTGGACGTGGAGCTGGCCGTGGGCGGCTACCGCGTGCTGGTGGTCGACGACCCGTGGGACTGGGGCCTCGTGCTGACCGGTCTGCCGCTGGCCGACAAGGAGGACACCCTGCGCAGCTTCGGGGTGAGCACCGCGGCGATCTCGACCGGCGCCATCGCCGCCACGGGGCTGGTCGGGCTCGTCGTCGTCCGGCGCACCCTGCGCCCCGTGGAGCGGCTCTCCGACGTGGCGACCCGCGTCTCGGAGCTCGACCTCGACCACGGGGAGGTGGTCCTGCCGGTGGGGGCCGTGGCGCCGGCCGCGCACCCGGACACGGAGGTGGGCCGGCTCGGCCACGCCTTCGGGCGGATGCTGGACAACGTCGCCCACGCGCTTGCTACCCGCCAGCGCAGCGAGACGCGCGTGCGCCGGTTCGTGGCCGACGCCAGCCACGAGCTGCGCACTCCCCTGGCCAGCATCCGCGGCTACGCGGAGCTGATCCGGCTCACGGAGCCGATGAGCGCGCAGGGCCGCAGCTCCCTGTCCCGGGTGGAGTCCGAGGCGGCCCGGATGACCGCGCTCGTCGAGGACCTGCTGCTGCTCGCGCGCCTGGACGAGGGCCGGGCCGTGGTCACCGAGGACGTCGACCTCCTCGAGCTGGTGGTCGAGACCGTCAGCGACCTCCGGGTCGCGGCGCCCGGCCACGTCTGGCGCCTCGAGCTGCCCGACGAGCCCGTGCTCGTGCGCGGGGACCCGGCCCAGCTGCGCCAGGTGCTCATCAACCTGCTCGCCAACGCCCACCAGCACACGCCCGCGGGGACGACGGTCACGGCCTCGCTCGGGACGGAGGCGGGCGCCGGACCGGGGCCCGGCGGCGAGGCCGTGCTCGCCGTGGGCGACGACGGCCCCGGCATCGGCGCCGACTTCCTCGAGCACATCTTCTCCCGCTTCGCCCGGGAGGACCACGCCCGCGCCGCGAGCTCCCGCGGCGCCGGCCTGGGCCTCTCGATCGTCGACGCCATCGTGCGCGCCCACCACGGGCGGATCGACGTCAGCAGCGTCCCGGGCCGCACCCGGTTCACCGTCCGCCTCCCCCTGGCCGACCGCTGAGCGGACGCGGCTTGCCCCCGCGGCCCCCGGGCCGTTTAATGAGCTGGTCAGGAACCGTCGGCACGGACGGCCGTCCCCGCTCCAGTGCCAAACCGCAACGCCGCGTCCGGGGTCCGTCGCGTGCCGCGTGCTGGGGGTTTCTCCGTGCGGTTCCGAGGGGTCGCGGACGCCGCACCCACCTTCCGGAGGAACTCTCGTGAACGCACTGCCCACCGCCCCGTTCACCGCCTCCCTGCCGCGCATCCAGGGCGCGGACGCGCTGCCGCAGGCGGTCGACCAGCTGCGCATCCCCCACGAGGCCGTGATCTTCGACATGGACGGGGTGGTCACGGACACCGCCGCCGTGCACGCGACGGCCTGGAAGACTCTCTTCGACGCGATCCTGGCCGACGACCGGCTCGAGCCGGCCGAGGCCGGCACCACGGTGGACCGCCGACCCTTCGACGCCGACGCCGACTACCGTCACTACGTGGACGGGCGGCGGCGCGAGGACGGGATCCGCTCCCTGCTCGCCGCCCGGGGCGCCTGCCTGCCGGAGGGCGACGAGACGCCGGGGGCGTGGACGGTGCAGGGCCAGGCCGTGCTGAAGAACACCTACTTCCAGGACGCCCTGCAGGTCCAGGGCGTCCGGGTGTTCGAGAAGACCGTGGCGCTCATCGAGCGGCTGCGCGCCGCCGGGGTGCCGGTGGGTCTCGTCACCGCGAGCCGCAACAGCGTCCCCGTGCTGGCGGCGGCCGGGCTGCAGGACTCCTTCGACATCATCGTGGACGGCCACTTCGCGGCCGAGCACGGGCTGCCCGGCAAGCCGGCGCCGGACACGTTCCTGACCTGCGCGAAGATGCTCGGGGTGAACCCGGCCCGGTCCGCGGTGGTGGAGGACGCCGTGTCCGGGGTGCAGGCCGCCGCCGCCGGCGGCTTCGGCATGGTGGTGGGGATCCGCCGCCACGGCGAGCGCAAGGACCTGTACCGGGCCGGGGCCACGGTCGTGCTCAACGACGTCGGCGAGCTCGACCTCGGCGCCCGCCGCGACGACCCCTGGAAGCTGGTCTTCGAGGGCTTCGACCCGGCCACCGAGGCCCGGCGGGAGACCCTGCTGACGCTGGCGAACGGCTACATGGGCGTGCGCGGGTCGGCCTGCGAGTTCCCCGACAACGGGGTGCACTACCCCGGCAACTACCTGGCCGGCATCTTCAACCGGGTGGTGAGCCACCTGAGCGGCCGCGACGTCGAGCACGAGTCCATGGTCAACGCCCCCAACTGGACCCACCTGGACCTGCGGGTCTCCGGCGGCGACTGGTGGTCGGAGGGCGGGCTGCGCCCGTCCGAGGAGCGGATCGAGCTCGACCTGCGCCGCGGGCTGCTCATCCGGTCCCTGATCCTCACCGACCTCAACGGCGACCGGGGCGAGGACGGGGCCCACGCCCGGCTGGAGATCGTCCAGCGCCGCATCGTGTCGCTGCGCTTCCGCCACCTGGGGGCGCAGGAGACCACGGTGACCGCCCGGGGGTTCTCGGGGCGGCTGCACCTGCGCACGGGCATCGACCCCAGCGTGCGCAACAACGGGGTCGCGGAGTACCAGGACCTCAACGACCACCACCTGGTGGACCTCGAGTCGACCTCGCTGCCCGACGACCACGAGACCCTGCTCTCGCACGTGCGCACCACCCAGTCCAAGATCGAGATCACCACGGCCCAGCGCACCACCATCGAGGGCGGCCAGAACGTCCGGGAGCGCCGCGAGATCCGGCCCGGCGGCACCGAGTTCCGCCGCCACCAGGTCAACATCGCCGACGGCCGCCCGGTGATCATCGACTCGACCACGGCCGTGGTCACGAGCCGCGACGCCGCGATCGGCTCGCCCCGCGAGGGCGCCCTCGCGGAGCTCGACCGCAACCCCAGCGGCGTCCGGGGCCTGCTGCCCTCGCACGAGATCGAGTGGTCCCTGCTGTGGGACCGCTTCGACGTGGACGTGTGCCCGGACCCGGAGGAGCGCACCGGGGAGCTGGCCATCACCCAGCTGGCGCTGCGGGTGCACCTGTTCCACGTGGCCCAGACGCTGGCGCCGCACATGTCCCTGCGCGACGCCGGGGTCCCGGCCCGCGGCCTGCACGGCGAGGGCTACCGGGGGCACATCTTCTGGGACGAGCTCTACATCCTCCCGGTCGTCAACCTGCACCAGCCGCAGGTGACGCGCGCCCTGCTCTCCTACCGGTGGCGCCGGCTGCCCATGGCCAAGCACCGGGCCACCGAGTTCGGGCTCGAGGGCGCGGCGTTCCCGTGGCAGTCCGGCTCCGACGGCCGGGAGGAGACCCCGCCGGAGCTGTTCAACCACCACTCCAACCGGTGGCTGCCGGACAACTCGTGGCGGCAGTTCCACGTGGGCCTCGCGATCGCCTACAACGCCTGGATCTACTACGAGACCACCGGTGACCTCGACTGGCTGGCGGGGCAGGGCTCGGAGCTGATCATCGGGATCACCCGGCTGTTCGCGTCCCTCACCGACTACGACCCCGCGGACGGCCGCTACCACATCGCCGGCGTCATGGGCCCGGACGAGTACCACGACGGCCCGCGCGGCCAGCACGGCGGCGGGCTGAAGGACAACGCCTACACGAACGTGCTGGCGGCCTGGCTGTTCCGGCACAGCGCGCACATCTTCCACGACATGGTGGAGCACCAGCGCGAGGAGCTCTCCGCCCGCTTCGACCTCTCGGCCGAGGAGGTCGGGACCTGGCAGCGGATGGCCGAGCGGATGTTCGTGCCGTTCAACACGGACGGCACCATCAGCCAGTTCCACGGCTACGACGACCTCGACGAGCTGGACTGGGAGTACTACCGGGCCAAGTACCGCAACATCGGCCGCCTCGACCTCCTGCTGGAGAACGAGGGCGACATGACCAACAACTACAAGCTGGCCAAGCAGGCCGACACGATCATGCTGGTCTACCTCTTCGGCCCCGACGGCCTGGTCGAGGAGCTCGGCCGGATGGGCTACGAGGTGGACCACGCCGCCATCGAGCGCACCGTCGACTTCTACATCGCGCGGTCCTCGCACGGCTCCTCCCTGTCCCGGGTGGTCAACGCCTCGGTGCTCGCCTGGCTGAACCCGGACCGTTCGTGGTCCGCGTTCCAGGACTCCCTCCTGGTGGACCTCGACGACACCCAGGGCGGGACCACGGGCGAGGGCATCCACCTGGGCGCCATGGCCGGCTCCGTCGACGTCGTGACCCGCGCCTACGCGGGGCTGCGCGTGCGCGGCGGCTGGCTCGAGTTCGACCCGGCCCTGCCGAGCCAGCTGGACACCGTCTCGTTCACGGTGCTGTACCGCGGCCAGGTGATCCGGGTCTGCATCGACCACCACGTCCTGGAGCTCGAGGGGGCCTCCCGGCGCGCGGACGACGTCACGATCCACGTGCACGGCGCGGAGTACGTGCTCAAGGGCGGCCAGAAGATCCGCGTGGCCATCCAGCACGGGCACCAGCGCGCCCCGCGGCCGGCCGTCACGCGGCAGGGCGTCTGAGCCGCGGGCGGCGGGCCCGCCGCTAGGCTGGGCCCATGGCACACTCCACGACGCCCGGCACGGTCCTCCCGCACGGGGGGCACGAGCCCCGGATCGACTCCTCCGCCTTCGTGGCCCCGACCGCCACGGTCGTGGGCGACGCCGAGCTGGGACCGGAGTCCGGGGTCTTCTACGGCGCCGTGGTGCGCGGCGACCGCTCCCCCGTCCGGCTGGGCGCGCGGTCCAACCTGCAGGACAACGTGGTGGTCCACTCCGACCCCGGCCACCCCTGCACGATCGGCGCGGACGTGAGCGTCGGCCACGGCGCCGTGGTGCACGGGTGCACCGTGGAGGACGAGGTCCTGATCGGGATGAACGCGACCGTCCTCAACGGCGCCGTGATCGGCACGGGTTCGCTGGTGGCCGCGGGCGCCGTCGTCCTCGAGGGCACCGTGGTGCCGCCCCGGTCCCTCGTGGCGGGGGTGCCGGGCAGGGTCCGGCGCGAGCTCACGGACGAGGAGCAGGAGAAGGTCCGCGCCAACGCGCGCACCTACGTCCGGCTCTCCGCCGAGCACCGCCGGCTCACCGCCTGAGCCGGGCCCGGCGGCCCGTCACTGCGCCGCGAGGGTGCGCGCGTAGTCCAGGTACGCGCCGTGGTCGAAGCCGGGCAGCAGGCAGGACTGCACCACCCAGCCCTGCAGCACCGAGAGGATGGCCTGGGCGAACATGCCGGCCCACTCGCGGGCCGCGTCGTCGTCGAGGCCCAGCTCTTCGACCGCCCACCGTCCGTAGCGCTCCTCCACCCGGTCCCGCACGCGCCCCAGGTGCTCCCCGGCCAGCGCGGCCAGACCGGGGTCGCTCACCGCCCCGCCCCACGTGATGAGCAGCAGGCGGGTGGTGGCGGGATCCGCGGCCAGCCGCTCCAGCAGTCCCACGACCCACGCCGCGGGGTCGGGGCCGGGCTCGTCCTCCGCGGCCGCGAGGACCCGGTCCAGGGCCGCGCGGGCGGCCGCGGCCACGAGCTCCTGCTTGCTCGGGAAGTGGTTGTAGAGCGCCCCCGCGGACAGCCCCGTGGCGGCGATGATGCGGTGCATCGACGCCCCCTCGTAGCCGTGCTCGAGGAAGCACTCACTGGCGGCGGCCACGATCTCGCGGCGGCGCTCGTCCTTGTACTGCTGGCTCACCCGGGGCACGCCCTCAGCCTACGCCACGAACGGACGTTCGATCGGAGCCGGCGGGCGGGACCCCGGCGGCGGGCGGCGTGGCAGAATGCGCCCATGCCTGCCCAGACCCTCAGCCCGTTCGTCGACGCCTCCCTCGACGCCGCCCACCTGGACGACCCCGGCACCGCGACCGGCCGCACGCTCGGATGGGGCGTGGTCAGCACCGCCGACATCGCGGAGAAGGTGGTCCCGGACATCGCGGCGCTGCCCGACGCCCGGCTCGTGGCCGTGAGCTCGCGGGACCAGGACCGCGCCGAGGACTTCGCCCGCCGGCACGGGGTGGAGCGGGCCTACGGCGGCACCGCCACGAGCACGGGACTGGACCGACTCGCGGCCGACCCGGACGTGGAGATCGTCTACGTGGCCACCCCGCACGGCTACCACCACCGGGACGTCTCGGCGCTGCTGCGGGCCGGCAAGCACGTGGTGTGCGAGAAGGCCCTCGCCATGACCGCGGCGGAGGTCCGCGACCTGTTCCACCTGGCCCGCGAGCACGGCGTCTTCCTCATGGAAGCCGTCTGGACCCGCATGACCCCCGGCTTCCGCACCGCGATGCGCTGGGTCCGGGAGGGCCGGCTCGGCCGGGTCCGCTCGGTCGAGGGGTCCATCGGCACGCACCGGGCCCTGGACCCGGCCCACCGCCTGTTCCGCCGGGCCGACGGCGGCGGGGTGCTGCTGGACATGATGGTCTACCCCCTGACGTGGACCTCGGCGGTCCTGGGGGCCCCGGAGCGCTGGAGCGCCCGCGCGGAGCTCGGCGCCACGGACGTGGACCTGGACACCGCCCTGACCCTGGACTTCGGGCACGGCCGGGCGCACGTGAGCGGCACCCTGTCCGCCACGGTCCCCCACCAGGTGACGATCAGCGGCACGGACGGCTGGCTGCGGGTGGACGGACGGATCAACTGCCCGACCACCCTGGTGCTGCAGACCGCCGAGGGCGCCCGCACGGGCGCCGCCCCCGTCGTGGAGCGCGTGGACGTGGCGGGCGCCGGATACGTGTTCGAGATGCGCGAGGCCACCCGCTGCGTGCAGCAGGGCCTGCTCGAGTCCCCCGTGATGCCGTGGGCCGACTCCCTCGAGCTCGTGGAGCTCTTCGACCGGGTGCGGGCGCAGATCGGCGTGCGGTATCCCCACGACGCCCGCTGAGGGCGGTTCGCCCTGGGCGATGGGGGCCGGGACCCGTTGAAGACCGCGGGGAGCGGGATTATCATGGTCCACAGTTGAGTTGATCGGACTCAACAAAATGTCGAAGACATTGCTCATATGGTTGAGGAGATGATTGACGTGGCCACGATGTTCACCCCGTTCAACGATTTCGACCGGCTCGCCGCCTCGCTGTTCGCCCGGCAGGGCCTGCGCGAGATGCCCATGGACCTGTACCGGGACGGCGACCAGTACATCCTCCGGGCGGACCTGCCCGGCATCGACCCGGAGAGCGTCGACGTCGACGTCGACGGCCAGCTGCTGACGATCCGCGCGGAGCGGGAGCTGCCCGAGGTGCAGGACGTCCAGTGGATCACCCGGGAGCGGCAGAGCTCCTCGTTCGTCCGCCAGCTCAACCTGGGCCAGGGCATCGACATCCAGAACATCGCGGCGAACTACGACAACGGCGTGCTCACGGTCACGATCCCCGTCTCGGCGCAGGCCAAGCCGCGCAAGATCCAGGTGGTCTCCGGCCAGGGCGAGCAGCAGGCCCTGGGCGAGGGCCGGGACGAGTCCGGCGACCGCGTGATCGGCGAGGGCGAGCTCGTCAACGGCGCCGGGTCCACCCAGTCCACGGAGGGCTGAGCCCGGCCCCCGGCACCGGCACGCCCCCCGGGCGGGGCCCCACGGCCACGGGCCCGTTCCCCGCGGGGAACGGGCCCGCCGCCGTGCCCGGGCCGCCCGCGGCCTCCGGCCGGACGGCGGGCCCGGCCAGCGGGCGGGGCGCCGCCTCGGGTATCTTGGCACCAGGAAGCACCACCACCGATCCGACGACATCCTGGGAGACAGCCCGCACATGGCCAAGATCATCTACACCCGCACCGACGAGGCGCCCCTGCTCGCCACCTACTCCTTCAAGCCGATCATCGAGGCCTACGCCTCGACCGCCGGCGTCGAGGTGGAGACCCGCGACATCTCCCTGGCCGGGCGCATCATCGCCGCGTTCGGCGACCGCCTCCCCGAGGAGCAGCGGGTGGACGACGCCCTCGCCGAGCTGGGCGAGCTGGCCAAGAAGCCCGAGGCCAACATCATCAAGCTGCCCAACATCTCCGCCTCCGTCCCGCAGCTGAAGGCCGCGGTCAAGGAGCTGCAGGAGCAGGGCGTCGCCCTCCCCGACTACCCGGACGAGCCCCGCACCGAGGAGGAGAAGGAGACCCGGGCCCGCTACGACAAGATCAAGGGCTCCGCCGTCAACCCGGTGCTGCGCGAGGGCAACTCGGACCGCCGCGCCCCCGCCTCGGTCAAGAACTACGTCCGCAAGAACCCGCACCGCATGGGCGAGTGGACGGCGGAGTCGAGGACGAACGTCGCCACGATGGGCGCCGACGACTTCCGGGACAACGAGAAGTCCGTGGTCATGGACGGCGACGACACCCTGACGATCCGCCTGGTGGCCGAGGACGGCAGCACCACGGTGCTCAAGGAGTCCGTCCCCGTGCTGGCCGGCGAGGTCGTCGACGGCACCGTGATGCGGGCCGCCGCCCTGGACGCGTTCCTCGCGGAGCAGGTCGAGCGCGCCAAGCGGGAGGACGTCCTGCTCTCGGTGCACCTGAAGGCCACCATGATGAAGGTCTCCGACCCGATCATCTTCGGCCACGTCATCGAGGCGTTCTTCCCGGAGCTCTTCGCCGCCCACGGCGCGGCCCTCGAGAAGGCGGGTCTCTCCCCCGCCAACGGGCTCGCGGCGATCCTCAACGGCCTCGACGCCCTGCCGGCCGACGTGCGCGACGACGTGCGGGCCGCGATCGACAAGGGCCTCGCCGAGGGCCCGAAGCTCGCCATGGTGAACTCCGACAAGGGCATCACGAACCTGCACGTGCCCTCCGACGTCATCGTCGACGCGTCGATGCCGGCCATGATCCGCACCTCCGGCCACATGTGGGGCCCCGAGGGCGAGGAGGCGGACACCCTCGCGGTGCTGCCGGACAGCTCCTACGCCGGGGTCTACCAGGTGGTCATCGACGACTGCCGCGCCCACGGCGCGTTCGACCCGACCACCATGGGCTCCGTGCCCAACGTCGGCCTCATGGCGATGAAGGCGGAGGAGTACGGCTCCCACGACAAGACCTTCGAGATCCCCGTGCAGGGCACCGTCCAGGTCGTCGACTCCTCCGGCGCCGTGCTCATCGAGCACGAGGTCTCCCCCGGGGACATCTGGCGGGCGTGCCAGACGAAGGACGTCGCGATCCGCGACTGGGTCAAGCTCGCCGTGACCCGCGCGCGGGCCTCCGCGACGCCGGCCGTGTTCTGGCTGGACCGCACGCGCGCCCACGACACCAACCTCATCGCCAAGGTCGAGCAGTACCTGACCGAGCACGACACCGAGGGCCTGCAGATCGAGATCATGTCCCCCGAGGAGGCCACCGCGTTCTCGATCGAGCGGATCCGCCGCGGCGAGGACACCATCTCGGTCACCGGCAACGTGCTGCGCGACTATCTGACGGACCTGTTCCCGATCCTCGAGCTGGGCACCTCCGCGAAGATGCTCTCGGTGGTCCCGCTCATCAACGGCGGCGGGCTCTTCGAGACCGGCGCCGGCGGGTCCGCGCCGAAGCACGTCCAGCAGCTGGTGGAGGAGAACCACCTGCGCTGGGACAGCCTCGGGGAGTTCCTCGCCCTCGCCGCGAGCCTCGACCACCTGGCGACCACGGCCGACAACGAGCGCGCCCGGATCCTCGGTGAGACCCTCGACCGGGCCACGGGCACGTTCCTCGAGGAGAACAAGTCCCCGAGCCGGAAGGCCGGCGAGATCGACAACCGCGGCAGCCACTTCTACCTGGCCCTGTACTGGGCCCAGGAGCTGGCCCGCCAGGACGAGGACGCCGAGCTGGCGCAGGCCTTCGCCTCCGTGGCGGAGCAGCTGGCGGCCAACGAGGACGCGATCAACGAGGAGCTGCTCTCCGTGCAGGGCCGGCCCGCCGACATCGGCGGCTACTACCGCCCGGACGACGCCAAGACGTTCTCGGTGATGCGTCCCTCGGAGACCTTCAACCGGGTCCTCTCCTCGCTCAGCGCGTGAGCTGAGCGCCTGAGCGGAGCGCGCGGGCCGACCGCGCGCTCCGGCACGGGCGGCACGCACGGCAGCGGCCGCACTCCCCACGGGGAGTGCGGCCGCTGCCGTGCGCGGGGCATGCCGTCCGGGAGACGGCTCAGTGGAAGAAGTGCCGCGCCCCGGTGAAGTACATCGTCACGCCGGCGGCCTCGGCCGCGGCCACGACCTCCTCGTCCCGGATCGAGCCGCCGGGCTGGACCACGGCGCGCACGCCGGCGTCGAGGAGCACCTGCAGGCCGTCCGCGAACGGGAAGAACGCGTCCGAGGCCGCCACGGCGCCGCGCGCGCGCTCGGCGCCGTCCTCGCCCAGGGCGTTGGCCCGCTCCACGGAGAGCTTGCAGGAGTCCACGCGGTTGACCTGACCCATGCCGATGCCCACGGACGCACCGCGGTCGGCGAGCAGGATCGCGTTGGACTTCACCGCCCGCAGCGACGTCCACGCGAAGGCGAGGTCGGCGAGCGTCCGCTCGTCCGCCGGCTCCCCCGCGGCCAGCGTCCAGCCGGCGGGGTCGTCGCCCGCGGCGTCGAGCCGGTCCGAGACCTGCAGCAGCGCGCCGCCGGAGATCTGCCGGTACTCGAGGACGTCCCGCTCGAAGCCCTCGGGCAGCTCGAGCAGGCGGATGTTCTTCTTGGCCTGCAGGATCTCCAGGGCCGCCGGCTCGAAGCCGGGGGCCACGACGACCTCGGTGAAGATGTCCTTCACGGTCTCGGCCATCGCCCGGGTCACGGGCCGGTTCGCGGCGATGACCCCGCCGTAGGCGGAGAGCGGGTCGCACGCGTGGGCCTTGCGGTGGGCGTCGGCGATCGGGTCCTCGGCGCCGGGGGTGGCCACGGCCAGCCCGCAGGGGTTGTTGTGCTTGACCACGGCCACGGCCGGCTCGTCGAAGTCGTAGGCGGCGCGCAGCGCGGCGTCGGCGTCCACGTAGTTGTTGTAGGACATCTCCTTGCCGTGCAGCTGGTCGGCCTGGGCGATGCCGGGGGACGCGGCCTCGTCCACGTAGAGCGCCCCCTTCTGGTGGGGGTTCTCGCCGTAGCGCAGGGAGGCCGAGCGCTGCAGGGCCAGGCCGGCGTAGGGCGGCCAGAAGTTGGCGTCCTCGTCCTGCTCGAACTGCTGGGCCGTCCAGGTGGCCACCGCGGTGTCGTAGGCGGCGGTGTGCGCGAACGCCGCGGCGGCCAGCCGGCGGCGTGCCCGCAGGTCGAAGCCGCCCGAGGCCGCCGCCTCCACGACCGCGTCGTAGGAGGACGGGTCCACGACCACGGACACGGCCGCGTGGTTCTTCGCAGCGGCCCGGACCATGGAGGGGCCGCCGATGTCGATCTGCTCGACGACCTCGTCCTGGCCCGCGCCGGAGCGCACGGTGTCCACGAACGGGTAGAGGTTCACGACCACGAGGTCGAACGGCTCGATCTCCAGCTCGGCGAGCTGGTCCATGTGGTCCTGCTTCCGGCGGTCCGCGAGGATGCCCGCGTGCACCCGCGGGTGCAGGGTCTTGACCCGCCCCTCCAGGCACTCCTGGAACCCGGTGACCTCCGCGACCTCCGTCACCGGCACGCCCAGGTCGGCGATGCGCCGTGCGGTCGAGCCGGTGGACACGATCGCGACGCCGGCCCGGTGCAGCCCCGTGGCGAGACCCTCCAGCCCGGTCTTGTCGTAGACGGACACCAGCGCCCTCTTGAGGGGCACGCGGTCAAGCTGGGTGGGGCTCACAGGTTCTCCAAGCGTTCGAGGTCTGGGGTTGCCGGCGGGATCCGCCGGGAACCATTTTACGGACCCTCGCCGGGCCTGCTCACCGGGCGTCGTGCAGGGCTCCCTGCCGGGCCGCCGCGCCGAGCGTGCGCACGAGCAGCTCGCGCTCGGCGGCCTTGATCCGCTCGTGCAGCTGCGCCTCGGTGTCCCCCTCCTCCACGGGCACCGCCGCCTGCGCCAGGATCGGACCGGCGTCGACGTCGGCCACGACCTCGTGGACGGTGACGCCGGTGACCTTCACCCCGTGCGCGAGGGCGTCCCGCACCGCGTGCGCCCCCGGGAAGGACGGCAGCAGCGAGGGGTGGGTGTTGACGATGCGCCCCGCGAACGCCTCGACGAACTCGGCGTCCACGATCCGCATGAACCCCGCGAAGACGATCCGGTCGGGCTCCCGGGCGGCCACCGCCTCCTGCAGGGCACGGTTCCACCGCGTCCGGTCGGGGTGGTCGCCGGGCCGGACGAGGAACGTCTCGACGCCGGCTTCCCGGGCCCGCTCCAGGCCGGTGCAGGGCTTGTCCGCGCCCACGGCGGCGATCTCGACGTCGATCCGGCCCTCCCGGACGGCGTCGAGGACCGCCTGCAGATTGGTGCCGGAGCCGGAGACCATGACCACGATGCGCATGCCCCCGAGTCTAGTCGGGCGGGCGGGGAGGGGCCCCCGGGGTGCCCTAGAGTGAAGGGCATGACCCCTCCCCGCCCGACCCCCGAGGCAGCCCCCGCGGACGCACGACGCGCCGCCGCGACCCGCACGGCAGGGGGCGCGCTGGTGTGCGCGGCGGTCGCCCTGGTGCTCGTCGGCTCCGCCCTGTGGCCGACCGTGGCCGGGGTCGTGCTGGCCGTCCTCGGGATCGGGCTGGGCGTCGCGGCGCTCGTGCGCTCCCGCGGGACCGGCAGGCGCCGGCTGCTGGTGCTGAGCGCGGTCGCCGCGATCGTGCTGGGCGCGCTGAGCCTGCTCACCGGCGGGGCCCGTCTGGCCCTGTGGCCGGTGGCCGAGGCCTACCAGGAGTGCGTCGCCGGCACCCTCACCCTCTCCGGGGCGGCGCAGTGCCAGCAGGAGCTCGAGGACGGGATCTGGAGCTATTTCTCCGGCGGGCCTGCGGCGCCGGCGTCGGAGGACGCCGCGGGTGCCTCGGCCGCGTCCACGTCGAACGCCTCCGCGGACCCGGTCTCCGCCACGGCCGGCCCCTGAGCCGCCCACGGGCCCGCGTCCCGGTGCCCGTCCGCGGTGCTGCGGCCGGTCCTGGGCCCGTCCGCGCCGTGCCCCTCGGTCCCGTGCTGGTCGGCCCCGTGCCCGCGTGCGGGCCGCGGCCTCCGCCGGCCGGCCGAGCGCATGGCGCGCCGGGCCGCGGTCTCCTCCCGGCGCCGCCGGCGCGCTGCCCGCCGGCCGGCCGGCGTCCGGTCCTCGCCGTCCTCGCCGCCGCGGGGCGGCGCGAACGGCGGCTCGTGCTCGAGCCACGGTCCCAGCACACAGCCGACCGCCGCCCCGACGGCCACCTCGGCGCCGAACAGCAGCAGCACGGCGGGACCGTCCGGTCCCACGTCCGTGAGCCGCCCGAGCCCCAGCGAGCCGTGCGCGAGCCAGCTCAGCAGCATCACCAGCACGCCGGCGACGGCGCCCACGAAGACCCCGGTCAGCAGCGTCGAGAGCGGGTACGTGATCCAGCGCGCGGGCAGCCGCAGCGCCATCCAGTCGTCCAGGTGGTTCTCCCCCTCGCGCAGGAACCACCAGCCGGCGAGGACGCCGGCCAGGACCGGCAGCACGACCACCACGAGCGCCCAGGCCGGGAGCTCGGCGGGCGGCAGCGCGGCGAGCGCCGGGAGCAGCGGCACGGGCCCGGCCTCGGTGCCCAGCGGAGAGGCGTGCGTGCCGGAGCCGAGCTCGAAGCCCGCGCCCGTGGCCCAGGCCAGGGCGTAGACCGCGAGGTTGGGCAGGTAGCCGAGCTGGAGTCCCGTCAGCGCGGTGTCCCCCGGCACGCCGGTGCCCAGCCGCTGGTAGACGCCCACCACGTCGTTCCAGTTCCAGAACAGGGCGGCGGCCAGCAGGGCGGCCCCGGCCCCGACCCCGGCCACGGCCGCGACGAAGCCGGCGCGCAGCACCGCCCACACGTAGGACCCGGCCCAGCGGGAGTACTGGCTCGTGCGCTCGACCCACGCGGCGGCGTTGACGCCGATCAGTCCCGGCAGCGACCGGGAGGCCCGGTACGCGCCCACGAAGCCGCCCAGGGCCACGGGGACGAGCGGGAAGACGGCGGCCGCGGCCGGGCTCGCCGAGACCTCCCCTCCGCTGAAGAGCAGCGCGGCGGCGGCGCCGAACGCGGAGTAGGCGGCCAGTCCGCTGAGGTACGGCTGCCAGAACTGGCCCTCCCAGCAGGCGCGGGCCAGCCGTCTCCCGGCGTGCCAGGAGAGGGCGAACGGCACCAGGGTGAGCCCGAGCGGGACGAGGTTGAGCGTCCCGGTGGTCGCGGGCAGCCCTGCGCCCGGGTCGAGGGCCACCTGGAGCGGGGTGAGGTGGGCGAGCAGCCACACGTGACCGGAGAGCACGAACCCGCCGGTCAGGCCGAGGGTGTCGAAGCCGTCGGCGAGCCACACCATGAGGACGGTCAGCAGGACCAGCAGGTAGGACACCACGGCCACGGAGCCGAGTTCCAGCACGCCCTGCAGCCACAGCGGCATGGGCACACCCCGGCGGTCCGGGCGTGCAGCGGGGGAGGACAGGCCTTGGGAGTTCATCACCGACCATCCTCCCACGCCCGGGCGGCACCCCGGCCGAGGCTTCACGGCGCCTTCACCGGCGGGCCACGCCCCGCTCGCCGTCCGGTCGCCCGGCCCCGGCAGGCTCGGGAGCATGAGAGTCGCCGTGGTCGCCGAGCAGTTCCTCCCCCACCTCAACGGAGTCACCCACTCGGTGCTGCGGGTCGTCGAGCAGCTGGTCGCCGGCGGGCACGACGTCGTGGTCGTGGCGCCCTCCTACGAACCCGCGCCGCTCGGGCGCCCGGCGGAGCAGGTCGTCGAGGACCTCGACGGGGTGCCGGTGCACCGGCTGCCCGCCGTTCCGCTCACCGGCTACCCCGCCGTGCGGGTGGCCGGCGGGACCGTGGCCCGGGTGCGGCGGCAGCTGGAGCGCTTCCGGCCTGACGTGGTCCACGTGGCCTCCCCGTTCGTGCTGGGCCGCCGGGCGATCCTGGCGGCCCAGCAGCTCGGGGTGCCGTGCGTGGCGGTCTACCAGACCGACGTGCCCGGCTACGCGGCCAAGTACGGGGCCCCGTTCCTCGAGCAGCTCCTGTGGGGGCACGTGCGCTCCATGCACAACCTCGCCACGCTCACGCTCGCGCCGTCCACCGCGGCGGTCCGGCAGCTCACCGAGCACGGCGTCCAGGACGTGCACCTGTGGCGGCGCGGGGTGGACACCACCCGCTTCTCCCCCCGGCACCGGGACGAGCGGTGGCGGGAGGAGGTCGGCGGCGGCCGGCGGATCGTCGGCTACGTGGGCCGGATCGCCCCGGAGAAGCAGGTCGAGGACCTCTCCGCGGTCGCGGACCTGCCCGGCACCCGCCTGGTGGTCGTGGGCTCGGGCCCGGAGGAGGACGCCCTGCGCCGCCGGCTCCCGCAGGCCCACTTCACCGGGCGCCGCAGCGGTGCCGACCTGGCGCGCATCATGGCGTCCTTCGACGTGTTCGTCCACCCCGGCGAGTTCGAGACGTTCTGCCAGACGATCCAGGAGGCCATGGCCTCGGGGGTGCCGGTGGTCGCGACCGGCCGGGGCGGTCCCCTCGACCTCGTGGACCGGTCCCGCACCGGCTGGCTCTATCCCCCGGGCGATCTCGGGGCGCTGCGCGGGTACGTGGCGGATCTCCTGGGCGACGAGGCGAAGCGGGCCGCGTTCGGCGTCGCGGCGCACGCGGCGGTCCAGGGCCGGACGTGGGACGTGCTGGTCGGGCAGCTGCTCGAGCACTACGAGCGCGCCGTGGCGCTCTCGGCGCAGGGGCAGGGGCGCAGCCGCCGGCACCGCCGGGCCGTCTGAGGGCTACCGGCGGGCGGGGGACGCGTCCAGCACGGGCGCCCCGGTGCCGGCGTACCGCCCCGGCTCCGCGGTCAGCACGGTCAGCCCGTGGACCAGGGCCGTGGCCGCGGTGAGCCCGGCGAGCGGATCGGCCGCCCCCGTCGCGGCCAGCGCTCCCCACGCCCGGGCCACGGCGGCGTCCGCGGGGAGGACCCGGCCCGGGAAGCGCAGCTCGAGCTGCTCCGCCCACAGCGTCTCGTCGGGCCGCTCGGCGAGCAGCTCCCCGAGCACCGTGGCGGGCAGGAACAGCCGCCGGTGTCCGTGCCGGCGCAGGACCTCGGCCAGCTCGGGGCAGCGCTCCGGGGTGCGCACCCCCAGCAGCACGGAACGGTCCAGGAGGAGGTCCACGGCGGCGGGCCTCAGGCCGCGGCGGCGAGCTCCCCGCGGGCCGGAGCCAGCAGGAAGTCCACGAACTCGGTGCGGACCTGCACCACGCGGGCGTAGTCCTCGACGCTCATGGCGGAGACGCTGATCGCCGGGACGCTCGGCGCGGGGTCGCGGCGGGTCCCGTCCCCGGTGGCCGGGACGGCGTGGGAGGGCTGGGGGAACGCGCCCGTGCGGGCGGCGGAGTGGCGGGGGTCGGACATGACCGGGATCCTTCGTGCGCTCTTGCTCGCACCGGGTACCGCTGCTGCGGCGATGCGAGCCGCTTCGTCATCCGAACCACCCGTGAACATGGGGTTGGTGCCCGGTCAAGTCGGAGCTTGCCGACCGGGTCTCTTGAAGCTCTCCCCATTGAACCACATCGGCCGAACCGTGTCCGCGTGCGGCGACCCGGCCGGATCCGGTGCCCCCTCCTGTGCACAGGCCTTCCCCGGGGTGTCACCGCCCGGACATCTCGACGACACATCGTTGCGCTGGAATGGGTCCCGTAGTACCGGGGACGGCGCAGGCGACGGCCCCGCGCATTACGTTTCAGTGACACAACTCACGACTCGCTTGTCGAGGTGTCGGTGCCGCGGGGTAGCCTGAACCTGCTTCTCGAGATGCGGCGTCCACGCCCTCGGCCGGAGATCGACGATCCCCGGCGGAACCGTGGAGGGGCTCCGACCCGCTGCGCGCCAACCCGATGTTCCCGGGTGGATCGGATGACGAAGCGGCGGGCAACGCCATCGGATGCCTGCAAGAACGTCAGGAGAAAACATGACCATGTCCGAAGAAAGAACAGCCATCACCACCGACCAGCGCGAGGAGTGGATCGACGTGACCGTCACCGCCCTCCCCGATCTCCACCTCGTCCGTCTCACGTCGACCGACGGGGACGTGCAGGAGTACCTGAGCCCCGAGGCCGACGACCTGGCCGCCGCGGCGGAGCACACGGAGGGTACGGCGCAATGGTGCGCCAAGTACCGCCAGCTCCTCGTTCCCGGAGCCCTCGCGGCGACCGGACGGCATCCGTTCTTCAAGCTCCACCCCTCGTCCCTCCCGCTGTCGGCATAGCCGGCGGACAGGAGCGCACGGAGGCCGCAGCCCGTCGGGCTGCGGCCTCCGTCGTGCGGGAGGACGGTGACGTCCGGAGCGCCGGTGGGACCCGCGGGGTGCTCACTCGAGGCCGTAGTCCCCCGCCGAGCCCCAGCCGCCGCCGGCCTCGTCGGCGGAGCCGTCGAATCCCCACTCGGAGGCCTCGACCTCGAACGGCACGGAGACGTCCAGCTCGGCGTCGGAGACCCGGTTCACCACGAAGGGGTCCTCCGGCTCCTCCGCGGCGGGGAGCGGATCGGGAACGGTCACGGCGCTTCCTCCCGGTGCTGCTCGGCGGGTACGACGACAGAACCGCCGCCGGGCGCAGCCCGACGACGGTTCTGGAGGATCAACGGGCCGGAGCCCGCGGAAGATCCTTAGGAGATGACGTTGATGTTCGCAGCCTGGGGGCCCTTGGGGCCGTCCTGGGTCTCGAACTCGACGCGGTCGTTCTCGTTCAGCGAGCGGAAGCCGTTCGAGTTGATCGCGGAGAAGTGGGCGAAGACGTCCTTGGAGCCGTCCTCGGGGGTGATGAAGCCGAAGCCCTTGTCAGCGTTGAACCACTTGACGATACCGGTAGTCATGGGAGACCTGATCCTTCATGAGATGAACGTTTCCCGACGTTCGAGAAACAAAACAGTTGTGATGCATGGAAAACGTCTTCTCAGAAAAACTGCTGCACCCGAGTGGGCCGAACTGCTTGAAAGACAAAAACGAACCTCAACAACTGCGGACTACTCTACACGAGATCCGGCGCCGCACCACCCGGGACGGGGCGCCGGACCCGGCCCGGCACCGGGGACCGCTCAGACCGGCGGGGCGCCGAGCTCGATGAGGAGCACTCCGCCGGCGATGAGGGCCACCCCGGCCGCCGTCACCCAGGTGAACGGCTCGCGGAACAGGACCCGGCCGGCCAGTGCCGTCAGCGCCACGCCGGAGGCCGACCAGATGCCGTAGGCGACGCCCAGCGCCATGCCCTCGGCCAGGACGAGGCTCAGGCAGGTGAACGCCACCAGGTAGCCGACGGCCACGGCGGCGTACCAGCGGCGGCGGCCCCGGGCGGCCATCCGCAGGGACAGGGTTCCGGCGACCTCGGTGAGGATCGAGACACTGAGGAAGAGCCAGGCCATCAGGCCGCCTCCTCGGTCTCGGGGGCGGGGCGGCGGGAGCCGAGCTCCACGCAGAGCACGCCGGCCACGACCAGCACGATCCCGGCCAGCACGGCCGGGCTCAGCCGCTCACCGTAGACCACGGCCGCCGCCAGAGCGGTGAGCATCACCCCGAGGGCGGCCCACACGCCGTAGGCGACCCCCACCGGCATGCCGCGGCGCAGCACGGCCGCCAGGAGGGTGAACGCGGCGAGGTAGCCGGCGACGACGAGCGCGTACCAGGCGGGCTCGTCCAGAGCCGCCTTCAGCGACAGTGTGGCCGCCACCTCGGCGAGCACGGCGGCGAGCAGCAGCAGCCGGCGCAGCACGGCTCAGCCCTCCAGGAGCTCGTCGGCGACCGCCCTGACCCGGGCCCGTTCCTGCGGGTCGGGGGCGAAGACGCCCGCGGCGTCGGCGAACCACACGCCGTCGGCGAGCAGCCGCACGGCCAGCAGCCGGCTCCGGCGCTCGGCGGGCAGGTCCGCGGGCAGGTGCACCCACGGCTCCACCCGCGCGACCCAGCGCTCCTTGAGCGTGGCGCGCAGCCGCTGGTCGGTGAGCATCACGAGGTCGGTCTCGTCGACCTCCCCGGACAGGCACCAGTCGAGGTAGGCGCGCAGCCGTTCCGCCGCGGGCACCTGCTCCGGGGGGCCGGGCAGGCGGCGGGCCATCTGCGCGTCCCAGCCGTCCATCACCCGGTCCACCAGGGCGAGCATCAGCGCCTCCTTGGTGGGGAAGTGGTACATCACCCCGGGCTTGGTCAGACCCGCCTGCCGCGCGGCCGACGCCAGGGAGACCGTGCCGCCGCCCCGGATCAGCTCGAGGGCGCCGTCGAGGATGCGCTCGCGGGAGGAGGTGCTCATGAGAAAGAACTTTACCAACCGGAAGGGTGGTGACACGATGTTGAGCATCCCCGGGGCGCGGGTTTCGGCCGCCGCACCGGTCCGCGGGCACGACGACGTCCCGCCCCTGCCCGGTCCGCGCTGGACCCGGCAGGTGCTCCCCGACCCGGATCACCACTTCCAGGAGGACTCGTCCCATGACTTCCGCCCTGCACCAGTCACCGCCCGAGAGCGGCACCCCACCCGCCGGGCGCTCCCGGCCGGCCGTGAACCGGACGGTCTTCGCCGGCTCGGGCATCACCATCGTCCTGTTCTCCCTGTGGGCGATCCTCGCCCCCGACCAGGCCTCCGCGGTGATCAGCGCCGTGGTCGGCTGGATCGCGACCAACATGGGCTGGTTCTACGTCCTCACCGCCACGGTGGTGACGGTCTTCGTCCTGGTCGTGGCGTTCTCCCGCGAGGGGACCATCAAGATGGGCCCCGACCACTCGAAGCCGCAGTACAACCTGTTCACCTGGACCGCGATGCTCTTCGCCGCCGGCATCGGCATCGACCTGCTGTTCTTCTCCGTGGCCGAGCCCGTCACCCAGTACTACGGCCCGCCCGCCGGGGAGGGCGGGACGGCCGAGGCCACCCGCATGGCCGTGGTGTGGACGCTGTTCCACTACGGCGTCACGGGCTGGGCGATGTACGCGCTGATGGGCATGGCCTTCGGCTACTTCGCCTACCGGTGGAACATGCCCCTGAGCATCCGTTCGGCCCTCTACCCGCTGATCGGCAAGCGGGTGCAGGGGCGCACGGGGGACGTCGTGGACATCGCGGCGCTGCTCGGCACGATCTTCGGCGTGGCCACCTCGCTGGGCATCGGCGTGGTGCAGCTCAACTACGGCCTCTACCTGCTCTTCGGGATCGAGGAGGGGACCGCGGCGCAGATCGGGCTGATCGTCGTGGCCGTGGTGATGGCCACCGCCTCGTGCGTCTCGGGCGTGGACAAGGGCATCCGCAGGCTCTCCGAGCTCAACGTGCTCATGGCCGTGGCGCTGATCGTCTGGGTGCTCGTGGCCGGCCGGACCTCGTTCCTGCTCGACGCCACGGTGCAGAACCTCGGCGACTACGTCTCCTCGCTGCCGGGGATGACCATGGAGACGTTCGCCTACACCGGTGCGGCGGAGTGGATGGCGGGGTGGACCCTCTTCTTCTGGGCCTGGTGGATCGCCTGGGCGCCGTTCGTCGGCCTGTTCCTGGCGCGGATCTCCCGGGGCCGCACCCTGCGCGAGTTCGTGATCGCGACCCTGACCGTGCCGTTCCTGTTCATCCTCATCCTGGTCTCGGTCTTCGGCAACAGCGCCCTGGCGATCGTCACGGGCGGGGACGACGCCTTCGGCCAGGCCGCCATGAACACCCCCGAGCGGGCGTTCTACTCGCTGCTCGAGCAGTACCCGGGCGCGCCGGTGCTCATCGCGCTCGCCTCGCTGGCCGGGCTGCTGTTCTACGTCACGAGCGCCGACTCGGGCGCGCTCGTGATGTCGACGTTCACCTCGACGATCCAGGACCCCACCCAGGACGGGCCCAAGTGGCTGCGCATCTTCTGGGCCGCCGCCACCGGGCTGCTGACCCTGGCGATGCTGCTGGTGGGCGGGGTGCCGACCCTGCAGGCCGCCACGCTGATCATCGGCCTGCCCTTCTCGATCGTGATGTACCTGGTCATGATCGGGTTCTGGAAGGCCCTGCGCGCCGAGCGCTCCCAGCGCGAGGGGCGCAGCTCCACCCGCCGCTCCGCGGCCGCGTCCCGCATCCCCGGCCCGGACAGCCACTGGCGCCGGCGGCTCTCCCGGACCGGCTCGTTCCCGGGCCCGAAGGCCGTGCGCCGCTACGAGGACGAGGCGCTCGTCCCCGCCCTCGCGGAGGTCGTCGAGGAGTTCCGGGCCCAGGGCCTCGACGCCGAGCTCACCAGCTCGGTGGTCGGCTACCAGGACCTGTCCGAGCACACGCTGACCGTGCGGATGGGCGAGGACCGGGACTTCTGCTACCAGATCTATCCGGTGGCCACACCCGTGCCGGCCTTCGGCGGGTTCCGCACCAACCCGGACTCCGACCTGTACTACCGCCTGGAGGTCTTCAACGAGACCGGCTCCCAGGGCACGGACGTCATGGACTGGAGCCACGAGCAGGTCATCAACGACGTCCTCGACAGCTGGGAGGCGCACCTGGCCTTCCTGAGCATCCACGACGGGCCGTCCGTCATCCAGGACGGCGAGCAGGGCCACCCCGACTGGTCCACCGACATCCACGACGTGCCGACGGGGCAGATCCCCGCGGCGAAGGAGGCACACCCGTGAGCAGCACCTTGTTCATCGACGGCCAGTGGCAGGCCGCCGCCGAGGGCGGCACCCGCACCATCGTCTGCCCCGCCGACGGCGCCGAGGTCGGCACCGTCGCCGAGGCGACCGCGCAGGACACCGAGCGCGCGATCGCCGCGGCCCGCCGCGCCTTCGACGACGGCCGCTGGTCGTCCGTGCCTGCCCCGGAGCGCGGGGACCTGCTGCTGCGGGTCGCGGCCCGGCTGCGCGAGCGCAAGGACGAGTTCGCCCGCGCCGAGTCCCTCGACACCGGCAAGCGGCTGGTCGAGTCCGAGATCGACATGGACGACATCGCCGCGTGCTTCACGTACTTCGGCAAGGCCGCCGCGGAGCAGGCCGGGCGCGTCGTCGACGCCGGGGACCCCACCGTGGTCTCGAAGGTCGTCACCGAGCCCGTGGGCGTGTGCGGGATGATCACGCCCTGGAACTACCCGCTGCTCCAGGCCGCGTGGAAGATCGCCCCGGCGATCGCCGCCGGGTGCACCTTCGTGCTCAAGCCCGCCGAGCTCACCCCGCACACGGCGATCCTGATGATGCAGGTCCTCCAGGAGGTCGGCCTGCCCGACGGCGTGGCCAACCTCGTGCTGGGCGCCGGCGCCGAGGCGGGCGCGCCGCTGTCCTCCTCCCCCGACGTGGACCTCGTCTCCTTCACCGGCGGCGTGCTGACCGGCCGGCGGATCGCGGCCGCCGCCGCGCCCACCGTGAAGAAGGTCGCCCTGGAGCTCGGCGGCAAGAACCCCAACGTGGTCTTCGCGGACGCCGACTTCGACGCCGCCGTGGACAACGCCCTCAACGCCGCGTTCGTGCACTCCGGGCAGGTCTGCTCGGCCGGGGCGCGCCTGGTGGTCGAGGAGCCGATCGCCGAGCGCTTCGTCGACGAGCTCGTCCGCCGGGCCGAGCGGATCCGCCTCGGCGGCCCCTTCGACGACCAGGCCGAGACCGGGCCCCTCATCTCGGCGGCCCAGCGCGAGAAGGTGCACGCGTACGTGGAGCGCGCCCGCGAGCAGGGGGCGCGCGTCCGCACCGGCGGCGAGCACTCCACCGGGACGTCCGCCGACGGGTCGCTGGACCTCGGACAGGGCTTCTTCTACCCGCCCACCGTGATCGACCGCTGCACCCGCGAGATGGACTGCGTGCACGACGAGGCCTTCGGCCCCACCGTCACGGTCGAGACCTTCCGCACCGAGGACGAGGCCGTCGAGATCGGCAACGACACGATCTACGGCCTCGCCGGGGCCGTGTGGACCGCGGACGCCGGCCGCGCCCACCGCGTGGCGAGCCGGCTGCGCCACGGCACGATCTGGATCAACGACTTCCACCCCTACCTGCCGCAGGCGGAGTGGGGCGGGATGAAGCAGTCGGGCGTCGGGCGCGAGCTCGGCCCCACCGGCCTGGGCGAGTACCAGGAGCTCAAGCACGTCTACCAGAACACGGCCCCCGCCGTGACCGGCTGGTTCGCCGCACCCTGACCCGCGCCCGCCCGGCGTCGTCGTCGCCCGCACGACGACGACGCCGGCGCGCCCCTAGAACTGCCACGCCGCGAAAACGTCCCGAGACCTTCCCGAGGAGAGACATGACCACGCCCAGCACCACCCCAGCGCCCGAGACCCCGCAGGAGTTCGACTACCTGGTGGTCGGCGGCGGCTCCGCCGGCGCCGTCGTCGCCGCCCGCCTGTCCGAGGACCCGTCCGTGAGCGTCGGGCTGATCGAGGCCGGACCGCACGACCGGGGCATCGACGAGGTGCTGACCCTCAGCCGGTGGATGGAGCTGCTGGAGTCCGGCTACGACTGGGACTACCCCGTCGAGGAGCAGGAGAACGGCAACTCGCACATGCGCATGGCCCGCGCCAAGGTGCTGGGCGGCTGCTCGTCGCACAACTCGTGCATCGCGTTCTGGGCCCCGGCCGAGGACCTGGACGAGTGGGAGGAGGTCCACGGCGCCGAGGGCTGGAACGCCGAGACCGCCTTCCGGCTCTACCAGAAGCTCGAGACCAACGACGACGAGGGCGCCCACCACGGCCACGACGGGCCCGTGCACCTGATGCAGATCCCGGACGACGACCCGTGCGGCGTCGCCCTGCTCGAGGCCTGCGAGCAGGCGGGGATCCCGCGCACCACCTTCAACACCGGCAAGACCGTGGTCAACGGCGCGAACTTCTTCCAGGTCAACCGCCGCGCCGACGGCACCCGGGCGTCCTCGTCCGTGTCCTACCTGCACCCGGCCGCCGACCGGGACAACCTCACGGTCCTGCACTCGACCCAGGCCAAGCGCGTGGTCGTCGAGGACGGCCGGGCGACCGGCGTCGAGGTGGTGGACAACGCCTTCGGCACGTCCCGGACCGTGCGCGCCCGCCGCGAGGTGGTCGTCTCCGCCGGCGCCATCGACACCCCCAAGCTGCTGATGCTCTCCGGGATCGGACCCGCCGAGCACCTGCGCGAGGTCGGCGTGGACGTGCTCGTGGACGCCCCCGGCGTCGGCGAGCACCTGCAGGACCACCCCGAGGGCGTGCTCCAGTGGGAGGCCCGCCGGCCCATGGTCACCGAGTCCACCCAGTGGTGGGAGGCCGGGATCTTCACCCAGGTGGACCCGGACACCGACCGGCCGGACCTGATGATGCACTACGGCTCGGTCAACTTCGACCTGCACACCTACCGGCAGGGCTACCCCACCTCGGACAACGCCTTCTGCCTCACCCCGAACGTCACCCACGCGCGCTCCCGCGGCACGGTGCGGCTGCGCTCGCGGGACTTCCGGGACAAGCCCCGGGTCGACCCCCGCTACTTCACCGACCCCGAGGGCTACGACCTGCGCATCATGACCGCCGGGATCCGCAGGGCCCGGGAGATCGTCGCCCAGTCGGCGCTGGCCGAGTGGGCCGGTGCGGAGCTGTTCCCGGGCCCGGACGTGCAGACCGACGAGGAGATCGCCGACTACGTCCGGCGCACCCACAACACCGTCTACCACCCGGCCGGGTCCTGCCGGATGGGACCGGCCGACGACCCGATGTCCCCGCTGGACCCGCAGCTGCGGGTCAAGGGGGTGGCGGGCCTGCGCGTGGCCGACGCCTCGGTGATGCCGGAGCTGACCACGGTGAACCCCAACATCACCGTCTACATGATCGGGGAGCGCGCGGCGGAGCTGATCGCCGCGGACGCCTGAGCGCCTCCCGCGCAGCACCCCCGCCGCCGGACCGGGCGCGGACGGGCCCCGGGTCGCACACCGACCCGGGGCCCGTCCGTACCGGCCGCCCGCTCAGCTCATGAGCTTGTCCACCAGGGCCTGGGCGAACTCGGGCGTGACGTCCCCGTAGTTGAGCGAGAAGTCCTCGTCCACCTTGGCGGGCAGCAGCCCGGAGCACAGGACGGCGGCGCGGGCGTAGAGCCCGGCCAGCTCCGCGCCGATGGGCACGGACAGCAGCTCCAGCTCGGGGTCGTAGGAGACGATCGGCACCCCCGCCTGCCGGGCCGCGAAGTGCTTGCCGATGCCCGAGGCCACGAACCGGGCGTGGCCGGACTCGACGTCGGCCGGGGTGCGGAACGCGTACCGGGTCCGGTGGTGGTGGTTGATCCGGTACAGCCCCGGGCGGTTCCGGTCCTCGGTGAGCTCCCACGTGGCGTCCTCGGGGACGAAGCGCTCGGCCACCCCGTTGTACTGCATCTCCGCGCGCCGCAGCTGCTCCTCGACCTCGGACAGCGGGGGCAGGGTCTCCAGCATCGCGGGCCCGGCGTCGAAGACGACGTCGCACAGCCCCACCGGCAGCGCCTCCTGCAGCGTCCCGAGGTCCACGTCCTGCAGCAGGGTGGTCCCGTGGTCCTCCGGGGAGAGCACCACCACGGACGCCTCCTGGGCCGCGGCCGCCTCCGCGACCACGGCCTCCTTCTCCGGGGTCCAGCCGCCCGTGAGCAGCACGGAGCCGTCCACGAGCTGGGTGAGGGAGGGCCCGCAGACTTGCCAGCGCCGCACGGTCCAGTGCTCGTCGCGGACCACCTCGAGGAAGCCGAGGGCCTGCAGGTGGCCCACGAACCACTCCTCGAACCGCTCGGAGTCCTCGAGCTGGCGGGCCACGATGGACAGGCTCGAGCGCTTCCCGCCGCCCAGGAACGTGAGGGCGTCCCGGAACGGCGCCCAGGACGTCGGGTACTCCCCCTCGTCCGGGCCGATGAAGCGCAGCGCCTCCACGGAGCCGGTGGAGGTGAGCGCGGAGGGCTTCGTGAGCCGGCCCGGATAGCGCTTCTGCAGCCCGCACTGGGCGCACTGCCCGAAGATCCACGGCGCCTTCGCCTTGGGCTCCATGGCCGGCAGCACGATGCGGTGCCGGCCGGTGGCCAGGCAGGAGCGCCCCTCCGGCTCGGGCAGCGCGTTGGTGCGCTCGAGCAGCAGCTGCCCCTCCGAGGAGTGCCAGCCCGGGGCGCCGGGGACCTCGTGGTCCCCGGCGGCCTCCCGTGCGGGCAGGTTGTCGAACGCGCCCTGCACGTACCGCTCGGGCAGCTCCGCCACGATGCCCGCGGTGACGGGCCACAGGGGCTCCTCCTCGACGTGCACCATCTCGCCCTCGTAGCCGAGGGAGCGCTGGGTCAGGTGGAAGGACGAGTCCCGGAGCTTGAACTCGCGGCGCTGCCGGACCGTGCGCCCCGCCTTGAGGACGAGGGTGTAGTCGTTGGGCTTGAGGGTCCGGTCCGCCCGCGCCATCGGCGTGCCGTGCAGCGAGATCTGGAACGGGGGCACGCGCCCTTCCACGAGCTTGGCCTTCTCCAGCTTGAAGGAGTGCGGGTTGCGCCACTCGCACTCCACGGTGAGGGGCGCGTCCGTGTCCGAGGTGATGGTCACCTGCGGCGGGCGCAGCGCGGACCAGCGCACCACGTCGCCGGGGATCCGCAGCCCGCCGGAGAGGGTCACCGCGGGCACGAGACGGGGCACCAGGCCGGAGAAGTTGTCGTTCGCGGTCAGCTCCGGGTTGCCCGCGCGCAGCACCTGCACGTCGTCGAACATCACCCACCCCTCGGCGAGGCCGTGGCTGCCGGCCTCCACGAAGCGGTAGTCCGGGGAGGCGGAGTCGTCGAGGATCCGCTTGATCTGGGCGATCCACTCCGGCTCGTCCCGGACCATGATCCGGCACGGCCAGGCCGCGGGGATGTGGTCCACGGAGATGAAGGTGTCCGAGAACCCGTCCTTCGCGAAGATGACGACGGGACGCGGGTGGCGCTCGAAGCGCACGTCCCCGGCGCTGAGCTGCAGGGTCCCGCCCAGCAGCGTCCCCGGGTCCATCCGCGCGGTGTAGGCGGAGACCCCCAGGAAGGCGTCCCCGATGAAGGACAGGAACACGGTGCGGGGCCCCGCCGTGGTCTCGAGCTCCACCTCCCGGCCGGAGAGGAAGCGCTTGGGCACCACGAAGCCGAGCTCGAACACGGGGTTGCCCACGTAGTCGGTGCTGTCCGTGAGGGACAGCGAGCAGGACTTCACGGCGCTGCGGCCGGGCCCCCGGCCGTTCGCGCGGACCTCGGCGCGGGCCTGCTCGCGGGACTGCTCCCAGACCGCGAGCTCCGCCAGCGCGATCTCGAGACCGGGCTCGCGGGTGAGGGGGTTCGCCCAGACCTGCTTCATGGCCTTGGACGCCTTCGTCTCGGCCATGTCGAGCCAGAAGTCGAGGTAGACCCCGAGCTCGGCGGCGGAGAGCCCCTGCGCGGTGGTCATCCCCAGGTCCTCGAACATGCGGTGCAGCTGGCGCCGCTCGGCCTCGCCGAACATCGTCTGGGACAGCGCGAGCCCGACCGGCCGCTGGTTCACCGCGTACGCCGTGGGCAGCCCGATCTCGCCGTTGCGCAGCTCGAGCCAGTAGCGCAGCGCGTCCCAGTACGCCTCGGTGTCCTTCTTGAAGGAGGACTCGAGGGCCTTCGCGTTCTCCGGGCCGGCCTGCAGGAGCACGGTCAGGGGCAGGAAGAACGTGGAGACGGACTTGTTGCCCGTGCGCGCGGCCAGGGTCGACATGTGCCGCCCGGCGAGCGCGAACAGGGCGAGCAGGGCGACGACGGGCGGCGGCGGGATCTCCGCGATGGAGTCCAGGCTGCGGCGGGTGGCGCGGTACCACTGGCCGTTGAGCCGGTTGAACACGTCGAACACCGAGCGCCGCCCGTCCTCGGTCACCAGCAGGGGCGTCACCGAGTCGGCGAGCGCCCGCAGGGTCGAGGGCCCGTCGAGGCCGCGCTCCTCGCCGATCGCGGCGAGCGTCTTGTCGTCGAGGTCGAGGTAGATCAGCTCTCCCGCCCGCTCCGGGCCGAAGAACGCCGCGCAGACCGCGTCGTTCCAGCGGAGGTAGGCGAGCTCCTCGGCACTGTCGGCAATGGCATGGTCTCCGAGGCGGAGCCCAGCAGTGTCGGGCACGAGTCCTCCGTCCGCGGCCGCACGTGGGGCCGCTGTCGTCGTTCGAGGGGTCGCCTCGATTATAGAGAGCCTGCGGGGCCGCTCCGCACGCGCGGCGCCCGGCGCCCCGGCCCGATACGGTGGGACGATGCACTCCCCTCCCGGTCCCCTCGTGGACTCCCGGCGGCTCGTCGCCGCCTCCGGGCCCGCCGTCTTCCGCCGCGGCCAGGAGTACTTCCGCACCGGACGCGTGCGCGCCGTGCGCTGGTCCCCGGGCGCCGAGGGGTCCGGCAGCCTCTCCGCCGAGGTCGAGGGCTCCGGGTCGGTGTACTCGGTCTCCGTGCGGGTCGGGGCCGGCGGCGCACCGGGACCGGCCTGGTGCAGCTGCCCGGCCGGCGGGTTCTGCAAGCACGCCGTGGCCACCGTGCTGCGCCACAACTTCGAGACCGCGGTCCGGGCCCACCAGCAGGGCGGGACCGCGGCGCCGTCGTCCCCGGCCGGCGCCGCGGCCCCCGAGGGTGCCGCCCCCCGGGCGCGCACCGCGCCCGGGCGACGCGGCGGGGCACCCGACTGGAAGGACGCCCTGACCGAGATCCTGGGCGGGCCGGACCCCGCGGAACCGCCCGCGGAGGAGCCCGAGGGGGTGGCCCTGGAGTTCGACCTGCGCCGGGAGCCGTACCGCTACGTGCACGGCACGGGGCGGGCGGGCTCGCCGTGGCACCTCTACGTCCGCCCCGTGCGCCGGGGCCGGCGGGGCGGGTGGATCAAGGGCGGGCTGGACTGGGAGAGCGTCACCGCCGACGCCGGCCGGTGGTCGCTGAGCCCCGCGCAGGTCGACTGGTTCGACGAGCTCCGGGCGCTGAGCGCCACCCGCTCCCCCTACGCGGTGCACGACCGGCACTGGATCCGGCTCGACTCCTACGCCTCCCCCCTCCTGTGGGGCATCCTCGCCCGGGCGGAGACCGCCGGGATCACCCTGGTCGGCCGGGAGCACGGGCTGCCCGTGACGGTCGAGGAGCCCGGACGCTTCCACGTGGACGTGCTGCGCGGGCCCGGGAAGGACCTCGAGCTGCGGCCCACGGTGGACAGCGGCGGCCGCCGGATCGCCCTGGGCACCGCCCGGATCATCGGGGACCCCGGGCACGGGCTGTTCGCCCCGGACGGGGACCCGCAGGACGTCGCCGACACCGAGGACCTCAACGTCTTCCCGCTGCGCCTCGTGCCCCTGGCCACCCGGCTCACCCGCGAGCAGCGGCGGTTCCTGGACACGGCAGGCGGTCTGCGGATCCCCGAGGACGAGGTCGAGGAGTTCTTCGACCGCTACTTCCCGCGCCTGCACCGCAGCATGGACGTGGACACCGGGGACGGGTCGATCGAGCTGCCGCAGGTCGCGGACCCCGAGCTGGTGCTCACCCTGGAGCACCAGGAGCTCACGATCCGCGCCCGCTGGGAGTGGGAGTACCAGAAGGGCCGCGACCGGATCCTGCTGCCCTTCCGCCCCGAGGACCCGCTCGCCGACGAGCCCGTCCACCGCGAGTCGTCCTGGGAGACGGCGGTCACCGCCGCCGTCCGGCACCGGGCGCCGGGGGTGGACTTCCGCCGCTCGAGCTACGTGGCGCAGGACGCGCTGGTGCTCGTGCGGGAGTGGCTGCCCGCCCTCGAGAAGGTCCCGGACCTGCGGATCGAGCACACCGGCGGGCGCATGGCCTACCAGCAGATCGCCGACCCGCCCACCATCACCGTCAGCACCGCCGCCACCGAGCGCCGCGACTGGTTCGACCTCGGGGTCACGGTCAAGGTGGGCGAGTTCTACATCTCCTTCGCCGACGTCTTCCGCGCCCTCGACCTCGGCCAGGACGTGATGCTGGCCCCGGACGGGTCCTGGTTCTCCCTGGACCGCCCCGAGTTCGACCGGCTGCGCGAGCTGATCGCCGAGGCCCGCTCGCTGCAGGAGAGCCCCGAGGGGCCGCTGCGCATCCACCGGCACCAGGCCGGGCTGTGGCAGGACTTCGAGGACGTCGCGACGGACACCGACCAGGCCGAGGCCTGGCGGGAGGGGGTGCGCTCCCTGCTCGAGCTCGAGACCCTCGAGGCGCCCCCCGTGCCCGCGACCCTGCACGCCGAGCTGCGGCCGTACCAGCGCGACGGCTACTCGTGGCTGAGCGTGCTGTGGGACCACGGCCTGGGCGGGATCCTCGCCGACGACATGGGTCTGGGCAAGACCGTGCAGGCCATCGCCCTGATCTGCCGCGCCGTCGAGCGCGACCCGGACCTCCCCCCGTTCCTGGTGGTCGCCCCGACCTCCGTGGTGCCCAACTGGACGGCGGAGATCCGCCGCTTCGCCCCGTCCCTGCCGGTCGTGGGCGTGACCGACACCCAGGCCAAGGCCGGCACCGATCTCGTGGACGCCGCCGCCGGCGCCCGTGTGGTGGTGACCTCCTACACCCTGCTGCGCCTGGACGAGGCCGCCTACCGGGGGATGTCCTGGGCGGGGGTGCTCCTCGACGAGGCGCAGTTCGTGAAGAACCCGCGGACCAAGGCGCACCGGGCCGCGAAGGACCTGGACGCCCCGTTCAAGCTGGCGATCACGGGCACCCCCCTCGAGAACAGCCTCGTGGAGCTGTGGGCGCTCCTGTCCCTGACGGCGCCCGGCCTGTTCCCGTCCCGGCGGAAGTTCACGGAGACCTACCAGCGCCCCATCGAGCGCGGGGAGGACGCCGCCGCCCTCGCCCGGCTGCGCCGCCGCGTCAAGCCCCTCATGCTCCGCCGCACCAAGGAGTCCGTGGACCTGGAGCTGCCCCCCAAGCTCGAGCAGACCATCGAGGTGGAGCTCTCCCCCGCGCACCGCCGCATCTACGACACGCGCCTGCAGCGCGAGCGGCAGAAGGTCCTGGGCCTGCTGCGCGACCTCGACCGCAACCGGTTCACGATCTTCCAGTCCCTGACCACCCTGCGCCTGCTCAGCCTCGACGCGTCCCTCGTGGACCCCACGGCGGACGTCTCCTCGAGCAAGCTCGACCTGCTCTTCGAGCACCTGCCCGAGATCGTGGCGGAGGGCCACCGGCCCCTGGTGTTCAGCCAGTTCACGAGCTTCCTCAAGAAGGCGGCGGCCCGCCTGGACGAGCTGCGGATCCCCTACGCCTACCTCGACGGCTCCACGACGGACCGGGCCCGGGTGCTCGAGCGGTTCACGTCCGGGCAGGTCCCCGTGTTCCTGGTGAGCCTCAAGGCCGGCGGCTTCGGGCTCAACCTCACCCAGGCGGACTACTGCTTCCTCCTGGACCCGTGGTGGAACCCCGCCACCGAGGAGCAGGCCGTGGACCGGACCCACCGGATCGGCCAGCAGAAGAAGGTCATGGTCTACCGGCTCGTGGCCCGGGACACGATCGAGGAGAAGGTCATGGAGCTCAAGGAGCGCAAGGCCAGGCTGTTCACCGCCGTGCTGGACGACGACAGGATGTTCTCCAGCGCCCTCACCGCCGAGGACATCCGGGGCCTGCTCACGCCGTGACCTGCGGGTACGTCCACCGGCCGTTGCTGGACGCGTCATCAGGGGGTCACATTCCCCCGCACGCGCGGCGACCGGGGAGCAGGCACTAGCATCTGAAGTGCGTGGTGTCGTGCGGCGGCGTGGTGTCGTACGGCGGCGCGGCCCCCTCGGCCCGGGCGCCTTCCCCGAGCCGATCCGACCATCTGACCATCCGACCGGAGGATCCTCCATGCCCCATGCCGTGGCGGGTCTCGCAGCCTTCGTGCAGCGCTATGGCTCCCTGATCCACGCGATGGCCGACCGCGGGATGACCCGCGGCCAGGTGCGGATGCGCTTCCAGCTGCTGTTCCCCGAGGAGTCGACCGCCCTGCTGGACGCGGCGATCGCCCACCTGGGCGAGCGCTTCCCGCAGGACGCCTCGGCCCCGGACCTCAACGACGGTGCGGTCGGCGCCGGCGTGTGGCTGGTCATGGCCCAGCATCTCGGCCTGGTCCCGGCCCCGGACTACGCGGCGCTGAACCTGAGCACGGCCCTGGTCCGCGACGTCACGGGGCTGCTCGCGGCGTCCGACGCCGACGGCTCGCTCACCCGGCGGACCCTGGGGCTGATCGGGGCGGCCCAGCAGCACTGCGCCGAGAAGGCCTCCTGCCGCCCGCTCAGCGCGCACAGCTACGAGATCGCACGGCTGGGCCTGTGCACGGAGTCCGACTTCCTGTGCGTGCTCGCCCACCACTGGCCCGCGCCCGAGCGCACCGTCTCCCAGCGCCTGGGCGGCGGGCGGTGGGACGTGGCGCTCGAGCGGATCGGGCTGCAGGCCGGCGCGGAGCCCGCCCTCGAGCACGTCTTCACGGAGGAGGAGTACGCGACCGCCGTGACGGCGTTCCTCTCCCACTGCCGCAGCGCCGGCCACCACCCGACCACCGCCCGCTACGGCCGGTGGGTCGTCGAGCAGGAGGCGGGCAGCACCCGCCGCCCCTACTTCGACGGCGTCCGCCGGTTCTTCGGCTCCTGGGAGGAGGCCATGCGCTTCGCCTCCGCCCGCCAGCCGGCCGGGGAGCCCGTCGGGGACGGCTTCGCCGACACGAGGACCTGGTCCGACCTGGCCACCCCGGAGGCCCAGGAGATGCTGGGCCGCGCCGGCATCGGCGTGGTCCTGCCGGACGCGGCGGCCCCGGTGGCCGGCGAGGACGTGTGGGAGGACCTGCGCCGGCTCATCGCCACGGTGCTCGCCCGGCTGCCCTGGAACGACTTCCTCGTCGTGGAGTACGAGCGCGACGACGACCGGTCGGAGGCGCCCGTCGCGTGGGCCGGGGTCGGCCCGCACGGCGTGGAGTGCGCCGTGCTCTCGGGCGGCCAGCTCGCGCACGCGGCCTGGCCCGTGGACGCCACCTTCTTCCACGAGGACGAGTGGAACGAGCCCACGGGCTGGGACCAGCCGTGGACCACGGCCCCGCTGGGCTTCCCGGAGGCGGCGCAGAAGCTCGTCGAGGGCCTGCGCTTCGGCTGGGGCTGCGCCGACCCGTACCGCTTCCACTGGGGCGTGGGCTCCTTCCCCGCGGAGACCCGCGACGAGGCCTCGGTCATCGCCCCCGAGCGCCGGCAGTGGCGCACCCCGGCGGCCCCGGACACCGTCGACTCCTGAGCCCCGCCCGCCCACTCATATGCCGGGGGCGGAGAATCATGCAGGATCGATATTTATCCCCGGGTGAGCGGCGTCCTAGGCTGGCACGGTCCGCTGTTCCGCCACCGGGTGGCGCCGTCCGGTCCTGACGCCGCCGTCCGGTCCTGCGGCCGGACGCCGTCACCCGACCCCGCCCCCAGGAGCACCCCATGAGCCGCCACGTGCCGAGCACCACCCGGCAGGACGGGCAGCCTGCCCGCGGCCTCCGGCGGGACTGGTCGGCGTCGGCGGCCCTGGCGGGCTTCGTGGCCGTCGTCGTCTCCTACTCGGGGCCCGTGCTCGTGGTCCTCGAGGCGGCGCGGGCGGGCGGGCTCAGCCCGGAGCTCACCTCCTCCTGGCTGTGGGCCGTCTCGGTCGGCTCCGGCGTCACCTGCGCCCTCATGAGCCTGTGGACGCGCCAGCCCGTCATGGTGGCGTGGTCCATCCCGGGGGCTGCGCTGCTCATCACCTCGCTCGGCAGCTACTCCTTCTCCGACGCCGTGGGCGCCTACGTGGTCACGGGCGTCCTGGGCCTGGTCCTGGGCGTGACGGGGCTGATCGGCCGGATCCTGGCCGCCGTGCCGAAGCCCATCACCGCCGCCGTCCTGGCCGGCGTGCTCTTCCCCTTCGCCATCAAGGTGGCGGCGGCCGTCGTCGAGAACCCGTGGGTGGCGGGCGCCCTCGTCCTCGGCTACCTCCTGGGCCGGCGGTTCTTCCCCCGCTACGCCGTCTTCGCCGCGCTGGGCCTGGGCGTGCTGGCGGCTCTTTTCCGAGGCCGGATCGAGCCCGTGGCCCTGGACCTGTCCCTCACCCAGCCGGTGCTGACCGTGCCCACGTTCTCGTGGGAGGCGATCGCCGGGATCAGCATCCCGCTGCTGATCGTGACCGCGGCCGGGCAGAACGCCCCGGGCCTGGCCATGATGCACACGGCGGGCTACGCCGCCCGCGACCGCCTGCTGCTCGGCGCCTCGGGCGTCGCGTCGGTCGCCTTCGCGCCCTTCGGGAGCCACGCCCTGAACCTCGCGGCCGTCACCGCGGGCATCGCGACCAGCCCCGAGTCCCACCCGGACCTCGGCCGCCGCTACGTGGCCGGCATCTCGTGCGGGGTCTTCTACGTCCTCTTCGGCCTGTTCGCGGACACCCTCGTCGCCGCGTTCGCCGCGATCCCCCCGGGGATGATCACGGCCCTCGCGGGGGTGGCCCTGCTGGGCGCCCTGCAGGGGTCCTTCTTCGACAGCATGCACCCCGGCCGGCACCAGCCGGCGGTCATCGAGGCGGCGCTCATCACCCTGGTGGTCACGGTCTCCGGCATCGCCCCCTACGGCATCGTCTCCCCGTTCTGGGGCATGCTCGCGGGCATCGGGTCGTACGCGATCCTGCGCCGCCCCGCGGCGGCCGCCACCCGCTGAGCACTCCCGCGCGGCTTCGGCGCACCGAATCCCGGGGCCGGCGCCCCGGGTCTACACTCGTCGGGAAGCGAAGGGGAGTAGTTCCCGGGTGCCGTGCACCCGTCGGTCTGTCGCCATCCCGGTCTCGACGAGGAGTCCCGGCAGCCCACCCGTGCCCGCGGGCGAACGAGACCTTCCGGACGACACCGCACCCCGGTCGGACCCCGCGCGCCCCGTGCCGCCCCGGGCCCGAGGAAGGCCGCATGACACCCGCACCCGACGCCCACGCCCCCACGCCCCGGGGAGACCCCGCCCGCCCGGCCCGGCCCGAGCGCGGACAGATCCGCCGCTGGCGCAAGTACCTCGCGGAGGAGCGCGCCGAGGCGCGGATCTACAGCCTCCTCGCCGCCCGCAGCACCGGCCGGGAGCAGGAGATCCTGCACCAGGTCGCCGAGGCCGAGCAGCGCCACGCCGAGCACTGGGTCCGGCTGCTCGGCCCCCACGCGGAGGCCGAGGCCCGGCCGTCCCTGTACTCCCGGCTGCTGATCTTCCTCGCCACGCACTTCGGCTCCGTCTTCGTCCTGGCCCTGATCCAGCGCGCCGAGAGCCGCTCCCCCTACGACCGGGAGGAGGACGCGTCCGACGCCATGGCGGCCGACGAGGCGGTGCACGAGGAGATCATCCGCGCCCTCGCCACCGAGGGCCGGCACAAGCTCTCCGGCAACTTCCGGGCAGCGGTCTTCGGCGCCAACGACGGCCTCGTGTCCAACCTCGCGCTGGTCATGGGCGTGGGCGCCACCGGCACCTCCCCCGGGATGGTGCTCTTCGCGGGCATCGCCGGCCTGCTCGCGGGAGCGCTGTCCATGGGGGCCGGGGAGTTCGTGTCCGTGCGCTCGCAGCGCGAGCTGCTCGACGCCTCCCAGCCGACCCAGGTGACGCTGCACGTGGCGCCGAACCTGGACCTGGACGCCAACGAGCTCGTGCTGATCTACCGGGCGAGGGGCATGAGCGAGGAGGCCGCCGAGCACCGTGCGGCGGAGCGGCTGGGCTTCTTCGAGTGCGACTGCGATCCCTCCCGGTCGTTCCGCGACACCGTCGAGGACGAGCCGGCGCCGCACTCCACCGTGGCCCTCGGCACCGACCTGGGGGCCGCGGCGTCGAGCTTCTGCTTCTTCGCCTCCGGCGCGATCATCCCGATCCTGCCGTACCTGGCGGGCCTCACCGGGGTCCCCGCGATGCTCGTGGCCCTCGTCCTCGTGGGGCTCGCCCTGCTGGTGACGGGCGGCCTGGTCGGGCTGCTCTCCGGGGCCTCACCCTGGAAGCGCGGGCTGCGCCAGCTGGCCATCGGCTACGGCGCCGCCCTGGCCACGTATCTCCTCGGCCTGCTCTTCAACACGAGCGTCGCCTGACCGGTCGTCACGAAGGCAAACCGAGGCTGTCCTCACTTGAGGGGACATCCCGGGCGGCCGGCGGAGCCCCCGGCTCCGCAACCGTCCGCGAAACCCCTGGTCGGAGCGGATTCCCTGCCGATTCCGCCGCCCCCGCGCCCCGCCGACGGGCCCACGTTCCGGGGGCGGCCGGCGGCTCAGGGCTCGCCCCGCGAATTCCCCGCGGAAACCGGGTGCGGACGCGGCACCGCGTCGGATAAGGTTGCGATCGTGGTGAGAACCACAGCAATGGGGGAAATTGCACGGATCGGACCGATTCGGACGCACTGGGGGGTGCACCGTCTGCGGCATCCGTGTTCTGAAAGCCGCTCAGCCCACGGCTCTCCTCTGTTGAGGCGTTCAACGCCTGCCGATGGCCGCGGGTCCTCCATGGGAGGCGCATCTCTCCCCGCGCCGGGCGGACTCCTACCGCCCGTTCCCGCGGCCATCGGTCTACACCGCACCTCCTCCGCCCCGGTCGTCCCGCTGCGCACGCCGTCCTGGCGCCCTGTCCGCTGGGGCTAGGATCGTAGGGCCGCGCCCGCCGTCGTCGAGACCGGACCGCGCGGCGCACCCGTCATCAGCGCCGAGGAGCCCGCCCATGCCCGCCCAGGGGACCGTCGAACACGTCCTGACCGTCCACTGCCCCGAGGCCCACGGGCTCGTGAGCGCCATCACGTCCAACCTGACGCAGCAGGGCTGTGACATCTTCGACGTGAAGCACTTCTCGGACCGTTTCACCGACGAGTTCTTCATCCGCTGCCACACCGTCAGCGAGGCCGGCACCGCCACCGTGGAGTCCCTGACCGAGGGCTTCGCCCCGGTCGCGGAGCAGCACGACATGCGGTTCCGGCTGGTCCCCGTGCAGCGCCGGACCCGGGTGCTCGTCATGGTGTCCCGCTTCTCGCACTGCCTCACGGACCTGCTGCACCGCACCAGGATCGGCGAGCTGCCCATCGAGATCGTGGCCGTGGTCTCCAACCACCTCGACCACAAGAGCCTCGTGGAGTGGCACGAGGTTCCCTTCCACCACATCCCCGTCACGGCAGCGACCAAGCCGCAGGCCGAGGGCCGGCTGCTCGAGCTCGTGGACCGCTACGACGTCGAGCTGGTCGTGCTGGCCCGCTACATGCAGGTGCTCTCCGACGAGCTGACGCGGGAGCTGTCGGGGAAGTGCATCAACATCCACCACTCCTTCCTGCCCTCGTTCAAGGGCGCCAAGCCCTACCACCAGGCCTACGCCCGGGGCGTGAAGATGGTGGGGGCCACCGCCCACTACGTGACGGCGGACCTCGACGAGGGCCCGATCATCGCCCAGCGCGTCATGCCCGTGGACCACGCCCACACCCCGGCGGACCTCGTGGCGGTGGGCCGCGACGCCGAGATGCAGGCGCTGTCCCGCGCCGTGAAGTGGCACGCCGAGGGCCGCGTGGTGCTCTCCGGCAACCGCACCATCGTCCTGGTCTGACCCGGCCCCCGCGCCCCGGGGCGGCCGGGCGCGCTCACGCGCGGGCGGGCCGGCGGACCGGCGGCGCCGAGCCGTCGGACGTCCCGAGAGGCTCCACCCGGACCGGGGCGCCAGTCTCGAGCGAGCGCTGCGCGGCGTCGGCCACCCGGGAGGCGGCCACGGCGTCGCGGGCCGTGCAGGGGCTGGGAATCTCCCCGCGCACCACGCGCACGAAGGCCGCCATCTCGCGGCGGTAGGCCTCGGCGAAGCGCTCGTGGAACGTGGTGTGCGGGGGCCCGGCCGGGAACCCGACCCCGGGCTCGGCCGAGCGCATCGCCATGTGCTCGTCCATCCCCACGGCCACCGAGCCCTTCGAGCCCTGCAGCTCGAGCCGCACGTCGTGGCCCGCGCCGTTGTAGCGGGTCGCGGCCACGGTGGCCACCGTGCCGTCGTCGAGGGTGAGCACGGCCAGCGCGGTGTCGACGTCGCCCACCTCGCCGATCCGGGGGTCCCCGCGGTTGGACCCGCGGGCGTACACCTCGACGACCTCGCGGCCGGTGATCCAGCGGAGGACGTCGACGTCGTGCACGGAGCAGTCCCGGAACAGCCCGCCCGAGGTCGCGAGGAACTCGACCGGCGGCGGGGTCATGTCACCGGTCATCGCGCGCACGGTGTGCAGCCAGCCCAGCTCGCCCGCGGCGTACAGCTCCCGGGCCCGGACGTAGCCGGGGTCGAAGCGGCGCTGGTGACCGACCTGGACCACGCCCTGCACTCGCTCGATCTCGTCGAGCAGGGGCAGCGCCTCCGCCACGGACAGCGCCACCGGCTTCTCGCAGAAGACCGGCAGCCCCGCGGCAAGGCCCGTCCGGATCAGCCCCGGGTGCGTGGCCGTGCCGGTCGCCACGACGAGGCCGTCCACCCCGTCCTCGAGCAGCGACTCGACCGTGGGCAGCGGCACCGCCCCCGTCCGGCCGGCCACGGCGGCCGCCTGCCCGGGCACGGCGTCCACGATGCTCAGCCGCACCGCGGGCTCGCCCTCAGGGGTGCGCAGGGCGGTCAGGTGTGCGGCGTGCATGGCGCCGATGCGGCCGGCGCCGATCAGTCCGATCCGGACGGTCATGTCAAGGGGTCCTTCCGCAGGGGTGATGGTGTGGGACCGGCCCCGCGCCCCCCCGGGGGGCGGGGGGGGGGGGGGGGGGGGCGGGGCGGGGGGGGGGGGGGGGGGGGGGGGGGGGGGGGGCGCCCCGCCCCGCGGCCAGTGGTGGGGGGTG